>NZ_JACA01000004.1 GCF_000520995.1 Aquimarina macrocephali JAMB N27 | reverse complement strand
CTCCAGTGGCACCTGTTGTTCCTTGTGCTCCTGTGTTACCAGTAGTTCCTTGCGCTCCAGTTGCTCCAGTGGCACCTGTCGGTCCTTGTGCTCCGGTTGCTCCAGTGGCACCTGTTGTTCCTTGTGCTCCAGT
>NZ_JACA01000003.1 GCF_000520995.1 Aquimarina macrocephali JAMB N27 | reverse complement strand
GTTCCTTGCGCACCAGTTGCTCCAGTAGCACCTGTTGTTCCTTGCGCTCCGGTTGCTCCAGTCGGTCCTACGGGACCTGCGGATATTAGAGAAGATAAATCAACAGATCCTCCATCTTCCAAACTTAAAATGTTTGTCGTGGGATTAAAGGATAGTTGTTGATCATCATTGCCGGTACATAGACTTGACCAGCTATTATTGTTATATTGAAAGACGCAATTGACAGTTGTATTATAGACTAATCCTCCATTTAAAGGAGTCATTGCATTCATTTGAGTTGTAGTAACTCTAGAGAGAACGAATGTCTTATTAGTACTTTCCAATTCTAAAATAGAAAAAGAATCTATTTGATTGGGGTTATCACCAACTTTGACCTGAGCCTGAGCAGTTGCTAAAGATAAAAATAAGATTATGAGGGGTGATTTTATCTTCATATTTTACGTTTTATTTACAATTAAAGCTTAAATAAATTACGCTTTAACCGTAATCTATATATGGTTAAAACAGCTTTTATTCTTTTTTGGCATAAATATAAATTGATAATATCTTAAAATGTTATCAATTAGGCAAATATATGATTTTTTCGACAAAAAACAATTTTTATCGCCAAAATACACACGAAAAAATATTTACAACTGACTTTTGTTAAATTTTAACGTGAAATTATCATAAAAAAAATATTTATTTGTTTTTTAGTTTAGAAGAAATCTAATACATTTGTCGCCGCGTAAGGCGGGAGTAGCTCAGTTGGTAGAGCGTCAGCCTTCCAAGCTGAATGTCGCCAGTTCGAACCTGGTCTCCCGCTCTAACCTTATCTGTAATTTATGATAAGGTTTTTTTGTTTAAGTATATTATGAATGAACTTTTTTCACTTCATTGTTTCTATATATGAAGTTGTATTAGCTAGAGAATTGAATTTCTAATAAGATATGTTTGGAAAATACGACAAAATACGTTTGACTTAATAATTCTTGAAAACAAACAATTTTGACACGATTATTCTAAAGGGCATTAAAATAATAATAGTGAAAGCAGTGGAAACTAA
Organism: Aquimarina macrocephali JAMB N27; assembly: GCF_000520995.1. Taxonomy (GTDB): domain Bacteria; phylum Bacteroidota; class Bacteroidia; order Flavobacteriales; family Flavobacteriaceae; genus Aquimarina; species Aquimarina macrocephali. Next base: position 447,815 of record NZ_JACA01000003.1, on the reverse strand, counting down.
ATAATTTAAATTTAAGTTCAACCCTACATTGTACATGAAATTTGCACATAAATAAAAAAAGAGAATGAAACTAATAAATCGAATTAATTTATATGTATTATGATTAGTTTTAAATAAATACCTTAATTGGACTATGTATAGAAATATATAATTAATTCCATAAACTATTATAAATGCTTTAGTCTTGTTTACTTTTAGAAAATTGACCAGAAGTATCAATCCTGAAAAAACAAAACCATAACTTAATAGACTAATAAAGATATACCTGATAGTTAATGCTTTATTTTTCTTGCTTAATATTCTGCCAATCTTAAACATTTTTATAGAAAATTCTGGAGTGTTTTTTATTAATTTGATTTTTCAGCCAAAACTATTGTCCATGGAATGGGAGATTCTATAGCGATAACTTTTCCGAATTTTTTTTCAACTAATTTAATTATGGATTTTTTTGACCAATGATTTAAATGTCCCGGAGTATTCCCAAAACTTTTCCAGTATTTGAATCTACAGATGTTTAAAAAACACCACAAAGGTTCTCTTGGAACTCCTAAGATTAAATATTTTTTTGATATTCTTTTTATTTCGTCCAGTGCAGCTTCTGGATAATCCAGATGTTCTAATACTTCTAACAAAAAAACTATATCTACACTAGAGTTATCGTATGTAAGTTCATAAACACTTTCTTGAAAAATGTTTAAATCAGGGTTGTTGTTTTTTGCTTTTACAATTAGATTATCTACGTATTCTGAGGCAGTAAGATTAGAGATCATTTTGTTTAGTTTAATCGTTGATCTTCCCTCTCCGCATCCAATTTCATGAGCTGAATTTATATCTTCTGATTTTTTTAAAAGCCTTTTAACTGAATTGAAGTAACTATTAACTAAATACCTTGATATAAAGTTTGTGTCTTCATATTTCCCTGAAAAATCTTCAGCTTCTGGTGTGGCTTTAAGTTTTGAGTGGTCAATTTTTTTCAAAATTATTCTTTTTTTGAGATTTAAATGTAGTTAATAAAATTTATACGTTGTATCTCCTTAGAATAGGATAGAATCTAATTTATACAAATTTCATTAAAAAATGTTCGAAAAAGCAAACTACTTAGATAGTCGTTCATTATCCTGAATATCCATCCACATGGCGAATAAAAACGACTGGAAACCTGAAATAGTAAGGAAAATAAAAATGATTAAATAATCAGTTGGAGTTTTAGACTCTGGAATGAAAAAGTTTGTTAATAAATGATATAGGAAATACATATTGATTATTCCAATAATAATTGCTATCCAATATAATAAAAATAGTGGATGGAAACTTCTGTATAAATATTTTACTGTTAGTCTCTTAAAAAAAGACCTTATCAATAGAAACAAAATAGGAAAAGTAACTTTGATAACGCTAAGCTTGGATTGTTCACCTACTCCATATACTGGTTTTATTTTGACCTCTCTTATGGTACAGAATGCTATATTAAGTTTTACCAAGACATCATTTGGCATTCCGTATCTTTTATAAATGTTATATAATGGAATAGAATTTATAGCACTATTAGACATTGCGGTATATCCACTTTGGGTATCTGATATTCCCCAATATCCCGAAACAATTTTTGTAAGTATGCTTAGAATTGAGTTTCCAAAGAATCGAATTCTGGGAATGATAACCCACGCACTTTTATGAATTAACCGATTTCCTTTTACATAATCTATATCTTCATTAATAACAGGATTACAAATAGATTCAAGTTCATTAGGGTCCATCTGTCCATCGCCATTCATAACTACAGTACAATCAATATCATGATCTTTACACCATTTATATCCAGTTGCTACAGACGCTCCAACACCTCCGTTTTTCATATGTTTTATAAGAATGATTTTTTCCTCATCAGGATTCTCATTCAAAATTTCAATGGGAGTAAACTTTTTTGCTTCTTCTATATTTTTATGATGTACTTCTCTATCTGCTTGATTATATATGGTTGGAAGAATCGTTTTTTTTAAGTTTGAGGTCAGTTTGAGAGGAGAGGTGTTATCCTTTTTTAAATATTCTAAAACAACCCCAACAGTATTGTCTTTGGAGACATCATCAATTACTATAATACGATCTACAAAATCAGGCATGCTATCAATAACCATTGATATTTGTGTCCCTTCATTGTAGCAAGGAATTACTACAGCAATTGTTTTGTTGTTTAGCATTGTCTGTTTTTTTTAATTCTGATAATTAGTTGATATTATCTGTTGCCCACTTAAGATTGTTTTTTGCTAATTGATGCTTTGGATCTATTTCTAAAGCTTTTTTACATGCTTCGGCTCCAAGTTTCCATTGTTTCATTTGATTATAAGCAGAGCAGATATTGTTGTAGGCGGCGACATTATTAGGATCTATTTTTAATACTTCTTTGCAAGTTGAAATTACCAATTCATATTTTTCATTTCTATAATATATAAGACTTAGATTAATATAAGATTCAATGTCAGGATTTGTTTTTATTTTTTCTAATAAGGGTTTTATCTCTTTTTCAGAGGTTACAACTTTATTTGCGATATGTTTTAGTAATTGCTTGGATAGAATATGATTTGGACTTTTAATTAATGCCTTTTTTAAATATATTTCGGCTTCATTATATTTTTTTTGTTCAGAAAGATATCTTCCATAATAATATTCTGGAGCTGGAGAGCTGGAATTTAGATGTATTGCTGACTTAAAATAATGTTCTGCCGTGGAGTACTCTTTTTTTGCTCCATGTGCAACACCTAAATTGATATACAAAATATAATACTTGGGGATTAATTTGTCTGCTTTGTTAAAATATTCTAATGCAACATCAAATTTGCCTTTTTCCATTTGAGTTAAACCATAATTCATTTGTCCTCTTCCATTTTTTGGACTTTTCATAGTGACATCTAACCACAATGATTCTTCAGAATTCCATATTTTATTCCTATGAAATGTACCATATGTATGACCAATAAGGAGTATTAATAATATAGATGCTATGCCGATAATATAGTTTTTGCCTTTTTCAAATACATTATATTTTTTTAAAATGATTAATATTCCCCATGGGACAGCAATAAAGAGACCGATAAAAGGAAAGAACATACGATGGTCGTTTGCAGTCTGAAATAGAGGGTTTAATGAAGTTGGCAATAAGGCAATAAAAAACCAGGCAATACCAAAGGAAATGGGCCTAAGCTCTTTTTTGAAACTAGTTTTTATCATTAAAAATAGCGTCCCCAAAATGATCAATATCCCTGCAAGTATTTTGATGTCATACCAAGGTTTTATAATAGTGATATCAGGATCTGCACTAAGGTTAATGGGAAGAATAAAATTGCCTAGATAGTGTATAATTACATAACATTGCGTACTAATGTATTCAAATCTTGTTACTGTATAGTTCGTTGAAACTGTGCCTTCTGGTGTTAAATAATATTGATTGAATAAAAAAAGAGAAGTCCCAATAATTGCTGTAGGTGCGATTTTTTTTAAGGCTCTAAAAATTTTCTCTTTTGTTTTAGTTTTGAATTCGTCAATTAGGGAGTATTCTTCAAATAAAAGGACATACACAAAAAGTATAGGGAGAAATATTACTCCTGTTTGTTTTGTCCATATGCCAATAATCATGGTTAATAAATATAGATGCCATTTCTTCCCTATAGGGTGTATGTATAAGAGTAGAGATGCCACCACACAAAGCGTAGAAAAAGAGTCAGAACGTGCACAAATATAGTTTATGGTTTCTGCATTTGCTGTATGAAGCGCAAACCAAGCAGTTGCAAAAAGTGCTGTGACTCCAATCCATCGATATTTTTCCATGGATTTTACGTAAATATGTTTAGTTAGCTGAAACATTAAAATAATTAGAACCAAAAACCAAAAAAAGATATGGTAGTGATAATATTTCGGGTTTAATCCATTTGCCAATGAATAGTCAATTGCATTCATTAATGTAATTACAGGTCTATATGATCTATTGGCAGGAAGAGAACTAAAAGTATCAGCATTTGAGAAAAAACTTGTCCAGTTGTCTAAGTTGCGTATAGATTCATTTTCGGTAATTGTATGATAGTCATCGAAAAAAAAAGGATTGTCAAAATGATTGAGGTATACCAAGAGAGTGACAATTAGTATGATGGCTAAAGATTTGAACTCAAAGTTTTTTGAAGTAAAATTTTCAAACATGTACCTTTTTTGAATTATATAGAATTATGGTGCAATTATTTTAGTATCAGTACTCTTAAATTCATTAATGCTAATATAATTTAAGGAATTAGGACTAAATATAATAGTTTTATATTATTTTGATATAAACGAACCTAATTATTTTTGAGCATCTTGATATTCAACGTAATGACATTAATATTTAAATCCAGTATTAGAGAATAAAGCATTTCTATAATTTTAGATGAGTATTTTTCTTAAAAAATAGACAACCCTGTCAAAGTAGTTAATCGTTCTAAGGTATGCATCCCCAGTTCTGAGTTTCCTTTGGGGTTTAATGGGGGACTCCATACCGTTACGGTATACTGCCCGGGGTGTACTGCTACAATTCCTCCGCCAACACCACTTTTTCCAGGTAAACCTACTCTATAACTAAACTCACCGGCTTCATCATAAAAACCACAAGTCTGCATTATCGCATTAATACGTTTAACCTTTCTGGATGATAAGATTTGTTCATTGTCGAATAATCGTTTTCCGCCGTTGGCGTATATCATAAATGCAGTAGATAGCTCTTTACAAGACATTTCTATAGAACACTGGTAGATATAGAAATCAAGGACGGTTTCGATATCATTTTTAATATTGCCAAAAGATTTCATTAGATTTAATACTGCTGCATTACGGTAACTATGTTTTTTTTCGGATTGAAAAACTTTTGGATTGATATCAATATCAGCATTGCCTGTGATCTTATGTATAAAATTGAGAAAATCTTTTTTTGGATCCTTTAATAACGATATTAAAACATCACATATCACAAGAGCGCCTGCATTAATGAATGGGTTCCTGGGAACCCCATTTTCATATTCTAATTGCACTAAAGAATTAAACGGATCTCCAGAAGGCTCGACATCCACACGTTTAAATAATTCATCATCTAATAATGACATGGCCATAGTTAAAGCAAATACTTTTGATATACTTTGAATAGAAAATCGTTCATTATGATCTCCAAAGTTATAATGACCAGAATTAATGCAATGCAGATGCATCCCAAATTTATCAGGTTTAATTTTTGCTAATTCAGGAATGTATGAAGCTACTTTTCCTGTATAAGAAATAGACGATAGCTCGGATCTTATTTCGTTAAGTATTTGTTGGTAATCCACAGTATGATTATTAGTTTAATCCAGATAATGAGCTGCCTGTTTCTATTTCGTAAGGCTCTTTACCTTTTTCAAAAATTCTAGCGCTTAAACTACCTTCCAGAGTTATTTTATTGTTATAGACTTTCAGCCAACTTCCTTCTCGTATGCCCACTACAGGTTGTGGGTTTAAATTATGAAACTCTTTGATTCGAGTTTCTCGGGTTTCTCCTTTATGTGTCGAATTAGGATCAGGATCAAGATAATGTGGATTAATATTAAATGGTACAATACCTAATGTGGCAAAGTTTGGAGGGTAAACAATAGGCATATCATTTGTAGTTTTCATATTAAGACCACAAATGTTACTTCCTGCACTTGTTCCTAAATAAGGTACTCCAGAAAGAACAGCTTCTTTTAATGGTTCTATAACTCCATTTCGGTATAATTGATCCACCAATAGAAATGTATTTCCGCCTCCGGTATAGATACCTTTAGCATTTTTTATAGCTTCTTTAGGATTAGGGAACATGTGTATGCTAACTATTCTCTTATTTATTTTTTTAAAAATATTATTAATACCGATAGTATATTCATCGTGAGAAATTCCTCCCGGACGAGCATATGGTATAAAAAGAATTTCCTCAATACCTGAGTATAAGTCTAGTAAGGTGTCTTGTAAATATGCCAAAGCTTCACTTCCGTGAAGTGTAGATGTACTTGCAATTATACAGTTTGTCATTAGATTTTTTTTATAAAAGTAGTTTAACGTTTTCTTATCTAGAAATCTTCTGTGAAAATAAAAAAATGTAGTATCTTAAAAAATAAAATTAACCTCGTTTGTTATGAAGATAAAGTTATCTGTTCTTTTTGTTTGTTTTATAATTAGTACCTCTATTGCCCAAATTACCTCAAGAGTTATGATCAATGGAAAAATTAGTGCGCCCATTGGAGATGATGTAGAAGGTGTAGTAGTTTATAATCGCAGTACCAATAAAGGTACTATTACGACCAAAGATGGAAAATTTAAAATAGGGGCAGGAATTAATGATCGCATAGAAGTTGTAGCTATGCAATATCAGAATTTTGTGATACTGGTAGATAAAGGGATTGTAGATACTAAAAGATTAAATGTTTTTCTTAACGAATCTGTAAACCAATTGGAAGAAGTTGTGGTAACCCCTTATGACTTAGTAGGAAATGTATCTGTAGATGTAAAAAAAATAGGATTTAGTCAAAGTGGGATAGGAGATGTAGCAGAAGAGACGTCTTCGAGGATTAATGATACCGATTATGATTTTAGACCAGATGAGTTATCTCCATTAGAAAATAAAGTGTTCTTAGAAGATAGAATGATTAATGGGTTAAATTTTGTTAACCTTTTTAAGTTGGTTTATAATACTAAGAAAACCTCCAAAAAGAAAAAGCACTCTTCCGATATTGATGTTAAGGTTAGAGATTTATATAATGATGAGTTTTTTAAAGATTATCTAGCAGTAGAAATAGATCAAATTAATGATTTTATCTTTTTTGCTGAAGAAAATGGCTTAAACACAAAGTACTTTGAATCAGGAAAGGAACTGGATCTTTTGCAATTTTTAGCATATCAAAGTAAGCTTTATCATAAGAAATAGGTGAGGCTAAATAGGCTTTTGTAATTTTATTGTAGTTATATCGTCTTTGGTAGAGAAGATCTTTATATGGGATAATGAAGATCATTCCTGATGATATTTATATGATAAAACTTATACCATTTCTACTCTTTATTATTTCATTGCAAACTTTTGGTCAATCTGAAAAACTTCAAGGAAAAATCGTTGCCGATTCCCTACAAGGGTACGCCATTAATATTGTAAATTTTACTAAAGAAATTGGTGCAACAAATGATGAGCAGGGATTTTTTGAAATACCTGCAAGTCCTGGAGATTCGATTGTTTTTTCTTCTGTTCAATATCAAATACAATCAATTATAGTTAAGCAGGATCAGCTTGAGGACAAAAAGATTACAATTGTATTATACCCTATAGTGCAACAATTAGAACAAGTGAAGATAAGTACTACAGAGCTTTCTGGTAACCTCGATAAAGATGTAGGTGTTGTAGAATTACAACCTTTTGTAGATAATAGAACATTAGGTCTTCCATTTAGCGATAAACCACAGCCAACAAAAGCCGAAAGAAGAATCTATACAGCAAGAAGTGGGATAATTGATAGGCCCATTAATTATCTAAGCGGAAAATTAAAAAAACTAAAGAGAATCAAAGCATTAGAAGATCTTGATGCAGTAGTACAAAGAGGAGAAACGACTTTTAATACTACCTTCTTTGTAGAAGCACTACAATTACCAGAAGATTTAATAACAGATTTTATGTATTACTGCGCAAAAGATGAATATTTTAAAAACCTTCTTGAGAACTCTAAAAGGTTAACACTGTTAGAGTTTTTTCAGACAAAGGCAAAATCTTATAAAGAACACAAAGAGCTGGATTAGTTACTTTTTGTTATGGCCTAAAGTTTGATTTCTAAAAAATTATATGAATGCAACATGATTGGATATAGTTTGTCTTTAATAGTGAATTTTAACAACTATAAGTGCAGAAAAAATATTTAACTATAATTTTATTTCATTTCTTCTTTCTTTCTGTTTTCTGCCAAAGAAAAATGATAAAGGGGGTAATAGGAAATGATAGTTCAGAAGGAATTCATATAATTAATAAAACAGCCAATCTATTTACTATTACAAACAAAGAAGGAGTTTTCTTTATAGAAGGAGCTATTGGAGATGTATTTGTTATTTCATCTGTTCAATATGATCTAAAGGTTATTGTAGTAAATAAAAATATGTATGACAATAAAGAATTTAGTTTTACGCTAAAAGAAAACCTTAATGAATTAGATGAAGTAATTGTAGGAGTACAATTATCAGGTAATTTGAATGTCGATATTAACGATATAAAGACCGAAGAATTGTTTAGTCCTGAGGATGTTGGAATACCGGTTTATGACGGAATTCAGATGGAGGAAATTATACCAATGAATAAAGCTATTATGTTTTATGGTATAGGATTTCGACTAGATATTGAAGCAACTTATAAAAATCTATCTGGATATTATAAAACCTTAAAAACAACAAGAAAATTAGATAAAGAAAATAATAGCTTAGAGGTTATTCAGGATTTTTATGGAAAACAATTTTTATCCTCGGTATACAAACTTCCCAAAGAGAAAATATATGATTTTTTATTATTCTGTATTCAGACGAGTGCTATTCAATATGAATTTAGTAAAGAAAATCACAATGTTGTATTAAGGATATTCTCGGATAAGCGAAAAGAATTTGTGGTGAACAAACAATGAACATATTTCTGGAGATAACTAAGTTTTACTAATATGAGAACAGATTTTAACTCTTTATTTCTAATGATTCGAAGTTTGGCATAATTTTTTAATGCATAACATTAAAATTAATTACATTTAACGCTTTACAAATTTTAGATGATGAATAAAATCTTACTGCTCTTTCTTTTTGTGATGTCTGTTTCGTTAAGTTCTTTTAAAACAGCACATAAATTTTATGTAAGTGTAACACAGGTGGATTACAATGAAAAACAACAGTCATTGCAGATTGTTTCCAGAGTTTTTGTTGATGATATAGAAGAACTTCTAAAAGTACGATACGATGAATCTACTAATCTGGATAAAGATGAAGAAAGCCCCGGAGTAGATAAAAATTTAACGATATATCTTAATCAGAAACTACAATTTGTAGTGAATGGGGAAAAAGTCTCTTTTACATTTTTGGGAAAAGAATATGAGGACGATCTTATCATTTGCTATCTGGAAATAGAAAATGTTACTTCTTTACATACTATAGAAATCACAAATCAAGTTTTGATGGATCTTTTTGAAGAACAACAGAATATTGTTCATGTTAAAAAAGGAAATCAACGTAAAAGCCTTATCCTTGAAAAAGAAAAAGACTTAGGGATGTTAAAGTTTAGTGAATAAATCAGTAAACTTTTAAAAAACAATTACTTTGCGAAATCATAACACTAAAATCAAAACCATTACGATGAAAAAGATACTTTTAGTCCTTTCGGTGACTTTTTTGATATCAGGTATTTCATATGCTCAAAATCAAGAAGAGGCTAAAAATGTTCGTGAATTAGGACATACTAATCAGAACAAATTCAAACAAATGTACGACGAGTTTGCAACTCCGAATATGTACAGAACAGGTTCTGGAGCTCCAGGTCCGGCATATTATCAGCAACAAGCTGATTATAAAATGGATATTGAACTTGATGATAAAAACAAAAAACTTTCTGGAAAAGAAACCATTACATATACTAATAATTCACCTGATAATTTAGAATTTCTTTGGGTGCAATTAGACCAGAATATGAGAGCTAAGGACTCTAAAACTCCTTTAATTCAGGCAAATGGAGTTGATCCAGCAACCACACCAGGTGGTTTTTTAACAAAATATCTTGCAGAGCCTTTTGATGGTGGATTTAATATTACAGCCGTAAAAGATAGTAATGGAAACCCACTTAAATATACAATCAATAGAACTATGATGCGTGTAGAGATGCCTAAAGATTTGGCATCTGGTGAGAAATTTGTGTTCTCAATTGATTGGTGGTATAATATTAATGATCACGTAAATGGTAGAGGTAGATCTGGATATGAAGAATTCGAAGATGGAAACAGAGCATATGTTATCGCTCAGTTTTATCCTCGTATGGCAGTATATAATGATGTAGAAGGATGGCAAAACCACCAGTTTTGGGGTAGAGGAGAGTTTGCATTACCATTTGGTAACTTCGATGTGAATATTACCGTTCCTGCAGATCATATTTTAGATGGAACCGGAGTATTAGTAAATAGAAAAGAAGTATTTACAAAAGATATGATGAGCCGCTATGAAGCAGCAAAGAAATCATACAATAAGCCAGTTGTTATTGTAACTCAAAAAGAAGCTATAGCAAAAGAAAAAACATTTTCTGAAAATAAGAAAACATGGAAACTAAAAGCCGAAAATGTTCGTGATTTTGGGTTTGCTACTTCCAGGAGGTTTATTTGGGATATGATGGCAGTTAAAATTGGAGGAAGAGATATAATGGCAGTATCGATGTACCCTAAAGAAGGAAACCCTCTTTGGGAAGATTGGTCTACAAAAGTGGTTGCCAGTACATTGAAATCTTATAGCCGAATGACTTTTGATTATCCTTATCACAAGGCAATCTCTGTACATGCAAAAAATCAAGGTATGGAATATCCTATGATTTGCTGGAATTACGGAAGACCAAAACCTGATGGTAGCTATAGCGATCGTGTAAAATATGGAATGATGAGTGTGATTATTCACGAAGTTGGCCATAACTTTTTTCCGATGATTGTTAATAGTGATGAACGTCAATGGACTTGGATGGATGAAGGTCTTAATACTTTTGTACAATATGTTGCCGAACAAGATTTTGGAGAATGGTATCCAAAAGCATTAGGAAAAGACAAAAAATATCCATCTCGTCGTGGACCAGCAAAAAAGATTGTGCCTTACATGAGTGGAAATCAAAATTTCCTATCTCCAATTATGTCTCAATCTAATAATATTCATCAATTTGGTCCTAATGCTTACTCAAAACCAGCAACGGGTCTAAATATTCTAAGAGAAACCGTAATGGGGAGAGATCTTTTTGATTATTCATTTAGAACGTATTCTCAGCGATGGATGTTTAAACACCCAACACCAGAAGACTTTTTTAGAACTATGGAAGATGCCTCTGCTGTTGATTTAGATTGGTTTTGGAGAGGATGGTTCTATACTACAGACTATACCGATATCGGGGTGAGAGAAGTGAAGAAATATGTAGTTTCTAAAGAACCAAATGAAAAGGTAAAAGAATATGCAGCATCGGTAGGTGCTAAAGTAGAAGACCTAGGACCACTTGTATATATGGTTAAAGAGGGAAGCGAAGAATATGAAACGATTAAAAAGAATGGAAATATTATTAGTGATGCTAAAACATTAAAGGCATATCTAATGGATAATTTTTCTATTAAAGAACGTGAAAAACTTAAGCAGCCTAAATTTTTCTATGAGATAACCTTTGAGAAGCCAGGTGGACTTGTAATGCCATTGATCGTAGAATATACATACGAAGATGGAACAAAAGAAACAATAACATATCCTGCAGAAATTTGGAGAAAAAATGATGTTGAGGTAAAAAGAGCAGTGGCTTCTGAGAAAGCGATTTCTAAGATAGTGGTTGACCCTAAACAAGAGACGGCAGATATTGATACCTCTAATAATAGTTGGCCTCAAAAAAAGAAGCTAGGGAAATTTGAGCAATTCAAAAATAAAGTAAAAGGGCAGTAATCCGTTCTTTTACAAAAGATAAATAAAAGCCGTCCCGAAATCTTTTTGGGATGGCTTTTTTACACAATATTGATTATATTTGCAGTGTTATGACAACCTTACCTTTATTTATTAGCGGAACCGAGATAGCCTTTATTGTTTTTATATTGGTAATGGTTTTTGGTGCAGATAAGATTCCTGAGATTGCACGGGGATTAGGTAAAGGAATGCGCATAGTTAAAGACGCTACCAATGATATCAAAACCGAGATTACCAAAAGTGCAGAAAAGCATGGTATTGATACCGATATTCCTACTTCTATTACGTCTGATATAAAAAAGGAGATCGACCAGGTAAAAGATGATATTGATAAAGTTACTGGTCCAATAAAACGCAAATTCTAAATTGCGATATCCTTTCATAAATGTATTTTTTTGTTTATTTCTCCTTGTAAATTCTAATTAATATTCAAAAAAGTGAATATTTTTTTAAAACATTTTTATTTTTAATAGCAAACGATTAAACTCCCCGTGAACACTGACTTGTTACAAGGCTTTAGTAGCTTTTTTTAGTCTTATGCAAGCATAATATTGATCTTTTTTCTGATTATATGATAATTTAATTGCTAAATATTTAAATATAATTTAATACATTAGCTTTGAAATTATTAAAATGATAATTATTTGTAATTTTTACAAAATTGTCATCTATCAACTTTTTACACACAAACTCTTAAAACTTATTCTAAAAATGAAAAAGATTACTCTTCTAGCTTTAGGACTAATTCTTGCATTTTCTTGCTCTAAAGAAAATCCTAATGAAATTGTAGAACCAAATTCAGAAGTTTCTGAATCTCAAAAATTACTTTCTGTACCAGAAGTTAATTCGTACATCGAAGGCGAATTAAAACAAAATGGCGATGTAAACTGGATGAAAGCACCCTCGGCTGTACTTTGGAGCGCTGTAGTGCATGGCGGAGAAGTTTTAAGTGTTGGTTTTGGAGAAAAAGATGAAAGCTTCTCTATCCAAAGATCACCAAGATTAAATGAAGCTAGGGAAAATGTATATAATATTATACAGTCTAAAGAAGGAGCGAGTAAATCTAGCTCTGTAATATCAGCCGATGAAATACTTAATGTAACCGATGTGAAAGTTACTAGTTTAGAGACCATAAAAGCTTTACAAAAGGCAGATCAAATTCGTTACTTAGACCCAATTGGTTATGGCTTTTACCTACAAGAAGATAATTCAAACCAACAGAAATCTGCAGGATGTAGTAAAAGTGGACAATCTATAAATAGCGGGGATTATAGAGTAATTTCACCCAATGCACGATTACCTTGGAATTTTGATATTCATAAAGTACCACAGGCCTGGAATTATAGTACGGGGGCAGGTATAACTGTTGGTTTGATTGATACAGGAATTTCTGCAAGTCAAAATTTACTTGGTGGTGGATTTAATGATGGAGCCTCTAATGGAAGGTTTGTACAACGATATGGTACTTTTATCGATTCTCCATGGTGGTGGTCTAATAATCTGGATGGCCCAAATGATAAATGTGGGCATGGTACTTCAATGGCATCAGCAATAGCATCACCACGTAACAATGATTTTATGCCTGTAGGTGTAGCATATAACTGTAATCTGGTTGCCTATAGAGGGACAGAAGATGTAGTATTAAATGATTATCATGAACGAAAAGGAGTTAGTAATGCTTTAAAAGCGTTAGGAAATAGGGGAGATGTTAAGATTATTTCTATGTCTGTTGGATATCCCTGGTCTATTGGTAATGTAAAAGATGCTGTAAGGTATGCTTACGGCAAGGGTAAAATGATTGTTGCTGCAGGCGGAACATCTACTACGTTTACAAATTGGTACGGAGTTATTTTTCCCGCAAGCATGTCTGAAACAGTAGCTGTTACTGGAATAAAGGATAATGGATATAATCGTTGTAATATCTGCCATGATGGAAGTAAAATTGATTTTACCATTGTAATGGAAAGAGCTGGAGATGCAAGTAGAAATGTGCCTGTTATAGGATTTAATACAGGAACACAAACTTATGTAGGAGGATCTTCTGTAGCGACAGCTACCACAGCAGGAATTGCTGCTTTAGTATGGGCACGTAATCCTAATATGACTAGAGCTCAAGTGCTTGATAAGTTAAAGAGAGCGGGAGAATTTTACCCTAATCGGAATAGTAAATTTGGATACGGTAATATTGATGCCTTAAAAGCAGTTCAATAACATAAATAAATTTTAAATAAAACAAAGTGGAAATTATTTATTTTCCACTTTGTTTTATTTAAAATTATAACACTCTGCTAATCGTTAACCCATCTCGAATGGGTAATAATACAGTTTCTATTCGTTTATCTTCAATTAAAAGGGTATTGTATTTTAAAAGTGCTTTTGTCGAAATATCTTCATCATCAACTTTTTCGATTACTTTACCATTCCACAATACATTGTCAGATAAAATTACACCACCAGAATTCATTTTATTAATAATCAATTCAAAATAAGTAGGATAATTAGGTTTATCGGCATCTATAAATACCAGATCAAATTTCATATCCAGATTTGGAATAATTTCAGTAGCATCACCAATATGTTGATGAATTTGTTTTCCATGATCAGAAAGATCAAAATATTTTCTTTGAAAATCTTCTAATTCCTCATTAATGTCAATGGTGTGTAATTCTCCATCTTTTTGAATTCCTTCAGCCAGACATATAGCAGAATACCCTGTATACGTTCCTATTTCTAATATGTTTTTTGGGTGAATAAGTTTGGATAACATACTCAGAACACGTCCTTGATAGGGACCACTAAGCATTCTGGGCTGTAATATTTTTTGATACGTTTCACGATTTAGTTGTTGTAGTAATTCTGGTTCTTTTTGAGTATGATCTACTACGTAAGTATCCAGTTCTTCGGGAATAAAATGCATATGATTCGCTTTTTTGCAAATCTAGAAAATTAAGATGAGATCTCTTGTTAAATTGAAAAAGCTAGTATTTATTTGATTACTTAAATACTAGTTATACACGAAAGGCAAAACAATTTGTATGTTTTAACAAATTGTTTTGCCTTATGTATATGGTATTACTAATTAGTTTAGAAGCAAACGCAACGACCACCACTTAACATACCTCCACTACAGTGAGGGTCTGATCCGCATTGCCCTGGTCCATCACCACAACATTCGATATCGCCGCGACCTCCACAATCTGAAGCTGGTTTTGGTTTACCTCCAAGAATAGTTTTTTGAGTTTCTTTAGCTAATTGTTTTGCTCCTGCTAATTTTAAAAGTTCTTTTTTCATGTGAAAAGGTTTTAAGATTTTTTCCTTGAGCTATTATAGACATTCAAGGCTTATGTCTTTACTTCATGAAAATAACGGTATTTTTCTAAAATTAGTATACCAGAACCTGTGTAACAATCAGATTTACAGTATTTAATGTTTATTTTTCACTTTGTTGTTACAAAATGCAAATGATGTGTTTTTTGAATAACTTTATTTCAAAATTTTATCAATTAAATCTTGTTTTGCTTTTTCATTATCACCAAATAACCAACGTAGGACATTATCTTCCCAGATGTCATCATATTCTTGTGGAGTTATAATATTACGATCCAGTGCTAAATCCAGTATTTTCCCAGGGTAGGATGATTGAGGTGCACTTTCCATTTCTCCCAATGGATAAGGATCGTCTAACCCCATAATTACTTGATTACTACCTTGTCGGTCTACAGTTAGTTTTAATGAATCTGTGTCATGTACTAGAGTGTCAAAATATATGTTAGGATGTCCCACAGCTTTTCGAGGATGTTGTTTCCCTTCAAACAAGTCTGGTCTTCCGTCAAATCCTTGAATACGTCTTCCTAGATTCATTTGTGCTAATTGCCCTCCATGTGCGAAGCAAGTTCTTATGTTGGGATAACGACTTTGCATTCCGTTAAGAGTATAAAAATGATAAGCGTCACCACATTGTGCAAGCATCCATACTAAATGAAAACGCCAGGAAACATTTTCTAATTTAATCATTTTATCACCATCATAGGGGTGAACTTCTATAGCCAATTTATACTTATCTGCTAGCTCAAAAATCGGATCATTTTCTTCATCAAAAATACATCGCCACTGCCCAATAGAATCCATAAAGTGGGTTGGTAGACATAGTACATGCATTCCTAATTCTTCTACACAACGCTCCATTTCCCATAGTGCTCCGTTAATGAACCCGGGATGTATTACAAAACCACAGGAGAACTTATCTGGATGATCGCTCTGTACGTGAGCATTAAAATCATTTTGAAACCGTAATGCATGCTTCATTTCTTCTAGACGTAAACCGTTACCATATAATTGAGAAAGGTTTAATACTACTGCATGATCAATTTTATTTTGCTCCATCCATTCTAATTTTTCATTTAAGAAAAAACTAGAATGAGTAACCGGGCGTTTCCATCCTTTTTGTAACATGTACTTACGTTCGTCATCTACCCAAAAGATCTCTTTGTCTTTCATGAACTGAGGAATCTCTTCTGGGTATGGAAGTAAATGTGAATGACCGTTTATGCGAAGTTTTCTTTTCATTATAGATGTTATTCCTGTTATTTATACAGGGATCTTTTTAATCGATTATTGTTTTTTCTTTTTTGGAGCATCCATTACACTTCCGCAATTAGAACAAGTGCATTTTGTTTTATCACTATAATATTTATCAAAAATTACAGGCATATCAGTTTCTATATTATCCAATGCAAATTTTTCTCTATATAGTTGTGTGTTGCAATTTTCACAATACCACTCCAGAGCATCCATCATTTTTTCTTCTCGAGGATATTCAATTACCAAACCTACTGTGTTTGCTCCTCGTTGTGGAGAATGCGGAACTTTGGGAGGTAATAGATAAATATCACCTTCTTTGATATGAACATCTTTAGGTTCACCATTATCTATTATTTTTAACACCATATCTCCTTCTACTTGGTAGAAAAACTCTGGCGTCTCATTATAATGATAATCTTTTCTATTATTTGGCCCTCCAACAACCATTACAATAAAATCTCCATCTTTCCATACACATTTATTGCCAACAGGAGGTTTTAGTAAATGGCGATGTTCGTCTATCCAGGCTTTAAAATTTAACGGTGAAACTAGATTGCTCATATGCTTGTTTTAATTTATATGTGTTGTTTTACTCAATAGGGCTAATACTATCATTACAATCCACACTGTTGATTAGTATTTTGTATTAAATTTAATTATTATGATCGGTATTTAGTAATAACAAATAGTTAACTATAAGGACTTTGTCCTCCCTCCATCAACAGGAAGGTTTATTCCGTTGATATAAGATGCAGCTTCAGATGCCAAGAATGCTATGGCATATGCTATTTCTTGTGGTTTGGCAAATCGTTTTGCTGGTATTTCATTCTTCATGCTATTAGAAGCTTCTTCTATTGATTTACCTAATTTTGTTGCTTTGTTATTAATAATTTCATTTAGTCGTTCTGTTGCTGTAGCACCGGGTAATACGTTATTTACCGTAATTCCAAATACACCTAGTTCATTTGCTAATGTTTTAGACCAGTTTGCAACTGCACCGCGAATAGTATTAGAAACACCCAATCCATTCAATGGTTGTTTTACAGAGGTTGAAATAATGTTAATTATTCTTCCATATCCTTCTTTTTTCATTCCTGGCACTACGGTTTGTGCCAAGATATGATTGCATTTTAGATGCTGGGTAAAGGCGCGCTCAAATTCTTCTATAGAGGCATTAAATACTGGTCCTCCAGCCGGCCCGCCAGTGTTATTTACTAAAATATGAAAAACCTGTTCTGTAGCAGAAATTTTTTGTTGTAAGCTTTCAGGATTCTGAAAATCTGCTACGATATAATTATGCGATTGCCCCTGATCTGTTGCTAATTCTGTTAGAACGTTTTGAAGCTTTTCCTCATTTCTGGCAACTAAGGTAATATTAGCTCCTAATTCGGCTAATTGTTTAGCAGATGCTTTTCCTATACCTTGAGTACTCCCACAAACTAATGCGTTTTTATGAGTTAGACCTAGATTCATTATGGATGTTTTTTAAAATTTATATTATTCTTTAATATTGTATACAAACGTTTTTAGGTTCGGTAAAAAACCTTAAGGCCTCAAATCCGCCTTCTCTACCAACACCAGAGTCTTTAGTACCTCCAAATGCAGTACGTAAATCACGCATCATCCATGTATTTATCCAAACAATACCAGCTTGTATATGTTTTGCCAAATGCATACTTCTGTTTAAGTTATTTGTCCAAATTGTACAGGATAATCCGTAGCGTATATCATTTGCCATGGCCAGAGCTTCATCATCGGTGTCAAATGGCATGATTGTAACAACAGGTCCAAAAATTTCTTCTTGAGCCAATCTGCAATCTGTAGAGTTGACTTCGATAATAGTGGGTTGTAAATAGTACCCTTTTTCATAACCATTTACCGTTACATAATTACCGCCACAAAGAATAGTGCCTCCTTCTTCTTTTGCGATATCGATATATGATTTTACTTTTTCCAGATGTGATTTTGAAACTAATGCCCCTAAGTTCGTTTCGGGATCAAGTGGAGCGCCAACTTTTAATGCTTTGGTTTTTGCTATAAAATCTGTTTTAAACTTATCATAAATAGTTCGTTCAATAAATATTCGAGAACCGCAGAGGCATATTTGTCCTTGATTGGCAAATGATGATCTTATTGTTGTACTAAGCATTTTGTCATAGTCACAGTCTGCAAAAATCAAATTTGGATTTTTACCTCCTAATTCCAGGGATAGTTTTTTAAACATAGGAGCGGCGGTTCTGGCAATATGTGCACCTGTTGCTGTTCCTCCGGTAAATGATATAGCTTTAATGTTTGGATGTTCTATTATAGCCTGTCCTGTAGTATTTCCTAAACCATGAACAATGTTTAAAACACCATTTGGTAGTCCGGCTTTAGTACAAATGTCACCTAGTAAATAGGCTGTCATTGGTGTGATTTCACTAGGTTTGGCTACTACCGTATTACCAGCAGCTAGGGCAGGAGCAATTTTCCAGGTAAATAAATAGAGCGGTAAATTCCATGGAGAAATACAACTAACTACACCTATAGATTGTCTTAGGGTAAAATTAATAGCATTTAAACCTGTGCTCTCATGCGCTTCACTTGCAAATTGAGTAATTGCATTAGCAAAAAATTGAAAGTTTGAAGATGCTCTTGGGATATCTACACTGGTAGATAGACTTAAAGGTTTACCATTATCTATAGCTTCTGCTTGGGCAAGTTGATCCAAATTTTCTGTTATCAACGAGGCTATCCTGGCTAAGGTTTCGCTGCGTTGTTGTAATGGGGTTTCTGACCAAGTAGGAAATGCTTGTGCGGCAGCTTCATAAGCGAGCTGTACATCTGCAGCCGAAGAGTTAGGAATTAAACTATATATATCACCAGTAGATGGATTGTAATTATCTAGCCATTGGTCTTGTATAGGAGCTTTGAACTCCCCATTGATATAGTTTTTAATTTTTTTCATGCGTTCTCAATTTTTTAATTAACTGAAAATGTACTTTAACTGCTCAGCCGTTTGTTTTAAATCTCCTGTATAGGTTTGAATTTCATTTTCATTAAATCTAGCCGAAGGACCAGAAGTACTTATTGCGGCAATAAACTTTCCTTTAGTATTAAAAACAGGAACGGCGACACATACTAATCCTATTTCATTTTCTTCCAGGTCCAAAGCAAAACCATTACTTTTAATGTTTTCCACTTCGGTGATTAATTTTTGTTTATCCGTTATTGTGTTTTTAGTGACTGATTCTAAATCAAGATTTTTAATGATTTTTTTATAATCGTGCTCTACAAACGCGAGCATAATTTTTCCTAATCCAGTACAATGCAGTGGCCTTTCTGTGCCAATTTGTGAGTTGATTTGTAAATCGTGTCTTCCTACAACTTTATCTAAGAAATATACTTTTTGATTTTTATGAATAGCTAAATGAGCGGTCTCGCCAGCACGCTTTACTAATTCTTCCATGAATGGCCTTGCCTTGGATATAAAATTTTTATTGATGCTTACTTTTTGCCCTAATTCGAATAATTTAAGCCCCAATCTATACTTTCCATTTTCTGTATTCTGTTGAATTACATTAAGGGCTTCCATAGTTGCTAACATCCTGTATACTGCACTTTTATTGGTGTGCATTAGCTTAGCAATTTCGGTAACACCCAATTCTATTGTATCTGTTGAAAAGCAGTCTAGAATATTGAACGCTTTTTCAACAGAAGTATTTAGAATTTTTTTATCTATGGCATTACTCATGATTACCTTGATTTTTTTGAGATTACAAACTATTTAGTTTTGTTTTTTATAGGCAACTACCTTTATTTCTATCAATAAATGAGGATGCGGCAATTGATGCACAGCTACGGTTGTTCTTGTTGGCCCGTCATAATCAAAATATTGAGCATAGACCTCATTATAACCTCCAAAATCGTTCATATTGACTAAAAAAGAAGTGACATCAACAATATCTTTTAGATTAGCACCTTCTTCTTTTAAAATATCATTAATATTTTCAAGAACAGCTTTTGTTTGTACTTTGATATTTAGATTTGTCGTTCCAAACTCATCTACTTCTACGCCTTCGAAGGAATTGTCAGGTCTTCTGGAACTTGTCCCTGAAACAAATATAAAATCACCAACACGTTTTACATGCGGAAACTTGCCTCTAGGAGTGGCTTTACCTTGTATTAATTTTCCTTTGTTCATGGTTAATAGCGTTGAAATGTTAGTATTGAGTATTGAGAATCTATAATTTTCATTTATTACGTATTCATTTTTAATTTAGAAATCTTAGGTTTTCTTATCTATTTTAATCCAGCAATTTTATCTTCTTCAAGTATTTCACTGGTTTCTTGTTGTACCTGATCAAATATGTTTTTTAAATCTTTTGATATATCAATTTCACTATCTGCAATTAGATTTAGTAAAGCTTTATCCTGCGCTCTGCCAATTTTCATAGCTCTGGCGTATCCTATGTTTTTATCAAAAGTGACCATAGAATATTTTGAGAAATATGTATCTGGAAATGTTTTCTCTAAATCCATTTCCAGTTTTCTTTTTTCTTTAAATAGGGGATTAGCTACATGATCACGCATCTCGAAATAATTATCGATTGCTAAATCTGCAATGGCATCTGTATCTTCTTTTCTTGCTTTCTGATATGTTTTAAAAGTAGCATCCCAGTCTCCTTTGTGTTGTTCCAAAATTTCATCAAAAACGACTACGTCTTCAAAAGAAGCATTCATACCCTGACCATAAAATGGTACAATTGCATGAGCGGCATCTCCAATTAGTAATGTTTTTCCTTTATAGTACCATGGGGAGCATTTTACAGTACCTAGCGCTCCTGTAGGGTTGTTAAAAAACTCTTGATCAATATCTGGAATTAAGTCTAGAGCATCTGGGAATTGTACTTTAAAAAACTCTGTCACCTTTTCAATACTCGTTAAATTATTGAAATTGTACTCCCCTTCATCGTAAGACAAGAATAATGTAACTGTGAAACTACCATCTAAATTTGGTAAGGCAATAAGCATATATTCGCCACGGGGCCAGATATGTAAATGATCTTTGCTTATTTGATGATTCCCGATTTTACCTGCAGGAATTTCTAATTCTTTATATCCATGTGTCAGGTAATTCTGAGAGTAGCTAAACAGAAACTTTTTCTCGAGATAATAACTCTTTCTAAGAGCAGAACCTGCACCATCTGCACCAAAGATAATATCTGCATGTACTTCAAATTTTTCTTTGGTAGTGTAACATTTAAATTTTGCAACTGTATTTTCGATGTCGACACCAGTGCATTTTTTGTTAAAATGTATAGTTACATTCTCGTATTTTTCTGCTTCAGTTAGCAGCAACCCGTTTAAACCTCCTCTAGAAATAGAATTGATGTATTTTCCTTTTCTTCCAGAATAGTTAGAGGCAAATGTATTTCCTTCAATATCGTGAATTAATCTACCATACATAGGAATGCAAAACGGAGTTACTTTATCTTCAATACCAACCATTTTCATGGCTTTTAACCCTCGATCGGATAATGCGAGGTTGATAGAACGACCTGCAGATATATCGGTAGTTCTTAAATCAGGTCTGCTTTCATAAACAGTTACATGATATCCTCTTTGTGCCATTCTTAATGCCAGGAGAGAACCACATAGGCCTGCACCGATAATAAGTATGTTTTCTTCTTTTTGCATCATACTAATGTTTTTAATATTTCGGTCATCCTGTATACATCTTCAAAGCTATTGTATAGTGGCGTTGGAGCGCAACGAATAACATCAGGTTCTCGCCAATCTGTAATAATATGATGATCTGTAAGTTTTTGATGTAGGCTTTTATCTGCATTCTTAACCTGTATAGATAATTGACATCCCCTTTCTTCTGGATTGGCAGGAGTAATGATTTTGATTCTATCGGTATCCATCTCATTAATTAAAAATTCGAAATATGCTGTTAGTGCTTTAGACTTTTCTCTTAAAGCAACCATTCCTACCTCATTAAAAATATCTAGAGAGGCTTTAATCGCTGCCATAGATAAAATAGGAGGGTTGCTTAATTGATAACCTTCTGCACCGGGCATAACATCAAATTCCTGACGCATGTTGAAACGAGTGTTTTTATTGTGACTCCACCAGCCAGCAAAACGTTTTAAGTCTTTATTATATGCATGCTTTTCATGAACAAATAATCCTCCCAAACTGCCAGGGCCAGAGTTTAAATATTTGTAAGTGCACCATGCAGCAAAATCGACTCCAGAATCATGTAACTCTGGTTGAATATTACCAACACCATGTGCCAGATCAATACCAACCATACAGTTTTTGGCATGTCCTAGATCAGCAATTTTCTTGAGGTCCAAATATTGACCAGTATAATAATTTACGCCTCCAATTAATAATAAAGCAATTTCGTCACCTTGTTGATCGAGAATAGTTTCTAAATCCTCTAATCTCAGTAATTCTTCCCCAGAACGTGGTTTCCATTCTATTAGTCCTTCTTTAGGATCAAAACCATGAAATCGTAATTGAGACTCTACAGCATAACGATCTGAAGGAAATGCATCACTTTCTATTACAATTTTATATTTAGTTTTATCAGGTTGATAAAAAGATACCATTAACAAATGTAAATTGGTAGTTAACGTATTCATGATAACTACTTCAAGAGGTTTTGCACCGACCACTTTTGCCATGGTATCTGTTAAAAACTCGTGATAAGGCATCCAAGGATTTTTGGCTTCAAAATGACCTTCTACACCAAAATTTGCCCAATCCTCAAGTTCTTGCTGAATGTATTTTTGCGTAGTTTTTGGTTGCAACCCCAAAGAATTACCGCACATGTATATCCAATCTTTTCCGTTATCATCTTTTGGAATATGAAATTGATCTCTGTACTGTGCTATTTTGTCTTTTTGATCAAGCTCTTTTGCGTATTCTAAACTAGCTTTTGATGCTATGGTCATTTTAAGTGTTTTAATAATTGAAACAGTGTTTCACTAATTTACAAAAATAAAATGACACTAGAAGCAATAAACTAAATTTTGATATTTAGAAGATCAAATTAGAAGAAATAATATGTGTTAATACAATAGCATTAGTTACATTCTAAATAAATCTTGAGAAGATGTATAAGAAAGTAATATAAATGGTTTTAAAGGTCTATGGTGCTTGCTTACAGTTTTACTCGGTAATTACTTCAATCCCCGTGAAATAAAGCTTTCGGTTTCCTTCGCGTAGTTTATGGGTTTTGGCAATTTTAATACCATTAAAATTCTGATAATCTTCCCAGGAAGTAATCATAGAAGGTTCTGATTGATTACTTTTTCTAAACACCCATTCTTTGATGCTAAAATCTCCTTCAAAATAAAAGTCATAAGCGTCTCCGGGAGTATATCCTCCATTGTTTTTATACACGATGGTTAATTTTTGCATTTCGATATTACTTATAGGAGCGATGGCTTTTACTTCATGTTTTGAAGTAAAACTTGCGGTATCCCAAACAAGATTGAAAGGAGCTAATAACCAATATTTGTCATTAATGAACCTTTGGTCTGCTTTAATAGAAATACTATCTAATTGAGTTCTGTTGTAGGTTATAGTATCTTGCTCAGAGGTTAGGGTTACCATATCATTTTTTGGTTTCCAACTCCATGATCTATCATAATGAGTGCTGTCTCGATCAACATTAAAGGTAAATTTAATTTCTTTTACCTTGTCCCAATGCTGTAATCCGTTTGCATTAGCAATTGCTTCTGCTGTTGTTGGTATTTTCTTTTGATTGTTGTCTACCACAGGCTTTGGGTCTCTTACTTCTATATCCTCTTCGTATTTATTTTCTTTTTTAGTACTGGTGTTACATGCGACACATAATAAGATGAATGATAGTACTACTAAGACTTTTTTCATTGTGGGTTATTTTTGGCTAAAATATAAAAAGAAAAACCTTGCTAATCGAGATTAACAAGGTTTTAGGTTTTAAAAAGATATAGAGAACTATTCTACAACTAAAGTATATTGAGGGGTTTTATTTAAAGGACAAAAATATTTATAGGTTCCTTTTTGTAATGCAACTGTTTGTGAGCTTTCGGTTTTTCCTTCGGCTACTACTTTAGTTACATATGCTGTTTTGATGTGATTTTCGGCATTAGAAGCATCCTTTCCTTCTGGAACTAATACAAATCCAACATCTGTTCCCGCATTGTTGTTGGTAATATTGAATACGTAGCTTCCTTCTGATAGTTTTATTTCTTTTTGAGTGAATTCTCCTTTAGTTTGCTCTAAAGAAACATTTTTTACTTTTTGTGCTTGAGCGCTAAATGTGATTGCTAAAATAAATGAGAATACGGTAATTAACTTTTTCATGATTTTGATTTTTATATTTAAATTGTTTTTGAAATTATTTTTTAAAACCTCACAGAAATACCAGATCGAGTATGATATTAGTCTGTGAGGTTCAATCGGGGTAATTAGACTTCTGTAGCTTCTAGTGGTTGTGCAACCGGAAAATCTACAGGAACTTGAGTTGTGCTATGTAAATAATTAGAAATAGTTTTATCTCCTACTAATACGATAGTGTCTATTAAGTTTCCTTTAGAATATCCTGCAGTAAGAAAGTTGTCTACAACATCCTGATTAGCTTTACCTCTGTTTTCTGTGATGTTTTTGGCTAATCCTGCTAATGCATTAAGTTTAGTGTCGAAAGAAGCACGACCAGCTCTAAGTTCTAAAATTTGCTCATCGTTAAACCCGTTCATTTTTCCTATTGCTGTATGAGCAGATAAACAGTAGATACAATCATTTACCTGGCTTACTGCTAAATTCACTACTTCTTTTTCTTTAGCAGAAAGTGATGTTTTTGCATTTGAAAGGTTTAGGTAATTTTCTAGTGCTGTTTCACTATGTGCATAGGTTGCGTATAGATTTGGTACGAATCCTAATGCTTTATTTAGGTTGTCAAATATCGCTTGATTATTAGCGTTTACTTCTTCTCTTGTTGGTACATTAAATGTGCTCATAATATAATTATTTTTAGTTATTTTATTGAAATTGAAACCTTTTCAGATTTCTGTTATTTTGTTTTAAATTAACGAGGCAAAGATCGTGTGGAAATAGGCGGGATAGAATAGTCGTTTTTCCCGATTGCTTGTCAAATTTTCCCGATCTATTTTTAAGATTTATCTTTGGACAAAAGATTTTTTGGTATCACAATAAAAATCGTGAATGCCTTTTTGTTCACAATGTGTTTTTGGATGAATAGAGGCGGCTATTTTTTTTCTTCCTTTACTAAAAATTTCAATTAAATTGAAAATCGATTTATGTTGTACTGTCATTTTTATATAGTTTTAAATTAACAGTACAAAGATGCGCCATAGAAGAGGGGAAAGAAATGGTAGTTTTTCCCTGAGACTTGTCGATTTTTCCCGAATATAAAAAAACACCTCTATTATAAAGAAGTGTTTGAATACTTTTTTTAAATACTATGTATTAGTATCTAACCGAATTAGGATTAAAAAAACTTGACTTCTTTTCTTCTAATCCAAAGAATAACTGCACTTAATACAAAAGTCACTACTGCAGTGATGAAGAGAATTCCGCCATCATTATTAATTTCAATACCTAGTTTAGTCAGGTGCATCATGATAGCTCCTCCTATAATACCAAGAGTTAACATTGCACCAATCCACGCTGTTTTTGGTATTAATAATAAAACTCCTGCGATTAGTTCGGTTATTCCCGTTCCTATTCGCCCATAAGGTTCTAATCCAACTTTTGTGAATATATACACACTGTCTGGATGAGCGGTAAATTTAAATCTTAGTGTTTGAATTAAGATCAATGCTACGATGATTCGTAACAATAGGGGTAGAATCTTTTTCATGTTAGGTTGTTGTTTGTTAGCTTTTTAGTGTGGTAAACACGTTACAAAACACTGGGTAAAGCATCGATTTTCCCATTAAAAGTATTCTTTCTTGAGATAATATACAATTCTTCTAGATTATTATCTTTTTTAAATTGATTAATTAGCTCTGGTAATTTATTGTTAATAAAAGCTTTAAAAGACTCAGGATTGTTACTTTGGTTGGCTCCTCTACGTATAGTTCTTAAGTAAGTTACGGTTAGAATTTGCAGATTACTCCTTTCTGATAAGAACAACAAACGATCATTGTTTTGGTTGGCTTTTTGAATTTGACTCTTGAAATTAATTTTGTTTGTAGCAATAAGATCATTGTTAAAATTGCTGAAGCTATTTGTATATACTACTTCTTCTGCATTTTTATTTAGATATATGGTTTCTAATTGATCTTCATATATTATTTGAGCATTACTTATCGAGAGAGAGAGAAATAAAATGCTAAATATTGCTGTTTTGATTGTGTGAATTAAACTTTTCATATCTAATATACTTTATCCGAAAACACTTCGGTAAGTTGTTTTACTTTTAGGATACAAAGTTGGGGCAAAAACGAATACTAATATATGGATTTTTTTCCCATATACTTGTCAATATTTCCCTTCGGGTTCTGGTTTTAATTGTTTTTTAAACTCTGAAGGAGAAAGAGATGTATGTCTCTTAAACATTCTGCTAAGATGAGATGCATCTTCAAAACCGATTTCATAAGCAATCTCTTTGGCAGATTTATCAGTATAGATAAGTAGGCGTTTGGCTTCTAAAATTATTCGATCATGAATAATCTGTAGAGGGCTTTTCTCAAATTTTGCAAAATTATTTGATAACGTTTTAGGGGATTTAAATAGTTTTTGAGCATAAAAACCAACTGCATGCTCTTTTCTAAAATGAGTATCAACCAGGATGTTGAAATTTCTGATCAAATCTACTTGGTCTCCAAGATTATTATAGTTGCTTTGTTGTTTGATAAGACGTGTAGTCGTTATTATAAACCTGGCCATTAGCATGCGTAACATTTCTGCCTGTATAGTATCTACAGTATCTAATTCATCCAGAAAAACTTTATGTAATTGATCTAATTTATTTTGTTCTTTTATATTTAAATTTACAATAGAGATAGTGGTGTTACCGTAAAAAAGTACTCCAACACAGCTTACTTCTTTATCATGATCTTTGATACAATAAAACTCCCTGTTAAACTGATATACCAAGGCATTTGACCCATCAATAAATTTAAAATATTGATTTGGAGTTAACACTATAATTTTGTTCTTTTTTACTGTTGTAGAAATTCCATCAATCTCTACATTAATATTGGTATCTCTAACCCAGATAAAAGTATATAATTCTATAAGTCTTGATGTAGTGTAGGTCTGCAATAGTTCTTCGTTAGCAATTTTTAATACAGCACCGGTCGAAAATTCTTCAAATTCTTTTATCATATATGATAGGTCGTTTTTTATGCGATTTTATTACAAATCAATGTAAAAGACTTAAGTCTATAATTTATACCTCATTGGTAAGTTCTTTTGATGTATTGGATATCTGTAGAATGTGATTCTATCGAAACGGGGAAAGTATATGCAGGTGATCGATATTCTTGTTATGAAATCGATTATGATGAACTAGGATAACTAGTGTTTAAACTAATAATAATCTAACGATTAATCCAATTGCACCTCTTTGTCCAATCATGTTTCTAAGTTCTTGTAAACTTGTTGAGGTTGTTTCTATTTTAGTAGCAAGTGCATTACTAGTACCTCCATCTACAAATGTTTGTAATGAAGAAGTTGCAACCCCAAGCTTATTTGCTATGCCAGATCTTACATTTCCTTGAGTAAGATCTCTAAGTGTGTTTAATGTTACACCACTTTTTCTAGCTATTCTATTTAAACTCATATTTGTGTCTTTTAAAATTAAGTCATTCATAGTTAGTTATAGTAAGTATAAGCAATTATTGATCGGTAAACTGACGTATAATGAGAAGTGTATTTTTTATTATTTTTTCTCTATTACTAATTTAGTACAGATTTTTTTAGAATTCTTACGGGAAACCTCAACCTATGAAAAAAAATAGAAAAAAATAAGTTTTTTTTGAATTGAATTATAAGTGTAAATAACTCTTGTGTCACACGTAACCCTATGTTTTATGGGTTTTTTTGCTTGTTTTATGACTAGGGAAATAGATTAGATTTTTATGTATGTACGATACTACTTTTTTTTATTCAAAAGATTAAAATGTAATATCGAGTTGTCAAATAATTGTGCGATATCTATAGCATTTGTTTTTTGATTATATTCTATATCAGCCATCCCATTGCTATTAGTTGCAATTTCTGTAAATTCTTTGCCCTCATATTTTAAAAGGATGCTATTTTTCCAATCAATTGACCAACTAGTAAGATAAAGTAATCCATCTTTATCCATTGTGATTCCGTCTAAATGTGGATAATTGGTTTTAACAACTAGTGTAGTTTTTTTACTTTCTATATCTATTGCATATACTACACTTTTATCAATCGTATTACAGACTAATAATCTATTCTTTTTGTTGTCAAAATAAAGCCCATTTGGAGTGTTAATAGTATCATCAAGAGTTTCATAAGAGGCATCACTAATAGATACTTTATAGATTATATGCCCTTCACGATCTGAAACATATAAATTTTCTTTATTATCAAATTCGATATCATTAAGCTGTTTAGTGTTTGGTATGCTTAATGAAAATACTAACTTCCCTGTCGATACATCAAATCCTCGAATAAAGTCATCTCCGGATTTATTGTCTTCTGCACTATAAATAACTCCGTCGTGTAGTTTTACACCCAGAAATGAAGTGTATCCCGAGACAAAAGATGTTTTTTTACCTGTTTTATCTATTTTAAGGATTTCTCCACTACCAATATTTGAAATATAATAAGAATCTGTTGCTTCATCAAATGTTATACTTTCTGGAGTATCAAAAGATTGTGATTTTACCGAAAATGAAATACATACAAAAAAAACAAAAAATGTAGTAGAGAAATTATTCATAGTAATAGGTTGAAAACTGATTTTTCAAAGTTACGGTTTTGTATTTGTTTAATACATGCCATTGTTTTTTTATCATATATTTTAATAAAATTGACTTTATTATATTTATGAAAAATAAATATACTTGGTTAAATTAATCTCATAATGTCTAAAGAACTACACAATTATTTTGAAACCAATAAACAGACCTGGAATAAAAAAGTTGATATTCATGCCAGAAGTGATTTTTATGATATAGAAGCTTTTAAAAAAGGAAAAACTTCATTGAAACAATATGAACTAGAAGCGCTAGGAGATGTGTCTGGTAAGTATTATTACATCTTCAGTGTCACTTTGGGCAGGATACTTTAAGCTGGAGTAGGTTAGGAGCAAAATGTACTGGTGTTGATCTATCAGAAAAAGGAATCGAATTGGCCAAAAGTTTAAATGCAGAGCTGGATCTGGGTGCAAAATTTGTATGTTGTAATGTGTTGGATACTTCAGAATACATTAAAAATAAGTTTGATATTGTTTTTACTAGTTATGGAGTTATTGGATGGTTACCTGATCTAAAACCCTGGGGCAAAATGATTGCTGAACGACTAAAACCTGGCGGTGTTTTTTATATAGTTGAGTTTCACCCTATAGTATGGATGTTTGATTATTTAAAAGAGAAGCCTATAATGAAATATGGATATCATCAAAAAGATGTCATCTATGAAGAATATAAGGGAACATATGCTAATCCAGAATCTAATATGATTAGTAAAGAGTATGGATGGAATCATGGATTAGGAGAAGTAGTATCTTCTCTTACAGAAGCCGGATTAACTATAGAATACTTAAATGAATATGACGGATCGCCTTATGAGGTTTTTCCTGATTTAATTAAGGATGAAAACAAGATGTTTGCTACAAAAGAGAAATTATACCCACTAGTCTTTGCGATCAAAGCCCGACGATAGGCTTAATTGCTTTTTTTATCAAATTGTTGAAAATCATTCAGACTAATTAAGGTGTATTTACCCGATAATTCGTTTTAACCATTTCAATTTTTTTGCACTATATGGAGCATACTTTAAATTAAGTTCTATCCAAAATGGTTTTTGAAGAATACCCTTAAAGTGAGAAAAAGTATCAAATCCATATTTTCCATGATAATTTCCGATGCCACTATCACCAACACCTCCAAAAGGGAGAGATTGTTCTGCAAAATGCATTACAGCATCATTTATAGCACCACCTCCAAAGGATATTTCATTTAGAATTTTGTTTTTTACAGCTTTATTTTTGGTAAAAACATAACAAGAAAGAGGTTTGGATAGTGTTTTAATTTTTGTGATAGCTTCTTCGATAGAATCGAATGAAAGTACAGGCAAAATAGGACCAAATATTTCTTCTTGCATTACTTTGTCAGAAAAAGATACATCTTTTAGAATTGTAGGAGGTATTACTCGCTCTTCTGGATTACCTAAGCCGCCTATATATATTTTGTTGGGATCTATTAAATTATTGAGTCTATCAAAATTCTTATCATTAATGATCTGCGTGTAGTTATGATGAGCTACTTCATAATCAGCTTTATTAATATGATCTTTCATCGCCGATAAAAATTGATCGTATATTGAGGATTCTACTAAAACATAATCGGGAGCAATACAAGTTTGTCCAGCATTAAGAAATTTGGCCCAAACCAATCTTTTGGCAGCCATATTTATATGTACGTCTTTAGTAATTATAGCAGGACTTTTACCTCCTAATTCGAGAGTAACCGGAGTAAGGTATTTTGCAGCTGCCTGGTAAATGATTTTTCCTACCGATACACTACCTGTGAAAAATATTTTATCGAATTTAACTTTTAAAAGATCAGATGTTTCCTTTACTCCGCCTTCAATCACTTTAAAAAAAGCAGGATCAAAATTTTGATTAATAAGTGAAGCCATTGTCGCAGAGGTATGAGATGGCATCTCGCTTGGTTTAAGAATAACAGTGCATCCTGCAGCAATTGCTGCTATCGCTGGGCAAAGTGATAATTGATATGGATAATTCCACGCTCCGATTACAAGAATATTCCCATATGGTTCTGGGATAATGTAACTTCTTCCAGGAAGGTTAGCTAATCCTGTAGAGGCTTTTCTTTTACGAGCCCATTTTTTAATGTTTACTAGAGCAAGATCAATTTCATGATAAATTATGGATAACTCTGTAACATAAGTTTCGAATTCGGATTTCTTAAAATCGGCATAGATAGACTCGTAAAGTAGCTTCTCATTTTTTTGTAATATATTTTTTAGCTTCTTTAGTTCTTTAATTCTAAAAGAGGTGTCTTTCGTCGTATTTGTATTAAAAAATAAACGTTGTTGATCTATGACACCTTGATAATCCATAATGATAAATATTCTTAAGAATCTTAAAAATAAGGATTTTTGTCAAGTTTTTTACTTTTTAAGCTTAAGTTCTCGTTGCATCTGTTTTACGGTCAAAGTACTACCGTCATGACTCCATCCGGGAGGGCCAAAAATATACATGAATTTATGATACCAGTTTTTTGATTTTTTGGTGTCATTCCATATGTCCTTGTATTCATGAGTGAGGATCACCCATGGATTATATGAATTAGGAGCATGTGTAACACCATATTTTATTTCTATATCTTCGTCTAGTTCTTTCCAGGTGCCAAATATTTTATCAAAAATATTGAGAAATCCTCCATGATTTTTATCCATGTACTCTATGTTTTTGGCGTGATGTACCTGATGCATAGTATGCGTATTAAATATTTTTTCAATTATTCCCATTTTAGGAATATATACCGAGTGGAGTTGAAATTGCCATAGGGCTTCAATACCCAGGCAAACTATTACCATCCCTGGAGGGAATCCTATTGCGGGTAACCACATATAAAACAATGGTTTGTAAAGAAGAGTAAACCACCCATTTCTTACTGCAGTACCCAAGTTAAAATTATCCGAAGAATGATGTACAATATGTGCAGCCCACAAAGCTCTTACCATATGATTTTGTCTATGAAACCAATAATAGGTATAGTCATCTGCGAGTTGACATAAAAGCCAAACATACCATGCAAATCCAAAGGATTTCCAGCCCATTATATTAGTTCGAATCCCATTAATTTCAGGATTAAAAAGTTCATAAACAAAATGAAAGAGTACAATAGAAAAAATAGTCTTGATTAATGGCCCTAAGATCGCTGATCCTATACCCATAGTTAAACTGGCAGTTAAGTCTTTCCAATTATATAGATCCTTTTGATTATGAGTTTTGCTGTAGGTGAGCTCTAATAAAATTAGTGCCAAAAAAAGAGGCACTCCATAGGTCAAGGGTTTAATAAATTCCATTTTTCTTTTTCTATTTTATTCAATAGGGGCGGAATATAGGGAGAATTTTTAGGATATCATTCACAAAACTGAAGTATTCGATTACGAACCTTATTTTAGTATTAGTTTGCATAAAATAAACGGTTTGAAAAGCAAATGAATATGTTATCAATCTACTTTTCAAACCGTTTACTTTAGGTTATTTTATAATTTATTTAAGCTCTCTAAGTACATCAAAAGCTACCAAAACATTTTTCATAGCCTTCTTTTCTGCTTTACTTACGGTTCTCGAATCAACATTTTCTTTTCCGAAAAATGTTATTTTAACTTTTTTCCCAGAAGCAATCGCTTTTATCATAGGCATCTCAAGTTGTTTTACAACACGATCAATCCATTCTCTTTTTCCTCCGGATTCTTCTTTCGAATTAAATTCTCCAGGTGTATCTTCTTCTATATCATAGATTTTACCATCTACATCTATTTCGATTCTTTGAATAAATAACCAATCTTTTTTAGTGAAATAGTTTATAGAAAACCCTAACCATGGTTTACGACTATCTTTTTTACCAATATAAGTCTGAAAATAACTTTTAGTATTTACCTGTATAGAAGATTTATCTGAATACCAGGTTACTTCATTAACAGCATCATACTTCTTCCGCATTTTTGCAAATGCTTTTTTATAATCCTCAGGATTACTTTCTTCGGTTAATTTATCTTTATTTAGTGCTTTTTCAGCTTGAAGAATCTCTTTCTTGACCTTTTTTAATAAGCTTTTTCCTTTCTTAGTCTCACTAGAATTAGGGTATTTATCGACTAGAACTTCAAGTCGTTCTTTACTTCTGATATAATCTAAGGCGTCATAGAATTCATGAGCTTGCTCAAGAATTTGAGTAGGAGTTAGCTGGCATTCTGCAATTTCTTTTTTTAATTTATCATTTTCTTCCTTTAATTTATCAAAATCAGCCTGAGGAATACCGCAGCTAACTAGAATTAAAGTCATTAAAATATTAAAAAGTATAATTCTTCTCATTACTAAACTTTTTGAAATTATGGTTACTAATTGTTTAAAACAAAATTATATTTATGTTAAATGTGTTAAAAAACAATAAAAAAGTTGGTTTTAGCCCTAATATAATGAAAATCCTTTATAATACGTAATTTATACTTAAATCTTAAGGCTTGAGTAGGAATATACTTACATTCATTTGTAGAATATTATTTTTTAACCTCTTACTGGGGATATAGGGATTTTCTATTTTGCAAAAATTTGAGATGCATCTTTAAATGACTTAAACTCTAGTGCATTACCGCTAGGGTCATAAAAGAACATAGTAGCTTGTTCCCCAATTTCCCCCTTAAATCTGATATATGGTTCAATAACGAATTGAATATTTTTATCAGATAGTTTTTTTGCAAAATTTTGCCAGGTACTCCATTCTAGAATAATTCCAAAATGAGGAACAGGAACATCTTTACCATCTACCAAATTGTTATGATTATTTTCTAAACCTGTTTTTGGTTTGTAATGGATGACCAATTGATGACCAAAGAAATTAAAATCAACCCAGTGGTCACTACTTCTACCTTCTTCAAGCTCCAGAATATTTTTATAAAAATTTCTGGCACTTTCTAAGTTATGAACAGGAATCGCCAGATGGAAAGGAGATAAAATATTCATTTTCTAATGTAATTATTATGGTTATTTTTTTATTCTATTCCAGATGTCCAGATACATTTTCCATTGATTGTCAACTTTTTTCCAGATAACCACATATTTTCCTTCATATGTTATTTCTGTTCCATCATCATTTTTGTTTTTTCCTTTATATATTCCATAATCATGAGCTGTATCTCCAAGAATTACAATTTCTTCAGGAATAATTTCATGTTCAATCGGAGTATAGCCGCTAGATCCTGACCACCTTTTTTTAATAGCTTCATATCCTTTAATAATTGGTGCATTGGTTGGAAATATTTTTGCATTATCAGTATATGCTTTCGCAATAGCTTCATAATCTTGCCTTAGGTAAGCATCAGAAAATGCTTTTGCCTCAGCTCTTATTAGTTCTTCATCAAAGAGTTGTTCTGTGTTTTCTTGTCTAACGCATTCGATTTTCCAGGTCGGAAAAGAAATGGTCTCATTTGTATCTACCCATTCGCCAAGCCATTTAAATCCATTGTCATTAATATCATAAAAATTAAGTTTAGAAAAACCATCCATACCATTAGGAGCTTTTTGTTTACGATATAAAATAACTTTTCCTTCTTTTTTATTTCCTTTCCAGGAAGAAAGTAGAGGAGTGGCTCTTGTTGATGAATAATAATGTACATACCATTGACTACTATCTGCATTAAATTGTCTTATGCTACCAGAGTGTCGGCCATCTGCTTTTAATGTTTGATCTTGAATGGCCATTCCGTTCATAATATACTTAAATTCCCAGGTCATTTTATTCGGTTCTCCCCAGGTACGATCCGGATTTCTGGTTTGTGAGATACAATTACATTTTCCTATTAGAGGTGCAAAATCCAGAATTTCTTTTGGTGCTTTGGGATTTGGTTGCCCAAAAGGATGTGCTTCTGAAGGTTCATATTCTGACTGACTCCAGGTTATAATGCTTACCAAAAAAAATAAAGAAAACAGTATTCGGGTCATGGGATTGAGAATTGATTAGTAAGACAATTTAGGTATTTTAAAAAAGGAAAAAACTTTGGAAAGGGGAAATTAAGATATAATTAACAGCGAGAAAATGGTTAGTTTCTTCGATCTCTTCGTTTTTTATCTCTTGATGTACGAGAATTTCTTTTGTCAGAATTTCCCTTTTTATCGTTTTTAGTGGTAAACCGTCTCGAGTTATTTGTGTTTTTTTTGGGCTTGGTATCTTCAAGTACAGAAGCTTCTTCTGTTTTACTCGAATCTCCAACATCAGCATTAAGAACTCCTAATTCTTTTTCTGTTAAATATCTCCATTCTCCTGTAGGAACATCAAGAGGGACGTTCATGATTCTAATTCGCTTTAGCTTTACCACTTCATACCCGAGGTATTCGCACATTCTACGAATTTGGCGATTAAGCCCCTGGGTTAACACGATTCTAAAATCATATTTGCTAATTTGTTCTACTTCGCATTTACGGGTTATAGTATCGAGAATAGGTACTCCATTACTCATTCGTTTTATAAATAATGGACTAATCAATTTATTTACTGTTACTACATATTCTTTTTCGTGATTATTTCTTGCTCTAAGAATTTTATTAACTATATCTCCATCACTAGTTAAAAAAATAAGCCCTTCACTAGGTTTGTCTAACCGACCAATAGGAAAAATACGTTTAGGATAATTAATGTAATCAACAATATTATCCTTTTCATTTTGTGCTGTTGTGCAAACAATGCCTACAGGTTTATTAAAAGCAAGATATACGTGTTTTTCTTTAGGTTTATTTATTAATTCACCATCTACCCGAACAATATCATCGGGAGTAACTTTGGTTCCCATTTCTGGTACTTTACCATTAATGGTTACACGTCCCTGATCAATTAATTTATCTGCTTCACGACGTGAGCAATAGCCAACTTCGCTTAGATATTTATTAAGTCTTGTGAAAGTTTTTTCAAGCATAAAATATAAATAGTGTACAAAGATAACATTTAAAGATAACGGTTATAACAAAATGATAAATGGTATTAGTTTAATTTTAATTCTTTAATATCGATGTTTCCATCTGGTGAGATTAAGAAATATTTCGGATTTGTAATTTCTTTTTCAATTGGTTTTTGCTCTTTTGGTATAGGTGTGTACTGTAGTTTTATTTCCATACCTATCTGCACTACAGGTTCAACTATTGATGTATTTATAACCATATCATAATCTTTATAAGTGATAGGATCATAATAATATGTGGTTTGTTTTTTTGCAGTTACAATCCCTTGCTTTTTATTAAGAGTTTCTAAAGAGGTGCTATGAAAAGCCTGGTAGTTTTTATAAAATTCTTTTGGAAAATGACAATATTTAGTATCTGCAATTGTTGGACGATATGATGTTAAGTCAAAACCTAAATCAGTATAGAATTGTTGTTTCTC
This sequence comes from Aquimarina macrocephali JAMB N27, assembly GCF_000520995.1. Classification (GTDB taxonomy): domain Bacteria; phylum Bacteroidota; class Bacteroidia; order Flavobacteriales; family Flavobacteriaceae; genus Aquimarina; species Aquimarina macrocephali. The sequence continues at coordinate 411,189 of NZ_JACA01000003.1, read as the reverse complement.
TTTTAGGGTTTTCAATATTTCTGTACGTAGTTGTTTGTATACGGTTTGTATATCGTTTATAAAATAATCTACTTTGACAAGATTATAAATTTCGTTATTTGCGCAGGTAGCAAGTATTTTTTCAAATTGATTTACATTAGTGAATTTTACATGGATATTTTGTTGTAATTCAAAACCTTTAGGAACTTCATTGTATTTTTTGCTAAATAACTTTTTTTCTACTACAGTTTCGTATACAGGAACAAATGATATGACATCTATAACAATATCTCCCTCTAAAATACCTTTAGTACGCAATCCATCTTTTACCTTTGCTACTCTCTCTTTCATTAGTGTATTGGTTTCTTGAGATGTTTTTCCAATTTGAACGATATTAAAAATTGCGGTATACGAATCGGCAATAATATTGTTTAACACTTTAGCGTCGATTGTTATTACTGGATTTGGTATTAAATCCTTTTGCCTGAATTGTTGTATTTGATTTCCATAAATATCAGCATTTGCCAATTCTGCAGGAGCAATTATATTTTGTCTGGAAATAATTGTTGCGTTTCCTCTAATTTGTGCAAAGGCGAAAGAATTAGAGAATACTAAGAAGATGCATATTAAATTTTTCATGATTTAGATTTATCGTAAATCTATGCTGAAGATGGGTTTTAGGAAAACAGTAATGAGTAAACGGTGCTTTTAAATGAGGGAAGTGCTTTTTTTTCTAAAAAATGATGCTATTAGAATTTGTTTATGTCTTATGCTTTCAAAAAATCAATAATCATATTATCAACTTCATCAAAAAACAGGGAGTGACCATAATCTTCTGTAGTAATAAATTGGGCATTGTTCCAATTTTTGCTAATACCTTCGGCTTCGCTATAAGGAGCGATATCATCATTTTTATCATGAATTAAAAGTCCGTTAAGCGCTAGGTTTTTAGCAAAACTTGTCATCGAAAATTCTTCAAAATAGAAACCATGTTTTTCTTTGAAATATTGATTTAATGCCTTCATGAACTTTGGAGAAAGCTTTAATATTTCCTGATATCCTTTCATGATCCTGGATAATTCTGAAGGCGGTGCCAGTACTATTAATTTCTCTATTTCTTTATTTGGGTAGGTATATTGATGAAATATAGTTGTCATACCACCTACAGAATGCCCGATCATATGATTAGGCCGATAGAGTTCAACTATTTTTTGAAGGCACTTAGTGTATAAAGGAACGTTTAGTATTTTTCCTGTAGAATTACCATGTGCCGGTGCATCAAAAGCAATTACATTAAATCCTTTTTTGTGTAATTTTTGTATAAGTACCTTCCATCGATGCGTATTGCTCTCCCATCCATGAACTAATAAAATCGTTTCCCCCATACTTGACCATCTATAGGTCTGTATATAAATAGTATCAATAAGAACCATTTCGTCTTCTGCTTCTTCTAGAAAATCTTCTTGTTCGGGTAATATTTTACCTTTTCTAGGGGTGCAGAATAAGATGTATGCTTTATTGATTGCCTTTTTTGGATAAAAAAAGAAAAGAAACTGGATGTATTTTCCAATTATATGAGGCAAGTATTTTTTATATTTTTCTTTCATTCACCTTCACGATGTACTGCTTCCATAGTAAATGCAGGGAGACAAATGGCAAGATACTCACATTCTTTATTAAAAGGGTTAGTATATTGAATTCTTGTGTTTTTTTTGATTTTAATAGATTGTCCCGATTCTAGTATTATTTTTTCACCGTCTATAATAAATTGCTTTTTGCCTCTAATAATATAGGTGTATTCATCAAATTCTGGAGTTTGAAAAGGCTCACTCCAGTGAGGTGGGGCAATCATATGCGCTATGCTAATTTGGGAATTCTGATCAGTAGCCATGCCAAAATGCTCTTCTATTAATTTTCCATCGGTAGTGGGTACGATAAAAGGGGATTTTTGGATATGATATTTTTTACTCATTTTTTTACTTTTTAATTCGCTGCCTCCCAACTTATCCAGAAGTGTTTGATTTTTGCAGCATCTGGTATATCTGTAGCTGTTATTTCTATATCTGTAGTAGATTGAAACTTTTTTGATAATTCTTTTTTATCAATAGTGAAATAAGCTTGGATACTATCTACAAATATCACTGCTGTACTTAGTGTATTATTAATTTTTGAGATCTTGTAATGGTCTTTGATATCTTTAAAAATACCATTAGAAGATAAGCCCGAAGCAGTTTTGTATCTAGGGTCTACAATTTGAATATTTTCTATAGTAGACGTTGGGTCTGATTCTTTTTGAGCTTCTAAAACTAATAGTTTCACTCCTCCTTTTTCATAAACCTCTATTTCATTTGCATTATTTAGAAACTGACCTCCTGTAGCTCTCTTTGCAATAGAATCATTGGCATAGATAGAGTCTAATTCTTTGACTTGTATTTCGTTGGTTAATAACCCTATTCTATTATTGGTAATCTCAAAAGGATTTTGTTTTTTTTCTTTCTGACAGCTATACATTAATAGTGAAATAAGAAGAATTTTCAACATTCTCTTTGCCATAACTAGATGATTAAATGATTTGTTAAACTATAAACGTAAATTATTTCAATAACTTATTCAGCACTCCTAAAGCCCCTCTAATAAAAGTGGCACTAGTTAGTACTTTGATTACTGCTTTTTCTGTAGCACTGGTTCTTCTGCCTCTTGATCGAGAGCTGGATGAGCTTCTATTTAGCTTTTCTCTTTCTTTTTTGGCGGCAGCTTTTGCTTCTTTTGCTTCCGCTTTCTCAATTTTTTCATTTAACAACTCATAGGCACTTTCTCTATCTATTTCTTCATTATACTTAGGGATAAGCTTTGATTTTTTAAGTAAAGCTTTTAGTTCACCATCATTTAGTATATCCATTCGACTCATAGGAGCGCGTAGCATAGTTGCTGCCAGTGGAGTAGGGCGTCCCTTTTCATCAAGGGCAGATACCAAAGCTTCACCAATTCCTAAGGAAGTAAGTATTTCTTTAGTGTCATAATATTCTGAAATTGGATAATTCTCTGCAGTAAGTTTAATCGCTTTTCTATCCTTGGCAGTAAACGCTCTTAGTGCATGCTGAACTTTGAGCCCTAATTGACTCAAAACTCCATCAGGGACATCAGTTGGATTTTGAGTTACAAAATAAAGACCTACACCTTTGGATCGTATTAATTTTACGATACTCTCGATCTGGCCCATAAGTGCGTTAGAAGCTTCTTTAAAAATTAGATGAGCCTCATCAAGAAAGATGACTAGTTCTGGTCTTCCGCTATCTCCCTGTTCTGGAAAAGTACCATATATTTCGGCAAGAAGACTAAGCATAAATGTAGAAAACAACTTTGGCTTATCCTGTATGTCTGTTAACCTAATGATATTGATTATACCTCTACCATTTTCATCGATCCTGCATAAATCCTGAACTTCGAAAGATTTTTCGCCAAAAAAGAGATCTGCTCCTTGTTGTTCTAATTCGACTATTTTACGTAAAATTGAACCAGTAGAAGCAGTAGAAATACGTCCATAGTCCTTCTCTAATTCCTTTTTGCCTTCTTGAGTGGAAAATTGTAAGACTTTCTTTAGATCTTTTAAATCTAATAGTGGCAATTTATTATCATCACAATATTTAAATATAATAGAGATAATTCCAGCTTGTGTTGTAGTGACATCAAGAATTCTGGATAGTAAAACTGGTCCAAACTCACTTACTGTAGCTCTAAGCCGAACACCATCCTGATCAGAAAGAGATAAAATCTCTACAGGAAAATCTTTGGCTTCGAATGGGATACCTATTTTTTCATGACGTTCATCAATTTTGGGATGACCAGGACTGGCAGCTGCAATCCCACTAAGATCCCCTTTTATATCCATTAAAAGCACAGGTATTCCTTGCTCACTTAAGTTTTCTGCTAGTACCTGTAGAGTCTTGGTTTTACCTGTACCAGTAGCGCCAGCAATTAACCCGTGGCGATTTAATGTTTTTAAAGGGATTTTTACATGAGCATCGGTTACTGTTTCGCCATTGTACATGGCTGCTCCCATAGTTAGGAAATCACCTTTGGTTTTATAACCTTCGTTAATATGTTCAAGAAATGCCTGGTTATCGCTCATAATTAAATATAATTTTGCATAAAAATAGGAATCTTAACTTTTCTATAGAAATTATAAGTTACTTTTAATATAAAGTAAATCACAATACTAATTTTTTATTATTCCAGATCCATGAAAAAAATAATACTGATAATTTGCCTTTTTGCTTTTTTTATGAGTTGTAATACAGAAGTTATAAAGCCTGTAGATGAGGTGGTTTTTCATAAAACTCACGAACCCAAAAAATCAACCGCTCCTTTTTCTGATGCCGTACAGGTAGGAAATCTATATTTTCTGTCTGGTCAGGTAGGAATGGATCATAGTGTAAGAAAATTGGTGACAGGAGGAATACAACCCGAAACAAAACAAACTCTGGAAAATATCAAAGCAGTTTTAGAACACCATGATATGAATATGGAGGATGTAGTGAAATGTACTGTGATTCTGGCTGATATAGAAGATTTTTCTGCTTTTAACGAAGTGTATAAAACTTATTTCCCTCAAAAACCAGCACGAACTACCTTTGCAGCAAAAGGATTAGCAGTTGGTGCTAAGATCGAAATAGAATGTATTGCTGTTAAATCTGAATAGAGCTAATGGTGTAGTATGCCTTTATAGATAACGGATTAAGCTATTTTTTTATTAGTATTTTTTAATTTTGATTAGAAGAATCTTTTAAGGTGTAATTATTCTGAAATCGTAATTTATTATTATTTACATTTGCAGCCTTATGCAAAAGAGTATACAAAAATTGGTAAATGATGGCAAGATGCTTCCTTTGATGGAAGAATTTTATACTATTCAGGGAGAAGGTTTTCATAAAGGAACGGCAGCATATTTTGTTAGAATCGGTGGTTGTGATGTTGGGTGTCATTGGTGTGATGTGAAAGAAAGCTGGAATGCAGATCTACATCCTCCAACAGATACAAATGTTATTGTAGAAAATGCTTTAAAATATAGTAATGTAATTGTAGTTACTGGAGGGGAGCCTCTTACCTGGGATATGACATTGCTAACTCAGAGACTTAAAGATAAAGGGGCTAAAACCCACATTGAAACATCCGGCGCTTACCCTCTAACAGGAGAATGGGACTGGATTTGTCTTTCTCCCAAAAAAGTAAAACTTCCAAAAGAAGAAGTTTATAAAAAAGCTGATGAATTAAAATGCATCGTTTATAACAAAAGTGATTTTGAATTTGCAGAAGGACAAGCAGACAAAGTTTCTGATAATTGTGTATTGTATCTTCAACCCGAGTGGAGTGTTCGCGAAAAAATCATTCCTCTGATTGTGGATTATGTTATGAAAAATCCAAAATGGAAAGTTTCTCTTCAAACTCATAAATACTTAAATATCCCTTAAAAGAACCTATCAGTTTGATTTTTAAGGTTTTTTGAATAAAAATACAAGTACTTAATCGTTAATACATTGTGGTTTTTCCATAATATTGGGGATAATTCCCCGTATTTCATTTTTTGTTTTGAAGGAAAAAGACTACCCACTTTGTGGTTTTTCAATATTTCATATACTTTTTACCCAGCTCTTTAAGTATTTATATCGAAATTATCATTTTTGTTTTACCACTTATTTTAGTAGTGCTTAAATTTATGTGAACAATTTAAAATCAGTTTCTTATGAAAAATTTTTACACTACATTTGGATTAACTTTTAGAACTTTTATCAGTTTTATAAAGGAATTACCAGGGGCATCTCTATATGCTATGCGCAGATAAGTATCACATAAAGGTAATATATATACTTTTTGATATGAACGCGAAATTTACCTTTCATCGAATGTAAAGGTCGTTTTAATTATTCTTTTAGGTTGGTTAACGATTTTTTGAACTTACCAATGTAAATATGGTATAAATTTATAACTGTAATTAAAAACCAAACAGTTATGAAATATTTTATCTCAATTTTCGGATTAAGTTTTAACGTAGTAATTAATTTTTTAAAAGATCTTCCTGAAGCATCTCAATATGCAATCAATAAATAATGATAGGTATCGTAGTTTATTATTATCTGTCGTTTTATTTTTTGGATCCTTAGTAAGAGATTGTTTTGAGAAACATTCTCTTACTAATTTTTATAAGTAAGAAAAGGATGATATAGTGTATAAGAAAAGGACTATACCTAATCTAATATAAATATCTCTTTTCAAAGATTACTGTTTTTAACTTAGGATAAACGCAAACACTTCAGTTGCCTAGTAAAACTAATAACTTCTTAGAAATACCTCATTACATTTAGTGACCAACTTAATTTTGAGTTTTTAAACACATATACACTATAATTAGTTTAATTGTTAGATTTCATTTCTTTCTTTAATTTCTCATTACGGAGGTATTTAAATGAAAGGAAAAATATTCAAAAAATATAAAATAGAGGTTAACATCATTTAGGTATGATCGCTTTTTGCATTTATGAGAAGGAAAGAATAATCGTGTTTTTAGAATAGTATATAGGTGTAATTATGCTTTTTTGTTGTTTTGTATGTTGAAGAAAACTTAACTGAATGGATTTAAAGATAAAAAAGGGGGAGAAAACCCCTAAATTTCACTTTTATTATGTAAGAAAAAACTTCAAAAATTAACATGATTAAATCTATTTTTGATATTATAGCGTCTTAAGATGTTTTATGTCTAAAATTTTGTTTTGATGATGTTAATTTTTATTGGCCAAGTAAGATAGATATTATCTTTGTATAACAATTTTAAATCTAAAGATTATGAAGCTATTTTACGGTATTTTTTTTGTTGACATAAAGGCTTTAAAAACCTTTTTAAGACAATTACCATCGGCTTGCAGTAATGCAATCCATAGATAAGATTTTTTTGAAATTGTTGAGGGACAATTTTAAAAATTAAATGAAATGAAAAAGAATAAACTTTTAAAAATTTATGTTAAGGAACCGGGGAAAATTACCCTATTTTCCTTGTATAAAAAGACAAAGCATTAGGGGGAGATTTATTAGAATTGAGTTTTTAGTGCATATTGTCGATAAAATCTTGATTTATATCTAAAATATATATAAATTTATTGACATCGAGTTATATCGGTGTTATATTTGAGTAATAATTATATTAATTTTTAAACGTAACATATGGGGCTATTTTACACAAAATTTAGATTAACTTTTAGAATTGTAATGGATTTTCTAAGAGAGTTACCTGGAGCATCTGGTCATGCTATTCACAGATAACAAAAGAACTAATTATCTCTGTTGGGGATAAGAACAAACACAATAGTTGAGGAAAAAAATAGCTTGAAAATATATTTTCAAGCTATTTTTTTATGAAGTAAATTGTTATTATAAATTAAATGGTACGGCTACACGAGTAGTATCCCATCCAAGTACCATGTGGTATCCTTTGTCTACTTTTTTGAAAGCTATAGAAAAAACTTCTAGTTCATCACCACTTCCAACGGGAACATTAATTCTAGCCACATCTTTACTTTTATCATAAGAGTAAGCTCCCCAACTATCAAGATCAGAATTGATAATAATAGTCCATTCTTTTTCACCAGGAATAGTAAATAATGAATATGTTCCTGCTTTGATAGTTTTATCTCCCATTTTTACATCCTGAGAGAATCTGATTTCGGTTGCTTCATCAGCTCCAGTTCTCCATACTTTATCATATGCAGCTAAACTACCAAAAATTTTACGCCCTTTCTTTTGTGGACGACTATAAACAACTTTAATCTCTGGTTTGGCATTTCTGTCTTTCTTAGCGTAAGAAATATCCGTTGGACTTTTCTGCAGTCCTACAAATTTTTGAGCATTTACACTTGACAACGTACCCAAAAACATAATAATAACTAATAAGAGTGATTTTTTCATAATGGTGATTTTAATTTTTATGACAGACGTAAAGATATTGTTGAACTTACAATTGAAATGTTAATCGAGTCTATAAATTGTGTTAAATGTTTGAGATGACGATTTGATAGTATATATAATATTATATCCTTAATGAAGTTTCTTTTTGTTATATTTTATTGTATTTGTTGTTTCAATATGTAAGTCATATAGTGTTTATTGTTTTTATTTTGTAACTATAAATCAACCTTTGACTTTTCAAATAATAGAAAACGAAGAATATGTGTGGAATTGTTTGTGCTTTTGATATAAAGCAAGATTCAGAGATGTTACGACCTCAATTACTTGAGATGTCAAGAAAAATTAGACATAGAGGCCCGGATTGGAGTGGGATATACTCCAGCAAAAATGCAATACTAGCACATGAAAGATTGGCTATTGTTGATCCAGTTTCTGGTAAACAACCGTTGTTTAGTGCAGATAATAAATTGGTATTAGCCGCTAACGGAGAAATTTATAATCATAGAGAACTTCGTAAACAGTTCGAAGGAACGTATGATTTCCAAACAGAATCTGATTGTGAGATAATTTTAGCACTATATGAGCAAAAAGGCACAGATTTCTTAGATGACCTTAATGGTATTTTTGCTTTTGCATTATATGATGTAGAAAAGGATACGTACTTCATTTCAAGAGATCATATGGGAATTATCCCTCTTTATATGGGATGGGATCAAAATGGTACTTTCTATGTGGCATCTGAGTTAAAAGCTCTAGAAGGAGTTTGTACTAAAATAGAATTGTTTCCTCCAGGACATTATTTATCAAGTGAAGAAGAAACTCTAAAGAGATGGTATGTTAGAGATTGGTCTGATTATGAAACAGTAAAGGAAAATCAAACCAGTATCGATGAACTTAGAGATGCTCTAGAGGCAGCTGTTCATAGACAATTAATGTCTGATGTTCCTTACGGTGTTCTATTGTCAGGCGGATTAGATTCTTCAGTAACTTCTGCTATTGCAAAAAAATATTCAGAAAAACGAATAGAATCCAATGACACCAAAGATGCATGGTGGCCAAAGTTACATTCGTTTTCTGTTGGATTAGAAGGTTCACCGGATTTGAAAGCTGCACAAAAAGTAGCTGATCATATCGGAACTATTCATCACGAAATAAAATTTACCATTCGAGAAGGTCTTGATGCAATAAAAGATGTGATCTATAATCTGGAAACCTATGATATTACTACTATAAGAGCTTCTACACCAATGTATTTGATGGCTAGGGTTATTAAATCTATGGGAGTAAAAATGGTACTATCGGGAGAAGGAGCTGATGAGATTTTTGGTGGATATTTATATTTTCATAAAGCACCAAACGCAAAAGAATTTCATGAAGAAACTGTGCGTAAACTCAATAAATTACATATGTATGATTGTTTACGAGCAAATAAATCGCTTGCAGCATGGGGAATCGAAGGGCGAGTGCCGTTTTTGGATAAAGAGTTTATGGATATTGCAATGCGAATTAACCCAAAAGATAAGATGATCAATGGAGAGAGAATGGAAAAATGGGTTATTCGTAAAGCTTTTGAATCTTATTTGCCAGAAAGTGTAGTCTGGAGACAAAAAGAACAATTTTCTGATGGAGTAGGATATAGTTGGATTGATACATTGAAAGAAGTTGTTGAGATCGAAGTTACAGATGAGCAAATGGCAAATGCACATTTTAGATTCCCAATACAAACTCCTCAAAACAAAGAAGAATTTTACTATCGTACTATTTTCGAAGGGCATTTTCCTAGTGATACAGCAGCATTGAGTGTTCCTCAAGAACCATCGGTAGCATGTAGTACAAAAATTGCTTTAGAATGGGACGAAGCATTTAAAAATATGAATGATCCAAGTGGTAGAGCTATTGCTAATGTACACGAAGAAGCTTACGACGATGTCAATATATGATATGAAAATTACAGTTTATTTTAGCTGAAAGTTGAGTTAATTGAGATGTGAGACCCTGAGAAAATTTCTTGGGGTTTTGTATAATAACTATTAAGGTCAAAATTAAATGCAAAAGAAGGCTACAATTAATTGTAGCCTTCTTTACAAATTCGATTTATTTTTATGAAGGAATGTGCATTAATTTAATTTCCACATTTTCCTGTACTTACCCAGCTATTATTTTGTAAAGTATATAAATAACCACTGTAGGTTACTTGATCTCCTTCAGAATACGATTGTCCAGAAACCCATGGGCTTACACCTGCACAAGGATCACTAGGGTTATCATTAGATGGATATGCTTTGTTGGTTCCTTCGATATCTAAAGCAGATATAGTTTGTTGCGCTCCGGTGTACGTTTGACCATTAAGTAAAGTAATGGTTGGTTTTCCGTTTTTAGAAAAACCGTATGAATAGTACATCATTATAGATTTAATGTCAAATGAGCCAGTTAATAATTGAGCATTTTGATCTTTTCTAAAGTTACCTTCCATACCCGATTGGATATTTTCCCATTTTATAATAACGTAATCATCTCTATCTGATCTTGTTTGCTCATGTACAAAACCAAGAGTGTGTCCTAATTCGTGAACTATTAGACTAACACTAGCATTACGACCTAGTTGCACACTTCCGTTTCTTTGTATTCCAAAAGAAGCCCGACCACATCCCGAACAAACGTTTGTAGATTCATAAATAGTTACATAATCAGATTCATTAGTTCTTTCTTTAAATTTTATATTAGTCTTATCAGACCATCTTTTGAAAGCTGCTGTTAAGTTAGTACGCAAAGTGCTATTTAATGATCCTAATGTATAAACTACAGTGTTGTTTGGCCATTTTTTAGTCGAACCCCACAATGCTAATTTTTGATTACCTTCAATACTCGGAGGTGATTTTGGGTCAAAAATTGGAAGAGGCGTGTCGGATAACATATTGGCAGAAAGGATAATGTCTGAATTATAAAGAAATTCTCCATTTCCTATATCTTCTACGGTAACTAAATTACCTTGAAAGTATTTTTCAATAGTTTTTCCATTCGTAGGTGTTGTGTTTTCATCTACGTTCTCATTGATGTTGTCTTTTTGACAAGAAGTAAAAAATAATACTGTGCATAGTGCTATAGCTTTAAATGCGTTAAATTCTTTTTTGAATTTCATAATCTTTTTTGTTAGATAAGTTTGTGTTAATACTTAATTTGGTTAATAATGAACTTGATTGTTCGATCACCTAAAACAGTGTTTTGTATTTGGTATTATAAAGCAGATGTTAAGATTGATGTAAATTGTATTAAGGAAGCGTTAATATGATGACTGGTTTTTTATATTATAATTTAGAATGAGGTATCGAAAAGAAATTTGTCGATTCTTGTTTGTTTAAAAGAGGTTAGAGTGATTTAATAAATATCAGGCAAAACACAAATTATCTTAAAAATCGATTTAAGGGGTCTTTTATCGTTTTTAAGAGCGTTTTTTGATTTTCTAGTACTATTCTTAATTAATTGTTGATAACTCGTTAAATCCTTCTTGATAAAACTCTTTGATCCTTTTACTCTTTTTTTATCTTTGTTTGTTGTCAAAAAAATAAAATAATTAATTAAGGGATTTATGAGCGAAGAAGCTAATAAGAATAATTACTCCGCCGATAGTATTCAGGCACTCGAAGGAATGGAGCATGTACGTATGCGTCCATCGATGTATATTGGTGATGTTGGATCTCGAGGGTTGCATCATTTGGTGTATGAAGTAGTAGATAACTCAATTGATGAAGCACTGGCAGGGCATTGTGATGCTATACAGGTAACTATTAATGAAGATAATTCTGTTACTACACGAGATAATGGTAGGGGTATTCCTGTAGGTATACATAAAAAGGAAGGTGTTTCTGCTTTAGAGGTTGTAATGACCAAAATAGGTGCAGGAGGAAAATTCGATAAAGATTCTTACAAGGTTTCTGGTGGTCTTCACGGGGTAGGAGTATCTTGTGTGAATGCATTATCAGCTCACTTGCATGCTTTTGTTCATAAAGATGGTAAAGTATGGGAGCAGGAGTATGAAAAAGGTAAACCATTATATCCAGTTAAATCTACAGGAGATACAGATTTTAATGGTACCATAGTTACTTTTAGACCAGACCCCACAATTTTTCAGCAGACTCTGGAATATAATTATGATACTCTGGCAAGTCGTATGCGTGAATTGGCATACCTTAATAAAGGAATAAAAATTACATTAACAGATAAGCGTCATCAGGATGATGAAGGTAATGATGTTACCGAAACTTTCCATTCTGAAGAAGGATTAAAAGAATTTGTTCGATTTCTTGATACAAGTCGTAGTGCTATTATAGCAGATGTGATTTCTATGGAAGGCGAGAAAAATGATATTCCTGTAGAAGTGGCGATGATCTATAATGACTCTTATGCAGAGAATTTACATTCTTATGTGAATAATATTAATACCCATGAAGGAGGAACACATCTTTCAGGTTTTAGAAGAGGTTTAACTGCTACACTTAAAAAGTATGCAGACGCTTCAGGGATGTTAGATAAATTGAAATTTGAGATTGCTGGAGATGATTTCCGTGAAGGATTAACAGCTATTATTTCAGTAAAAGTTCAGGAACCTCAATTTGAAGGGCAGACCAAAACTAAATTAGGAAATAGAGAAGTTACTTCTGCAGTTTCGCAAGCTGTTTCTGAAATGCTGGAGAATTACCTTGAGGAGAATCCGAATGATGCTAAAACTATTGTTCAGAAAGTAATTCTTGCTGCTCAGGCACGTCACGCTGCTAAAAAAGCACGTGAAATGGTGCAACGTAAATCGGTAATGAGTATTGGTGGTTTACCAGGTAAACTTTCTGATTGTTCAGAACAAGATCCTGCATTATGTGAAGTGTTTTTGGTTGAGGGAGATTCTGCAGGTGGAACAGCAAAACAAGGACGTGATCGTATGTTTCAAGCAATTCTTCCACTACGTGGTAAGATATTGAATGTCGAAAAAGCAATGCATCATAAGGTTTTTGAAAATGAAGAAATCAAAAATATCTTTACTGCTCTTGGTGTTACCATTGGAACCGAAGAAGATAGTAAAGCATTAAACCTATCAAAATTACGCTATCATAAAGTGGTAATTATGTGTGATGCCGATGTAGATGGTAGTCATATTTCTACATTGATCCTCACATTCTTTTTCCGTTATATGAAAGAACTGATTGAGGCAGGGCACATTTATATAGCTGCACCACCATTATATTTGGTGAAAAAAGGAGCCAAAAAACAATATGCATGGAATGATGATCAACGAGATTTGATTGTACAAGAATTTGGAGAAAGTTCGAAAATACAACGATATAAAGGTCTTGGAGAGATGAATGCAGAGCAGTTATGGGATACTACTATGAATCCAGAATTTAGAACGATGCGTCAGGTTACCATTGATAATCTTACAGAAGCAGATCGCATATTTTCTATGTTAATGGGAGATGAAGTACCACCACGTAGAGAGTTTATCGAAAAGAACGCTGTGTATGCAAATATTGATGCATAAATAATAGTTTAAAATTATATTTAAGATCCGCTATATAATAGGTATAGCGGATTTTTTTTATATTGCAATGCCCATTAAACCCAAATCTTATGAAAAAATGTACTTTGCTGTTGGCATTACTTCTAGGTCACGCTACGTTTTCGCAAACAGATATCGATCAAATTCTTGAAATAGGAATTGAAAATGCCCAGAGATTTAGTGAAGATTATTTTGCATCTGCAGGAGAGTCTTTAGTAAACGCTATGTCAAATGGTTGGTATAATACAGCAGAAACAAAAAAATTATGGCACTTCGAAGCAGGGATTGTAGGTAACCTTTCTTTTATAAGAGAAGAGAAACAATCTTTTATTCTAAATGTGCAGGATTATACAGATTTAACATTTAGAAACGGGCAAACCAGTCAGACTGTTGCAAATGCATTAGGTGTAAATCAAGAAGAGGTAGTAGTCGTAATAAATCGAGGTCAAGCTACAGAATTAGAAGTTGTTTTGCCAAATGGTATTGGAGATTCTGAAATTAATTCTTTACCAAGCGGATTTATTCAAGGATCAATGGGGTTAATAAAAAGTACAGAAATAAAACTTAGATTTTTACCTAGGATTAAAGCAGTACAAGATGCCGAAATACAGTTATACGGTGTTGCGTTTCAACATGAGTTTACCGATTGGGTTTTTCCACTAAAGAGATGGCCAGTTAGGCTATCTGCTTTGTTAGGATATACCAATGTAAAAGGTTTTTATGATATTAATGCCAGCAGTGGGATAGAAGGCGCTGACCAAGAAGTACGTCTAAATACTAATTCATGGTTAATCACAGGTATTGTATCCACCAAATTACCAGTTTTAAACTTTTATGGGGGTCTGGGGTATTATTTTGGTTCGAGTGATGCAGATTTATTAGGTACTTATCAAATCCAAAATGGACCACTGAATTCACAAACGGTAATAGATCCAATACGTGTGAAAAACAAAACAAAAGGAGTTAAAGCATCAATTGGTGCAAAAGTACAGTTTGGTATTTTTAGAGCTAATTTGGATTATACATTGCAAAACTATAATAACCTTTCTTTAGGACTTAATTTTGGCTGGTAATTAACACTCTATTTGTTAATTAATTCATCAAAGAATTCGTATTTTCGCGAAATAAATAAGTTTAATTACATTCAAAAAAATATACCATGAAAGTTACAGTAGTAGGAGCTGGTGCAGTAGGTGCTAGTTGCGCTGAATACATAGCAATAAAGAATTTTGCTTCAGAAGTAGTCGTGTTAGATATTAAAGAAGGATATGCAGAAGGAAAAGCGATGGATCTGATGCAAACAGCTTCTTTAAATGGGTTTGATACCAAAATCACTGGTACTACAGGAGATTATTCTAAAACTGCAGGAAGTGATATTGCTGTAATTACTTCAGGAATTCCTCGTAAACCAGGAATGACAAGAGAAGAATTGATTGGTATTAATGCAGGTATTGTTAAAACAGTATCTTCAAGTTTAATAGAGCATTCTCCTAATGCTATTATTATTGTGGTTAGTAACCCTATGGATACAATGACCTATTTAGTACATAAAACAACCAACCTTCCTAAAAATAGAATTATTGGTATGGGTGGTGCTTTGGATAGTGCTCGTTTTAAATACAGATTAGCAGAAGCATTAGGTGCTCCTATTTCTGATGTTGATGGGATGGTAATTGGTGGTCATAGTGATAAAGGTATGGTACCATTAACAAGATTGGCTACAAGAAATAGTGTACCTGTTTCAGAATTTATTTCAGAAGAAAGAATAGAACAAGTAGCTGCAGATACTAAAGTTGGTGGAGCTACATTAACCAAATTATTGGGTACATCTGCATGGTATGCTCCGGGAGCAGCAGTATCTGGTTTAGTGCAGGCAATTGCTTGTGATCAAAAGAAAATTTTCCCTTGTTCTACCTTATTAGAAGGAGAATATGGATTAAATGACCTTTGTATTGGTGCGCCAGTTGTATTAGGTAGAAACGGAATCGAAAAGATTGTAGAAATAGAACTTAGCGATGCAGAAAAAGCTAAACTTGCAGAAAGTGCAGAAGGTGTTAAGAAGACAAATGGATTATTAGAATTATAATACATCCTAAATATATTTAGTAAGAGCTGCTTTTTTAGGCAGCTCTTACTGTTTTAATATAGTTATACTGATATACGTTTCACTAATGAATAAAGCCTTTGCTATAGAACAAAATTCGGGTTTTGATGCTATTTTGAATAGCGATAAATACCAAAATTGAAACTCATACGTTTTGATGTTCAAAGATTGCAACAGATATTTATTTAAAGACTTTAGAAATGCAGTTTTAATTTTTTTATATTTGCCGAATGAAGAAGAAATGGTACTTCGGAACTTTAATCAGTGCATTAGCATTACTTGTTGTTATTCAACAACAAACTGTTGTACCTAATCAGGAAATTGTATTAGAGTTTATTAATGATGATGTTACTTCTCTAGAAGCCGAAAATGCGATCACAAGTGTAAAGAAACAATTGCAATCCATTGGAGTTGAACACACCAGAATATCAAAAGGATTAAAAAACGGCAAGCTTAAAATTGCTTATTACAGCGATGCAGATGTAGACTATATAAAAAGAATACTTTCTGAAGCACAAGATGTAGCCCTGGATCATGTTTTTTACGATCAAAATGAAGATGACAACCAGTTTCCTTTAAATAAAAATTCTAAAGACTATAATCTCGATGTTTATGAGATCCAAAAAAGTACAGATTTTGATGCTGACTTTAATGGTAAGTATGTTTTAGAAGTAAAACATGAACGCGATGGCTATTCTGGTTCTAACTCGTATAGTTTTGCTAAAGGAATAGATACCGATTATATAGATAGGCTTATAAAGGTAGCCCAAAAAGTAAATACAAATATTGCAATTGCAATAGATAATACTTCGCATAACATTCCAGAAGTAAGAGCTGGACCAATCTCTTGATTGGAATTCACAGCTTTTAAGAAATTCCTGAAAACTAATCATATTTTAAATAGAGCTTTTGTCAATAGTTTGATGAAGCTTAATCACACAGTATTAAATAATTAAAAATAATTGTCAAACCTTGAGTGTATTATATGATTACTCGTTTTAACAGAGGTTTGACCAAAATAAATAAATAATGCAAAATAAAGGACTTGTTAGGGTATTTGCTATATTATTTGGCTTGGTATGTATTTACCAATTGTCATATACATACATGGCCTACACAAAAGAGGCAGAAGCTGAAATTTATGCACAGCAAAAGTATCCCGAAAGCGTAAAAGACTATTCGAAATTAAGGGAGACCGCAGAGCGTAATTATTTAGATTCTATTGGTAAAGAAGAAATTTTTGCCGGTATTACATATAATGATGCAAAGGATAAAGAACTTAATAAAGGGCTTGACCTTAAAGGTGGGATTAATGTTATTCTACAGATCTCTGTAAAAGATATTTTAAGTGGGTTAGCTAATAAATCTAAAGACCCATCGTTTAATCAAGCTTTGCTTGCTACCGATGAGGTGCAGAAAAATAGCCAAAATAATTATATCGATGATTTCTTTACCGAATTTGAAAAAATTCCGGATGCAAAGTTAGCATCACCAGATATTTTTGCAAACAAAAATCTAAGTGATGATATCACTTATGATATGACCAATGAGCAGGTTAAACCTATCCTGAAACGTAAGATTGACGAGTCTGTAATATCTGCATTCGAAGTATTGCGTAAGCGTATCGATAAGTTTGGAGTTACACAACCTAATATCCAGCGTTTAGGAGAATCTGGTCGTATTTTGGTAGAACTTCCTGGTGCTAAAGATATAGAGAGAGTAAAAAGTTTGGTAACTAGTACAGCTCAATTAGAATTTTGGGATGTATATAAAATGGAAGAAGTCTTTAATCATCTTATTGCTGCCAATAACCTAATTAAAGAAGATCTTGAAGGTGTAGATAAAATAAAGGAAAAAGTTGCTGAAACTAGTGAAACGGTTGTGGATTCTACTCAAGTAGATACTGCAAAAGTTGATTCTACAACAACTGATGCTGATGCAGCTATCGAAAACTTATTAGAAGATGCAGAAGATTCTACGGATATTGAAGCACAGGTAAATCCATTGTTTGACCTAATTGTAGGACAAGGAAGACAAGGTGGGCCTGTAGTAGCTACTGTAGAAAAGAAGAATGCAGACCAGTTTATGGCATATCTTAATGATCCTAAGGTAAAAGCTTTATTACCGGTAGAGCAACGTTTTGTGAAGTTTGCCTGGGGAAAACCTGAAAAAGATTCTGAATTTTTAGATTTATATGCTATAAAAGGAAATAGAGATAATGAGCCAGAACTAAGTGGTGGCGTTATTACAGATGCAAGACAAGAATATAGCCAATTAGGTAAAGTAACGGTTACCATGCAAATGGATGGTAAAGGGGCTAAAAAATGGGAAGAAATGACTGGTCGTGCTTTTAGTCAAAGTAGCCAGATAGCAGTTGTATTAGATGATATAGTATATTCTGCTCCAGGAGTTACAACAGGAGCGATTAGTGGAGGAAGAAGTGAAATCACTGGAGATTTTTCTATAGAAGAAGGTCAGGATTTGGCAAATGTATTAAGAGCAGGTAAATTACCAGCCTCTGCAGATATTATACAAAGTGAAGTAGTAGGGCCATCATTAGGTCAAGAAGCTATTGATAGTGGTGTCATGTCTTTTGCAATAGCATTAGTATTGATTCTGATCTGGATGGTGTTTTACTATGGTAAAGCAGGACTTTTTGCAGATGTGGCCTTGGTGGTTAATATCTTATTTATTTTTGGAGTATTAGCAGGATTAAAAGCGGTATTAACGCTTCCTGGTATTGCAGGTATTGTATTAACGATTGGTATGTCGGTTGATGCAAACGTATTAATATTTGAACGAATTAGAGAAGAACTAGCAAAAGGTAAATCTCAGGTAGATGCTATTAAAGATGGATTTAGTAATGCATTATCATCAATACTTGATGCAAATATAACTACAGGTCTAACAGGACTTATTTTATTAGTTATTGGTACTGGACCAATTAAAGGATTTGCAACTACCTTATTAATAGGTATTTTAACCTCATTGTTTACAGCGATTTTTGTAACCAGATTATTTATAGATGGTTATGGTAAAAATGGTAAAGAGTTGGCTTTTTCTACAGGAGCAACCAAAAACTTATTTAAGAACGTTAATGTTAATTTCTTAAAGAAGCGTAAAATTGCGTATGTCATTTCTGGTATTATTATCGTAGCAGGTATTGGTTCTTTATTTACGAATGGATTGGATCAAGGTGTAGATTTTGTAGGAGGAAGAACGTATACTGTTCGTTTTGCAAAAGATGTTGTTCCTGCTGTAGTAGAGAAAGATCTTGTTGCTGCTTTTGAAAGCGCACAAGCAAAGACCTACGGAACAAATAATCAACTAAAAATTACAACAAAGTATAAAGTTGATGAAACAGGAGAGGAAATAGATACAGAAATTTCAAACAAATTATTTACAGCTTTAAAACCGTATTTAACAGATGGATTAACTTATGATCAATTTGCTAATGGTGGGGATGATAAGCAAGTAGGTATTATGCATTCTATGAAAGTAGGGCCAACAATTGCCGATGATATTAAACAAGCAGCATTTTGGTCTGTATTTGCGTCTCTTATAGTTGTATTCTTATATATCTTATTGCGATTTAGAAGATGGCAGTTTAGTTTAGGTGCGGTTGCGGCAGTATTCCATGATGTATTGATAGTACTAGGGATATTCTCTTTAACCTATAAATTTATGCCATTTAATATGGAAATTGACCAGGCATTCATTGCAGCTATACTTACTGTAATTGGATACTCGTTAAATGATACCGTGGTTGTATTTGATAGAATTAGGGAATTCTTCAACGAGCATACTGGAAGACCATTAGATAAAAACGTTAATGGAGCTTTAAATAGTACGTTAAGTCGTACTTTAAATACATCTTTAACCACATTATTGGTACTGATCGCGATCTTTATATTCGCAGTGCCTTTAAGAGGGTTTATGTTCTCATTAATTATTGGTGTGATTATAGGTACTTATTCGTCACTATTTATCGCAACTCCGGTAATGTATGATACAGTACGTAAAGTTGGTTTAAAGACTAAAGAAAAAGAAACCGAAGAGAAGAAGTAATCTCTTTTGAAATTATAATTATAAAAATCCTTTCTAAGCAATTAGAAAGGATTTTTGTTTATTGTTATTATCAGGTCTCATAGGTTTTAGAAAATCTATGAGGTTTGATTGTTTTTTTTACATCTTGGTGAAAGAAATAGAATCACCAGCTTTAAGATTCCAGGTATCAGTAAGTTTAGCATTAACTTCTAACACATATTGTGCTGGTCCTTCAGATGGTAATGAAGATTCATTAAGAGGTTGTGCGTTTTTTTGGATACTTACTACTTTATTTTTTGCATTTATAAATATGATATCTAAAGGGAACTTTGTGTTTTTCATATAAAACGAATGTGGAGCTTCTTCAGAAAATATAAATAACATACCCCGATCCTTCTGCATAGATTTGCGATACATCAAACCTGTTTCTCTTTCGTAGTCGGAGTCGGCAATTTCGATATCTAGTTTGGTTATTGGATTTGGGATTGAATCTTTTAGATCAAATAAAGAAAGTTCACCTTCTTTGGTAAATGTGACCTCTTTAGTCAGGTTCTGATTGTTTTTAGAATCTGTTTTGCACGAAAACATACTTAATGTAGTACATGCTATGATAGAGATATAAATGGTTTTTTTCATCTGTTTTTTTATAAGAACTAAAAGTAGATAAAAAAGCCGCACTTCAAAAATCTGAAGCACGACTTTTATCAACTAACTAACCAGTGTAATATTGATTTGACCAAACCAATTACCGAAATTAATAGTAACTGTTTGTTGATTTCTTAAGATCTATTCTCGAAATCGTATCCTAATAGGTCGCGACTTTTTGTGATTTTGATATCTTGGGTAAAACCCAAATGTAAACCCTACAGCTTCTGTATAAACAAAACTCTGTAAGAAATGATCATACTTTATTGGAGCGTTTAGTCTTTTTATCACCTTAATCATTCGATAAAGTTTGGTTTTTGAAACCTCTAACCGGGAAGCAAACTCTTCAGGTGTTCCAGTAGCTTGAAGGTGAATAAGTAGATCCATACGTTTTATTATTTCGATGTATTTGATAATAATTTCCATAATGTATAATTCGAGTTTAATCGTTTTTCCAATCAATTTTACGTGATATCATCATTATAGTTCCCAGAATTAGGAATAATCCTATACTTCCTACTAATAATGCATAACTCTCTAATTGAATGATCACAAATATGAACGCATATAGTGCTGCTAAAGAAGCGGCTATAAACCCCATAAATTTGTAGCTTTTAAGTATTGCTTTCGAATACATAGAAATTAGTAAAACTACTGCGCTACCAGCTATAGCATATGCTTGTAAAAAACTTGAATGTTCTGATATAGAAATCAATAATGTATAAAACATGGTTAATGCTAATCCAACCATTAAATATTGAAATGGATGAATATGAATTTTACTAATTGCCTGGATTAAAAAGAATACCAGAAAGGTAAGGGCAATCACAAGGTATCCATACTTGGCAGCGCGTTCACTTTTTTGATATTCATCTACAGGAATCAGTAATTTCACACCAAAGGCAGAAGCGTTAATATGGGGTAATTCTCCAAAAAATTCCTGCTCAAATTCTCTATTGATTTGTAATACTTTCCAGTTGGCTTTAAAACCTTGATCAGAGATCTGTTTGGTCTTAGTATTGGGAAGATAATTACCATTAAAACTTGGTGAGGCCCAATTTGATGTCATGGATACATTGGTCTCACGACCCACAGGGATGAATCGTAATTGTTCACTTCCGTTAATCAGGAGATCTAGGCTAAAATCGATCGTACTCTCTTTTGGTAAAGAGTTTTCTTTTAAAAATTTAGTTTCCAGAGTATTTGTATATGAGTTTTGTGCATATCGAGATCGCAAAGGATACTGGTCTGTTCCTAGTTTTAGTTCCAGATTACTTCGTATACCCTTTAAGTTTGTTGAGTTCACTTGCACAGTAGCTTTATTCCATAAAATATCTGCCGCTGCAATATCCTGCGTTTCAAAATTTGGAGTAGTAAAAGAACCTGTTATTTTCATATCGGCAGTATACACTACAGACTCATAGATACTTCTTCCCAAAGTTTCAGATTCGATATTAGCTTTTATATCTAATGTATTAGGAAAGAAAAAAGCATGTTTTATCGTAATAATATCTTCTTCGTTATACGATTTTGTTTTGTCATCCCAGGTTTTTTTTAGGGTATGTATTTGATAAGGAATTTTAAGAATGGGACCATATAGTAATACTTCATTTCCCCATTTTTGATTGATCTCTTTAACAACTTCTTCTTGTCTATAGGAGCGCTCTCGTATTAAATCTTTAATGTAAGAAAGGGGGATTAATAATACTAAGATTAGTATTCCTACCATTAACATTCGAACGGTAATTGAGGTCTTTAACCATTGACCAAAGGACTTTTTTTGTTTTTGGGTTTCCATAGATATAATATTTATAGTGATTGTATTTTTTTAATTATTTTTTTCTTGATAATATTGAATCATTCGGTATGTGATGATCAAAAAACCACCAAAACCTATCGTAAATGCCCAGGTATTAATATGTTGGGTAGGGAATAGGATTCTTTTTATGATATCTGATAAAATCCCTGATGGATTTTGAAGTATATCCCAACTGTTCCATCTCAATACTCTTCCCAGATATATCCCAAAACCACACAATAGCAGAATACAGTAAGAGATGAGGTTTGTGATTTTTTTAGAAAATTTTTTCTGAAGCAATGTCTGCATCATCCATAAAGAAACAAAGCCGATGATCAAGCCATTGATGGCAAAGGATAGGATAAGTAAAACATCAAACCAAACTGATTGTAAGTTGCTTAATCTAATATGTTGTAAATCGGTTAAGATGTATGGAGAATTAGGTAAAAATACCAGCCATATCATAAAACCTGGCCAGAAAATGAATTGATTTGTTTTGCGTATGCTTAGTAGTATCGTAATAGCATAAGGTATACATGCCAAAAAGAGGTTCCAGACCAGGAATAGATAAAAAAAAGATTCTGTTTTTAAGGCTCTGATTACCAATAATAGTAAACTAAATGTTACTGAAAACGTAAATAGTTTTATGAATGGCATTTGTTTTTCTATAATATTCATAATAATTAGTATTTATACGATTTGGATATATAAAAGTGTAATAGGGATGTTAAGTAAAAAGAGTAGAATTGTGATTAGATTCTCTTTGGTGTCTTTTGAAAAGAAAAATGCATTGATAATTAGAAATGCCAAAAAAATTACATTAACAAGGAAAGCAATTCTAACATAATTAATTCCTATATATAGAAGGGTGCTCCATTTAAAGAATATATAAAGTAGCAATAGAGAGGTTCCGATAAGAAAACTAACTAAGGCCAAAGTGATAGCAATTTTATTGATAGGGTGTTCTATTTTCATAATGATGAGATTAAAAAAATGTTAGAAAAGGGTTGTTGGCAACAATGATGATATATCCAATAGTAATTGGGATATTAAGAATAACCAATATGATTGTTGTTAGATTCTCTTTGTAGTACTGATAGTTGATAATGGCATTAGTAATGAGTCCTACAAAGACGATTACATTAAGAACTGATGCTATGATGACGTAAAAAAGACCTATGTCTAAAACTATGCTAGATTGAGAAATTAGAAAAAACAGTAATAGTAAAGTTCCCAAAAGAAAGCTTATGGTTGCTACGATAAGAGCGCTCTTGTTAATAGGTTGTATGATTTTCATAATGATGAGATTAAAAATGTGGTTTTTAAGGTTTGTACAGGTTGATGTAAAAGCTTTTTGTAATCCAGTTGGTGAAAAGGATAAGCAGCTTTGCCTTTTCGATATGCTTTTTTAAAAAGCTTGATTTTGTCTGGGTAAAGTAGGGTGCCTATAAAAATGACAGAGATTAGATATATGCTGCGTTTACCATTGCCTAAAAGATAGTATTGCATGGCTACTTCTTCTGGGACAGAGATACCTGTGCTGGTTAAGACATGAAACACATCATGGTTTTCTAATTTTGGTTGTGGACTAAAATCATGTTGTAGCAAAAAGCAGCCTAAATGAAACCCAAGGCTCTCTTTGGGATACGTAATAAGTGTTTTTGCCGAAATATCCCAGGAAGGTTGTTTTTTAAACCATTTCTGATACGGTTTTTTACTTAATTCATAAATTGTTTCTAATATATATGCTCTCATTGCGATGTTAAAAGTACTTTGAAATTCAAAGTAAAATGATAAAAAAATATAGCTATTGTTTTAGTAATTTTTCAATAGCTTCTACATGTTTTTTAAAGGCTTCTCGACCTTTTTTGGTTACACTGTACCTTGTGTTAGGTTTTCTGCCAATAAATGATTTCTCTACCATAATATATTCGTCTTTTTCTAAAGCTTTGGTATGACTTGCCAGATTGCCATCGGTAGCTCCCAGAAGCTCTTTTAGCATTTTAAAATCAGCATATTCGTTTACAATCAAAATCGACATAATTCCTAATCGAATTCGATGATCAAAAGCTTTGTTTATATTGTTAATTATATTTTTCATTCTTTATTCCCATAAGGGAAGAGACTTTTCAAATTTTATATTCAGGCTTATTTGATAATACTCAGGTATAGATCAAAACTAATGTATCGTATCAGATTTAATATTTTGTCTATGCAGATTTCGAATTTGAATTCTCATTAAAGTATATCAAGCTTCCATATATAATGTGCATTACACCAAATCCAAGCACCCAAAACCAAAAACCATATCCTGGGTAGAGCGCACAGACCAAACCTAATACAATTTCTATATATCCCAAATATTTTACGTTACCAATGGTATATTTTGAGGCATTCACCAGAGCAAGACCATAAAAAATAAGCATTAACGAACCAGTAAGACCATAGTGGTGACTGGATATTTTTATAATAATGTATATACCTCCTGTGATTAAAGGGATTAAAAAAGCAGTGAGCAACCTTTTTGAAGCACTATTCCATAAGGTTTCATTATTTTTTTTGGCTTTTCTAACGCTTAAAATAATAGCAGTTACAATACTAAGTAATGCTATGATGACTAAATCTATCAGGATATAATAAAAAAGCTTACTGTTTAGAATTAGATACCCTCTACCGATAATACTGTCTAAATAAAAAGCAACAGCAGCACCAATAAGTGCATAGATACCGGCCATTATTCCTGATAAACCACTAAGCGAGAAAAAACGGGATGATTTGTTCATCATATCTTTGATCTCGGTGATGTCTTTTAAGTATTCTTCTGTGCTCATATTAAAAAGTACTTTGAAATACAAAGTAAAATCAAAATATTGAATTGTGCAAGTTTTCGAATGAATTAAGTTCTTTAAGATATTCTGAAGCTACTAAAATAACCACCAATAAACTATAATACTTAATAAGGATAGGAGGTGTGGATGTATAAAAAAAGAACCCAATAGACCAGGTTCTTTTTCTTTTAACACAAGGATAATTTATTTTAATATACTCGCGAGTTTTGTATTGGCTTGCTTAATGGCTACATCATAAGGGGTGTCTCCAAAACTATTTTTTATAGTTTTATTTGCTCTTGCTTCTATAAGGAGGTCCGCTATATCTTTATTACCAAAAGTCGCAGCAAAATGAAGGGCAGTGGCTCCGTTATAATTTTGCTGATCTATTTTTACATCATTCTTTATTAATGTTCTTGCAATTTCTATGTGTCCTTGAAAAGCAACCCCCATTAATGCGGTATTTCCTGATTTATCTGAAAGATTAATATTAATCTTTTGAGAAATTAGATAATTCACTATTTCTAACTGATTATTATATGTTGCAAGTATTAATAATGAATACCCTTTTGAATTTTGGTAACTTAATAAGTCGTTGTTTCTTTTTACAGCCTCTTTTAATACATCTAGTTTTCCTTCACGTATAACTTGTTCTAAAGCTGTAAAGTCTTGGCTTTTTACAATATTAGGAGTAATAAGGAGTAAAAAGAGTATACTAAAAATTATATTTATGTTTGTTGTCATTGCGGAAGAATTATGAGATAAAAACCTTTAAGGAAATAAAACTATATTTCTTTAAAGGCCATTATATTGTTGCTATTTATTTAAAATCTTTAGCAGAAAAGCCAAGTGCTTTAGCTACTCTCATACCATAATCTTTGTCGGCTCGATAAAAATGAGTAATCATTTTCTTTTGAATATCTTTACTTTTTACCTGACCTAAATCTCCAGCTAGGTTCGAAATCAAATGTTCTTTCTCTATATCGGTTAAGGAACGGTAGAATTCTCCTGCTTGCCCATAGTTATTTGTTTTCTCTATTGGAGCTTGCACAATTATAGTTTTTTCAGAAGAGCTGTAGGATGCATTTCTGTATTTGTTATCTTCAGAAACAGCTACATGATTACTAGGTTCGTAATTTATGTCTGGATTAGGAAAACTACTATTTCTAGAACTATTCCAGCTATCAGAATTATAATTAACTACTTTGTTTTTTGGTTGGTTAACTTTAATCTGCTGAAAATTCCCACCAAGTCTATGGCGTTGAGTGTCAAAATATGAAAATAATCGTCCTTGCAGCATTTTGTCTTCAGAAGGTTCGACACCGGGAATTAGGTTACCAGGAGCCATTGCTATTGATTCTACTTCTTCAAAAAAGTTAACAGGGTTTCTGTTTAATGTCATAGTCCCTATTTTTACCAAAGGGAATTTTTCTTCTGACCAGTGTTTCGTATCATCTAGAGGCCAAAAATCAAAACTGTTTAAATTTTCTGGTTTGATGAATTGTACAAATAAATCCCATTGAGGGAATTTTTTTGCCTCAATATCCTTTCGTAAACTTTCGGTAGCATGACCAATATTTTTGGCTTGAATCGCAGAGGCTTCTGCAGGGGTTAGGTTTTGTACTCCTTGTTTGGTTTTCCATGTATATTTAAGGTAAACCACTTTTCCTTTTTTATTAACCCATTTATAACCATGAACACTACTTCCATCCATATACTGGTAACCTTTAGGAATTCCTAAATCAGTAAATAATCGTGTAACCATATGAGTTGCCTCTGGAGAAAGACTCCAAAAATCAAAATATCGATTTGGATCCTGTTTATTTGTTACAGGAGAAGGTTTTACGGTATGAATGAAATCAGGAAACTTTATCGCATCTCTAATAAAAAATATAGGAAGATGGTTTCCTACAATATCATAATTACCTTGTTCTGTATAAAACTTAACTGCAAACCCTCTTGGATCTCTTGCTGTTTCTGCAGATCCTTTACCGTGTGCTACTGTAGAGAATCTAACCGCGACTTCTGTTTTTTTTCCTGCTTTTTGAAAAGGAACAGCCATGGTGTGTTCAGACATATCGGCAGAAGCTTCAAAATATCCAAAAGCCCCTGTACCTCTTGCATGTACAACACGTTCTGGAATACGTTCTCTGTCAAAAGCAGCAAGTTTTTCTATTAAGTGAATGTCTTGTAGTAAGACTGGGCCACTTGCGCCCATAGTTTGCGAATTTTGGTTGTCTCCAACCGGAGCTCCAAAATTTGTTGTCATCTTTTGAGAAAAACCAATCAAAGAGAAGCCTAATCCCAAAAACAGTGCTAAAGTTTTCTTTTGTGTGATCATAAAATGGATTTTTAAAACATATTAAAGTTGAAAACAAAAATAGTTTGAAAACAAAACCAATAGCTTCTATTTTGGTATTGAAAAATTATAAAAGTATAGCTAAAATCTATTGATATTTATAAATTAATAAATTTAGATTATTGACAATAAATTTTGAAGGATATCTTAGCAGAATTAATGTAAAAACCTAAAGTTGCTTATGGATCTTATGGTAAAGAATATGTTTCTAATAGATGATAGATATAAAGGAAATAAAAACCTATACTCGATAGAATCCAATTTGTAAGAATCACTAGAACTCTATACATGGTTTGAGACCTTGTTGTTCTCTAACCGCAAGGCCAACTGCAGACCAAATAGTGTAATCATTTATTCCTTTTTCGAGACTTAGTGATAATGCAGATTCTATGACTTTTCTTTCTAATCCTTTAGAAACGGTTGTTTGTCTTATGATGATTTATACATAACATGGCATACATATCTTTTGAATGAAAAGATAGGTTTTGTTAAGTTTTATGGAACTTCGGCAGAGGTTTTTTATAAAGATTTTTCATAAATAAATGTAGATTATTGTATTATTGGGGTCGTTTAAATACAGTTAGGTTGATGTTTTTTTATTAAATTCTTTTCGTAAGTATTGTTTTTTATTTTGTAACCTATAGGAGACTTGCTCCGAGGTTGTTTATTGATATTTTAGGACTTAAAAATTCGTAAATGTGAATTTAATAGTATTTTAACTTCAAAATATGTTTGATTTATGAATCCAGCAGAAGAATATATTTTAAGACAATCAGAACCTTTTAAATCTATATTACTTCATCTACAGGTGGTGGTTGAAACGACATTACCAAAGGTTGAGTTGTTGTTTAAATGGAGAGTTCCTTTTTATTACGTGGGCAAAAGTCCGATCTGTTATCTTAATGTAACCAAAGGCTATGTAGATGTAGGATTTTGGAGCGCGCAGTATTTTACCAAACACCAGGAAAAACTAGAATCTGATAAAAGAAAATATGTGAAATCTCTTCGATACCAAAACATAGAGGATATCGATGATCAGGTACTTATAGAAGTCCTTAATGAGGCTTATGTTTTTAGAAATGAAAAATTTATAACTGATTAACCGTTTGTCTAATGGCAACCAAATTGCTCAATAGCTTTTCTAGGTGATCAAGATGTAACATATTGGCACCATCACTCTTGGCATTAGCAGGATCAAAGTGTGTCTCCATAAATAAACCGTCTACTCCAGTCACTATTCCTGCACGCGCGATAGTTTCTATCATGTCAGGTCTTCCTCCGGTTACACCACTAGATTGATTAGGTTGTTGTAATGAATGTGTTACATCAAGTACAGTAGTACCATATTGTTTCATCGTTGGGATTCCTCTAAAATCAACAATCATATCCTGGTAACCGAACATAGTTCCACGATCCGTGATCATTGCATTATTATTGCCACTATCTTTTACCTTTTTTACAGCATGTTGCATAGCTTCAGGACTCATAAATTGTCCTTTCTTTAGGTTAACTGTTTTTCCTGTTTTTGCAGCAGCCACTACAAGATCTGTTTGGCGTACCAAAAAAGCCGGGATTTGTAAAATATCTACATACTCGGCTGCAAGTGCTGCATCCTCATTTTCATGAATATCAGTAACCGTTGGAATTTCAAAAGTTTCTCCAACTTTACGTAAAATCTTTAATGCTTTCTCATTACCAATCCCTATAAAGCTATCAATACGACTACGGTTAGCCTTTTTAAATGACCCTTTAAAAACATAAGGAATTTTAAGTTTAGAAGTAATAGTAACTACTTTTTCTGCAATACGCAATGCCATCTCTTCTCCTTCAATAGCACAGGGGCCAGCCAGAAGAAAAAAGTTATTTGCATCAAGATTTTTTAAGTTTTTTATTTCAGAAAGATCCATATGTTTTTTTTAAGAAGGCAAAGATAAGTCTTTTAGGATTTGAAGGAAAGAATTATTAGTAAAAGTGATAACGACAAGAAGTCTGATTAAAAAACAAATCATTCATAAAAAAAATGTTTAGCAAAAATCACTTATCGTTATTTTTTAATTTATACTTATTATTAGAGTTGAATGACACAATATTCATCATCTTTAATTTACTTCTAACTGCTTAAAATATAGAATTTAAAGGAGTTTCATGGATCAGCTTTATGAAATCAATTACCGAGCTTTTCTAATAATTAAATTTTCGCATACAACCTGTCAAAATATCTCGTACCTTTGCAGCCTTAAAAATGAGGCGTTTATGACAGCTATAAAAAATATTGCGATAATTGCTCACGTAGATCACGGTAAGACTACGTTGGTAGATAAGATTATGTACCATTGTCAATTATTTCGTGAAAATGAAAACACAGGTGATTTAATTTTGGACAATAATGACCTGGAGCGCGAAAGAGGAATTACCATTACCTCAAAAAACGTTTCGGTTATCTATAAAGAAACCAAAATTAATATTATTGATACTCCTGGTCACGCCGATTTTGGAGGAGAGGTAGAGCGTGTATTGAATATGGCAGATGGAGTATTACTTTTGGTAGATGCTTTTGAAGGGCCTATGCCACAAACTCGTTTTGTGTTGCAAAAAGCAATTGACCTTGGGTTAAAACCTTGTGTTGTGGTTAATAAAGTAGATAAAGAAAACTGTACACCAGATGAGGTTCATGAAAAAGTATTTGACCTGATGTTCGAACTTGGTGCAGAAGAATGGCAATTAGACTTTCCTACAGTATATGGTTCTGCTAAGAATAACTGGATGAGTGATGACTGGAAAAACGAAACAGATAATATAGAGCCACTGCTTGATATGGTAATTGAGCATATTCCTGCTCCAAAAATTGAAGAAGGTACTCCTCAAATGTTGATCACATCGTTAGATTTCTCATCATTTACAGGACGTATCGCTATTGGACGTTTACAAAGAGGAACCTTGACCGAAGGAATGCAGGTTTCTTTGGTAAAACGAGATGGAACGATAAAAAAATCTAAAATAAAAGAACTTCACACTTTTGAAGGCCTTGGAAGAATGAAGGTAGAAAAAGTAGAAGCTGGTGATATTTGTGCACTGGTAGGACTCGAAGGTTTTGAAATTGGAGATACTGTAGCAGATATAGAGAACCCTGAAGGGTTAAAGACTATCGCTATCGATGAACCTACCATGAGTATGTTGTTTACAATTAATGATTCTCCTTTCTTTGGAAAAGACGGAAAATTTGTAACATCCAGACATATTAAAGAAAGATTAGCAAAAGAACTGGAGAAAAATTTAGCGCTTAGAGTTAATGATACAGATAGTGCAGATAAGTTTTTGGTATTCGGACGAGGTGTACTGCATTTATCGGTATTGATTGAAACCATGCGTCGTGAAGGATATGAATTGCAGATTGGACAACCACAAGTAATCATTAAAGAAATAGATGGTACTAAATGTGAACCAATTGAAGAATTAACTATTGATTTACCTGAAAATGTATCAGGAAAAGCTGTAGAAATGGTAACTATGCGTAAAGGAGAAATGCTTAGTATGGAAGCCAAAGGAGATCGTATGGTATGTGAATTTATGATACCATCTAGAGGAATTATTGGTTTGCGTAATCAATTATTGACAGCAACTGCAGGTGAGGCAATTATGGCGCACCGCTTTAAAGAATATCAGCCACTTAAAGGAGATATTCCTGGACGTATTAATGGTTCATTAGTTTCTATGGAAAAAGGTTCGGCAATACCATATTCTATTGATAAGTTACAAGATAGAGGGAAATTCTTTGTAGATCCGGGAGAAGATATTTATGAAGGACAGGTGATTGGAGAAAATTCTAGAGGTGATGATATGACTGTTAATATCACCAAAACGAAGAAATTATCAAATGTACGTTCTTCGGGAGCAGATGATAAAGCTAAGATTGTACCTGCGATCAAGTTTTCATTAGAAGAAGCTTTAGAATATATCCAAAAAGATGAATACGTAGAAGTTACCCCTAACTTTTTAAGATTGCGTAAAATCTACTTAACAGAAGTTGAACGTAAACGAAATAAAATCGTTTAAACTCTTTTATAGGTAGACATATAAAAATAAAAAACCCCCGAGTTAACTCGGGGGTTTTTTATTACAGTAAGTTTAAACTATAACTGGTGTTAAAAATAAAATCCCGAGTTAACTCGGGATTTATCGTCGATATTTTGGGGTATGCATTGGGGTATTTGGGGCTAATTCTATATTTTGGGGCGAATTATCGTATACAATATTTTACTTGTGTGGTACAAATGTAAGAATAATTCCTGTAACTAAGCTTGTAAAAAACAATAAAATATCGGTAAAATACAATTAACAACGGTCAAATACGTAAAAAACATTGTTTCAATACGGTTTTTACTGCTCTTTTGAAAGATCAATACTTAAAGTGTTATTTTTTAAAAGAACTTCAATACTTTTAAGAAATAATTTGAAATAAAAAATAATGGATCGAGATTTAGAATGGAAAGAATTTATGAATGTGGATATGCGAGTGGGGACCATAATAAATGTAGAAATCTTTAAAGAAGCACGAAATCCAGCATATAAAATGATTGTTGATTTTGGAGAACTGGGAGAGCGAAAAACTTCTGCACAGATTACGCAACTCTACCAGCAACCCGAAGAACTCATAGGAAAACAAGTTATAGCTGTAGTCAATTTTCCGCCAAAACAAATCGCTAATATAATGAGTGAATGTTTAGTTTTAGGTGCAGTAGGAGAAGATAAAGAAGTAACTTTATTAAGTCCTGATTTAAAGGTTAAAAATGGATTGCGAGTAGGGTAGTCACTCTAGCTAAAGTAAATGTATGCTTCTTAATATTTATGTAGAAAACAGATAACAAATTAACTTGAAGCTCTAGATTTATTAAAACCTATAGATTTCTTTTTTACCCTTTTCTTTGTACAACTTCAAATACTTTATTTCCATCACATTTTAATGTTTTAGATGGATATTTAAGCAATAAAGCATAATCGTGAGTTGCCATAAGTATGGTGTTACCATTTTTATTGATATCCCTTAGAACTTCCATAACTTCGACAGATGTTTGTGGATCCAGATTTCCGGTAGGCTCATCAGCCAATATTAATTCGGGATCATTAAGTAATGCTCTGGCAATAGCAATACGCTGTTGTTCTCCTCCTGATAGTTGATATGGATATTTAAAATCCTTAGTTTTCATACCTACTTTATCCAATACATCATCAATTTTACTGTCCATTCCCTTTTCATCTGTCCACCCTGTAGCTTTAAGGACAAATAAAAGATTGCCTTTTACTGTTCTGTCATTAAGCAATTTAAAATCCTGAAATACAATCCCTAATTTTCTGCGTAAAAAAGGGATTTGATTTTCTTGAAGGGTAGGTAAATCAAAATCAACAATACTTCCTTCGCCTTCTAACAAAGGAAGATCCCCATATAATGTTTTCATAAAACTACTTTTTCCTGTACCGGTCTTACCAATAAGATATACAAAATCTCCTTTATTTACTTCAACATTGACATCAGAAAGAATTAAACTTTCGCGTTGATAAATTGAAGCATTTTTGAGGCTTAATACCGTATTAGACATAGTTTATGGTTCTGAATTAATATACTTGGTAAAAGTAAAAAGTTTTCTGTTAAAAAAAATCAGGTATGGAAAAAATTTAAATGAGTTCATTTACTCTAAACAAATAACAGAGTTTCATAATAAATATTTTAATTTCTATAAAACCCAAACCTTAAATTGAAGGCAAAACTATCATTTTTATTGGTCTGTGTAGGGTAAATTACACCAAAGGTAAAGTTTTAATATTCATAAAGTATTCACAATTCTAAATTTACTATGTAATTATATCTAAAATATTTCGTTATTAAAATAGAAGATTAGGGTATCTTTAACACAAAATTTATTCGCGGGAAACGATATTTACTTTTTAGATTGTAATACTTACTTAAATGAACAAATACATCACCTCGATGCTTTTTGTGATTGTTCTGTCTACATATATGTCTGCACAGCAATCCGCAATTTACACCAATGAATTAGTACTGTATAATCAGGCTCTCGAATTGTATAATAATAAACAATTTTTGGCCGCTCAAAACTTATTTGATAAGGTCAAAGATGCCTCTACAGATGAGAATATCGATGCTGATTGTACTTATTATATTGCAAATTGTGCAGTATGGCTAAATCAAAAAGGAGCAGATCAACTTTTAGAAGATTTTGTAGTACAATACCCTACAAGTATTAAGCGTAATGCAGCATACCTTGATGCAGCGACTTACTATTTTGATAATGGTAAGTATGCATACGCGCGTAAATGGTATGACAAAGTTGATGAAGGTAATTTAGGCCGGGCAGAAAAGGAGAAATATAATTTTAATAATGGGTATGCCTATTTCAAAATTCAACGATTTAATGAGGCTAAGAAATTTTTAAATCGTGTAGAAGATTCTCCAGAATATAGTGCCAAAGCAAAGTATTACCTTGGATTTATAGCCTACGAAGGAGATAATTATAAAGAAGCCGATAAATTGTTTGACGAGGTAAAGGATCTGGATCAATACAATAAGAATTTATCATATTTCCAGAGTGATATGAACTTCAAGTCAGGAAATTTTGAAGAAGCTATTAATGAAGGATTAGTACAATTACCTAAATCGAAACGATCAGAAAGATCTGAGTTAAATAAAATTATAGGAGAGAGTTATTTTAACCTTGGTGAGTATGATAAAGCAACTCCATACCTTAAAGAGTATAAAGGACGAAAAGGCAAATGGAACAATACAGATTATTATTTATTGGGATATGCTTATTATAAACAAGGAGCGTATCAGAATGCAATTTCAGAATTTAATAAAATTGTAGATGGACGTAATGCAACAGCCCAAAATGCGTATTATCATTTGGCAGAATCTTATCTTAAAACAGATCAAAAACAACAAGCACTAAATGCTTTTAAGAACGCTTCTGAAATGGATTTTGAAGCTAAAATCAAAGAAGATGCTACGTATAATTATGCAAAATTAAGCTATGAAATAGGAAACTCTTTCGAGAGTGCCCCAAAAGTTTTACTTTCCTATTTAGATCAATATCCTAATACAGAATTTGAAGAAGAAATCAAAGAACTGCTCATCAGCTCTTATATTACATCAAAGAATTATAAAGAAGCGATGGATCTGCTTGAAGGAAGTAGAAACTTTGCAGATAAAGAAGTGTATCAAAAAGTAGCTTTTTACCGTGGGATAGAATTGTATTCTGAAAATAATTACCCAGAAGCAATAGTATATTTTGATAAATCTCTAAAAGAACAAGTGGATCCGGCATTTACAGCAAAAGCTATATACTGGAAAGCTGAGAGTGATTACTTACTAAACAATTTTGATGATGCTTTGATTGGATTTAAACAATTTAAAGGCAGTACAGGAGCTTCATCGACCAGTGAGTATGAGCATATAGATTATAATATGGGATACACTTATTTTAAGTTGAAACAATATCCCCAGGCAGCTCAATATTTTGAAACTTTTTCTAAGAGTAACAAAACCGATGAAGCAAGACAAACAGATACATATCTAAGATTAGGAGATAGCCATTTTATTTCTAGTAAATACTGGCCGGCAATGGAAGCTTATAATCTGGCAATCAAAAAAAATGGACCAGATTCTGATTATGCACATTATCAAAAAGCAATTAGTTATGGTTTTGTGAATAAACATAATAAAAAGATCCAGGATCTAGAGATGTTCTTAAAAATGTACCCCAGATCAACATATCGTGATGATGCTATGTTTGCCCTTGGAGATGTGTATGTTTCTGAAAATAAAACACAGCGAGGTATTGATGCTTATGATCGTCTAATTAGAGATGTACCCAGAAGTTCATATGTGCCAAAAGCATTACTAAAGCAAGGACTAATTTATTATAATGGAAATCAAGGAGACAGAGCTTTGTCTAAATTTAAAAAGGTAGTTGCAGAATATCCCGGTACTGATGAAGCAATCCAGGCTGTGAATACTGCACGATTAATCTATGTAGATTTAGGAAGAACAAATGAGTATGCTAGCTGGGTAAAAGGATTAAGTTTTGTAGATGTTAGTGATGCCGATCTGGATAATACGGCTTTTGAAGCTGCAGAAAAACAATTTGTAGAAAATAATGATAATGGTGCGATTAGCGGTTTTGAGAAATACCTCAATGAATTCCCTAATGGTTTGCACGCTCTTAAAAGTCATTTTCACCTGGCGCAGCTGTATTTCAAAAAAGGAAATAAAGATGCAACAATCCCACATTACGAATTTGTATTGCAACAGGATAGAACCGAGTTTACAGAACAAGCACTGGCAAGACTCTCACAAGTATATCTGGAGAATCGTAAATATGAAAAAGCAATCCCGGTGTTAGAACGTTTAGAAAGTGATGCCGATTATCCACAAAATATCATTTTTGCACAATCTAATCTGATGAAGTCTTATTATCAATTGTTGAATTATCAAAAAACTATCGAATATGCTGATAAGGTTTTGGCGAATCCAAAAATTCAAAATGATGTAAAAAGTGATGCTAAGATTTTTACTGCCCGCGCAGCATTTAAGACTGTAGATATGCAACGTGCAAAGAGAGCATATGCCGAGGTACAAAAAATTGCTACAGGAGAATTGGCTGCCGAAGCATTATACTATAATGCGTATTTTAAAAACCTAGATGGGAACTACAAGGTTTCTAATGAAACCATTCAAAAATTGTCTAAAGATTTTCCTGGATATCGATTGTATGGTTCTAAAGGTCTGGTGCTTATGGCCAAAAACTTTTACGGACTTAAAGATGCATATCAAGCCACATATATTTTGGAAAGTGTAATTAAAAATTTCACCGATTTCCCTGAGGTTATCGATGAAGCACAAACCGAACTCAGAAAAATCAAAGCCGAAGAGGCAAAAACAAATTCATCCATCCAAACCGAGCAGTAATAATCAGTTATTAAAACGAGTTGTGTTATATGTTTACATATTTTAAGAAAATAAACAAATCTCATAAGTCTTCAGGACTTGTGAGGTCCAGAGTATTACTTTTTGCGCCTATTTTTATAATTGGAATAAAAGGCTTCGCTCAGGAAAAAGAAAATGAAACTCTGGAGACAGAACGTGTAGTTATTGTAAAAGCGTACACACCAACAATTAGTGATGCATTTAAAGTAAAATCGACTCCTGTTCTTAATGATTCTGTC
The DNA here is from genome assembly GCF_000520995.1 of Aquimarina macrocephali JAMB N27. GTDB lineage: Bacteria > Bacteroidota > Bacteroidia > Flavobacteriales > Flavobacteriaceae > Aquimarina > Aquimarina macrocephali. The sequence continues at coordinate 374,694 of NZ_JACA01000003.1, read as the reverse complement.
ACACAGCAGAAAAAACAAATACGATATAGTATTTTTTCGGTACCAGTAGCATCTACATATACACCTGCAAAAGGAAGGGCAGCCAATATCGATAGACCAAAACCCATAGATATCTATGATAACTATGCTACACTAGGATTTGGGAATTTTACATCGGTTCTTGCAGAGTTTTATAGTAATTTTCAACTTAACCGATCAGATAATATTGGATTGTATTTGCATCATAATTCGTCACAGGGAGGCATAGAAGAGGTGCAATTAGATGATAAATTTTATAATACTTTTCTTGACCTTAATTATACATCTCGTACAAGAAATTATACATATGGGATAGAAGTAGGTGCAGAGCACCAATTGTACAATTGGTATGGATTACCAGACATTCCTTCACTAACACAAGAACAGATTAATGCAATTGATCCACAACAAAATTATTTTGGAGCAAAATTAGGAGGGAAACTTCAATTTGATGATTTGTATTTTAAGAAAGCAGTATTAAACTATAGGTATTTTGGAGATGCTTTAAGTTCTGTAGAGCACCATGTGATAGCGAAACCTACTTTTGAATTCGAAATTGGAGACAACCTAATCACAACCAATTTTATCGCAGATTATTTAAAAGGAAGTTTCGAACGCGATCTTGCGTTCCAGACACCAAATGAGTACGGCGTTTTAAATGTTGGGGTCAATCCAAGTCTTGTAATATTAAGAGATAACCTTACCTTAAATCTTGGAGCAGCAGTGTATTATAGTATTGATACAGAGAATAGTGATAATGATTTCTTTATTTATCCTAAAGTAACTGCTTCCTATAGATTATTAGAAGAAGCTGTTATTGCCTATGGCGGACTTGAAGGTGATTTACAACAAAATACATATCGGGATGCAGTGCAAAAAAACCCTTTTGTATCCCCAACTTTGGTTATAGAACCTACAAATATGTTATATGATGCTTATATAGGATTGAAAGGGAAAATATCTGATGTAGTAAGTTATAATTTCAGGGGAAGTTATATTTCAGAAGATGAAAAACCTTTATTTGTTAATAACGTTAGACCAACATTACAACGAGAAGGGTTTGATTATGGAAACTCATTCTCGTATCGCTATGATGATGTTAATACACTAGTAGGGTATGGAGAGCTAAATTTCGAAATTAGCAAAAAGTTTAAATTAGGAGCTTCTGCAGAATATTTTAATTATAGTTCAGAAGATGAACAAGAAGCATGGAATCTCCCTGAGCTAAAAGCTTCAGTACTTATGGATTACCAAATCAATAAGAAATGGTATGTAGGTGCACAGTTGTTTTATGTTGGTGAACGAAAAGATATTAATAATCAAGTCATTTCTTTACCTACAGTTCCTGAGTCTGTCGTAACTCTGGATTCCTATTTTGATGCTAATGTAAATTTAGGATATCGATTAAGTGATAAACTATCTTTCTTCATTAAAGGAAACAATCTGGCAGGAGATAATTATGAGCGTTGGGTGAATTTCCCTGTTCAGGATATACAAGTTTTGGGAGGAGTTACATACAAATTTAACTACTAATTTAACCCGAATTAGATAAATTTAAAATTTTTGGTACCTTATAGTAATAAAAATACCATTCATTTATCCATATATTGGATGTAGAATGATTTGGTTTTTTACCGGTGATATCTTGTTAATTGATTAACATATTGCTATCGGTATAGTTTTTGTAGTTGTTTAGATAAAATAAAACTTATGAAAGGTACTTTACTTCTTATTTTTTGCCTGTTTTCAATGAGTATGTTTTCCCAGGATAACTTTAAACTCTATTATGAAGAAACAGAAAATGGGTTTAAGATCCTGGCGGATAATGATGAATATACTCCGGTATCTGCAAAAATAGACTTCAGATTAGAAAATCTAACATCAACTAATGGGAGCAATAAAGTTTTTGTAGTACCAGCAAAAACAAAAAGACATACGATTACCGACCTAAAGGTAATTGATAGAAAAAAACGCATAAAACTGGGATATGAATCTATCTATAATCATGGAAATCATAACCAAAAAAAATACGATACCGGTTTTAAATATTACTTACCATTTAAAAAAGGAGAAGAATATTGGTTATCCCAAGGATATAATGGAGCTACTTCTCACCAAAATGAAAATGCATTAGATTTTAAAATGCCAGTAGGAACTAAAATTTATGCAGCACGGGATGGAGTAGTTGTAGATATCGAAGAAAGTTTTAGTAAAAGTTGTACTTCTGCCGAGTGTGCCAAGTATAACAATTTTATTCTTATCTATCATAGTGATGGTACTTTTGCCGAGTATACCCATATTAAAAAAAATGGAGCACAGGTAAACATCGGAGATGAGATAAAAATAGGTCAATTTATAGGATATAGTGGTGATGTAGGTTGGGCTACAGGGCCACATTTACACTTCATTGTATTTTTTCAAAGACTAAAAGAAAGAATTACCTTAAAAACAAAATTCCTGACCGGAAGAGGAAAACAAGCTATTGCACTTAAAGAAAAAGAGAAATACCTTAGAGAATACTAATTTATTTTTGATAGATTCTAAATACAACATACCAGTAAATGGGGTATAAAACATCCCTGTTTTCAGTACCCTAATTTTCATCGTTTACGGTGTTTTATACACGCTTAAACGGCTATATCTTGCACAGTATTAGGAACAGTTTTATTATAACTTTTAATACCAGATATACAGATGAAAAAGATTAATATACATACATATATTGTTACATTTATTTTACTTTATGTTTTAGCAGCAATATGTAGTCTAATTGGATACGCCAACAATGAAGAAACACTTGTTTTAACTCCCACAACAGAATTTTTACTAAAATTACATTCTATAGTTAACCTTCCTACAAATACTATAGGATATTCAGAAATGTTTAAGGGAATCTACGGTGTTATAGGAGGATTAGTCCTTAATGTAATGTTATACTCTCTGGTATTTGAGCGTTTTGTATTTTGTGTAAAGAGCCTTAAAGAAATAATTATGTCAAAAACGAAATTTTCAGTTAGAAAAAGAAAACAAGCTATTTTACTCATAGAAAAATAAGCATACCAAAAACTTACCAGAATCCAATACATCGTTGCCCTCACAAGTTCATAAAACTTGTGAGGGCAACGCTTATCTAGAGAAGTTACTACAGTGTTAAGGTGCATTTATTTTCATGCTAATTTTCCTATCTTTCATTCCTAAATCAAAAATATACCATATCATGATCAAAAAGATGCTTTCTATAGCTTGTTTTGCTATGATTTTTACAGCTTGTAAAAATGAAGCTACTACTACCAAAGAACCTGTAGAAAAGGTAGATGTTAGTGCCGAATTTAATGAGATGCTAGATAATTATTATGAAGAAGGTCTGCAGCTCAATCCGGTACAAGCTACCTTTGCCGGGGATAATAGATTTAACGATCAATTCCCTAACCCTCTTGCAGATGAAACAGTAAGTAAAGCTAAAGCTTATTTTAAAAAATATAAAGAGCAATTGGAGCAATTTGATGATGCTACATTATCAGAAAGCGAGAAGATGACTAAGGCAATTCTCAACTGGGAATGTGATATGAATTTAGAAAGTTTTAATTTTAAGCAAGACTATTTTCCTATCGATCAAATGTGGTCTATTAATCTTGTTGCGGGACAATTGGCTAGCGGTGCAAGTGCACAACCTTTTAAAACTGTCGAAGATTATAATAATTGGTTAAAACGCCTGGAAGGATATATTGATTGGATGACATCTGCCGAAGCAAAAATGAAAGAAGGTATGGCTGCAGGGTATGTGTTACCAAAATCATTGATCGTAAAAGTGCTTCCACAATTAGAAGCATTAACGGTTGAGAACTTGGATCAACATCTTTTCTATACTCCTGTAAAGAATTTTCCAGAAGATTTTTCTGATGAAGACAAAAAACAATTAACAGAAGCTTACAGCAAAATGGTTTCCGAAAAAATTGTTCCTACCTATAAAAGCCTTCATAAATTTATGAGTACAGATTATATGGAAGTGGGTAGAGCTAGTTCTGGTATTGAAGGTATTCCTGGCGGAAAAGAGTTTTATCAATATCAAATCAAGTTGTACACAACAACGACTATGACAGCCGATGAGATTCATAAGCTAGGGCTTTCTGAAGTTGCCAGGATCTCCTCTGAAATGGAAAAAATTAAAGAGCAAGTAGGATATACCGGTGATCTAAAATCATTTTTTGATCATGTGCGTACTAAGAAAGAATTGATGCCATTTACAGAGTCACAGCAAGTAATTGACAATTTTAATGCAATCCATGATCGCATGAAGCCACAGATTGAAAAACTGTTTGATGTAAAACCAAAAACACCATTTGAAGTACGTAGAACAGAAGCTTTTCGTGAGAACTCAGCTAGTGCAGAATATAATCCAGGGTCATTAGATGGTACGCGTCCTGGGATCTTTTATACACCGATTCCAGAAGTAGCCAAGTATAATACCTATAGCGATGAGTCGTTGTTTTTACATGAAGCAATACCAGGACATCATTATCAGATCTCATTAACTCAGGAAAGTGAAGAATTACCAAAATTTAGAAAAACATTATGGTACAGTGGTTATGGTGAAGGTTGGGCATTATATAGTGAATCTTTGGGTAAAGAACTAGGCTTGTACACCGATCCATATCAGTATTTTGGGATGTTAGGAGCAGAGATGCATCGTGCTGTTCGTCTTGTCGTAGATACGGGATTGCATTCTAAAGGCTGGACACGAGAGCAGGCAATTCAATATTCATTAGATAATGAAGCAGAATCAGAAGCAGGGATTACTTCAGAAATCGAACGTTATATGGCCAATCCAGGTCAAGCATTATCTTATAAAATTGGGCAATTAAAAATAAGAGAACTTCGTGCCAAAGCCAAGGCAGCACTAGGAGATAAATTTGATATTCGCCAGTTTCATAATCAAGTGTTAGAAACCGGATGTGTACCATTGGCATTGTTAGAAAATAAAATCAATACTTGGATCTCAAAAAATAAGTAATTAGATCTCGAAAAGTATTTTGATTCATAAAATAAAAAACGCGCATAAATTTATGCGCGTTTTTTTAATAAATTCGATAGGATTCAATTCTGGTTTTTGAATGATAAAAAGGAAAGCACTAATAGTATAGAAGTAATTCACAGAATAAAATATAGGGTCATAGTATCAAAAACTCTTAAATGCTTCTGCATTTTGCACCAGGACAAGAACATCATATCTAAATATAGTTTTCTTAAAGGCATCAGAAAAATTAGAATAGGCATAAGGTCTTAAAGAAGTTAAATCCAGAACATAATATTTCTGGGTTATAGTTGGTATTATCTTCTGAATTTCTTCTGGAAAATCTTTAATATTATCAAATGGCACTACAGGATTAGGAGTAAATGGATTTCCCATACCTGCTTTTCCAGTTATACCCATCACAATGTAATGCAACGAGTGCATTTTATTGGTAATTGCCATTTCACTGGCCATATTAGAAATGTCATAGATATTAGTTCGATTTAACCCTTTTGCTGTATGATTGGCACCTAGTTTAAAGATTACTTTTGGAGTGTTATTATCAACTTTTACTGTGTTGTAATAGTTTAAAAAATTACGTTTCATTAATTGACTCCGAGTATTATTGTTTTTATAATACTCTTTGGTAATCATATTGTAGGCGTATATTTCTTTAGTTTTCCAGAGTTGTTTTAAAATTTCGATTTCTTTAGGATCTGTAGCTAGTTCTAGTAACGATTTATGTATAGCTTCATTATATTTAAAAATATAAGTAGCTCCATACTTTTTATTAGCTATAGCATATCGATAACCCTCATTGGCCTCCTTTTTTAATTCCTTGAGTTTTTCTTTTAAAGATTTATTGGATGTAGTAGAAATAATATAATCAAAATTAAGACGAAACTGAACCATAAAAGTCTGATCAATCCCCCAGAGCGTTCCTTTCTTTTTAATCACATTAGTAAACAGATCATAATCATCTTCATTATTATAAAAAGGAATGGCAAAAGGAAACTCCTGATGTAATTTTTTTGCATTACCGATAGGGTCATTAGATGAGGCTATGGCCGTTATTTTTTCTGCAGCTATGGCATCTGTCTCTATACAGAGTGTATGATAACCAAAAGGTTGAGCTATATCGTATATTGTATTTGTAAAAATCCCGGCTTCTTTAATACCATGCTGTTCTCCTACAAATACAAATTGACTGTTTTCTAATCGCTGTTTTGTGAAGGATAGAAATGTATCATTTTTGAGGTCTTCTATCTGAAAACTGTACTTTGATAAATCAATTTTATCCTGTGAGTATATGAATGCAGTAGATAAAAAGGTAATACTTAGAAATAAAGAAAATATAGTTTTCATTGTATATTATTTTGAGATTGATACCTCAAAAATACTTCGTTTGTATTGTGTTTTTTTGAAGAATATCATGAACCCTAATATTATACTCTCGAACTTATTTTTTTAAAGGATAAACTATGCAATATAGGATATGAGCATGACGACAAGATTATAGAATAGTAAAGTAAATCTGCTTTCATAAAATAGATTTTGTCTTCAATTGCCTATTTTTATTAGTGCAAAATGATTCGATATGAATATAGAAACACCTAAATTATCACTGGGATGGCGACTTGTTATCGTTTTTATTGTGGGGATAGTTATGTTTAGCATTATAGCAATTGCATCAAAATTTAGAAAAGCTCCTAAAGTAGATCTACTTTTTTTATTGTTATGGATGTCTATTATTTACTTAAGTTTTGAAGTAATTCATAGGCTTCAGAAAAAGTTGGTGCAAAAAAACCTAAACTCTATTTGGATCTTTTTAGGGAGTAGTTTTGGAGGAACAGTTATCTATACAATCTTTTTTTATTTTTATAAATGGTTAGATTATTTAATTCTGGGTAGTGAACCTCCTATGATACAACATGTAATATTTTCTGCTTTGACCGGGCTAGCAATTTGTATGATCTTTGGTCTGATTTTGCTGACATTCAACTGGAAAAATCAGTACTATATTTCTCATATACAAAATGAACAATTTAAAAAGGAAATTATAAAGGCAAATTTATCAATTCTAAAAAATCAACTCGATCCCCATTTCATGTTCAATAACTTTAATACGTTATATTACTTAATTGATGAAGATGGTGCACTGGCACAAAGATTTCTAAAAAATATAGCATCGGTATATAGATATATTCTCCAAAATAATGAAAAGGCAATTATACCTATATCACGTGAATACGAGATGGCACGACAATATCTTTTACTTATTGAACAACGCTATAAAACTGCTCTAAAAATACATGATGCAGTAGATTCAGCGTTTTTTGAATATAAAAGCGTTCCTCCATTAGTGCTACAACAACTTATTGAAAATGCCGTAAAACATAATAGAATAGATGAACAATCACCGTTACACATTCACTTTGAAGTAACAGCAAACTACTTTACAGTAATAAATAATAATAATCCTAAACGTACCGCTGGTACTACCGGCACTGGATTAGAAAATATAACAAAACGATATGATTTCCTAACCGAGAATAAGGTGATTATTTCGAATACCAAAGATGAGTTTAGAGTGTCTATACCTTTACTACCAACAACCAATGAAACAAACAGCAATGTTTAAAATTTTCATTTAGTATCAATGGATTATAAAAAATTAAGTGTGTGAAAATTAGAACTATCATATTAGAGGATGAAGCAACTGCCAGAGATCATCTAGTAAAACTAATTGCTAGGATCAGTACAAATATTTCTGTTATTGCTTCAATTTCTACGGTAACAGAAAGTATAGATTGGTTTCAATCCAATGAACATCCGGATTTAATTTTTATGGATATTCACCTATCCGACGGGATTTCTTTCGATATATTGAAAGAAGTTACCATCGATGCTCCTATTATTTTTATTACCGCTTATGATGAATATGCCATACGAGCTTTTAAAACAACAGGAATCGATTATTTACTAAAACCTATCAATAAAGAAGATTTACAAAATGCATTACGAAAATTCTTTAAAAACCGAGTTAAAGAAGCAGATGAATGGATTATTAGAAATATAGATTTACTTCAACTTATACAAAAAGAAGAAAAACCTGAGTATAAAGAACGTTTTTTGCTAAAATCGGGAAATAGTATGACCCCGGTTAAGATAAGTGATATAGCATATTTCTATCGAGACGAATTAGTTTTTGCAAAACTTTTGGATGGAAAATTATTTCCTTTGGATGATTCTTTAAATCAATTACAAACTATGATTAACCCAGAAGAGTTTATTCGATTAAGCAGACAGCTTTTGGTAAACATAAATGCCATAAAGAAATTAACCCCAATAAAGCCAGGACAACTATCAGTGCAATTAGCTCCAGAATATCATGATGAAATTTATTTGAGCCCAGAACGATCGAGGTGGTTAAAACTTATCCTCGATGGAAAATAGGAGATAGGGGTAGCGGTAAGCGATAAATTTTTAGAATAGATTAAAATCTTTTATCGTATAAAGGTTTTAGAAAATTTGATAATAAGTATTTGATTATCTGTAAAAGGCAATCTAGGTTGTAATGCATTCCTGTTGGTATTGGCATTATGATTATATACGACATATAAATCAGTACCTTCTATAGGATTAAACCTAAACCTAAGATTCCACCCTAATTGATCACTTCGTGTGTCATATTGTACAAAAGAGTTTAAAGAGGTTTTTGAAGATAAATTGAATTTCAACCTTGAAAAATACCTACTTAAATTTAATTTTCTAGATGCTTCATCAACATACCTTTCGGGAAACCTAAGACTATTGTATGTACCACCTAATTGAGCTTGAAAGAGTTTGCTAAAATCATAAGAAACATTATATGACATAGTAAACTGGTTTCCTCCATAAAATTCTCCTATTTCTGTATCTAGTGTGATTTTATATGGTTTTGCATTCCCGGAAATAAAAATAGGATTAAATTTCCACATCTTATACTGTGCAGCTGGGATAGTTACTCCTTCTGCTATTTCCCAATCACTATATAAATTATCTTCTTGATAGATAGGAAAAAACATAGTTAAACGATGCCCTTTTTTATGTATCGCTGTCATGTATAAATTCGTTTGAAAAAAATCGTGATGACCAGAATTAGACAACCAGTTTTTTCTAAAATAATGACCTATCGAAAAGAATTGTAAGAATGAATGATTGGTAAATGATTTTCTCCACCCATGGTTTAATGTCAAACGCTTGGTATTAGGTTGAGAGACAAAACCCAATTTAGGGTCGAAGTTTTCTGTGTATTCCCGAAACCTGTATTGCAGCCCAAAACCATTGTTTTTAAATGTGTTTATTGAAGCACCATACATTGGTTTCCAATCTCCCTTTTCTTTATCAAAGGTTGCACCCACTGTTAATTGCGTTCTAATGGTGTTGGTCAAACGAATATTTGCATCCACTGCCATCAAATGGTTATGATCTTCACTGCTTAGTGAATTGGTATTTATAAAACCAATATATGACCCCAGTTTTCCTATGTTTTTTTTAATTCGGGTTACACTCTTATTAGCAGAAGCCGCTACTTCATTTACCTCATGTGTTTGCATTGATAAAAGCCCGTATTGCCATTTTGTATTTCCACCTGTAAACCGAACCCCTCCTATAATAGGAATAGAAGCACCATCTTGAATACCAATACGCCTGGAATGAAATAAGCGATGATCAAATTGATTAGAGTTGAATATATCTGCATTTTCAAGGAAAAACAATCGTTTTTCATTTAAAAATATCGGGAAACGAGAAATGTTAACTATTCGATCATCTGCTTCTACCTCTGCAAAATCTGTGTTTAAGGTAAAATCTATTGTATGATTTGCATTAGGTTTAAATTTTACATCCAACCCCAAATTACTTAATACTTTATCTAATACTTCATGATCTGCATATTGTTTGCGCTCTAAGATGGTAGTATTGCTTTCATACGCTGTTCCTTCTTCATTAATGAGGTTTTCCCGAATAGCATTTGCCTTTATATACGGAGTTATATATAGTGGTTTTGTTACCGATAAACCTGTAAAGCGTATTTCCTGAGCATTTGTAAAATGATGTAATGCGTTACCGATATCGATATTTTTGAGATGAGACGTTATACGCTCATTGATCTCTTTGTATTTTACAGTTGCTTTAAACCTCATGATATTCTCAGAAGATTTTTCATATCGTAAAGATGAAAACGGAATTCTCATTTCTGTACTCCATCCCTTTTCTGTAATAATCGATTTAACATCCCAAAAGGTATTCCACGAAGTATTAAATTCTTCGCCATTACGGCTTACTTCCATATCCTGTCGTGCACTCAATGGATTTGTTCTAAAAATGAGTGTGTTTATTTTATCATTATAAGTGTCGAGATGTATTTGAAAATAGTCATCTTTTACTTGAGCAATATCTCTTTCTAATGTTGTTGCGAATATCTGAGAAGGGTCTCTAAAATTGATAACTCCTCCTATATAGAGATACTCCTCATCATATAAAACTTTTACTATTACCTGTTCCGATGCAGGAGTTCCTATATTGGGATCTATTTGCTTAAAATCAGAAAATTCTAAGGCGTCACTCCATGCATTCTCTTCTAATTTTCCATCCAAAATAATAGTGCCATTCCCTAAAGGAACATCAATAGCTTCCTGTGCCGATGATAATACGCTCACCAGCATACATACGATAAAAATAGACCTCATTTGATTTTTCTGTTCGTTTTTTGATTGTTTAAAAGAGGTCTATTTTTGTCTTTTTTAGACCTAAAGACTTTAGATACTCAGTAACTTCTTTTGATTGATCACCACCCCTTTCTGCGTGATGAAGAAGTGTGTACCCATGTGGCCCTTTTGCATGCAGTGTTCCAGGTGAAAATTCTAGTATCGATTTGATGATGTCGATCTTTCCGAAAAGAGCAGCGGTAAACACATTGGTTTGAGCTCCATGATCCAATAGGTATTGAGCCAGTTCTTTATATCCAACATGACTTGCGGCTCCCAAACATGTTTCAAAATCCCCACCTCTCCAATCATGTGCAGCATTGATCAAGGTAGGGTGTTCTGCTAATAATTCTTTTACTGTTTCCAAACTTTTATGCCCGGCACCAACAAAATTCTGTACTATTTTTTTGTCTAATTGTGGCTTTTCTTGCTCTTGCGAAAATATCGCATAAGGAGCTACAATATATAATCCAGTGGTTAATACTCCCGTAGTTAAAAATTGTTTCCTGTCCATGATTAATGTTTTTATAAGATGTTATTAGTCATCTAGTTTTACTTTTAAAATGGTGGGTTCATATAATTTTTCCATAGAGAATAGTGATCCGTCTTTATTAAAGCTTCCGAATTGAGCGTTTGCGATATAATACAATTCATTATCTACCAAAACTCCTGTAGTAGGATTGTTCATCATGGGATGGTTGTATTCTAGAGGTATTGTTTTTATAATAGCATTTTGCTCTGCATTGAGTACGAATTTTTTGACTGAGTTTTTATCCGGTTGTATACCAATCAAAGAATTTTTATAAAAGTATAACCCATCTATGCTTTTGCTACCGGTTATATTATTTTCGGGATGTTGTATGTTTTGTTTTTTTCCGGTTTTGATATGTATACGAAGAATTCCTTCAGAATGTGCTATAAATAGATAAGTGTTATTATCAGAAATAGTAATGCCATTAGGATATTTTATTTCAGAAAGAGGGGTTAAGACTTTTAATTTATCGTTATCATTTTGGATTGTATATAGTATTGGGTTAGAAAACATATGTGTAGCATACAGATTTCCGGATGTATCCAAAACGATGTCATTAAAGAAATGAACCTCTCCCGGGATATCGATCCAATATTTTTTGATGAGTTTTCCTGTTTGCAGATCATATTTAAAAATCCCTGCTGGGCGTCCTTCGTTTTTATCTTTTCTACTATATCCAATAAGGTTATTCCCTCCAGAGCTGCATACCCAAAGATATCTTCGAACCGGGTCAACTTTCATCCCAATGATCATATGTAAACCGTCTTGTTGTGGTTTTACAAAATCATGATATACTCCATCTTTGGTTCGTTTTATAATTTTTCCTTTTCGGGTACTACCAATATAAAAAGAAGCATCCGTAGGATCGTAAGCAACGTTTTCTGGTAATATGTCTTTTTCGGGAATCGTATAAGCTATAAAACTTTTGTTTAATTGCTTAATTGGTTTTTGTGCGATACCGTAAAAACCGAATCCGGTAAAAAAAATGATATAAAAAACTGTTTTCATCTATTTTGTTTTAAAAATAAAATATGTGAGATTGGTATTACTTAGTGTTTTTTTCTTTTTAACGAATGTATTTGATAAAGGAATTGAGAAGATCGTTTTTATATTAAACTCCTCTTTTTTGATGTGTAATCGCTTTTTACTTATGCCAGTTCATTACACATAAGTAGATTATAGATTTACATAAATTATGGATTTTGATAGGACTGAAAACCAAAAATCCTATAGCTTTGTTATCGATGAAGATTAAAAGCATTTGGTTTCATATTGGTTTTTGGATTGTATATACTGCTATATTCACCGTAGTTGAAGCTAGTTATAAAGGGAAATATACAGAAGCATTAGCTTTTGAGCTTATGAATTTGCCCATGCGACTTATTATTGTGTATTTTAATTATTTTGTTCTATTACCAAAACTCTTATTACAAGGTAAAACGGTAAAATATTTTGTGTATACTATACTCACATTAATAGTCTCTGGATTTATTCAACGAATTATTAATTATGAGATATTATCCATTCTCTATCCTAATATGACAGATTCTGGAATGTGGCTACCATACAAGTTTTTACAGGCTTCTATGATCATAGCTTCTCCTTTGATTTTTATTATTGGAATTTCGGTTATTTGGAAAGTAGCAGAATTGCAAAAGAGGGCTAAAACCCTTGAAAATGAAAAATTGCAATCAGAATTGAAGTATCTAAAATCACAAATTAATCCTCATTTTCTTTTTAATACCTTAAATAATATCTACGGATTATCTTTGGAAAGCTCAAAAAAAGCCCCAGAACTTATACTCAAATTATCAGATTTCCTTAGCTTTTCTTTATATGAGAGTTCTCAAAGGTTTATTCTTTTAGAAAAAGAAATCAGTTTGCTAAATGATTTTATTGATCTAGAAAAATCTCGATTCGAAGATAGAGTAGATGTGCAGGTTACTATCCCCAAAGATATAGATCCGGTATCTATACCTCCTCTTATTTTGGTGCCATTTGTAGAAAATGCTTTTAAACATAGTTTAAAAAACGAAACCAAAATTGCTCATATAATTGTTAAATTAGAGGTAACAAATGGTCAGCTAATCTATGAAGTTATAAATTCGAAACCAGAAGATAGTATAGATGATTCTTCACTAAAAGGAATTGGTTTACAGAACATCAAAAAAAGATTAGATATCCTATATAATGATCGATATCAATTAGATATTAAAGATGAAGAAAGATTGTATACTATTGTGTTAAGAATTACTATCTAATATGGAAGTTGCAAAAAATAAAATAAACAAATGAAGCTTCGATGTATTATTGTAGATGATGAACAGACTGCAAGAAATATTTTAAAAAAATATATTGGAGATGTTTCTACTTTGGATCTAATGGGAGAATTTAAAAATGCTCTCGAGGCCCTGGATTATATCCAGAATCATTCGGTAGATGTGATGTTCTTAGATATTGAAATGCCTAAACTATCGGGCTTAAATCTGGCCAAAATCATAGAGAATAAAATTAAAATTGTATTTACAACCGCACATCGTGAGTTTGCTTTAGAAGGATTTGATTTAAGTGCAATTGATTATCTGCTTAAGCCTTTTTCTTTTGATCGGTTTTTAAAATCCATTCAAAAAATTAATCCTAGTTTATCAACTACTACTGTTACGCCTGCACCTGTAGTTGATCATATTTTTGTGAAAGCTGATAAAAAAATGGTTAAAATTAATTTTTCAGAATTACTGTATATCGAAGGCTTAAGTAATTATGTCAAAATTCATACAATAGAGAATACTTTGGCCGTTTATGAAAAGATGAGTGATCTTGTATTACGATTGCCTTCTTTTTCCTTTATGCGTATACATAGATCTTATATTGTAAATACCGAGAAAATAAAAACATATACCAAAGAGTATGTAGAAATTAAAAAAAGACATATCCCGATAAGCTTAACATATCGAAATGCATTATTGTCTTTTTTAGAGAAGTCCTAAGGCCTCTCTTAAGAAATTTATTGTATTCTATTAATGAAGTTCCTTGTTGTTAACAGCCTCTTTCACTATGATATCAGATCCCGAATATGCATCGGTATCATATTCGTGCCAATGCCGTATTCTTGGGATTGTAACTCCATCTATAACAATGTTGCCAGAAAAATAAAGGCGTTCTCCTTTTGTTGGATCATCAGGGAATACAATTTCGATACCTAATAGAGTATAGTCTTCTTGAGAAATATATATATTCCAATATTTAGAAAATATAACCTCTTTCAACACAAGTTCAATTTTATAGCTATCTGTGTCGTTAAATATAGCTTTACTTGTTTTACCAAAAGTATCAACTGTAGCTTTATGTAAAGACATGGGCAAACCAATTAAATGCTGATAAAATTTTTGGTAGCTAAGATTTCGCTCCGGTTGCAGTCGATATTTTTTTATTTGAATACTATCCGTATTAATCTCTCCATCTAAAAGTGTTCTGGAGATTCCTTTTTCATCAATTATATGTGTAGAAATATGCTGACCTCTATTTCTTGTTAATTCAAAGCTATTATCTTTATTATCCATTTTTAAGATAGAATATCTGTGAGGGTTAGATATACGAGGTTCTTGTATATGAATTTTTAGATTTGTTATCGACCAATGATTATCGGGGTCGTACGTTTTTATGCTTTTTTGAAGAATGGCTTGAGTATCTAGTTGTTTTAGATCTTTTTGAGAATTACAACTCAAACTAATGCATACCGATAGTATTAAGATATAATATAATTTGTTGTACATGATCTTTATATTTTTATTTTTATGAAATTTAAGTTTTTATTTTCAATTTCATTATGATGTTGGGTTGCTAAAAAAGAGTTTGAATGTATATGCTTTTTAGTACTCCAGATTATATTAAGAAAATCTTAACCACTACACACATTAGATATATTTACATTTAGAACTCTAAAAACTCGACAACAATGAAAAGATTATCTCTACTATTGGTTATTACTGTATTACTTTTTTCTTGCAAGAAACCGGTTGCAGTAGACTTATTGGTTATTAATGCAAATGTATACACTGTAGAGGACACAAGTCCAAAAGCAGAGGCATTTGCAATAAAGGAAGGTAAATTTGTTGCCGTGGGTAGTAACGATGAAATCTTAAAGGGATATACAGCTGCCGATACTTTGGATGCAGATGGAAAGACAATAGTACCAGGATTAATTGATGCACATTGTCATTTTTATGGCCTTGGATTACAACAACAAAAAGTTGATCTTATGGGCACCAAAAGTTATGCAGAAGTATTGGATAGGATTGTAGCTTTTCAGAAAGAAAAAAATGTGTCATTTATTACGGGGCGAGGATGGGATCAAAATGACTGGGAAATAAAAGAATTTCCAACCAAAGAAAAATTAGATAGTTTGTTTCCTGATACCCCTGTAGCGGTAACCCGTGTAGATGGTCATGCAATGATAGCAAACGAAACAGCATTAGACCTTGCTAAAATTACTGTAGATACTAAAGTAGCAGGAGGGGAGATACTTCAAAAAGATGGAAAACTTACTGGTGTATTGATCGATAATCCTATGGGGTTGATTGGTGCAGTTATCCCTAAACCTACAGTAAAGGAGCAAATACAGGCTTTAAAAGATGCCGAAAAAATTAATTTTGGTTATGGATTAACTACTGTAGATGATGCGGGATTGAGCCCCGAAGTAATTACACTGGTAGATAGCTTACAGAAAAAGAATGAGCTTAAAATCAGGATGTATGCTATGGTAAGTAATGTACCCAAATATGTAGATCACTACCTAAAGAATGGGGTGCATAAAACAGACAAGTTAAATGTTTCCTCTTTCAAAGTATATGCCGATGGTGCATTAGGGTCTAGAGGAGCTACATTAAAACAACCATATGCAGATAAAGAAAATCATTATGGAGCTATGGTCATAGGAAATGATGAATTTAAAACTCTGGCAAAACGATTAGCAGGATCACCTTTTCAAATGAATACTCATGCTATTGGTGACTCTGCCAATGCAGTAGTAATGAAAACGTATTATGATGTGCTACAAAATAAATCGGATAGAAGATGGAGAGTAGAGCATGCCCAGGTTGTTGCTTCTGAAGAATTTGAAATCCTTAATAATAATCTGGTAATGAGTGTGCAGCCAACTCATGCTACAAGCGATATGTATTGGGCAGATGAGCGATTGGGAAAAGAACGTATAAAAGGGGCATATGCTTATAAAAAATTATTAGAAAAAACAGGTAGAATTGCTTTAGGAACAGATTATCCTGTAGAACATGTGAGTCCATTCTATACTTTTTATGCAGCAGTAGCCCGAAAAGATCTAAAGCAATATCCAGAAGGTGGTTTTCAAAAAGAAAATGCACTTAGTAGAGAAGAGACCCTAAAAGGAATGACTCTTTGGGCAGCATATAGTAACTTTGAAGAGTATGAAAAAGGAAGTATTACTGCAGGTAAATTTGCGGATTTTGTAATTCTTGAGGATAATATTATGGAAATTGATGAAGATCAAATCCCAAATATAAAAGTGAAAGCTACTTATATTGACGGAGAAAAGGTGTACTAGATAGCATTCATTACTTTATCTACGATAGTATCACATTTGCTAAATCCAAATTCGAAAATATCAGTATCCAAGGAGAGTTCATAGAGTTCTTCTCTAATCATATCTTTGGCGCGATGTAGACGAACCTTTACATTAGAAACTGTTAGCCCTAAACAATCTGATATTTCTGCCATACTCATCCCTTCAACCTCTCTAAGAACATAAACGGTTCGGTATTTTACATCTAATAGATCAATAGTTTTTTCTAAGATTTGTTTTGCTTCTTGTCGTATCATTTTTTTCTCGGGATTTAATTGTTCAGCATCAGGAATCTCGAGAATAAAATCATTCGATACGCTATTTTCTGATTTATATACGTTATGATATTTTCCTTTTGTTTTTAATCGAGCAAGAGTTTCATTTATTCCAATTCGGATTAACCAAGTAGAGAATTGCGAGTTGTGCTTAAATTGGTAGAGTTTTTCATAGGCTTTGAGATAGGTGTTTTGCATTATATCTTCAATTTCGGTCAGATCGTTAATATAGCTTCGGATAACTCGATATAGTTTTTGATTATTTCTTCTTAGCAAGATTTCATACAATTCTTTTTCTCCAGAATGAATACGGCATATTACATCAGAATCTGATATTTTATGAGTTTTATAGTCATTGATTTTAATGGGCTCCATAGCTTGTTATTTATAGCTTAGATGAAAAACTGCACAAAAAGTTACAAAACTTTGTAACCAAAAGATCGATTTTTTATCTAAAAACCGAATAACAAAAAAATATTTGAAATTATGGATTCGCAGATTAAGACAGTTTTTACCCTATTAAAATACACATACGGTCTTGTGCCTATAGTTGCTGGGTTAGATAAATTTACCAATATACTTACAGACTGGAGTCAGTATATTTCTTCTGGATTCGCGGGTATATTGCCTTTTGAAGCCAGAACGTTTATGATTATCGTGGGAGTAATCGAAATTATAGCAGGTATTATGGTGCTTTATCGCCCCAAGATAGGTGGATATGTAGTCATGGGGTGGTTAATAGTTATAGCATTAACTCTACTGTTTGGAGGACATTATATTGATGTAGCGGTAAGAGATATTGTAATGGCAATAGGAGCATTCTCACTAGTGAAATTGGCTGATTCTGATAGCCGACAATAAGAAAATAAGCAGATTAGAAAAGAGAAAGATTAACTTTTAGGAATGCCAGTGATTTTTTTCAAGAAAGCATCATCAGAATAAAAAGGTGGTGCTTTTTTATTTTATCTACCTCCATTTGCTTGCAGATCAGCAATGCATTGGGCATCTAGTTCTGGAATTACATTACCCATACCCATCATCCCACTCCCAAATTCTATAGCGGCTTCCATCAAACAACTTGATACATTACAATGATTACTGGCATCCGGATCCTCATGTTCGGATTGCAGAGGAGTGCCTAGGTTTACCAACCCCATTAGATGAGAAAATTCATGATTTAGGGTGGCAGTTTCTACAGTACTAAGTGATGGAGAATTTGGCCTTGTACTTAATGCCCGTAATGTACCTTCATAGATTACCATCGAAGTATTTAGGTATGCAGAACCTAAAGTTACTTGCTCATTGGTGTCATTTTCTTTGCTTCCATCAGCAAAATATACATATACAGTGATATCGTCTTCCTTATTAAATAGTGTCCTGGTGGTGTTTTCTATTTCTACTATCTCTTCAATAGAAAAAGGAGCTTTGCCAGAGGAAGGTATAGAACGTTGTGTGATCGTAATTCCGTCGGGTTTAAATAATCGATCTTGTAAAAATTCTCTAAACCCTTGTATTGCCTGTGAGGTAGGTTCGAACCCTTGTACAGCTATAATCTCAATAGTTAAACTATTAAAATTGGTTGCGCTTAGTAAATCATTTGCAGAACTACCCAGAGGTTTTTTATTGTTTGCTTGTAAGGTGTTTGTAACTGGTGTATCGTCATCATCAGAACATCCAATGAGAATAAAAGAAGAGATCAATAGGTAACCAAACAGCTTTGTTATTTGCACAGGATTTCTTTTTAAAGGGGTTAAAATACCATTTACTGTTTTCTTTTATGATAAATTCAAACAATAATTGGTATGACTAGTAAATAAACGAATTTACATCGCGTCTTATTTCTACTTTAACGTTGTTTTGTTAAATGATTTCTTTGCCACAAAGATTGTACCATCAATAATATTATAAGGATTTTTGCTATTATGCTAAGGTAAATCTCGCCAGATAATCATTATTTTCTCCTTCAACTATTAATTCTGATAGTAAACCATTGGCGTTAGCAGCATTTTGAAGTGTGTTATAATCAATATATAACCAATCAAACCATTCTGATTCTTGTTTTTTATATTTTAATTTATATTTCATTTCTCCATAATATCCGGCAGAGGCATCTACCCAAAAGCCTCCATCTTCATCTTGAAAAAGGTATGAAATGTCTGATGAATCCATTAAAATTTGACCTCCCGGCGCGATAAGTGTTTTAATATGAGAAAAAAATCGATCAATGTGATCTAAAGTACCAACAATACCACTACCATTCATTAGTAATAGTATGGTATCATATGTGGCATTATTATGATCATAAATATCTTGTGCCATGGCATGATGTACTCCTCTTTTTTTACAAACTTCGATAGCACCTTCGGATATATCTATAGCTTTTACGTCTAACTTTTGATCATTTTGGAGAAACAAACTATGGCTTCCGGCACCACAACCTACATCTAGTACTTTACCGTATGAAAGCTTTAATGCTTTTTGTTCTATTTCTGGCATTTCAGCATAAGCTCTAAATAGGTAGGGGATAGGAATATGATCATCATCAAAATCATTTGCCTGTACAATAATATCTTCAGTGTATTCTTTGTTATAAAAATCTTTAATGGCTTTTCCGAAGATATCTGTATTCATGAGGTGCGGTTTATGATTATGGAAAACGTTTTTAGGTATTGGATTAAAATATTTTTAAAGATTCTAATTGGTCTTTATTAAAACTGAATATGTTAGTAATTGGTAATCAGAACTCCCAAAAGTCTTACTTTTGTACTATGCAAGAATTCATAGACCAATTACCAAAACTGGCCAAAGATAAACATAACGAGAACAAAAAGTTCTTTGCTAAACTTAAAAAAAGACCCCCTAAAAAACTAGATCATATCATGCAGGAGTTACATGATGAAGAGTTTAGTAACACAGATTGTTTAGAATGTGCGAATTGCTGTAAAACAACTGGACCATTATTTACAGATAAAGATGTAGAGCGTATTGCGAAATTTTTTAAAATAAAACCCAGGCAGTTTGAAGAACAATACCTGAGAACAGATGAGGATGGAGATTTGATATTACAACAAACTCCATGTACTTTTCTTGGGGCTGATAATTACTGTGTAATTTATGAGGTAAGGCCAAAGGCATGTCGAGAATATCCACATACAGATCGTAAAAAGTTTCAACAGATATCTAATTTAACATTGAAAAATGTAACAATTTGTCCTGCAGCTTATAATATTGTAGAAAAAATGAAGTCTAAAATACCTTTATAGATGAATATATAAAACAATTATTCCCACATATTCTTTTAAGAAACATGTGGGAATAACCGTAGGTGTGTGTATTAAATTAGGTTGTATATATTATAGTCCTTTTTTTAACTCTTCGATAGTTTTAGCCATTACAACTCCTGGTAATTTAATTGGAGCTGCAACTTGTGCTAAGAAAGTACCTTTTACTTCACCGGTTTTGTATGTTGTAAAACCAATACGGTATAATCCAACAGTTAATGCCTTAAGAGGATCGCTAACTTCACTTTTATATCTTAATAAAGAATTATAGCTACTTCCGCTAGGTTGCTTAGGCATTTCACTACTATCATCATTACGTTCTAAAACAGTCCAGTTTGCACTTTTTGCTCCTTCTGCTGTAATATTATCTTTGCTTATGATATCAGAACGCTCTAAAGTAATGTAAGTATCAAAAAAATCGCTAGAACTTGCATTTTCTGTATATGCTGCAGCTGCAGTAGCTCCTTTAACTTTAGTTTTCCCAACAGGAGACATCATTCTTACACCAAGTTCTGGAGCAACAGCAGGAACCCAAACATAGATGTAATAGAATTTCTTACCATCTTTTACTTCATCCTCATTACCAGGTGCTGCATATCCAAGATAAGATACAACATCTGTATATGGCACTTTTATAGTTTTTGGACCGATCTTTTTTTCGGTTAAACCACCAAATTTCTTTAGCTTTTGTGCTTGAGAATCAACAGAAGTTCCTAAAGCAAATATGCTTAGTAAAATTAAGATTTTTGTTTTCATAAATAATTGATTTGATTTTAGTGATAAAGACACACACACTTTTTAACACTATAGGTTAGTTTTGCGATAATCTACGATTATCAATTTGGATACAAATATGAGAGTTTATTGTTAGAATAGAATGATTTATTGTATTTAATCATTCTATTCTAATAATGAATTCTGTGTTTCAGTGGGTTTTGACTTCTTAATTTTGAATCTCATTTTTAAGTTAAAAAATGCGTAGAGTTATTTTATTTGTTGTCTATTTCTATAAGTTTTTCTTCTTCTAAATTAGGAGTTTCTGGTGCGGGATCATAATGTCCGCTAAGAGTAGAAAGAATTTCTCCGGTTTCTTTATGTATTTCTTCAATATATTCAATTCCACCTTGATCAGGGTTTCTGGATGTGGTGTATACCAGATAATGATTTTCTTTTTCATAAATAGAGATAACAACAGATGATTTATTGCCTTTGTTAAACACATCATTATTGGTGTCATTACGATTTAGAATAAAATTGATGACATCCATATGTTCTGATGTGGGATGATAAAAAGCAGTGTTCTTTCCTTCATTATTGTCACTGTTTATAGAGATCAATTTAGAAGGAAACTCTACAATGATGTCTGTATTGTAACTACTGTTTTTTGGGAAATAGATTACATTGTATCCAAAATGAACTTTGATTCTTTTGTTACTGGCCATTACTTGTATGAAGTGAAAATTATCTTCTGTTATTTCTGGTTTGGATGTTGATTGTAATTCTTTTAAAGCTAGTTGAATAATATGATCTTTTCCTAGCTTCCTTAATTTTAGTATTTCCTTTTCGAGAGATGTAGATTGGGAACTCATGAATAAGATATTTAATGAAAAAAACAACAAACTAATAAGTACCTTCATGGCGTTTTTTAATTAATGATTCCTTTATTAGTAGAGATTTCATCCATCATTTCTGAAGAATGTCCACTTTGTTTAGCTTTTTGCACATAGTTTAACGCTTCTTTTGGATTTTTAAGCTTATAATATATCTCTGCAATATTGGCAAGATACATGGGCTCATTGGTTGCAGTTAGTGCAGCATTTTTAAAATAAGGTAATGCTTCTTCATAGCGTTTCTCTACATCTAATGCACAACCGGTTAGATTGTATAACCGTGCAAGTGTAGCTATATCATGAGAAGCTTTTTTAATATACTCCTCTTGTTTTTCAAGATATGCAGGAATTCCTTTTTTTAACCAAAGCAAGCGTGCTTTTAGAAAATAAGCCTGACCAAATTCTGGATCTATTTTTAGAATAGCATCCCCTTTTTGTTCTGCCAATTCGAGATCTTTGTTTTTTAAATCATTCCAGGCAGCCTGAAGCAATGCAAACTTACTTTTTTCCTTGATTTTGTATAAATCAATTTCTTCAGAGAATTTGTCTTTGTTCTGAGTGATAGCTTCAACAATAATTTCTGCTATACTTGCCAATTCTGGTCTTTTCTGTATATGTTTATAGGTGTAATGAATGAAGTTGAAAGCTAATAGCCTGTCGTGATCATAATTTTCATCTTTGGCTATATTATTAGATAGTTTTTGGATGAATATCTTTTTAAAATCTTCGCCATAGATATGTTCTCCTTGTTCAAATAATACATCTATAGTAGTATACCATGATTTTTTATAAGGCTCAGGTTCTATAGTGTTATTCCAAATAGGTTTTTCTTCTTCAGATTCAAAACTTTGTAGTATGTGTTTAACTTGTTGTTTTCGATATAATTGTAATAGAAATGTTTCTTCGTTTTCATAATCATCATCTCCAAAAAGATCGTCATCATATTCTTCATTATATCGTTTAGCCGAATTTGCTTTAGAAATCAATTCCTCTGGGAATTTTTCGTGGCCTAACCTGATAAGCATATCACATACAGGTATGATCATATTTTTTATACGATGATTTTGCTCTTCATCTGTATCAGATTCAAATTGCTCAAAAATTTCTAATAACTCCTTTTCAAATGGTTTTATAGCTACCAATGGAAGCTTAGAAATATTAATTATATTTCTGTCTTCATCACCGATATAATTATAATAATCTAGAACATCATACGTATCGGTCAACAATTTTTTGATATGATTGTGGATAGACTCATGTGAATACATTTTATAACGATAGGCCAACTTTGCCATTAGGAATTCATCATTTAGGGTATCCAAAGTATCTAATAAGAATGCTTTAATTTCAGGATCTTCAGAAAATTCATCCCATAGGCCATACCAATTATTTACCAGAATTGATATATAACCTTGTTTTATAGTAGAAGCATTTGGAGTTTTTTCTAACACTGGTTTTGGGATACTATACTTTGCTCCATTAAATATGATGTTCCTAACAATTTTTCGGTCAGGATGGGAAGAAATGATTCTAATAGCTTCGTTTTTTAATTTATTAATGTTTTTTGAATCATCGTTTTCTTGTTTTGGCCCAAAAACGGGCCCCTGAATATATGATGGTTTGATTTTTGGTGAACTGCTTGAAATAGATTTTCCATTTTTCAAAGAACCAGAAGTATTTCTAATTTCATCTTCAGGTTTTTTCAGATTAAGTATATATATCAACTCTTTAAAAACACCTTCTTCGGTAATCATTCTGCTTTCTAACTGCTTGATCAAGTTTTTATTACCACTAAGTATAATGCCTTCGGCAGTTTCAGGGTCTTGTGATGAACTAATTTCACGATATGGATTCCAGTCATGATCAGGGAATTCTAAGTATCGGGATTCATTATTTATAAGTATTGAAACATGTTTTGCAGTCATTCTATTAAAACTATCATACGAGATAATTTTATCTATGATACTATTAAGATCATAGTTCATTTTTATGATCTGAGGATCAAAATTCATATCCAAAGTACCTGAGAAATATTGGTAAATATTAAAATTAGAATAGACCATGGGGAGTTGAGATTCCTCATAAAAACTAGATACTACCGCAGGGCTTGAGCACTCCTGAAAAGAAAGTGATATCACTCCATAATCTGGTTTGTGCTCCATAACTACTTTTCCGATACTGAAATCGGGATAATTTTCTACCAAATACTCAAAACACTCAATAGCCATCTTTTCTAATATATCCTGAATATTAAATTCCTGTTTCTGTTGAGCAAGGTTTTTATCTTTTTCTAAAATGCAGATATCATATGGAGTAAAACCAATAACAGTATCTCCATCATACATCGTTGCTATATTACTGGTTAATCGTTCGCAATATAAATTTTCCTTGTTTAGACTTTCTAACCAATTTACAAGTGTAATCTTACCATTGTCTTCTTTAGATAACGTGGTAAATAGAAACTCATTACCGGTACTACATAATGGGATATCAGGTTTTTCTGAAAAATAGTAAATAGGAGCAAGGTCGTCCCAGTTATGACAGATAAATTTCGGATCAGCAGGATTACTTATATCTATTACAGATCGAGTAACCATATAGTGCTCAAAAAACTCTATATGCATATCTCCGGGTGTCTTATCTTCTATAATACTGGATAAATAAGTTGGATTGCTTTTATCCTGAATATCCAGTAAAAGAACCAAGCCAGCACCGGCACCAACAACCAGAAGATTATTGTTAACATGAAGACTATATCCGCTTTCTATAAATAGGTCTGAAGAAATCGGATTAGCATCCGGGTTAGAAAGATCAAAGATTTCAAGGTATTCATTATTACAAACATACAAGTGGCCATCAGAAATATTAAGATTACCGTATTGTGGTATTTTTTCAATATTTTTAATACTACCCTCTATAGGGATAATAGAATTTTCCTGGATTTGGTATCTTACTATTCCTTCATTATAGACCGAGACATATACTACTTCGTTATGATAAGAATAGTGATATCTTTTTTCCTTGTCTAACTCAATGATAGTATGTTTTATGATCTCATAAGTATCTGTAATTTCTCCTATAAAAAGTTCTTTATCATCATTTACAGCGATGAATTGATTCTTGCTAATAGGCACGGCCCAACTTAAATCAACATCTTCGATTTTATGAGATAGATAATAACAATCTTCATATGGGACTTTTTTTATTTCTTGTTTATCAGTTTCGGGAATAACAAGAGAAGATACTTTTACTCTGGATTTAAAATCTTCTTTTTCTTTCTCTTTTACTAAATAATCATTATACACTTGAAGCATATAAGGAGAATTGGCAAATTCTTTTTTGAATATGGTATTGTGGATATCACTAGAGAAAGAAATTCTCTGAAAACAATATAAAGCATTATCTTTTTCTCCAAGAATTGTATATAATTTGGTTAATACTATTGCTGCTCTGGCTGCTGAAGTGTATCCTTTGTTTTCTGACATAAAAGAAATGAGTTCGTCTTTTAGTCTATTAAGTTCATCCTTCTGATCTTGATATAGCTTGATATCAAATAACCACTTTGACAATAATGCATCTTTTTTGGCGCTTTTGCTTTCAATTGAAGCATAACACTCGTCAAATTCTTCTTTGCGATTCAGGAAATATAAGTTTTCTAGCAGATGTATTTTATAATGATCTGATAATTGTTTTATAGATTTAAGGATTGCTGTTGATTCCTCATATCGCCCTTCAGAAAATAACCTGGCTGTTAGGAATTTTTGAAGATCCGAATAGTTTTTATTGGTATCAGGTAAGAGTTTTAATGTTTTTCTGAAAGCTTCTTCACCATAGTTATAAAGCTTTTCTTCTGCTTTGTATGAGATATCCAGATTATGTTCCTGTATAGTGTTTAGCCATTTTGTGAAGTCAGGTTCGTTATTGATAGGATCTGGAACCTGTGAAGGATCTATTATTTTATCCGGAAACTGAACCATGAATTTATCAAAGGCACTAAAAAAAGCTTCTTCTGGTAAATCACCTTCTTCTTCTTCGATATGTCCTCCATCTAGTTTCCAATCTTCAAATTCATCGGTTAATCTAAAAATAGCTTTTTCTCTATGTTTGGATTGTATAAAGCCATACTCGATATTTTTGATGTCATAGGTGTATATATTGCTTTCTTCTTGAGAGCCTTCGTATATATTGCTTTTGGGATAAAACAAATAAAAACCAGTGTCATAAAACTTTAAATATGGATAGGTTAATTTTGATTGAGGCAAGGTAAGCATCACATTATAAAATGGACCAGAACCATTAGGGTGATTAAAAGCCAGTATTCTTACATTATCGTCCTGTTTAAAAGTTAGTTTGTGTGTGACAAAACCCACAACATGTTTGAAATCTTTTTGAGTATAAGAACTGGCTACATTTTTTATAGCATTTTCAATTTGTAAAATCAATTCTTCGCGCAAGCATATTAAATAGCTTTTATATAGTTGGTCAGATATATGGTCAAAAGTAAGCGCAGGCTTTATCTTTGTATATTTTCTGTCATGTTCTACCGCACGATCTATATAAAGAGCATCTAACCCTTCTCTTTTCTCAAAAGCTGTATCTGCAATATCTAACCATTCGGATATTGAAATTGTACCAATATCCGATGTATCATCATATTCGGATCCATAATAATATTCGTCCCAGGCGTTGTTATAGGTTACTTTAAGTACATCAAAAGTTTTATTGGGCGAAATGATAATCATTCGTAACTTTTCTGGATTAATTTTTCCTGAAGCAACAGCTTGATCTATAATTTCTTTAAGTTGTTTTTGGATGAATGTAGTGATGTTTAATTGCATAATGTTTTTTTCTATAGATTAGTGTTGTGATAGTTTATAATCTAGTTGCAAAATATGAGCGTTTATTATTAGAGCTAAATATCTTATTTACATTTAATTATATTGCTATAGATACGTATTAAATTGATTATGAAATTGTTCTCAATTTTAACAAAACAGTTTGATTTTGTTGGTTGTAAAACAGGATTTACTTGTTCTTTATTTCTATGTTCTTACTACATATAGAATAAGAAAGAGGCTACAATCTGCAAGCAGCCAATAATGATTCCTAAAACTCCTAACTTACGTTGTTTTGATGCTGACTTTCCTCTTAATTGATTTGCTTTTTCTTTTGTAGCTCCATTTTTGAATACGAAAAACTTGTTAATTGAGCGGAAAACTAACATGAAACCTAATACAGCTTCCATAATATTCCCAACTAATAAGGTGATCCACCAGATAGGATAGGTTGTTATCCATTCTATATTTAAAATTGCCGAAATTACTCCCCATACACCCCAGAAACAGAATATAAGTCCGATCATAAATCTGATCAAGCTTGGCAACGGTTCGATTTTTTCTAAAAATTCTTTTACCTCTGGTTTTTTTGATAGCAATAATGATGGTGCTGCTACTATAATACTTAATACAATTAATATGATTCCCAAGGTCATAATTTTTAGTTTTAAAGTGTTAGTACTTATTTTTTTAATTTTATAAATGATTTTTTGTATCTATTTTTTTTTGATCCCTATTTTGAAGCCTAAAATTCACATTACAAAGATGATAGGTATAGGTTTTGAAGTTTTTTTAAACTATCTTTTATAAATTATCGAGATACTAGATCATTTTTTCTAACTCAGGAAGCTTGGTGTCAATTTCGATTTGTCTTTCTCTGCATTCTTCAGATTTATTACTTTCGGGATGATTAGCAAGAAAACCATTAAGTGCCATTTGCATATCTTTAAGGTATCTTATTTTTAATGAAATTTTTTCGGTTTCCTGATATTTTTGCCATGCTTCTTCAACATATTTATATTCTAATTCTTGCCGCTCTAATTGTTTAATTTCTTTCCATCCTGGTAATAAGTCTATTAATTCCTGAGAATTAGGAAAAGCTTTAATAGTTTCTTCAAGATCAGGAACAGCAGCGTATGCTGGCCTTAAATTAGTATCAGAAAAGAAAGTGATGGCTTCTTGTTCACTATCTCCAAGAAAAACAGTTAAGATTTCATTCCACCCTGTAGAAATAAATAAAAAACTACCATCAGGTATTGTGGTATCGGTAGTAAGCTTATACATGTTTTCTTTTTCTAAAGGCTCTATATTGAAATTTATATCTTCATTAAACCCTCCCAAAGCCAGTTTTCTCGCTTGAGCTACCAGATATCCACTTTCAAAATTTTGAAGATATACAATAAGCTCTATTTGATCATTTTCTCTTAGTACAGATGGAACCTTGTTAAGATGTCTAAACTCTGGAAAGCTGGTATTGTTAATCGTTACAAATGCCAGGTAACTATCTTTACTCTTAATATGTATTCCGAATTGTTTGATATTATTTTCCATGATTATCTTTTTATTATTATTAAAAGAAGATGACCTGATTTCATCAGATTTGCAATGTAGTGTAATTGGGTTACAGATGAATCCCAGGCCATCTTACATAAAACTCTATTTCTTTTAAAAATCGATATCGTCTCCTGCTTTTTCCGAAGCAAATTCTGCATTATATTTTTCCATTAATTCTCCCATTTTTAATGCCATACGAGTATCTGTTGCCATTTTTGGAGTCCAATGCATACCTACAGAACTCCAATCGGTAACTGTAAGTCCGTATTCTTGCAAGATTGAAGCAGCATCTTTTCCTTGAGCCGCTCCCATATTTTGATGACACATAACTTTAATATAAAGTTCGAAATCTTCATAAATATCATTGTTTCCGGCAGGAGAACTAGTTTCAGATTCTTGATTGGTTCCTGCATCTGCAAATTTGCCAATGTTCGAATTCATAAAAGCATCACCATATACCTTAGAAATAGCAAAAGTTGTATCCTGAGACATTCTAGCGGTCCATTCTGCAGATACTTCATCCCAGATTGGTTTTTCTGTTTCTACAATTTTAAGTACTTCTTCTAGGCCCATACCTCCAGCTATTTTTGCATTAGCAGCGGCCCAGGTTTCCATATCAATGCCATTAATAGGATCTAATAATCCACCAGCTTCTGCTGCTTCTATATGAGAATCCATCTGGGCATCCAGTTTAGCTTTTTGTTCTTTTAAGAAGTTGTCAGCATCATCATATGCTTGGGATTCTGCTTCTTCTAATTTGATATTGGCTGATTCTACATGATCTCTAATCGAAAATTGCTCATTAGTTTTAAACCCATACTTTTGAGCAGCGGCTTCAAAATCTTCATTATTCTGAATTTCTTTTACTATGGCTTTGGCTTCTTCATGATCTTGCCCTAATTCTTTTGGAAATCCTAACCTTAATAAACATGCATTAAGTTTTCTTTCTTTTCCATTAGAGAATTTGTTTAAATCTACCCATCCTCCTATTGTATTATCAGCGTTTTTTTGATAACATAACCAAGGCTCAATATGACCAATTTTATCTTGATCTATATTTGGCCAGGAAAAATCCGCTCCTTCCTGATTTGTATAATCATAATTCTCAGAACCAACGCCGTTTTTTATTTGAATACCTAGTGTAATTGCTTTTTGACCTTGTTCTGTTTTGTCGTGATCTGTAAATTCATGTGTTGTACTCATAATGTATAATTTTTAAAGATTGATTTTTGTTTTTAGAATTGAGATAATATTTCCTGTTTCTTCAGTTTGTATTCCTGTTCGTCGATTAGGCCAGCATCAAATATTTTCTTAAGTTTTTCTAATTTTTGTACTGGGTCGTCGTTTTGGGGTTGAGATTCAGATTGAGGAGGAGTATTTTGTTGAGGTGTGGATTGCTGTCCTTGATTATTCATCATATTTCCGAGCATTTGGCCCATTCCTAATCCAGCACCCATTTGCATACCGATATTACCACCACCTTCATTTTTTGCCATATTTTTTAATGCCTCAAGTTGCTGGTAATCCTGGTAGCTTACACCAAGTTCTTTCATTGCCTGAGCTTCGGCACTCATATCTGCAATTCGACCAATTCTTGTTTTGGTTTCTTCATCAAAACTGGTTCCTTCTATCCTGAAATCAAGTAGTTCAAAACCTAATTCATCGAAGATTTGTGCACTCGAATTCTGAGAGAATGATGCGATTTCATTACGATGTTTATCAATTTCTACATAACTAAATGAAGCGTTGGCAAGAAAATCACTGATAGGTTGAGTAATTCTGGATAAGATAACTTTTTGTATCGCTTTTACAGGATAGTAGTCGTCACCTGCAATAACATTGGTAAAAAAATCGACTGGTTTAGTGATTTTGAAAGAGAAATTACCAAAAGCACCTAATCCTACAGGAAAATTATAAACAGGATCTTTATAGGTGATAGGAGAAGGGGTTCCCCAGCGTATATTTTGCATTTCTGCTTTTCTATA
The DNA here is from genome assembly GCF_000520995.1 of Aquimarina macrocephali JAMB N27. Lineage (GTDB taxonomy): Bacteria > Bacteroidota > Bacteroidia > Flavobacteriales > Flavobacteriaceae > Aquimarina > Aquimarina macrocephali. The sequence continues at coordinate 344,247 of NZ_JACA01000003.1, read as the reverse complement.
GAAGAAAATCCCTACTTTATGAGCAGACTCAAAGGTATACATGATATTTTTGATGGTCGTCCAAAAAGGAATGTTACCCGTTTTAAGATCGTAAAGCCCTTCTTCTTCAAAAACGCCTTCTACTTTGCCTTCGTATACAAAAAGACATCCTTGTCCAGGCCCTACGATTAATTTTGAAGCATTTTTAATTTCGTCCCCGTTTTCTGTCCATTTTTCAAAAAGAGTTTCGGGTTTAGGATTTTGCCATTCGATTACCGAACGTAGTTGACTTCTAAATGAATTTGACATATTTTTTTCTTTTAGGATTACTAATGGTTAGTTAAGAATGCAGTTTTAGCTTTGAGATCTTTTTCGTACCTATCTTTATAATCTGGTATGATTTCGATTCTTTTCTTTAAGTAGGTTTCTACATATTTTTGATATAGAGTTGCTAATTCCTCGGTACCATACGTTTCTGAGTCTTGTACATAATTTTGAAACTTAAGTTCTTCATAATGCAAATAATGTTCTAAAGCAGCTTCTTCTCCAAGAGCATGGATAGCAAAATGTTCGATGTTTCTGGCTTTAGTTCCTGGCTCGAATGTGTTTACAGTCTGACAATATTCACAAGTACTGTAATAGGATCTGAAAAAATTATCTTTTACCGGGAGTTTAGCTTGACATTGGGTACAACAAAAATCTTTGGATAAAGTATCTTTTACTTCTTGTAGTAATTTTTTTGCAGCATCTGCAAAAATTTTCACTTCGTATGATTTAAGTTTTTGTTCAAGTTCAAATTTTGTTAGATAACCTTTATCTCTTTCTTGTATAAATTTTTTAGAACCAAATTCTGCTCCTGCATCTTCAAAAGCTTCTTCGACTTTATCTTCCCATGTACTATCTATTTTCCAGATAAGTTCATTGGCTTGAGAATAAATTCCTTGCCAGGCATTGTGAAATGTAGTGGTTTCAAAATCAGTTGCTTCGAATAATAAAGGCAATACAGCTTCTGTTTTTTCTAATATCTCCTCGAATCGATCTTTGATTTTTTTAAGGAATCCATCCCATCTATTTTGTGTTTCATTAATTGACATATTTCTAAAAGATTATTATTTTTAGTAAAATTGGTCTCCACAGAAATCACAGTATTTAAGATCTGTGTCTTCGGGTCTTGCTGCTCCGCAGCTTTTACATCGTTTGGTCTCAAGACCTGCATTTGTTTCTTCATGTTTTTTTGTAGAAGAGAGTGCATTGGCCAGGATATCATCGAGAAGATTTTTTTTTTCTTCTTTAGGATTTTGTTTATCGTCGTTTTCTTGCATCTTAAAATTGGTAGTTTAGAGAGAAGACATTCGAAAAGAGGTTATTCCTATGTTTTTTGAACCAAAAAGCATAGGAATAACCGTAGGTGCCACTATTCCAATTTACGTTTTATAGCCCCTTTTTCAAGTCTTCGATAGTTTTTGCCATTACTACTCCGGGTAATTTGATAGGAGCTGCAACTTCTGCTAGGAAAGTACCTTTTACCTCACCAGTTTTGTATGTAGTAAAACCGATACGATATAGTCCAACAGTTAGTGCTTTAAGAGGATCACTTGCTTCGCTTTTATATCTTAATAGAGAGTTATAACTGCTTCCGCTTGGTTGCTTTGGCATTTCGCTGCTATCATCGTTACGTTCTAGAGTAACCCAGTTAGCGCTTTTTACCGCACCTTCATTAATATTATCTTTACTAATAATATCTGAACGCTCTAAAGTAATATAGGTGTCAAAATAATCAGTTGATTTTGCATTTTCTGTATATGCTGCTGATTGTGTTGCTTTTTTGATTTTGGTTTTCCCCACAGGAGACATCATTCTTACACCAATTTCTGGAGCAACAGCAGGAATCCATACATAAATGTAATAGAACTTCTTACCATCTTTTACTTCATCTTCATTACCAGATGCAGCATATCCCATATAAGATACAACATCTGTATAAGGCACTTTTATGGTTTTTGGACCTATCTTTTTTTCGATAGAACTACCAAACTTTTTTAATTTTTGAGCTTGGACATTTAGATTGCTTCCAAAAGCAAGGATAACAGCTAAGATTAAAATTTTTGTTTTCATTTTTTTGATTTTATGTGTTAATTTATTTATTGATATACACCGTTATTATTCTAGTGTAAAAGTTACTTTTACAAGATGTTTTTGAATTTCTCCTGGTTTATGCATGTTTATGTATTGCGTTCTGGAATCAGAATTTTCGATCTTTATAATATCCCCCAATTTTTTATTGAGATGATCAGCAGTTTTTTTGGCTTTCACTTTTGCATCTTCAATTGCAGTGAGTGTTAAAGCAGCCCATTCTGTATTGTTTTTTTCTTTGGCTACTGCTTCGACCTGCATAATTGTTAAACCATTCATCCTTTGTTTGGTGATTTTGATCACCTCTTCTTCAGAAGTTGTTGCATAATTGTAATATGAAATATCATTCACTTCTGAGTAAGATGCATACAGTTGATAGAGAACATTCTTTTGAAACTTACTAAAATCAACTCCTATAGTCTTTAACTTATCACTGTATAATTGTTTAACCTGCGATAAACTTTTGGGTTCAAGTTGCTGATATCCATTTGCAACGAGTTGTTTTAGCGAAATGGTAAGATAATAGTTGTTAACTTCTATCTTCTTGTTCGCTTCTCCTACAATAGTTAGGGTCTCACTATTTTCTTGCGAAATAGCTGATGCAAACGTTAGGAACATTATAAAAACGAGTTTTTTCATTTTAAAAAATTATATGATTTACGTTGTTTCTATTTTACCAAATAAGGCAGTACAGTAAGTAATGCGATAAACACAACCAGAATCGTAAGTCCTGTAAAGTGATACCATGGAGTTTTTATTTGATTGTTTTTATAATCTTTAAAACTCTGTATCAATTGCTGACTCTGAAGCTCTCTTTCTTCAAAAGCTCCTTTACAATGACCGCAAACCGAGTATACTTTTTTCCCGATAGGAAAGAACGGTATCCAAAACACATGAATATATTTTCCATATCCTTGTATCCACATATTGTTTTCTGTATTACAATATGGGCAATTTCCTCCTTCTAATTTTGTGGGATGAATAGTTGAAGAACCTGTTCCAAATATGATCATGATGTTTTGGATTTTTTCTGCTAAATGGCAGTTGTTACTGTTGTAAGTACTATAAAAACAAGTTTTATAGAGGTGTTAATATTAGTAAGGCAAAAATGATAATACGATCATTGCAGCACCTACAATTAAACCAAGGATTCCTAGTTTACCTTGTTTTGGAGCTAATTTTGCTCTTAATTGGTTGGCTTTCTCTTTGGCTGCTTCATTTTTAGATAGTACAAGTTTATTAATCATACCAAAACCTAACATGAATCCTAGTACTGCCGAAACAATATTACCTGCCAAAAAGGTTACCCATCGAATAGGGAATGTTGCAAGCCAGCCTATACCAAGGATTGAAGAAATGATTCCCCATATTCCCCAGAAACAAAATACAAGTCCGATCCAACCTTGATACGGTTCGATTTTTTCTAAAAGTTCTTTCGCGTTTGGTTTTTTAGATAACAATAATGATGGTACTGCTATAATACTTAATAGAATTAATGTGATTCCCCAGATCATAATTTTTAGTTTTAAAGGGTTAGTACTTATTTTTCTTTTTGTGATTTTATAATTGACTTCTTATATCTATTTTTTTTGATACATGTTTTGAAGACCAAAAAGCACAGTACAAAGATGAGAGATACAATTGCTGAGAAATACACCTTTTCTGGTGAAAATATGCACCCTGAAAACAGGGGGGTATTTACATGTGGTAAAACCCTACTTATAGTGAGTATTAATCCTAAGGAGAAATATAGTTTTGTTGTGTAAAGAGAGGTGTAATCAATATAATATTATAAAGATGAGGAATAATATAGCTCAGGATATAGACAAACTAAAGTTTTATATGGTGATATACATTGTTTTTGGGAACTTTTTTTTGTCAATTGCACAGGTTAATGCTCCTTATGAGTGTCCTGAAATACCATTGTCATACATTAATGGGACTAATGGATTTACACTAGAAGGTATTTCTGAAGATGACGAAGCTGGTTTTGACGTAAGTAGTGCGGGCGATATCAATGGAGATGGTATTGACGATTTACTAATAAGTGCTTATTTGGTTGATGATGTAGAACAAGATGTAGGAGAAGTATATATAGTATTTGGTAAAACTGCACCCTTTGACCTGGCATTTGAATTGTCAACTTTGGATGGATCTAATGGTTTTACTATACGAGGGGAAAGCAGATTAGGTAAGCTAGGAACTTCTTTAGCAGCTATTAAAGATTTTAATAATGACAGTATTGATGATATAATTATAGGAGAACCTGGTAATGATAGTGTTTATGTACTTTTTGGTAGGAGTATATTTCCTGCATTAATAAGAACTTCTGATATTTCTGGATCTACTGGATTTAGATTGAGATCAAGTGATAATGTTACATTTGGATCTAATATAAATACTGCCGGAGATATAAATAATGATGGAATTGATGATATTATTATTTATTCTGAAAACAGAGATAACACCCTTGCCCTTGCAGGAAAAGTTTATTTAGTTTTTGGATCTTCTTCGTTTCCCAATGTTCTCGATGTAGCAACCTTAACTGGCACAGATGGTTTTGTAATTAATAAAAGCTCATCTGGGACTCTTTTACGTCAAAGAAAAGGAGTTGTTAATACTGCTGGGGATCTAAATGGTGATGATATTGATGATATTATAGTCGGTTTTCCAGACTTTTCTAATGGTACTGAAAATACAGGACTTGCTTTTGTGATATTTGGACGTGATACTATATTTCCATCTAGCTTAGAATTTTCTGATTTGGATGGAACAAATGGTTTCGAAATTATAGGTGAAGCAGATTCAGATAGATTTGGATATTCTGTTGCATATGCTGGAGATGTGAATGATGATGGAATTGATGATGTAATTATAGGTGCGTATTTAGCAGAAGTTGATACTTTTTCATCAGCAGGAAAGGCATATGTTCTTTTCGGAAAAACAACTGGATATGCCTCTAGTATGAGTATTTCTTCTCTTGATGGGAATAACGGTTTTACAATTTTAGGAGACGAAGCTTTCGGCAATGTTGGTCATTCAGTAAGTACAGCAGGAGATTATGATGGTGATAATATTGATGATATTATTATTGGTGCCTATGGAGTAAGATCGGGTGGAGCTGCATATGTAGTATATGGTAAAAATACAAGTTGGAATCCTGTTTTTGAAACTAACTTGATTGATGGGGTTAATGGGATAGAAATATTTGATAATCAAAGATTTAGTAGACAGGGATTTGGGCATGCTGTAAGTGTAGCTGGAGATGTTAATGGAGATGGTGCAACTGATTTAATAATTGGAGCAATATCACAAACGATATTTTCTTATAATCTTACAGGAAGAGGATATGTAATTTATGGAGGTACCTTAAATGGAAGCATAGACTTCACTCCACCTACTATAGCCTGTCCAGGGAATCAAACACTAGCTCCTGATGTAACCTTGCCAGAATATATTCAACCGTTATTCGAAAATATTACAGATAGTTGCCAGCCTAATAATAGCCTTACGATCACTCAAATCCCTCCTAGAGGAACTCCTGTTTCTGACGGAATGTTAGTTACTATATCTGCAACAGATAGACGAGGTAATACTACAAATTGTGAGTTTACAATTATCTTACAAGATATTGCTGAGCCTCCGTGTTCGGGTCCACTTGATGTTTCAGAAATATCTGGTTTAAACGGTTTTACGTTATCAAGTCCTTATGTAGTGGATGGACCCCGTGGTCAAACTTTTGTTAGCGGGGCAGGAGATATAAATAATGATGGGAGAGATGACTTTATTGTGTGTATTAGGGATAATGAACCTAGTGTTTTTGATATCAATAGTTTTAGATTAGAAAATGATCAATCAGAAGCGTATGTTATATATGGAACTGATGACCCATTTCCATCTACCTTTGATTTGTTATTTTTAGTAGAGTCTCAAGGGTTTAAAATAACCAAACAACCGTCTTCTGCCAATGGAAGGGCCAATGAGTTTTTTCTGGTTGATGCTGTTGGTGATTTTAACAACGATAATATCGATGATTTGATTATAGGTGATTCTGGTAGTCTGTATTTAATTTATGGAATTAATGGTAATTTCCCATTTACATTCGATATAGCTAATCTGGATGGGACTAATGGGTTTGAGATATCTGCAAATAATTTCTCAGCTATTGATGTAAGTGCTGCAGGAGATCTTAACAATGACAATATCGATGATGTATTAATTTCAGGAAGACTAAGTGGTGTTCGAAAAGTTTTTGCTGTTTTTGGAAACCCTACTACAGGAGTTCCTCCATCCTTTTTTAATCTAAATTCTTTAGATGGAACCAATGGTTTTTTTATGAATGAAGAAAATACTATAGATCAATTTGGTATAAATATATCTGGTGCTGGTGATCTAAATGGAGATAATTTTGACGATATTATTATAGGAGCTCCTTATGCTGAACCGAATGGAATTCGTAGAGAAGGTCAGGTGTATGTTGTATTTAGCCCAGGAGTAACCGCTTCTTCAGAGGTAGATATCTCTACTTTAGATGGAACTAATGGGTTTATTATAAATGCTGTAGGCCCAGGAGGGCGTTTGGGAGCTTCAGTAACAGGAGGAATAGATATCAACAATGATAATATGAAAGATATTATTGTTACAGCTCCAGAAGCAAGTTTTGATGTAGATGGAAGAAGCATTCATGGGGCTATTTATGCAATATTTGGCACTCCTTCAGGGTATCCTGCTGCATTTGACCTCAATACTATTGATGGTACCAATGGAGCAATAATATATGGAAGGCAATTCATAGGACAAGCAGGATATTCTTCAAGTACCGCTGGTGATTTTAATAATGACGGGATAGATGATTTAATTCTAGGAGGCCCTTGGGGTAGAGGAGGTGATGCATATATTGTCTTTGGAAAGGAAAATTGGGAGGATACGCTGTTTTTGGACAATTTAGATGGCTTTAATGGATTGAACATTGGAAATAATTTTGATATAAGTGATCATCATATAGGTGCTTCGGTAAGTAATATTGGAGATTTTAATGGTGATGGTTTTGATGATGTCATTGTTGGTGAAATACCGGATGTTTTTGATCAAGTTATAGGAAATACACATATAATTTTTGGAGGCTTTAGTAAGGATACAGAAGCTCCGCGGATCACTACTTGCCCAGGTGATCAAACCTTAAGTTCAGGATCTCCGTTACCTGATTATACTGGTGATGTTGTAGCCACCGACGATTGTGATACCAATCTAGAGATTACTCAAGCCCCTGTTGCAGGAACTCTATTTACAGCAGATACAACAGTTACCATAACTGTAACCGATAATAGTGGGAAAGAAACTCAGTGTAGTTTTGAAGTAAGAACTCCTATCTCTACTCCTACAGTTAACCTTTCAGTTTCGGCAAATGCAGGCACAGAAGCTGCTGGTACAGTAATAACGGTAACGGCTACTTCTTCGGGAGCTGTAGTAGGTGCTCAAACTATTGATCTTGCTACCACAGGAGTAGGAATTACAGCTTCAGATTTTACCTTAAGTAATACGACTGTTACTATTCCTGATGGGATGACCACAGGTACAGTAACTTTTACTATTGTTGATGATGCTCTTGTAGAAGGTACAGAGACGGCTACACTAACAATTAGTAATCCATCTACAGGTATTAGCCTAGGAACGACTACAACGCAAGATATTGATATTACAGATAATGATTCAATACCTACCTCTACAGTTAACCTTTCAGTTTCGGCAAATGCAGGCACAGAAGCTGCTGGTACAGTAATAACGGTAACGGCTACTTCTTCGGGAGCTGTAGTAGGTGCTCAAACTATTGATCTTGCTACCACAGGAGTAGGAATTACAGCTTCAGATTTTACCTTAAGTAATACGACTATTACTATTCCTGATGGGATGACCACAGGTACAGTGACTTTTACTATTGTTGATGATGCTCTTGTAGAAGGTACAGAAACGGCAACGTTAACGATTAGCAATCCGTCTACAGGTATTACCTTAGGAACAACTACAACGCAAGATGTTGTTATTACGGATAATGATTCAGCACCTATCTCTACAGTGAGTCTTTCAGTTTCGGCAAATGCAGGCACAGAAGCTGCTGGTACAGTAATAACGGTAACGGCTACTTCTTCGATAGCTGTGGTAGGTGCTCAGACTATTGATATTGCTGCCACAGGAGTAGGAATTACAGCTTCAGATTTTACCTTAAGTAATACGACTGTTACTATTCCTGATGGGATGACCGCAGGTATAGTAACTTTTACTATTGTTGATGATGCTCTTGTAGAAGGTACAGAGACGGCTACACTAACAATTAGTAATCCATCTACAGGTATTACCTTAGGAACAACTACAGCGCAAGATGTTGTTATTACGGATAATGATTCAGCACCTATCCCTACAGTGAGTCTTTCGGTTTCGGCAAATGCAGGCACAGAAGCAGCAGGGACAATAATAACGGTTACAGCTACTTCTTCGATAGCTGTAGTAGGTGCTCAAACTATTGATCTTGCTACCACAGGAGTAGGAATTACAGCTTCAGATTTTACCTTAAGTAATACGACTGTTACTATTCCTGATGGGATGACCACAGGTACAGTAACTTTTACTATTGTTGATGATGCTCTTGTAGAAGGTACAGAGACGGCTACACTAACGATTAGTAATCCATCTACAGGTATTAGCCTAGGAACGACTACAGCGCAAGATGTTGTTATAGAAGATAACGACGACCTTGTAATATGTACTATAGAGGCAGGGGAGGATCAAGAAATTATACAAGGGCAGGAAGTACAATTAAATGCTACCACTTCTGATAATGGAACATTTGTTTGGACACCTTCAACTGGTCTTACTAATACTAATATTGCTAATCCAGTAGCAAACCCAAATCAGACGACAACCTATACTGTTCTTTTTACTAGTGATCTAGGATGTATTGAAGAAGATACAGTCACAGTTTATGTAGAAGCACAAGAAGAAGATCAAACACGATATGGTTTTTCACCAGATGGTGATGGAATCAATGAATATTGGGAGATTTATAATATTGAAAATTATCCTGACAATAAAGTATCGATATATAATCGATGGGGAGATATAGTTTTTGAAGTTGATGGATATAATAATACTTCAAGAGTTTTTAGAGGAATTGCTAATCGAAAGAGAAGTTTGGGAGGAGATAAATTACCCGAGGGGACATATTTCTTTACTATCAAAATAGAAGGCTCACATAACTTAAAAAAGCAAACCGGTTTCCTTGTATTAAAGCGTTAATTTATGAAAAAAGTATATATATTATTGATAGTTGCAATACTATCTAAAGGATTTTTATGCTCAATATTTGGGCAACAAACCCCGGTCTTTGCAAATTATAATTACAATACAGTAGTAATTAATCCAGCACATGCCGGTTTTTACCCCGATTCTGATATCACCCTCACAAATAGAGGATATTTAAATCAATTGGATGGTAGCCCCAGAAATATTGGGTTAACAGTGAATTCGCCATTACGCTCTAAAAATATGGGATTAGGGGCAGGAGTTTATAGTGATCAGGTAGGAGTAACTACAACTACAAGCTTGTTTGGGGCATATGCCTATAAAATAGTTTTTGACCATAATTATAACCAGGCACGATGGTGGTCTTATAACCCTAACGTATTATCTTTTGGAATTACCGGAGGCGCAATGATTTATAATGAAAATTTATTAGAATTGGGTATTCAGAATGATCCTAATTTTGCAAATAATATCAATACTGTTATCCCTACTTTGGGAGTAGGTGTTTTGTATAATAGAGAGCATATTTATATTGGTGTTTCTGCACCTAATTTATTAGGAGATTCTTTGTCTTCTGAAGACAATATTAATTTAGAGAATCCATATTATGCGTATACGGGATATCGTTTTTTTGCAACGCGCTTTAAAGAAGTATTAATAACGCCCAGCGTTTTGGCTAAATATGTTTCTGGAGCACCAATTCAGGTAGATATTAATACGACAGTGAACTACAAAAATAAAATTGAAATTGGTGCTGGATACAGAACGAGTTCCTCGATGAATTTTCTTGCAGGGTTTTATATTTCTAACCACTTACGATTATTATATAATTACAATCAAACACTAAGAGATACTCCTATTAATAATACACATGGAATTATACTAAGTTACCGCCTAGGAGATGGATTTAATAATAAAGGATAATAATCAGACTAAGATTCAATAGCGAATTAATTAGTCTATCATTATGTTTTATTAAGATTTTATATACTTCATTTTTAAAGCATACTTAGTCAATCCAGCCAGATTTCTAACATTAAGTTTAGCAATTAGATTTTTTCTATAACTTTCGATGGTATGTTTACTCAAAAACAATTGATCGGCGATCTCTTGTGTCGTGAACTCTTGCGCAATAAGTGTAATAACATCAATCTCTCTTTGAGTAAGTTTGATATCTTCCTTCTTCTTTTTGGCAAATTTATTTTCTAAATAAATATCTTTTATTTCTTTTGAAAAGTATTTCTCTCCCTTAAGTATAGTCTTTATAGCTTTTAAAAGCTCTTCTTTTTCAGCATTTTTGGGTACATACCCATCTACATCATGCTCAATAAGATTATCAATCATGTCAGCATCATTATGCATACTAACTACCAAAGTCCGTATACTTTTCTTTCTTTCTTTTATAATCTTATTTAGAGAAATACCATCTAACTCTGGCATAGAAATATCTGTGATGATAAGATCTATTTTTTCATCGGGATTAATTTCCAGGTATTTAGCAATATGTTTACCGTCTTTGGCAGTTAATAAAATATTATATTCTTTTTCTGAGTTAAGAATGCTTAGTAAACCATCCAAAAACATTTTATGGTCATCTGCTATGATTAAATTATATTTCATTGGTTTATTATTTTTGTAATTAGGTTTAGATAAAATTTGCTATGCATAATTCTAATCCTGTTTATCATCAGGTAAACTAGGATTGATTTAGTGATTGTAGCTCACTTTATCTTTAATTGATGTTAATGCCGGAACTTCTATATCTATAATGGTACCACGACTAATTCTGGAATCGATATGAAAAGTACCAGATACTTTTTTTAATCGATTTTTTATATTCTCAAACCCAAGTCCGGTAGCCTTGTTTTTTGCGTTAAAACCAATGCCATTATCTTCGAATAGTACATTTATTATATTTTCTACCAGATTTAATTGAAGTTCTATAGAAGTAGCTTTGGCATGTTTAATAGTGTTGGTAATAAGTTCCTGAATAATTTTAAAAATTTCGATTTGTAAAGTTTCATCTAGAACATCAATTTCTGTTCTTGGGTATGCTACAAAAGAAGTGTTTAGACTAGTCGTACCGCCAATATTATTAAAATACTCTTCAAGTACATCACAAAAGTTATTTTCACTAAATTTTTTAGGTGTTAAGTTATGCGATAAATTACGTACCTGTTCATAAGTGTCATCTAATTGGTTGTTAATTGTAGTTATTGTTTTTTTATTTCCATAAAACACAGTATTATTTAGTTGTAATTTTATAGCAGCAAGATTACCACCAATGCTATCGTGTAGCTCTAGTGCAATACGTTTTCTCTCTTTATCCTGACCTTTAATAGACGCTTTAATTAGTTTTAACTCTTGATCTTTAATTAAAGAAGAAATTTTTTGCTCACTTATTTCTTCTTGCTTTTTATTTAATTCACTCTGAGTCTGAAGTTTTTGATAGTATGTAAACAATAAACCAATAACTGGGATAAGAAGAATCAAAAAAGAGTACAAGATACTATTTTTAATACTTTTTTGTCTGGCTAATTTAGATTCTTGAATCTCCTGATCTTTTTTTAGTAATGTAATCTCATTAAGTTTTTTTTCTGAAGCATTCTGAAATGATAAAATCTTGTTCTGAGTTTCTCTTTTTTCAATCTCTTGTTGTAATCTAAGATTTTTGAGAGCTTCTTCTTGATTCCTTAAATCTAATTCTCGATTTGCATTTTCGACCTGCAGGACTTTTATTTCTTTTTCTTTTTGAAGGGTTTGATATCTTACTTCTAATTCATTAATTTCTTTATCATTCTCTAAAAAATAAATAGAATCTGTAAGCTCATAGAATTTTTCGGCATAAGAAAGTGCTTTCTTATAATTATTTTGAGAAATTGATATCTCTTTTAGTCTAAAAAAAATGCTTTTTTGTTTGTTTAAAAATCCAAGTTTTTTTGACTTGTTTAAAGCTAAAAGAATAATCTTCTCAGCTTCTTCATGTTTTTTTAGATGGTTTAGTACAAGACCTTTTTCTAGATATCCAGTGATTTCTATTTCAGGATATTGATGGGTGATTGCAATTTCTAATGCCTCATCAAACATTATCAAGGCCTGCTCCATGTTACCTTGTTTTCTATAAGTAATTCCTATATTGTTTGAAATAATGCCAATACAACGATAACTTTGGGATTTTTTACAGATCTCACGTGCCTTTGTTAGATATAGAATAGTTGCTTCATAATTCTCCAAATAACCATATATATTAGCCATATTGACATAGCTTCCATAGACCATTTCAGGAACTTCTGTATATTCTAGGCATTGTTTATAAAGATTTAGTGAGTTATCATACTCTTTTGTTGATAGATAAGCATTTGCTAGACCAAAAGAATTAATATAATAGATACGTCTGTCATTGTATTTTTGCGAAATGTTAATTCCTTTTAAATGCCATTTTTTGGATTTTTCTTCAAGGCCTATTTTAGAATTTAGTATCCCTAACATGTTGTAGGTTAGGCCATAAATCTCGTTTTTTATAGTGTCATTTTTGAAATGCTTAATTGTCAATACCCTTTTTGCATAATAGAAAGATGAATCAATTAAAGCTTTCTTTTTAAAATAAGAGGTTAGGATCAGGTTTAAATCAGCCTTAAATTGTCCACTTTTTAATGCTTTTGTCTTGAGTTGATGGTGAACTTTTTTATAGGCCTCTTCTTCTTTGCCATGAGTATTGATTAAAAGCTGAATTTCCTTAATTATACTTCTTTCTTTTCCGGGAATAAATGGAATACTACTCTTATCTACCTGTGCTCCCAGGATAAAAGGCAGGATGAATATACCATACACAATTGATAGATGTAAAAATTTTAACATATACAAATGTATCAATTCTTCTGTATACTGACATCCCTGAAAATAGGGGTTTTTTAGAGTTAAATAATGCTATTGATAGATGAGATACTGCGCCCTTTTAACCTTAAATTTTTCAAGATCTTCTATCCATGTGCTTTTAATTTCTCGAAAAGAAAGACCTTGTTCAATTTGTTGTTGTAATTTTTTTGTCCCTGCGTGAATAGTGAATGATTTGGTGTTAAAAAACTTTTCTTTGATTTTGGTATGCTTATAAGCATTAATTAACCATTCTAAGTTTATAGAATCTAACGATTCATTTTTTCTTAAATCTTTTCCATAACATACTTCTCCTCTATGTTTTGGGTATTTAGAACCAAAATTTGGCCTGGGAATATAGGCATAATCATATTTTTCTATAACCAAGTCGGGAGAACCAAAAATTTGAAACTGTGTTTCGGTACCACGACCTGCATTTAAGGTTGTGCCTTCAAAAAAACCAAGACTAGGATATAAATTGATAGCTTTATCATTAGGTAAATTGGGTGAAGGTCGTATTGGTAAACTATATGAAGTAGTATGAGTGTAGTTTTTAACAGGAATAATATTGATCTCACAGGTTAAATCTTTTCCCAACCAACCTTCGCCATTTACCATTTTAGCATATTCACCAATAGTCATACCATGAACTAATGGTATTGGATGTACCCCTAAAAAACTTGAATGTTCAGGTTCTAAGGTAGGCCCATCAATGTAATGTGCATTTGGGTTAGGGCGATCTAGTATTAAAATTGGAATGTTATTTTCTGCACATGCTTGCATTACATAATGTAATGTCGAAATATAGGTGTAAAAGCGAACTCCTACATCCTGGATGTCAAAAACAACGATATCGATATTGGATAAAGCTTCTTTAGACGGTTTTTTGTTTTTTCCGTGTAGAGAAAAAATAGGAAGCCCGGTTTTAATATCCTTACTATCAGCTACTAATTCTCCTGCATCTGCCTTACCTCTAAAACCATGCTCTGGAGCAAAAACTTTCTGAATTTTAATATTTCTAGACAATAAAGAATCAACAAGATGTACATAATTTTGACTAGTAGTACTATCTTTAAAAATAACAGAAGTTTGATTTCCTACGATAGCTACTTTTTTATTTTCTAAAATCGGAATATAATCATCCGTAAGATTGGCCCCAACTACTATAGATTCTTGAATTTTTGTAGTATCTTGAGCAATATATGCCGCAGATATCGAGTTTTCAATTTTTAGAGAAGAAGGGGGCGAAGTTGTTTTTATTCCACTTACACAAGAAATAAAAATTATGAAAAGGAATAAAAATGTATTTTTGAATGCATTTCTAACAAAAACCATAGTTAAGCTTGAATTTCGAGTATTTTATTGCCAAACGCCTCATCAAAGGTAAGGAACATAAAAGTAGTATTTCGACTCCAATTATAAAAATTGCAATTTTTGCTATTGCTATTGGTATGGTCATGATGCTAATTACGGTTGCTACTGGTGTAGGACTACAACGCAAAATAAGAGAAAAAGTTGCTGCATTTAATGGACATGTATTAATTTCCAGCTTTGATAATAACAGTAGTGTAGAATCTCTTATACCTATATCCTCTGATCAAAATTTCTATCCAGAGTTTTCTGAAGTTGAAGGAATTGTTCATATGCAAGGTGTAGCAACCAAAATGGGACTTATACGCACAACATCGGATTTTGATGGTGTGGTGGTTAAAGGAGTAGGTAAAGATTATAGTTGGGATTCTTTTAAAGAATATCTTGTAGAAGGAAAAATACCCGATTTTACAGGGGAGCTTAATGAAGAAATTCTGTTGTCTTCACATATTGCAAATCGTTTAGGGTTTAGTATTGGAGATAAAGTAATCACATATTTTTTGAAAAAGAACACAGTTTCAAACTCAAAAACTTTTATTAGAGCTTTTGAGATTGTGGGGATTTATAATTCGGGATTTTTAGAGTTTGATGAAACTTTTCTTTTTGCGGACATCAGACATGTGATAAAAATGAATAAATGGAAACCAGATGAGGTTGGTAATTTTGAAGTTTTTATTGATGATTTTGATCAAATAGATAAAAAAGGACAGGAAATTTATGAAAATATTCCTTCTACCTTGGATAGCCAGACAATTTCATTAAAATATGCCACAATCTTCGAATGGTTAAAACTATTCGACCTCAATATTATTGGGATTATTGGGATTATTATTTTGGTTGCCGGTATCAATATGATTACTGCTTTGTTGGTTTTAATCCTCGAGAGAACTCCTATGATTGGGATCTTAAAAGCTTTAGGAACTAGTGATTGGAGTATAAGAAAAGTATTTCTTTATAATGCTGCATATTTGATTTTGATAGGACTGTTTTGGGGTAACCTTATTGGTATAGGTTTACTCCTTATACAAGAGCAGTATGGGGTTGTAGGGCTTAATCCAGAGACGTATTATGTAAGTACGGCACCGGTTTATATTGATATAGGATATATTGTGTTACTTAATCTAGGAACAATGTTATTGTGTTTGTTAATGCTACTTATCCCTTCATATATTATTGCAAAGATATCACCGACAAAGTCAATCCGTTTTCAATAATTTGTTATTCTTTCTTAAAAATTGTCAATAGATAATCTAGGTTGTATCTTTGCCATGTTAAAATACCCAATGGGGTTGTAAATTATATCGAGTGGAATACGCAAAAAACATACTAGAGACTATTGGTAATACACCATTAGTCCAATTGAATACACTGGTGAAAGATGTAGATGCTTTAGTGTTGGCTAAATATGAAACTTTTAACCCTGGGAATTCTGTGAAGGATCGAATGGCTTTAAAAATGATAGAAGATGCAGAAGCAGATGGTCGATTACAGCCAGGTGGGACCATTATAGAAGGTACATCTGGAAACACTGGAATGGGGCTAGCTTTAGTAGCTATCATTAAAGGGTATAAACTGATTTGTGTAATGGCAGATAAGCAGTCTAAGGAAAAAATGGATATCCTTAGAGCAGTAGGAGCAAAGGTAATGGTTTGTCCAACTAATGTAGAACCAGATGATCCAAGATCATATTATTCGGTTTCTAAGAGATTGGCAGAAGAAACTCCAAATTCATGGTATGTTAACCAGTATGATAACCCTTCAAATGCGCAAGCACACTATGAAAGTACAGGTCCTGAAATTTGGAAACAAACTGATGGTAAAATAACACATTTTATTGTTGGAGTAGGTACTGGAGGTACTATATCTGGTGTTGGGAAATATCTAAAAGAAAAAAATCCAAACATTAAAATCTGGGGAATAGATACCTATGGTTCTGTTTTTAAAAAATATCATGAAACCGGGATTTTTGATGAAAACGAAATTTATTCTTATATCACAGAAGGTATTGGAGAAGACATTTTACCAAAAAATGTAGATTTTTCAGTTATCGATGGGTTTACCAAAGTAACAGATAAAGATGCTGCGGTATATACTCAAAGACTTGCAAAAGAAGAAGGAATGTTTTTGGGTAATAGTGCAGGAGCAGCTATAAAAGGATTACTTCAATTAAAAAAGCATTTTACCAAAGATGATGTTGCTGTTGTCTTATTTCACGATCATGGTAGTAGATATGTAGGGAAAATGTTTAATGATGATTGGATGCGAGAAAGAGGTTTTCTAGATGAGGAAGTATATACAGCCGATGATTTAGTAAAAAATCATATAGAAAAACCTTTGGTTACTGTTAAAACAGAAGAACTGGTATCACATGCTATCGAGCGTATGCGTAAATTTAAAATTTCGCAAATACCAGTAGTTGATAGTGACGGATTTGTTGGTTCTGTAGACGAAAGTGCTCTTTTTACTGCTTTTTTGGATGATAAAAATACAGGTAGTACACCGATCAAAGATGTTATGAAAGATTCTTTTCCGATTGTAAGTGCTAAAACTTCACTTGATGAGATATCCAAGCTTATTAAAAACGGAAGTTCTGCTGTTTTGGTAGAGTTAGAAAACGGAAAACACCACATCATAACAAAGTATGATGTTATTAGCCATATAAAATAAATTCTTATATTTAAATAATAATTCTCCCCTCTATTAGCTTTTCTGTAAGCTAATATAGGGGTTGTTTTTGTGTCTATTTATTTTTTGTAGTTGCCAGGAATACATCTACGTGGACTAAAAAAGATAAGTGTAAAATGATGGTGGTATGTGTAAATATTTGTTTGATTTTTCTGATATTGACAAACTAAGTGACTATTTTAGATCTCAATTAAGCCCAGGTAGTTCTACTGATCAAATTTATTTCCCTCCTGAAATTGGAGAAGGATATTTATTGTATTATAAAATATCTCCAGAGGTTTTTCTTATCATAAACAATTATAAAGCTAATACGGATATTGAATATGTTAGACGGCCAATCAATGAAAAAGATATTATACTTCACTTTAGGAAATATGCTTTAGATCATCAGTTAGAAGAAGATCAGATTATAAGCCGATATTCTGATAGTTATACACCAGGTAATATGAGGTGTATGGATGCTCGACAAGGAGAGCAAGTCTTTATTCCAAAAGGAGCAGAAGTAAAATCTACTATGATTATATTAAAAAGCTCATATACCAAGCCTTTTTTTATAAAGAATAACGATATGGCAGAAAAGCTTGATAATTATATTCGTTATTCTCATCAGCATATTAATAAGTTTTACCTTTCTTATAAGCAATCAAGTCTTTTTGATCAGATTGTACAACCTGATGTTGACAAGATAGAGAACTATCTTTATTTTATTTCTCGAGGTGTGCGGTTATTAGAAACTTTTTGGAAAGATGTATTACGATGGGAGACAGAAAGTAATCCTTTTAGTATCAATTGTGGGCAAGTTGGTAATATTTATAAAGTGAGTGATTATCTCAAAAATAATCTTAAAGAACCTTTTGTAGGAGTTGATCAATTGGCAGCTATGGCACATATGAGTCGCACGAATTTTTTTAACATGTTTAAAGAAATTCATAATCAGACTCCATTAGAATTTTTTAATAATAAACGACTCGAGATCTCATATAATATGATTATCGGAGAAGGATTATCAATACGTGAAGTAATGGATACGCTTAATTATTCTAATTCTTCAAAATTTAAAAAAGCATTTTTTAATAAGTTTGATATTTATCCTGATATGAATTCGTAAAGCTTGGATTCTGATTTCCTTATTTTTTTTGAATATGTGTAAAAATAAAGATGGTCGCCAAAAATGGCAACCATCAATAACCTAACACAAACTCAACTTAGCTTAGGGTTTTGTAATCTTAATATTTTTGAATGAATTAATTTTCCCTTTAATTCATAACAAAGTAAAGAAATGAATTTGTGGTTAAGTTTTCCATTAATACATAAAATCTTACCAATAGTACATTTTTGTAAGGAATTAACTTGATTTTAAGAATATTAAGTAGTAATCGTACTATTTAAATAGAGTTAGTTCTGTGTTTTTTGTCTTTATAACAACTTTAACCTTCTTTTTTTGGGGGGTACTAACTAATGTTAGTATTTTAAATTAAAGATCTTGTTGGTCGAGAATTTTTAAAAATATTTCTGGTTCTGGTCGTACTCTATAATTATTAGTGAGGTCTGCAAAGACTATTTTTCCTTCTTTGTCTGTTATGATTACTGTTGGCATTACAGTATCACTATTATATCCTAGTGCCTGGAAACCCATGGGAAGACCATTTTTTGAAAAAATTTGTAATTGCTTAGCAACTTTATTTCCTTGATCAACCAAATAATTGAAATCTAATCCGAATTTTTTTGCCAGAGACTTGGTATGCTTATGAGGCTGGGGGCTAATGAGAACTATGTTTACATTTCTTTTTTCAAGTTCTTTATATTGCAAAGCAATTTCTTTGATTTGTGCCATACATAATGGACACCAATTTCCGCGATAGAATAGAAAAATTGATGAGCTACCTATAAACTTAGAAGTGTTTACACTATTTTTTTCTGGATCCTGTAATTCGAGTTCTGGTAACCGGTTACCTACTTTAATAACTGTATTTTGTTCTCTATTATTAAAAGTAGAATACCATCTTATATATAATACCCATCCTAAAAACAAACCGATTCCTGGTAGAGATCCATTTAAATCTTGTTCAATAATACCCCCAAATAGTAGGCTAATTAGAAAACCAATAGCTATAGGAAGTGTGTATTTTTTTAGATTGGCATCAGTTCGCGCAACAGGTTTTATAAAAAACAAAATGAAAAGTGTTGCAATAGAAAACGAAATTAGTAATCGTCCTATATATCTATAGGATACTCCATGATTAATAAGATGTATAACACTGTCAATAGCAAAGTAAAGAGCAATTACAGGGAAAACAGATATGAAGATAGACTTTAGAACATTGGTCATTTATATGCTGGTTTAAGAATTAGTCAATGTTATTTGATAGAGCTTACAAGATTCTAATAAATTTTAGTATTTTCATAATCTAAATTTTAGAAAAGCTATTCTCCTTATTTTTTATCCTACCCGAAATATATAATAGCTAATTCCACCTGTTGGTTTACAGGTAGGTCTGATAATTATAAATAATATATAGAATATATGACTGAGGATTTCTTACAATACCTTTGGAAATATAAAAAATTCGGGTTTGTAGACCTTAAAACAACAAGGCATGAGGAGCTTATACTTCAGCAAGTAGGGACTCATAATATAGAAAACTCTGGACCTGATTTTTTTAATGCAAGACTCATTATTCAAGGTCAGCAATGGGCAGGGAATGTAGAAGTGCATATTAGATCAAGTGATTGGTATGTTCATAACCACGAGAATGATCCTGCATATGATAATGTAATTCTTCATGTGGTTTGGGAAGATGATATAGAAGTTTATAGAAAAAACAACTCGATTATACCAACATTACAACTTAAAGAGTATGTGAGAGAAGAGTTAATGATTGGCTATAAAAAACTCTTTAATAAAAGTGCTCAACAATGGATTGGTTGTGACAAGCAACTTCCAGAAGTTTCTGGTTTTATGCTGTCGAATTGGCAAGAAAGGTTGTATTTAGAGCGACTAGAAAAGAAATCGACTTTAATTTTGAAACTTCTAAAGGACTCTGCAAATAATTGGGAAGCCGTTTTGTTTAAACTGCTGTCCAAAAATTTTGGCCTAAAAACAAATGGAGCCGCTTTTTTGAGTTTGGCGAATTCAATAGATTTTACCGTACTTAGGAAATGTACAGATCACCTGGAAGAATTGGAAGCCTTGTTTTTTGGTCAGGCAGGTCTCTTAGAAAATGATATAAAAGAACCGTATTTCAATACCCTGAAGAATGAGTATCAGTTTTTGAAAAATAAATTTAAATTGAATGCTAAAGGAGTAGAACCATTACATTTTTTTAGGTTGAGACCGCCTAATTTTCCAACTATACGATTGTCGCAGTTGGCAATGTTATATTTTAAAAACTATCAACTTTTCAGTAAAGTGATCAATAGTAATACTATAGATGATTTTTATACTCTTTTCAGTATAGAAACAAGCGAATTTTGGAAAAACCATTATACTTTTGAAAAAGAATCAAAGACAAGTAAGAAGAAACTAACAAAATCATTTATTGACTTGTTGTTGATCAATACGATTATTCCTATAAAATTTGTTTATGCCAGAAGTATAGGACAAAATCCTGAAGAAGATATTTTTGAATTAATTTCTAAATTACCTTTTGAAAAAAACAGCATTATTAGCAATTTTATGGACTTAAAAGTACCAATTGAAAATGCAATGCATTCTCAAGCTATGATTCAACTCAAAAATACATACTGTGACCAAAAAGCATGTTTAAAATGTGCAATCGGGAATTATTTATTAAATGGTGAATAGAATTTAGGATAATATAATTATTTTGCGATATGCTTTATAATCTAAGACAATTTTTAGAACGTAACGGATTTTATGTCTCCTCTAGGTTAGCCGATAGGTTAGGGATGCGAGCTAAAAATGTACGCTTGTTCTTTATTTATTTAACCTTTGCTACCGTAGGTTTAGGTTTTGTAATATACCTTAACCTAGCGTTTTGGCTAAAATTAAAAGACTTGGTTTATACTAAACGAACTTCAGTATTTGACCTATGAAAAAGATGTATAGATGGGGAGTGCCAAAAATATATATTGCATTAATTTTATTAATTATAGTAATTGCTATCGGGGTACTGGGGTTTCGGTTTTTTTCTAACTATTCCTGGGTAGATGCTTTATACATGACGGTTATTACTTTATCTACCGTTGGTTTTGGAGAAGTTCAGCCTCTGGATGATAATGCAAAATTATTCACTGTATTTCTTATCTCGACTAGTGTAGCCATATTTGCATATTCTGTATCCGTAATAACAGAGTATATTATAAGTAAAAATGACCCCAGAAGAGTTCAATACCGAAAAACACAAAAAATGATACATCATATTGAGAATCATATTATTATAATTGGTTATGGCCGTAATGGTAAACAAGCTGCTGCCAAATTGTTAGCATACAATAAGCCATTTGTTATTATCGAAAAAGACGAAGCAGTAATAGAAAGATATCAAAATGAAAATCTGTTTTTCCTAAAAGGTAATGCTACAGAAGACGAAGTGTTAACAGAAGCGGGTATAAGAAGAGCTGCCTGTTTAATATGCACATTGCCAGAAGATGCAGATAACCTGTTTATTGTACTTTCTGCAAGACAAATTAATAAAGAGCTTAAAATAATTAGTAGAGCCTCTCAAGATGCTTCTTATAAGAAAATTCGATTAGCTGGAGCAGATAATGTTATTATGCCAGATCGTATAGGAGGAGATCATATGGCGTCATTAGTAGTAGTGCCCGATTTAATAGAATTTTTGGATAACCTTTCTATTGTAGGCAAAAAATCTATAAATATTGAAGAAATTTCTTTCGAAGATATGTTTGATGATAAAATAGAAAGAACCATCCTTGATATTGATATGAGATCCAGAACGGGATGCACTATTATAGGTTACAAATCACCAGACGGAGAATATATTGTAAACCCAGGAGCTAATACCTTATTAAAACCAAGTTCTAGGATAGTAGTTTTAGGTCGCCCAGAACAAATTAATCTTTTAAATAAGGAGTTCGATATTTGAGAATTAGAAATATTTAACATCTAAAAAAATTGTAAACAAATGTTTTTTTTACCATCTTGCCCACCTCTTAACAATTAAATTCAATTAATTCACAACATCATGAAGAGAATTCTTCTTTCACTTTTAGCACTTATCATTCCATTTTTAACATTTGCACAAGAGACCACAGAAAAAGGTCTAGATCAAAAAATCGACGAGGCTTTCAAGCCTGTATCTGACTTTTTCTCTGCAGTAATCTTTTTTGAAGTTTTTGACGGTGCTCCATTCGTTATTATATTATTGGTATTAAGTGCCTTGTTTTTTACACTCTATTTTGGCTTTCCTAATTTTAGGTATTTTGCAAAAGCAATTAATGTAGTACGAGGTAAATATGATGATGTAGAAGGGCACGGTATTGAAGGAAAACCAGAAATTAATATAGTAGAAGGAGATATTAGAGATACCATACGTGATGAATCAAAAGAAGGAGAAGTTAGTCATTTTCAAGCATTGGCAACTGCTGTTTCTGGTACGGTGGGTAATGGTAATATTGCCGGAGTAGCTTTGGCAATTGCCCTCGGAGGTCCGGGAGCAACATTTTGGATGATTGTCTGTGGATTATTAGGAATGTCTACCAAGTTTGTAGAATGTACTCTTGGAGTTCAATATAGAGATGTAGGAGAAGATGGTACTGTATACGGAGGCCCTATGTACTATTTAAGCAAAGGATTAAAAGAAAGAGGATTCAAAGTTCTAGGAAAAATTGCAGCAATTATATTTGCTGTATTTTGTATAGGTGGTTCTTTTGGTGGTGGTAATGCAGCGCAATCTAATCAGGCTACAGTTGTTTTAAAAGAACTTTTAGATCTTCAAAGTACAGGAGCAGGGTTTTGGATTGGAATAGTTCTGGCAATTCTTGTAGGAATTATTATTATAGGAGGAATTAAACGTATCGCTTCGGTAACAGAAAAGGTAGTTCCTTTTATGGCTATCTTATATTTGTTAGCTTGTTTATATATAATCTTTGGTAACTTCTCTTTAGTAGATGACGCTATTGGTTTGATCATTAACGAAGCTTTTAACCCAACCGCTATTGGAGTAGGAAGTATTATAGGAGTTTTATTAGTTGGCTTTAAAAGAGCTGCATTTTCTAATGAAGCAGGAGCAGGTTCGGCATCTATTGCACATTCAGCAGTAAAAACTAAATACTCTGCCAGTGAAGGACTTGTTGCTTTACTAGAGCCATTTATTGATACTGTAGTCATCTGTACAATGACAGCATTAGTAATTATTATTTTCAATTTTGGAGGAGCATTTGAGTATGGAGGAGATGGTTCTGGGGCCGTTTTCATTGATGGAGTATCTTATGAAGGAGCGGGAATAACCTCTATGGCATTCGCAAAATATATACCATATTCTAATGTGTTTTTAACTATTGCAGTAGTATTGTTTGCGGTGTCTACTATGATTTCATGGTCGTACTATGGTTTACAATCTTGGAAATTCTTATTTGGTAGAGGTAAGACCGCAGATTTAGTTTATAAGTTATTATTTCTGACTTTTGTTGTAGTTGGAGCAGCGGCGAGTATGAACTCTATTTGGGCATTCTCTGATGCAATGATTTTTGCGATGGTGTTTCCAAATATGGTAGGTTTATTCTTCTTATTTCCAGTAGTTAAAAAACAACTAGCACGATATTTTGAGGCTATAAAAGCATCTAAAAGCTAAAAAGATTATTCTTTTTATGAATTATAAAAAATCCCATTTCGAAATACATTCACGTTTTCGAAATGGGATTTTTCTTTTATCAATTATCCTATTTGTTGTGCTTATAGGGTATTATTTTTATCCAAAATCTCCTTCGCCAAAGTATAATTTTGCTGAGTTGATCTCTTTTCAGCAACAGGTAGACTCCCTTAAGAGTGTTGCCGAACAACAAAAAAAAGAATATCGTCTACAATCGTTTAATCCAAATTTCATTTCCGACCACAAAGGATATGTTCTAGGGCTTTCTACAAGAGAGCTAGATAGGCTTCATGCGTACAGAAAAGATGATAAATGGATCAATTCTATTGCTGATTTTAAAAAAGTAACTCAAGTTTCGGATTCAGTTCTTGCGATTATCTCTCCTTTGTTTAAATTCCCAGAATGGACAAAAAAGAGTAATGCTACAGTAAATAGAAAATACCCTAAAAAGAAATTCCCTGTTAAATCATATGATCAAAAAAAAGATTTAAACACAGTTTCTAATCAAGAGCTTGAGCAAAGTATTGGTTTGCCTGATTTTGTTGCAGCCAGAATAATTAAATATAGAAACACTATAGGGGGCTTTTCTCTAGATATTCAAATTGAAGATGTCCCTGGTCTGTATGAGTATCAAAAAGATAAAATTTTATCTATGTTTACTGTTAAAACTCCTAAAAAGATAAAAAAAGTAAACATCAATACTGCATCGGTTAATGAATTAGTAGAAATACCTTATTTTGATTTTGAAACGGCATTGGATATTAAAGAATTTATTGAAGACAACGGGAATATATTAAACTTTAATGAATTAGGAAAAATTGAAGGTTTTTCTCTCAAAAAAATAGATAGAATAAAGCTATATTTGACATTAAATTAAGAATCAGTAAAAAATTACTGCGAATTTTGATAAATCACTAAAATGATAATTTATTCATAAGCCCATTTTATGGATTTTGACTTTATTGTATTAAGGAAACAAATCATTATACACAGTAATAGGTTAACTAAAAAAAATTAAGGTTGTCATATGAATAGTATGTATTTTACAGAAGAACACGAATTATTTAGACAAAGTCTCAGGGAGTTTCTGAAAAAAGAAGTAACACCACATATAGACAAATGGGAAAAAACTGGAGATATTGATCGGTTTATTTGGGAGAAGTTTGGTGAAATGGGATACTTTGGAATTGCATATCCAGAAGAATACGGTGGACTAGATCTTGATCTGTTTTATACTATAATACTTTTAGAAGAACTTCAAAAGATTAATTCTGGCGGTTTTGCTGCTGCTATATGGGCGCATGCATATTTAGCGATGACCCATATAAACAAAGAAGGTGATCATAGAATTAAAGAAATGTACTTAAAACCCAGTATATCTGGTGAGAAAATAGGATGTTTAGGTATTACAGAGCCTTTTGGAGGTTCTGATGTTGCAGGAATGAGAACTACGGCAGTAAAAGAAGGGGATCATTATGTAATTAATGGATCTAAAACTTTTATTACTAATGGAGTTTATAGTGATTATATGGTTATTGCTGCAAAAACAAATCCCGAATTAGGAAATAAAGGAATAAGCATCTTTGTTATTGATAGAGATACGCCTGGAGTGTCTGCTACCAAATTAGAAAAGTTAGGATGGAAAGCTTCTGATACAGGAGAAATTGCTTTTGATAATGTAAAAATTCCAGCGCATAACCTAATGGGAGAAGAAAACAAAGGGTTTTCATATATTATGCAGCATTTTGCTTTAGAAAGGTTGATAATGGGAGTTAATGCACATGCACGAACAGAGTATGCATTAGAATATGTTATAAAATATATGTCAGAGCGAGAAGCTTTTGGGAAGACAATTGATAAATTTCAGGCATTAAGACACACTGTTGCAGATATTGCAAGTGAGGTAGAAATGTGTAAAGAATTTAACTACTCTGTAGCTAAGCGACTTAATGATGGAAAATATGTGGTTAAAGAAGCCAGTATGTCTAAGTTAATTTCTACCAAAATTGCTGATGAAGCAATATACAAATGTCTGCAACTATTGGGAGGCTACGGATATATGGAAGAGTACCCAATGGCAAGACTATTTAGAGATAGTCGATTAGGTCCAATAGGAGGTGGGACTTCTGAGATATTAAGAGAAGTAATTGCTAAGATTATAATTGATAAAAAAGAATATAAAGCTGCAACGTAGATAATATAGATTCTTTAGATAAAACTTTAAATACCAAAACCTCGGGGAAATCTCGAGGTTTTTTTATTGTTTTTGGAATATATAATGTAGGTTGATATTTTTTACTTGTAAAAAATAATGAAGTTCAAAATTTTATCAACACGCAAACGTTTGCGTGAAATTTCAATCGTTTTCGGCTTTTATAAAATACTTAATTTGATAAAAATTTAACACAAACATTAGTTAATTATGAAAATCAAAACATTTTTTTATGGGTTTCTCACTATAACGTTTTTGTTTATAAGTTGTAGTAAAGACGAAGTTTTAGACACAGCAGAGCCAGAGGTTGTAGATCTGCAAGAAGAAGTCTCTTCAAAAGCACTAAAACAAATTGGCTCGGGAGTAATGATGCAAGCTTTCTATTGGGATGTGCCTGCGGGCGGTACCTGGTGGAATGTTGTAAAAGGAAAAGTAGGAAGCTGGAGCAATGCAGGTATTGATGCTATTTGGTTGCCACCTGTTAGTAAAGCAATGAATGGAGGGTTATCTATGGGGTATGACCCTTTTGATTATTATGATTTTGGTGAGTATAACCAAATGGGAAGTACAGAAACCAGATTTGGTTCGCGCTCAGAATTAACCAGTTTAATTACTACTGCACATAATAATAGTTTAAGTGTAATTGCAGATATGGTACTTAACCATAATAGTGGTGGAAATCTAGAGTCGAATGAATTTGCAGGAAAAGATACGTATACCAAGTTTACACCATTATCTGGTAAATTTAATAGAACTAAATATGATTTTCATCCAAATGATAAGTATAACTCTGACAGTGGTTTTTTTGGAGGTTTCCCTGATTTAAGTCATAAGAAACCTTATGTACAGGATTGGCTATGGAAAAAACCTAACTCTGTAGCTAAGTATTATAAAAATACAATGAAATTTGATGGTTGGAGATTTGATTATGTAAAAGGATTCGAACCTTGGGTTCCAAAAGAATTTAGAAATGCAGTAGGAGGGTTTGCTGTAGGGGAGTATTGGGATGGAAATGTAAATACATTAAAATGGTGGACAGATCAAGCGCAAATGTCTGCATTTGATTTTGGATGCTATTACAAAATGAAAGATGCGTTTCACGGAAATAACTTAAACGCACTTAGTGGAGATATGCTATGGAAAAGAAATGCTTCTAGAGCAGTTACCTTTGTTGCTAATCATGATACTGATGAAATCATTAATAACAAAATATTGGCTTATGCATACATTTTGACCCATGAAGGGTACCCCGCAATTTTTTATAGAGATTATGAACACTGGTTAGATAAAAATAAAATGAATAATCTAATTTGGATTCATAACAATCTTGCAGGTGGAAGTACAACAAACCTTTGGACAGATAATGACGAGTATATTGCTAGAAGAAATGGAGGAAGTGGTAAAAATGGTTTAGTGGTTTATATTAATAATTCAAATTCATGGCAAGAAAGATGGATCCAGACAAATTGGTCAAATAAGAAAATTAAAGACTATACGGGGCATTCGGGATGGGAACCGACTACTCAGGGAGGTAAATGGGTTAAGATTCAGGCGCCACCAAAAGGCTATTCTGTTTGGTCTTTGAAATAATATTAAATATTATTGAAGAAAACTTTGTGGATAATAGTTTTGTATTATCTTTGCACACTAATTATTTCTAAAGAAAGGAGGTGCCACTATGTTAATTATACCAGTTAAAGACGGAGAAAATATAGATAGAGCGTTAAAACGTTTTAAGCGAAAATTTGATCGAACAGGAACGATGCGTCAGCTTCGTAAACGCCAAGCGTTTTCAAAACCTTCTGTTGAAAGAAGAGCGCAGATTCAAAAAGCGCAATATATTCAACACTTAAGAGATCAAGAAGAAATTTAAAAGTAAATAACGTTGTCTTTATAATGTTTCTTTACCATAAGAAACTAGATACCGTTTTTCAGTATAAATTTTAACCGTTAGGATACCAAAAGTTTTATACTTTTGTTTTCTAACGGTTTTTTTATGTTCATTTCTGAATTTATAGAGTACTTACTTCACGAAAAAAATTATTCTAAGCATACAGTGACGGCTTATAAAGCAGATTTGCTATCTTTTTTAGAGTTCTATCAGATAGAATATAATACTTCTGAGATAGCTGAAGCAAACTATGCTCAGATTCGTTCCTGGATTGTTAGTCTTGTTAATGATGATATTTCTAATCGAACGATTAATAGAAAAGTATCCTCTCTAAAAACGTATTATAAGTTTTTGCTTAAATCAGAACAAATAGATAAGAACCCTCTGGCAAAACATCAAGCTTTAAAAGCACCTAAAAAGCTTCAAATACCATTTTCTGCACAAGAAGTAGAAGATGTTTTGAAAGGTTTGACAGACGATCAGGATTTTGAGAGTGTTAGAGATAGGTTGATTGTGGAGCTTTTTTATGCCACAGGGATAAGGAGAATTGAATTAGTGGATCTTAAGCTGTCGGATATAGATATAGATAGGAAGCAGATAAAAGTTTTAGGGAAACGTAATAAAGAAAGATATTTACCGCTTCTTTCGTCGGTTTGTGATACGCTAAGACTGTATTTGACTGTAAGATCTGATTTGATTACAAGTCAGGAACCTTCCTTTTTACTTTTGACAAAAAAAGGAGTTAAAATCTACGAAACACTTGTGTATCGCATTATAAATAGTTATTTTAGTAAGGCATCTTCTAAAGTAAAAAAGAGTCCGCATATTTTAAGACATTCTTTTGCGACACATTTGCTAAATGAAGGAGCAAACCTAAATGCTGTAAAAGAATTGCTTGGTCATTCCAGTTTAGCTGCTACTCAGATATATACTCATCATAGTGTAGCTCAGTTAACAAAAGTATATAAGCAATCTCATCCAAGAAATAAAAAATAAAAGATGAATTGTTAGCTTTATCAATCTTTTTTGGCTTAAAATTTTGTTCAACCTAATTAAACTAACAACCTATGAAAGTGAACTTGCAGTCCGTAAATTTTAATGCAGATCAAAAGTTGGTGGATTTTACTCAAACTAAATTAGATAAGTTAGAGACTCATTTTAATCGAATAATTCACGCAGATGTATTTTTGAAAGTTATGAATACAAGTGGTAAAGAAAATAAAATTACAGAGATTTTATTAAGTGTGCCAGGAGATGAATTTATAATCAAGAAAGTTAATAAATCCTTCGAAGAAGGTGTGGATGAGTGTGTTAGTTCCTTAGAAAGACAACTTAGAAAACGTAAAGAAAAATTAAATACGCATGTTTGATTATTTTTTTTGAAAAATAGTTTTGTGAAAGAAATAAATTCTATACATTTGCAGTCCGTTAGAAATAGCGGACTTTTTTATGTTCTAAAACATAGTGAAAAGCCGATGTAGCTCAGCTGGCTAGAGCAGCTGATTTGTAATCAGCAGGTCGTGGGTTCGAGTCCCTCCATCGGCTCTAAAAAAGCTAATTTTTTTAATAAAAAAGAAAGCTTTTTGAATAGAATTTTGAATTGTAAAATAAATGACTATTTTTGCGCACTCAAAATTCAATAAGTTCATTTTGAAATATTGAATTTTTTAATTGGGGAGATACTCAAGCGGCCAACGAGGGCAGACTGTAAATCTGCTGACTACGTCTTCGCAGGTTCGAATCCTGCTCTCCCCACATAATTTAAAAATTAGCATTGATTAAAGATGCTTTTTTTTAGAAGTTAAAAATAAAATTCGGTTCTGATCTTTTATGTTCAGAACTAAAAGCGGGAGTAGCTCAGTTGGTAGAGCGTCAGCCTTCCAAGCTGAATGTCGCCAGTTCGAACCTGGTCTCCCGCTCTAAGAATTTTCTTTAACCGATAAATGATTTTCTTTGAATTTTATATACTCGGTAAAAGAAAGCAGGATGAAAAACTTGCATAGAGAGTGAAGCCTTATTTTTGAGGTTTTTAGCTTTAAGATAGAGCAAATCTTAATTATGAACTAATTAAGATTGGATTTTTAACATAAATGTAATGATTGATCGGATTCCTTTCTTATAGTAATGAAAGTGCTCTGATTTGTCATTATATTCGTGTAAAAAGCCGGTGTAGCTCAGGGGTAGAGCGTTTCCTTGGTAAGGAAGAGGTCACGAGTTCAAATCTCGTCATTGGCTCTAGGTTCAGAATTTTAAATTGAACACTAATATATAACTTAGATTAAATAAATTAATTATGGCAAAGGAAACTTTTGATCGTTCCAAACCGCACTTAAATATTGGTACTATTGGACACGTTGATCACGGTAAAACGACTTTAACTGCTGCGATTACTAAAGTATTAGCAGATGCAGGTCTTTCTGAAGCAAGAGATTTCGATCAAATCGATAACGCTCCTGAAGAAAAAGAAAGAGGTATTACTATTAATACATCTCATGTTGAGTACCAAACGGAGAATCGTCATTATGCACACGTTGATTGTCCAGGTCACGCCGATTATGTAAAGAACATGGTTACTGGTGCTGCTCAAATGGACGGAGCGATCTTGGTAGTTGCTGCTACAGATGGTCCTATGCCACAAACACGTGAACATATACTTTTAGGTCGCCAGGTAGGTATTCCTAGAATCGTTGTATTCCTTAATAAAGTGGATATGGTTGATGATGAGGAATTATTAGAACTTGTTGAAATGGAAGTAAGAGATCTTCTTTCTTTCTATGAGTATGATGGAGATAACGGTCCTGTAATATCTGGTTCTGCACTTGGAGCTCTTAATGGAGAGCAAAAATGGGTAGATACTGTAATGGAATTAATGGCTGCTGTAGATGATTGGATCGAGTTACCAAAGCGTGATGTTGAGAAAGATTTCTTAATGCCGATTGAAGATGTATTTTCTATTACAGGTCGTGGTACTGTTGCTACAGGTCGTATAGAAACAGGAATCGCTAATACTGGAGATCCAGTAGAGATTATTGGTATGGGAGCTGAAAAGCTTACTTCTACTATAACTGGTATCGAAATGTTCCGTCAGATCCTTGATAGAGGTGAAGCTGGAGATAATGCTGGTATCTTATTAAGAGGAATTGAGAAAACTCAAATTTCTCGTGGTATGGTAATCACTAAGCCTGGTTCTGTAACTCCACATAAAAAATTCAAAGCTGAGGTGTATATCCTTAAGAAAGAAGAAGGTGGACGTCACACTCCATTCCATAATAACTACCGTCCTCAGTTTTATGTACGTACAACTGATGTAACAGGAAATATTGCTCTTCCTGATGGAGTTGAAATGGTAATGCCTGGAGATAACTTAACAATTACTGTTGAGCTAATTCAGACAATTGCAATGAATGTAGGTCTTCGTTTTGCGATCCGTGAAGGTGGTAGAACAGTAGGTGCCGGTCAGGTAACTGAAATTTTAGACTAATACAAGATAGTATAATAAAAGTTAAGGTATTCGTTGATACGAATACCTTGACTTATGTTACGGGTTTAGCTCAGTTGGTAGAGCACTGGTCTCCAAAACCAGGTGTCGGGAGTTCGAGTCTCTCAACCCGTGCAAAGTCAATCAATATTGTTTATATATAATATAGATTGTTATAATAATGAGTTTTATAACGAAATTAAAATTTGCTTTTAATTCGTTTAAAAAATAAATAAGATGGCTGGACTAGTAAATTACATTGCAGAATCATATAACGAGTTAAAGAATCATGTGACTTGGACCCCTTGGGCAGAAGCACAAAGACTTACTTTGATTGTAATCATTTTTTCGGTTATTTTTTCCTTAGTTATTTGGGGTATAGATACTGCATTTAGTAATGTGATAGAATATTATTTTTCTTTAGTTAAATCTTAAATTTTTAAAATGGCTGAAGTAGATAATACGAAGAAATGGTACGTGGTAAGAGCGGTAAGCGGTCAGGAAAATAAAGTTAAAGACTATATTGAGCGCGAGATTGCTCATATGGGACTTGAAGATTATGTTTCTCAGATTCTTGTTCCTACAGAAAAAGTAGTGCAAATCCGTAATGGAAAAAAAATAAATAAAGAAAGAGTGTATTTTCCTGGTTATGTTATGATAGAAGCTAACCTTTCTGGAGAAATACCACATATAATTAAATCTATTAATGGTGTAATAGGTTTTCTTGGTGAAGTAAAAGGAGGAGATCCTGTTCCACTAAGAAAAGCAGAAATTAATAGAATGCTAGGTAAGGTTGATGAACTTGCAGTTAAAACTGATAATGTTGCCATTCCTTATACAGTAGGAGAAACAGTAAAAGTTATCGATGGGCCATTTAATGGATTTAATGGTACTGTTGAAAAAGTAAACGAAGAGAAGCGTAAACTTGAGGTAATGGTTAAGATTTTCGGAAGAAAGACACCATTAGAATTAAGTTATATGCAAGTAGAAAAAATATAATAATTGTTACATTATAGATCCAGAGTTGTTCTTTTGCTTCCACTTATAGAACAATTCTAATTTAAAATTAGAAAAATGGCAAAAGAGATAGGTAAAGTAGTAAAATTACAAGTGCGTGGAGGAGCGGCAAACCCATCCCCACCAGTTGGACCTGCTTTAGGTGCTGCCGGAGTAAATATCATGGAATTCTGTAAGCAATTCAATGGTAGAACACAAGATAAAGCGGGTAAAGTATTACCAGTTGTAATTAATGTGTACACAGACAAGTCTTTTGACTTTGTTATAAAAACTCCACCAGCAGCTGTTCAGATACTGGAAGCAGCAAAACAGAAAAAAGGTTCTGGAGAGCCTAATCGTAAAAAAGTAGCTAGTGTTACTTGGGATCAAGTTCGTACAATCGCAGAAGATAAAATGCAAGATTTAAATGCATTTACGGTAGAGTCTGCTATGAAAATGATTGCTGGTACCGCTCGTTCAATGGGTGTAACTGTAAAAGGACAAGCTCCTTTTTAATCCAAAAACGTTTACAAAATGGCAAAAGTAACTAAAAAGCAAAAAGAAGCGAAAGCTAAGGTTGATAGCAACAAAGCATATTCGGTAGAAGAAGCTTCTTCTTTAATAAAAGAAATAACAAACGTAAATTTTGATGCTTCTGTAGATCTTGCTGTTCGTCTGAACGTAGATCCACGTAAAGCAAATCAAATGGTGCGTGGTGTGGTAACATTACCTCACGGAACAGGAAAAGATGTTAAAGTATTAGCATTAGTAACACCAGATAAAGAAGCTGAAGCAAAAGAAGCTGGCGCTGATTTCGTTGGTCTTGATGAATATCTTGATAAAATCAAAGGCGGATGGACAGATGTTGATGTAATCATCACTATGCCTAGTGTTATGGGTAAATTAGGACCATTAGGTAGAGTCTTAGGACCTCGTGGATTAATGCCTAATCCAAAAACAGGAACAGTAACTATGGATGTTGCAAAAGCAGTTTCTGATGTAAAGGCTGGTAAAATTGATTTTAAAGTAGATAAAACAGGTATTGTTCATGCGGCAATAGGTAAATCTTCTTTCGACGCCGATAAAATAGCTGGAAATGCTAAAGAATTATTAACAACATTAGTAAAGTTGAAACCACAGACTGCAAAAGGAATATATATTAAGTCAATATATATATCTTCTACAATGAGTCCTGGTGTAGAGATTGATACTAAAAACTATGCTGGGTAATTATGACAAGAGAAGAAAAATCACTAGTAATTGATGACTTAACTGCTCAGTTAGCTGATAATACTAATATCTATTTAGCTGATATTTCAGGATTAGATGCAGGAACAACTTCAAATTTACGTAGAGCTTGTTTTAAAGCTAATGTATCATTAAAAGTAGTTAAGAACACACTCCTTGCAAAAGCAATGGAGAATTCAGATAAAGATTTTGGAGAATTACCAACGACATTAAAAGGTAATACATCCATTATGTTTGCTGAAACCGGTAATGCACCAGCAAAGGTTATTAAGGAGTTTCGTAAGAAATCCGAAAAACCTGTATTAAAAGGAGCATTTATAGAAGAAGCAGTATATGTTGGTGATGAAAACTTAGACGCTTTAGTTAATATTAAATCTAAAGAAGAAGTTATCGGAGACATTATTGGTCTATTACAGTCACCTGCTAAGAATGTTATTTCAGCATTAAAATCAAGTGGTGGTACTATAGCCGGTATCCTTAAAACATTATCCGAAAAAGAAGGATAATTAATAGTAGTGTACGCACTTTTTAACAATTATATTTCAATTAAAAAAAATTATTTAAAACGATAGAAAATGGCAGATTTAAAAGATTTCGCAGAACAATTAGTTAACTTAACAGTAAAAGAAGTTAATGAATTAGCTGGTATATTAAAAGAAGAATACGGTATCGAACCTGCTGCTGCTGCAGTAGCTGTTGCTGCTGGTGGTGGTGCTGCTGGAGGAGATGCTGCTGAAGAAAAAACAGAATTTGATGTAATCCTTAAGGCTGCAGGTGGTGCTAAACTAGCTGTTGTGAAACTTGTAAAAGAACTTACTGGTCTTGGTCTTAAAGATGCTAAAGGATTAGTTGATGAAGCTCCTAAAGCAATCAAAGAAGGAATATCTAAAGATGAAGCAGAAGCTCTTAAAGCACAATTAGAAGAGGCTGGAGCTGAGGTTGAGCTTAAGTAAGCTTACCATATATTGACATATAGGTTTAGACCCATCATGCAATGATGCCTGATGAGGTCTAAACCATTTTGCGTATATAAACATTAAGTTGTAAAATACGCACCCTTTTTTAAATTTTAATTTAATTCCGTCCATTGATGTTAGCAACGCAAACTGAAAGATTGAATTTCTCTTCTGTAAAGAATAGACCTGATTATCCTGACTTCCTAGATATTCAGATCAAGTCCTTCCAGGATTTCTTTCAACTAGAAACAAAATCTGAAGAAAGAGGAAACGAAGGTTTATATAATACCTTCATGGAAAACTTCCCGATTACGGATACTCGTAATCAATTTGTACTAGAATTTTTAGATTACTTTGTAGACCCTCCTAGATATGATCTGCAGGAGTGTATAGAAAGAGGTCTTACCTATAGTGTACCTTTAAAAGCCCGTCTAAAATTATTCTGTACAGACCCAGAACACGAAGATTTTGAGACTATTGTTCAGGATGTGTACTTAGGTACAATTCCTTATATGACACCCAGCGGTACTTTTTGTATTAATGGAGCAGAGCGAGTAGTCGTATCTCAATTACACCGTTCGCCAGGAGTATTCTTTGGACAATCATTCCATGCCAATGGAACTAAATTATATTCTGCAAGAGTAATTCCTTTTAAAGGTTCTTGGATAGAATTTGCTACCGATATCAATAGTGTAATGTACGCTTATATCGATAGAAAGAAAAAATTACCGGTAACTACACTTTTCCGTGCAATTGGTTTTGAACGTGATAAAGATATTTTAGAAATATTTGACCTTGCAGAAGAGGTAAAAGTTTCTAAATCCGGATTGAAAAAAGTTTTAGGACGTAAGTTAGCTGCTCGTGTATTGAATACATGGCATGAAGATTTTGTGGATGAAGATACAGGAGAAGTTGTATCTATTGAGCGTAACGAGATCGTTTTAGACCGTGATACTATTTTGGATAAAGATCACCTTGATGAGATTATAGATTCTGGAGCAAAAACTATTTTGCTTCATAAAGAAGATAATCAAAAAGGAGATTATGCAATTATCCATAATACTTTACAAAAAGATCCTACCAACTCTGAAAAAGAAGCGGTAGAACATATATACCGTCAATTACGTAATGCAGAACCGCCTGATGAAGAAACTGCAAGAGGTATTATTGACAAGTTATTCTTCTCTGACCAACGTTACAACCTTGGTGAAGTAGGTCGTTATAGAATGAATAAGAAATTGGGACTTGATATCGCAATGGATAAGCAAGTGCTTACCAAAGAAGATATTATTACCATCATAAAATACTTAATAGAGTTAATTAACTCTAAAGCTGAGATTGATGATATCGATCACCTTTCTAACCGTCGTGTTAGAACAGTGGGAGAGCAATTATCACAACAGTTTGGTGTTGGTTTGGCACGTATGGCTCGTACCATCCGTGAGCGTATGAATGTTAGAGATAACGAGGTATTTACACCAATTGATTTGATCAATGCTAAAACCTTATCATCTGTAATTAATTCGTTCTTTGGTACAAATCAGCTGTCTCAGTTTATGGATCAAACAAATCCATTAGCAGAGATTACGCATAAGCGTAGACTTTCTGCTCTTGGACCTGGAGGTTTATCAAGAGAACGTGCTGGATTTGAGGTTCGAGATGTACATTATACGCATTATGGTCGTTTGTGTCCGATTGAAACTCCTGAAGGACCAAATATTGGTTTAATATCCTCATTAGCCGTTTTTGCTAAAGTAAACTCTATGGGATTCCTAGAAACTCCATATCGTAAAGTTACTGATGGTAAGGTTGATGTAGCAGAATATAGATACTTAAGTGCAGAAGAGGAAGAGGAGAAATTGATAGCGCAAGCTAACATCCCTATGACGGATGAAGGAAATATTACTGCGGATAAGGTAATTGCTCGTATGGAAGGTGATTTCCCGGTAATTGATCCAACTAATGTAAATTATGCCGATGTTGCGCCTAATCAAATTGCATCTATTTCTGCATCTTTAATTCCGTTCTTAGAACATGATGATGCAAACCGTGCATTGATGGGATCAAACATGATGCGTCAGGCAGTACCATTATTAAGAGTTGATGCTCCTATTGTAGGTACAGGACTAGAACGTCAGGTAGCTTCAGATTCTAGAGTATTGATTAATGCAGAAGGAGAAGGAGTTGTTGAATATGTAGATGCACAAAAGATTACCATTAAATACGATAGAACAGAGGAGCAGAGAATGGTAAGCTTTGATAGTGATTCTAAAACATATGAATTAATAAAATTCCGTAAAACGAATCAAGGTACTAATATAAACCTTAAACCAATCGTTAATGTTGGCGATCGTGTTAAAAAAGGTCAAGTATTATGTCAAGGATACGCTACAGAAAAAGGAGAACTTGCACTTGGTAGAAATATGAAAGTAGCCTTTATGCCTTGGAAAGGGTATAACTTTGAGGATGCGATTGTGATTTCTGAAAAAGTAGTACGAGAAGATATCTTTACTTCAATTCATATTGATGAATATTCTCTTGAGGTTAGAGATACTAAATTAGGTAATGAAGAATTAACTAATGATATTCCTAACGTTTCAGAAGAAGCTACTAAAGATCTTGACGAAAACGGAATGATCCGTGTTGGTGCAGAAATCAAACCGGGGGATATTCTTATTGGGAAAATTACTCCAAAAGGAGAAAGTGATCCCACTCCAGAAGAGAAACTGTTAAGAGCAATCTTTGGAGATAAAGCAGGAGATGTTAAAGATGCTTCTTTAAAAGCTTCTCCTTCTTTACATGGTGTGGTAATTGATAAAAAATTATTCGCCCGTGCTATAAAAGATAAGAGAAAACGTTCTCAGGATAAAGAAGATATTGAGATTTTAGAAAGATCATACGACACAAAATTCGAATTACTAAAATCTGAATTGGTAGACAAACTATTTGCTATCGTTGGTGGTAAAACTTCTCAGGGAGTTATGAACGACCTAGGAGAAGAAGTACTTCCTAAAGGTAAAAAGTATACTCAAAAAATGCTTAATAGTGTTGATGATTATGCTCACCTTACCAAAGGAACATGGACTACCGATGATGCTTTAAATAGTATGGTTGCGGATCTTATCCATAACTACAAGATTAAAGAAAATGATTTACAAGGTAATCTTCGAAGAGAGAAATTTACAATCTCTGTAGGAGATGAATTACCTTCTGGAATTATAAAACTTGCTAAAGTTTATATTGCTAAGAAACGTAAGCTAAAAGTAGGTGATAAGATGGCAGGTCGTCACGGTAACAAAGGTATTGTTGCTCGTATTGTAAGAGAAGAAGATATGCCATTCTTAGAAGATGGAACACCAGTAGATATCGTATTAAATCCACTTGGGGTACCATCTCGTATGAACATTGGTCAGATTTATGAAACAGTATTAGGATGGGCCGGACAAAAATTAGGTAGAAAATATGCTACCCCGATTTTTGATGGAGCATCTTTAGATCAGATTAATGAATTTACTGATGAAGCAGGAATTCCAAGATTTGGACATACCTATCTTTATGATGGAGGAACGGGAGATCGTTTCCACCAGCCAGCTACTGTAGGTGTGATTTACATGCTTAAGCTTGGTCACATGGTAGATGATAAGATGCATGCACGTTCTATAGGTCCTTACTCGTTGATTACTCAACAACCACTTGGTGGTAAGGCTCAATTTGGAGGTCAGCGTTTTGGAGAGATGGAAGTTTGGGCGTTAGAAGCTTATGGTGCTTCTGCAACCTTACGTGAGATATTGACGGTAAAATCTGATGATGTTATAGGAAGAGCTAAGACATACGAAAGTATTGTTAAAGGTGAGCCTATGCCAGAACCAGGATTACCAGAATCTTTTAATGTATTAATGCACGAATTAAAAGGTCTGGGTCTGGATATCAGGTTAGAAGAATAGTAAATGCTAATTCGTACCCTGAGCGAAGTCGAAGGGTACGAATGAAACATGAAACTATTCAATTTTAAATTACAATAATTCTTTAGCAACCATATATTATGGCAAGAAATAATGATAAGAATACAGTAAAGAGATTTAATAAAATCTCTATAGGTTTAGCATCTCCTGAGTCAATTTTAGCGGCATCTCAGGGAGAAGTGTTAAAACCCGAAACTATCAATTATCGTACTCACAAACCCGAGCGTGATGGTTTGTTCTGTGAGCGTATTTTTGGACCTGTAAAGGACTTTGAATGTGCTTGTGGTAAATATAAAAGAATTCGTTACAAAGGTATTGTTTGTGATCGATGTGGAGTAGAGGTTACCGAAAAGAAAGTACGAAGAGATCGTGTGGGACATATTAACTTAGTTGTTCCTGTGGCACACATCTGGTATTTCCGTTCTTTACCAAATAAAATAGGATATTTATTAGGACTTCCATCTAAGAAATTAGATATGATTATTTACTACGAACGTTACGTAGTAATTCAACCTGGTATTGCCAAAAACGAAGAAGGTGAAGCTGTTCAGAAAATGGACTTCCTTACAGAAGAAGAATATTTAAATATTTTAGATAGCCTTCCTCAGGAAAATCTATATCTTGATGATACAGATCCTAATAAGTTTATCGCAAAGATGGGAGCAGAGTGCCTTATCGAGATCTTAAGAAGAATTGATCTTGATGCACTATCTTATGAACTAAGACATAAAGCAAATAACGAAACGTCTAAACAACGTAAAACAGAAGCATTAAAGCGTCTTCAGGTTGTTGAGTCTTTCCGTGATGCAAATAAAAATAGAGAAAACAATCCAGAATGGATGGTTCTAAAAGTTGTACCGGTAATTCCACCAGAATTACGTCCTTTGGTACCACTTGATGGAGGTCGTTTTGCAACTTCAGATTTAAATGATCTGTATCGTCGTGTGATTATTCGTAATAATCGTTTGAAGCGTTTGATGGAAATCAAAGCTCCAGAAGTTATTTTGCGTAATGAAAAACGTATGCTTCAGGAGTCTGTGGATTCATTATTTGATAATACACGTAAAGCTTCTGCTGTTAAAACCGATTCTAACAGACCGTTAAAATCATTATCTGATTCTTTAAAAGGTAAGCAAGGGCGTTTCCGTCAGAACTTACTTGGTAAACGTGTGGATTATTCAGCACGTTCTGTGATTGTCGTTGGACCAGAATTGAAATTATTCGAATGTGGTCTTCCAAAGAATATGGCTGCAGAACTTTATAAACCATTTGTAATCAGAAAACTGATCGAACGTGGTATTGTAAAGACAGTAAAATCTGCAAAGAAAATTATAGATAGAAAAGAGCCTGTAGTTTGGGATATCTTAGAGAATGTTTTAAAAGGACATCCCGTATTACTAAACCGTGCTCCTACGCTTCACCGTCTGGGTATTCAGGCATTTCAGCCTAAACTTATTGAAGGTAAAGCAATACAGTTACACCCATTGGTTTGTACTGCATTTAATGCCGATTTTGATGGAGATCAAATGGCAGTACACTTACCATTAGGACCAGAAGCAATTTTAGAATCTCAGTTGTTGATGCTAGCATCACACAATATTCTTAACCCTGCTAATGGATCACCAGTAACAGTTCCTTCTCAGGATATGGTTTTGGGTCTTTATTATATGACCAAGTCTCGTAGATCTACTCCAGAATTAGAAATGAAAGGAGAAGACTTAACGTTTTATTCTCCAGAAGAAGTAGTTATAGCTTATAATGAAAAGAGATTAGATATTAATGCTAATATCAAAGTTAGAACTCAAGATATTGAAGAAGGAGAATTAGTAACTAAAATAATAGAAACTACTACAGGTAGAGTTTTATTTAATGAGAAAGTTCCTGAAAAAGCTGGATATATTAATGAAGTATTGACGAAAAAATCACTTAGGGATATTATCGGAGATATTTTGAAAGTAACAAGTGTTCCTGAAACAGCAGAATTCTTAGATGAAATCAAAACATTAGGATATAATTTTGCATTCCAGGGAGGATTATCATTCAGTTTAGGAGATATTATTATTCCTAAAGAGAAACATACCATGATTGCTGATGCAAATGCTCAGGTAGACAATATTGTAGCAAACTATAATATGGGTCTTATTACCAATAATGAGCGTTATAATCAGGTAATTGATATCTGGACATCTACAAATGCTGAGTTGACAGAATTGTCTATGAAGCGTATTCGAGAAGATCAACAAGGATTCAATTCGGTGTATATGATGCTTGACTCTGGTGCAAGGGGATCTAAAGAACAGATTCGTCAGTTAACCGGAATGCGTGGATTGATGGCGAAACCGAAGAAAGCAAGTTCTGCTGGTGGAGAAATTATTGAAAATCCAATTCTTTCTAACTTTAAAGAAGGACTTTCTATCCTTGAGTACTTTATTTCTACTCACGGTGCTCGTAAAGGTCTTGCAGATACCGCTCTTAAAACTGCGGATGCAGGATATCTTACACGTCGTTTGGTTGATGTTGCTCAGGATGTTATTGTTAATATAGAAGATTGTGGTACACTTAGAGGTGTAGAAGTAACTCCGTTAAAGAAAAATGAGGAAATCATAGAAGGACTTGCTGCTAGAATAGTGGGAAGAACTTCGTTGCAGGATGTTATTAATCCATTAACTCAAGAAGTATTAGCAGAAGCTGGTGTAGAAATTAATGATGAAGTTGCTAAGATTATTGAGAATTCTCCTGTAGAATCTGTAGAAGTTCGTTCTGCACTTACATGTGAAGCAAAGAAAGGAATTTGTGTAAAATGTTATGGTCGTAACCTTGCTACTGGTAAAACAGTACAGCGTGGTGAAGCCGTTGGTGTTGTAGCTGCTCAATCTATTGGAGAGCCTGGTACACAGCTTACATTGCGTACATTCCACGTGGGAGGTATTGCAGGTAACATTTCAGAAGAAAATCAATTAAAATCTAAATTTGCCGGTAAAGCTGAAATTGAAGAGCTTAAAACTGTTAAAGGAGAAGATACCGAGGGTAATGAGATAGATGTAGTAATTTCTCGTACATCAGAAGTTAAGATCATTGATCCAAAAACTAAAATTGTCTTAAGTACAAACTTAATTCCTTACGGTTCTCAATTATTTATTCAGGACGGAGATAAAATAGGTGAAGATCATGTAATCTGTCAGTGGGATCCATATAATGGAGTAATTATCTCTGAGTTTGCTGGTAAAGTACGATATGAGAATATTGAACAAGGTATTACCTATCAAGTAGAGATTGATGAACAAACCGGTTTCCAGGAAAAAGTAATTTCTGAATCTCGTGATAAGAAAAAGATACCAACATTACATGTATTAGGAAAAGGAGATGAAGTGTTACGTTCTTATAACTTACCAGTTGGAGCTCACCTTATGGTGGATGATAATGATAAGATTAAGGTAGGTAAAATCTTAGTTAAGATTCCTCGTAAATCTGCTAAGGCAGGTGATATTACAGGAGGTCTTCCAAGAGTAACAGAATTATTCGAAGCGCGTAATCCTTCTAACCCAGCTGTAGTTAGTGAAATTGATGGTGTAGTATCATTTGGAAAAATCAAACGTGGTAATCGTGAGATTATCGTAGAATCCAGAATAGGAGAAATTAAAAAGTATCTTGTGAAACTTTCTAATCAAATTCTTGTTCAGGAAAATGATTATGTTCGTGCAGGAATGCCATTATCAGATGGGTCTACTACGCCAGAAGATATTCTTAAAATCAAAGGCCCTTCTGCAGTACAGCAGTATTTGGTTAATGAAGTACAAGAAGTATATCGATTACAAGGTGTGAAAATTAATGATAAGCATTTTGAAGTAGTAGTACGTCAAATGATGCGTAAAGTAAGAATTCAGGATCCGGGAGATACTATTTTCCTTGAGAATCAATTAGTACATAAAGCTGATTTTATCGAAGAAAATGATGAGATCTTCGGAATGAAGGTTGTTGAAGATTCTGGAGATAGCGAAAACCTTAAAGAAGGACAGATAATTTCTCCACGTGATTTAAGAGATGAAAACTCTGCTTTACGTAGAGATGATAAAAACTTAGTTACTGCAAGAGATGTTTCTCCTGCTACAGCAACTCCAATACTGCAAGGTATTACAAGAGCTTCGCTACAAACCAAGTCCTTTATCTCTGCAGCATCATTCCAGGAAACAACAAAAGTATTGAATGAAGCTGCTGTAAGCGGTAAAATTGATGACCTTGAAGGTCTTAAAGAGAATGTGATTGTTGGGCATAGAATACCAGCAGGAACAGGAATGAGAGACTATGAAAGTATCATTGTTGGTTCAAACGAAGAGTTTGAAGAACGAATGGAACAGCGACAAGAAGTTAATTATAACTAATATAAATAGCCTGCCTTTTTAGGCAGGCTTTTTTTTGATCAAACGATTCTAAAATAAAATTAGATATGGCAGATAATAAAAATCAGAAACAAAATCAATTGAATATAGAGCTAGATGAAGATGTTGCAGATGGTGTATATAGTAATCTTGCAATTATTAACCATTCAGTTTCAGAATTTGTAGTTGATTTCGTAAACATTATGCCGGGTAGACCAAAAAGTAAGGTGAAAAGCAGAATTATTTTAACTCCGCAGCATGCCAAAAGATTATTAAAAGTGCTTAGTGATAATGTAAATCGATTTGAAGCTGCTCATGGAGAAATTAAAGATTATGAACAAGCACCTATTCCTATGAATTTTGGCCCTACAGGAGAAGCTTAGACGGTAATTGAATTCTAGGATACTTCATTAGAATATAATTCGTTGGTTGTACAGCTTCTTTTTTACAGAAAAACACCTAAGAAATAAATGGTTAGATCTATAGAAATCATAGTATAAAACACTTCTATGAATGT
This sequence comes from Aquimarina macrocephali JAMB N27, assembly GCF_000520995.1. Classification (GTDB taxonomy): domain Bacteria; phylum Bacteroidota; class Bacteroidia; order Flavobacteriales; family Flavobacteriaceae; genus Aquimarina; species Aquimarina macrocephali. The sequence continues at coordinate 300,480 of NZ_JACA01000003.1, read as the reverse complement.
CTAGCTATTATCAATTCGGTTGATTTTAAGATTAATTAGTCTTATGTTATTTGTTAACTGCCAAAAAGATGATGATTTACCTGTCAATTCAAATCCAATTTTTGAAGGATTGGATAGTGTTGTAAAAAATCAAATGGTTACATATAATATTCCTGGTGCCAGTATCGCAGTTATTAGAAATGAAAAGCCTGTGTATGTGAATTCTTTTGGCTAATCTAATAAAATAATTAGTAAAAAAGCAGCTAACGATAACCTGCCAATTCTAATAAAGAATTAATTACTGTTAGACAGCTATTAAACCATGAATCTGGTTGGGGGAACTCTCCAAATGATCCTATGTTTTCGGATTTTAATAAACCTTTGGATGAATTGATAACTTATGTAGAAAGTTAGCCAATCCTCCGAGTTCAGTATATTATTGCCTTAATTTTAGATATAGTATACCAGGAAGAGTCATAAAAAAGTTACAAAATTTCGGATACAGTCTATAGAGACGATTAAAACTCTGAGGTAAAATGAAACTCGATCGACGGATATTTTTGTTGTGTCATTTGTAGGCTAAAAGAAGAATCAGCCAAAAATACCAATTGATCGTGTTTATCTTTTGCCAGAAATTTACTTTTTACACGTTTAAAATCTTTAAACTCATCATTGTCCTGATCTTTAGCTTCTACCCAACAAGCCTTATGAACATTAAGATTCTCATAAGTACATTTTGCACCATATTCATGCTCTAACCTATATTGAATTACTTCATATTGTAAAGCACCAACTGTTCCTATAATTTTTCTTCCATTCAATTCTAAAGTAAAAAGCTGAGCAACTCCTTCGTCCATTAATTGATCAATCCCCTTTGCCAGTTGTTTAGACTTCATAGGATCTGCATTGTTGATATACCTAAAATGTTCTGGAGAAAAACTAGGGACTCCTTTATAATGCAAAATTTCTCCTTTGGTGAGAGTATCCCCAATTTTAAAATTTCCGGTATCGTGTAATCCAACAATGTCACCTGGATATGATATATCTACAATCTCCTTTTTTTCGGCAAAAAAAGCATTAGGACTAGAAAACTTAAGCTTTTTATTATGCCTTGTATGAAGATACGGAACGTTTCTTTCGAAGGTTCCTGATACAATTTTTATAAATGCCAGTCTATCTCTGTGTTTTGGATCCATATTCGCATGGATTTTAAACACAAACCCTGTAAAATCTTTTTCTTCAGGATGCACTAATCGTACATCACTTTCCTTAGGTCTTGGTGGGGGAGCAATGGTAACAAAACAATCTAATAATTCTCTAACACCAAAATTATTTAATGCCGATCCGAAAAATACAGGTTGTAAATCACCATTTTGATACTGTTCTTTTTCAAATTTTGGGTATATACCTTCTACCAATTCTAATTCTTCACGTAATGTGTCTGCAGCAGTATCCCCGATTATGTCATTAAGACCCTGAGAAGATAAATCAGATATTTCAATAGTCTCTTCAATGTTTTTTCTACTATCTCCACTAAAAAGATTAATATTTTTCTCCCAAATATTATAAATTCCTTTAAAATCATATCCCATTCCAATAGGAAAACTTAATGGAGTAACGGTAAGGCCTAATTTTTGTTCTATTTCATCCAGAAGTTCAAAGGCATCTTTTCCTTCACGATCCAGTTTGTTAATAAAAACAATCATAGGAATATTTCTCATTCTACAAACAGAAACTAACTTTTCGGTTTGTTCCTCAACACCTTTTGCAACATCAATCACAACAATTACACTATCCACAGCGGTTAATGTTCTAAAGGTATCCTCGGCAAAATCTTTATGCCCGGGAGTATCCAGAATATTAATCTTAATGCCTTTGTACTCAAAAGCTAATACCGAGGTAGCAACAGATATACCTCTTTGACGTTCGATTTCCATAAAATCACTGGTAGCTCCTTTTTTAACTTTATTTGATTTTACGGCCCCTGCTTCTTGAATAGCACCTCCAAAAAGTAATAATTTTTCGGTCAATGTAGTCTTACCTGCATCAGGGTGAGAGATGATCCCAAAGGTTCTTCTTCTCCCAATTTCGTCTATAAATTTCATTTTATTTTGTTTATTATTCTAAATATTTAGATACACTCTCAATAGCACCAAATTTCTTATCAAAATAAGCTTTTAGCCGCCTATTCATTTTATGATTCCTATAAGTTTGATGATATGTTTATTATCTGCCCTTATATCTAAATGAGGATGCAAATATAATATTAAAATAGACAATAAAGCTCTTACGATTTCATAGTGTAGGAACATTGAAATGTCTGGTACGAAAAAATAGATTTGAAGATTTGTCTGTATGTATTTAATCGATGAAAATAATTTTTTATCGATTATTTTAAAATTTGATATAAAGTTAAATGTTAAAACGATTAGATTTATATCTAGTTTCGTAATTATTAAGATGTTATTGGGGAGAATTGATTAATGGAATATACGTAAAACTTCTTATGTTTTGCTTGAAAAATGAAGATTTTGGCTTTATAGAATTAGAGATATTAAGCGTAATTAGAATTAAACAACAAGGAGGGGATTCCTTTTTTAAATATATATATAAACTTTGGCGAGCATGTGTATTTCACCGGTTAAAAGTGATTTGCATCGAGAAAATTGGAAAATAAATTTTATTAAATAGTTAAGAAATTTATTTTCTTAGTTTTGTAATCGTATTATAGTAAAACCATATTTTTATTACGGTTTTATTGTGTGATATTAATTATGTTTTATAAATAATTTGTAAAAATTTATTTCGTAGAGTTTTTGCTAATGATATTATAAATGTTCGTCATATGAAAAAAATTACTTTTTGGGGAAATTCTGGATCAACATTCAGAATTAAAGTATTTGTATTATTTCTTTTTTTTAGTACTTCATTCACAGGTGTTAAAGCACAATGTCTTGGTAATTTTCAAACTTTTGATTGGAGTCTTTTGACTCCTAATCCATGGGATGAAACCACAGTTCTAAGCTCTACTTATACGATTTCGGTGTGTTCGGCTCCTGCAACATTAGCATTATAAGATCCTGATAATGTTTTAAGTACTAGTGGAACAGAAATCGACAATAAGCGATATAAAATGGCTATAAGAGATGTAGCTGTAGGAGATCAAGCAAGCCTTACTATAGATTTTTCTACGCCTGTTACGATCAATGATTTTAAGGTAGATGATATTGATTATAATGTTACTTTCACCGCGTCTGTTGGAGGTGTAAATATTCCTTTAATATTTACTGCAGTTGGAGTTGCTCCGACCATTACTACGCAGCCATCTAATTCTACAATATGTGAAGGAACAGATACTACGTTTACCATATTAACTTCTAATGCAGATACATATCAATGGCAATTATTTAATGGTAGTTCCTGGGATGATTTAACAAATAGTGGTATTCATAGCACTACAACTACCAATACATTAACAATTACAAATGCTTCAGCATCTGATGATGGAAATCGATATCGAGTAATTGTCTCCAGTTCGACATATGCATGTGATTCTAAAACTTCAGAAGAAAGAATACTTACAGTTAATGCTGCGCCAACTATTAGCGTGACAAGTGCTCCAACTTGCTCAGCCGATTCAACAACATATTCCCTGGAGGTAACTGTAAGCTCAGGTACAGTGACCAGTACTTCGGGGACCGTAAACAATATTTCTGGTAATGTATGGAGTATTGAAGGGATAACCCCAGGAGTAAACATTGATGTTACAGCAACAGCGGTTAATGGTTGTAAACGAATGCTATCCGTTAATATACCTTTATCATGCTTGATAGCAAATGATGATACGGTGACTATAGATGGTGATACAGGAGGTAATTCTATCAATGTTGTTAATGACAATGATATTTTAGATGGAAATGGGGTTACACTAGGTGTGGATGTTACGATAACAACAGTCGCAGATCCCAATCCAGGAGATGGTGTTAGCCTAAACCCAACTACAGGAGAAGTTACAGTTTTACCAAATACTCCACCGGGTGACTATACCATTATCTATACCCTATGTAGTATAGCGATCCCACTAGCTTGTGATGATGCAGTGATTACAATAACAGTAGTTCCTGCTCCAAATGGTACTATAACAGGTCATTTGTATAGTGACTTAAATGATAATAGCACACAGGATATTGGTGAGCCAGACTTAGAAGGAGTAGATGTTAATATTATCGATGTTAATGGGGTAGAGCAAATCGTAACTACAGACCTAAACGGAGATTATATTGCGAATGTTCCCGTAGGAGCAACTATAGTAGATATCGACAATACAACACTTCCGTTAGGGAGTTTACAAACAGAAGGAACCGACCCAACAACAGTAACTGTAATAGGAACCGGAATAACAATAGAAGAAAATAATGGATTTATTGTAATTGCGGATGTTGATGATCAAATTATTGTATATACTGGGATCTCTCCTAATGGAGATGGTATTAATGATCAGTTTAGAATAGTAGGATTAGATAATTTTCCTAATAATACATTACAGATATTCAATCGTTGGGGAGTTAAGATATTTGAACAGGATCGATATGAACAATCCGGAACTAGATTCTTTGAAGGGATTAGCGAAGGAAGAGCTACAATAGGCCGTAATAAAGAACTGCCAGTAGGGACTTATTTTTATGTTTTAGAATATGAAAACGCTAGTGGAATCAACATGTCCAAAGCTGGTTACTTGTATATAAATAGATAAATGTATCTGGAATATCATATATTTGTTATTCCCTAAATCGAATTAAATACTTATGAATACATCGTCAATAATGTTTATGCTTGTAGTTTTAGGTTTTGCTACAACTTCTATTTGCGCACAACAAGAAGCTCAATATACCCAATACATGTACAATACGATTAGTGTTAATCCTGCCTATGCCGGTAGTCGTGGAGTATTAAGTATTATGGGACTTCACCGTAGTCAATGGGTTGGCTTAGATGGTGCGCCACGTACTCAAACACTTACTCTTAATACTCCTATAGGAGGTAATGAACGCCTTGGTTTAGGTGTATCTATTGTTAATGATGAGATTGGCCCTACCGATGAGACATATTTTGATATTGATTTTTCCTATTCTATTCCTACTTCAGAACAAGGAAAACTAAGTTTTGGATTAAAAGCGGGCGGTCATTTGTTAAATGTAGATTTTCAAAAATTAAACCGGTTTAATAGTAATGATGCTTTATTCGAAAACAATATTGATAATAAATTTAGCCCTAATGTAGGAGTTGGAGTCTATTATCATACAGATCGTTTTTATGTGGGACTAAGTGCTCCTAATCTATTAGAAACAGATCATTTTGATGAAAGTACTACAGATGTCAATAGTACGGCAGTGAGTTTTTTGGCAGAAGAACGAATCAACTATTATTTGATAGCTGGTCATGTTTTTGATTTGAGTGATGATATAAAATTTAAACCTGCCGTTTTAAGCAAACTAGTATTTGGAGCGCCATTGCAAGTAGACGTATCTGCAAACTTTTTGTTGTATGACCGTTTAACCTTAGGAGCAGCATATCGTTGGAGTGCAGCACTAAGTGGTATGGTAGGTTTTCAGATATCAGACTCAATGATGATTGGATTTGCCTATGATCGAGAAACAACGGAGTTAGGACAGTCACAATTTAATGATGGAAGTTATGAGGTAATGCTACGATTCGAACTTTTCAAAAAATATAATAGAATGCTGACACCGCGTTTCTTTTAATTAAGTATTTAAAAAGTAATAGTAAAAAAATGGGGAAATATTTACTTAAATCATTATTGATTTTTATGTTGTTGTTTTTCGGGAACAATACTCTTTTATCTCAAGAAAAAAAACTCAAAAAAGCCAAAGAGCAATACGATAAGTATCAATACATTGATGCACAGGAAACGTATCTTAAAGTAGCTAGAAAAGGATATAAAAGTGCGGATCTTTTTATGAATCTGGGAGATAGTTATTATTTTAATAGCCAGTTTGAAGAGGCACTAAAATGGTATGAAGAATTAATGAATTCTTATCCTGATCAAGTTGAGCCCGAGTACTACTTTAGATATGCGCAGACTCTAAAAACAGTAGAAAGGTATCAGGATTCTGATACGTACATGCAAAAATTTGCAGCAGCTAATGGAAATGACCAACGTGCAAAGTTATTTTTAGACGGATCTGATTATCTAAAACGTATCGATTTTCAATCAGGTAGATTTGAGATAGAAAATGCATCAGTGAATTCTTCTTTTGTTGAGTTTGGAACCGCTTTTTATGGAAAAAGTATAGTGTTTAGCTCTTCTAGAGATACACTAACATTTAAAAAGGCTATTCATCAATGGAATGGAGAGGCTTTCCTAAATCTTTTTGAAGCAAAATATGATTCTGTAAATAATAACTTTTCGAAAATAAGAAGGTTTGATCGAAAAATAAATTCCAAATTTCACGAGTCAACACCTGTTTTTACAAAAGATACACGAACTATCTACTTTACAAGAAATAATTTTGAAGAAGGAAAACTAGGTCGTGATCAAAGAGGAACAAATAAGTTGAAAATATATCGTTCCTATAAAAATCCTGAAGGGGGATGGACAACACCGCAAAATTTACCATTTAATAGTGATGAATATTCTGTAGCACATCCTACATTGAGTAGTGATGAAAAAACACTATATTTTTCATCAGATATGCCTGGGGGAAAAGGACTTTCTGATTTGTATGAAGTAGCTATTAATGGAGATGGTAGTTTTGGAGAGCCAAAAAATTTAGGAGATAGAATTAATACAGAAGGAAAAGAAACATTCCCATTTATAGGAGCAGACAACGAATTATATTTTTCGTCTAATGGACATGTAGGTTTAGGAGGATTAGATGTATACGTAACAAAGATTAATCCGCAAACAGACAAAGAAAAATTAGTAGTTAACGTTGGTAGACCAATTAATGGGCCTAAAGATGATTTTGCGTTTATAATTGATGAAAACACCAAGAAAGGATACTTTTCATCTAATCGTGAAGGAGGAAAAGGAAGTGATGATATTTATAGCTTCGTAGAGCTAGAAGATTTAAAAGATTTCTGTGAAACTACAATTGCAGGATTGGTTACTGATAAGGATACTAACGAATTACTGCCAGGAACCAAAGTATCTATATATGATAGCAATAATAACCTAATACAAAGTTTTGTTATGGGTGATGAGGCTACCTATTCACAATTAGTAGAATGTGAAACCAGTTACTTTGTAAGAGCAGAGAAAGAAGAGTATAGCACTCTGGAGAAGCTCGTGAATACATCCGATAAATCTCAAACGATAGATACTCCACTTGCATTAGAAAAGAAAATTAAATCTGCAGATGTAGGAGACGACTTAACAAAGATATTATCGCTTAAGCCAATTTACTTTGATTTTAATGGATATACAATACGTTCTGATGCAAAAGTAGAACTAGCAAAAGTGATTGAAGTGATGAATCAATATGCTGATATGAAACTAGAAATTAGATCACATACTGATAGTCATGGAGAAGATCAGTATAACTTGTATTTATCTGAAAAAAGAGCTGAAGCTACAGTAAATTATATGATCAATAATGGCATATCTGCAGATCGATTAACAGGAAAAGGATATGGAGAAACACAATTGGTTAATGACTGTGGTAATGAATCGAATTGTAAAAAAGATAAACACCAATTAAATAGACGAAGCGAATTTATCATCATTAAATAATTTTTATAGCGATAAATTCTATACATATATAAAAAACGCCTCATACTGTTGAGGCGTTTTTTATTGAAGAAATTCTGTTTTTGAAAAACTACAGGATAATAAGTTTAAAATAAATATTAAAGCCAATTCTGAGATATGGCAGATTTTTTGCTTTACTATTTAAAAATTTTATAGTAAAGTTTTCACTAAGAACAGATACAGCTAAATTAACATCTATAAACTGGATGGATTATGAATTACTCTTATGATTTTGTAATTTTGGAGCAACTAAAAGCAATGAAAGAAGAAGAAAAAGTTATCCTGGTTAATGAAAATGATGAGCAAATCGGGTTGATGCCTAAACTAGAAGCACATCAAAAAGCTGTATTACATAGAGCCTTTTCGGTATTTATTATTAATGGTAAAAACGAATTAATGCTTCAGCAAAGGGCGCACCATAAATATCATTCACCTGGTTTATGGACTAATACATGTTGTAGTCACCAAAGAGAAGGAGAAACTAACGTAGAAGCAGGAATACGAAGATTACAAGAAGAAATGGGATTTACCACCTCATTAAAAGATTCTGTCTCGTTTATATATAAAGCTCCTTTTGATAATGGACTTACAGAACATGAGTACGATCATGTATTATTAGGAGAATATGAAGAAGATCCTGTCATTAATACTGAAGAAGTAGTCGATTGGAAATGGATGTCTATAGAAGCTGTTAAACACGATATATTAGAGCATCCCGAACAATACACAGAATGGTTTAAAATCATTTTTGAAAAATTTTATTCACACATAACCTTATGAGGATTAAAGCCTGTAGAAAAGCTCATTTTAATGCAGCACATCGATTGTATAGAAAGGATTGGAGTGATGAAAAAAACCTTCAAATATTTGGCAAGTGTAGCAATCCAAAATATCACGGCCATAACTATGAACTTATCGTGGCAGTAATAGGAGAGACAGACCCAGAAACAGGGTTTTTGATGGATCTTAAGATTTTAAAAGAGTACATTAAAACCGAAGTCGAAGACTATATGGATCATAAAAATCTTAATGAAGAGGTTGAAGAGTTTGAGAGTTTAAATCCTACTGTAGAAAATATAGCCTTTGTAATATGGAACAGATTGCGTAAAAAGATAGCTTCACAATACGATATTGAAGTTACACTATATGAAACCCCTCGCAATTTTGTAATCTATAAAGGAGAATAGAATATGGGGTTGCAAGTAGGTGATAAGGTTCCTGAGTTTATCGCTACGAATGATAAAGGAGAACAATTTTTAAGTTCTGATATTATCGGAAAAAAAAATCTGATACTTTATTTTTACCCTAAAAACTTTACTCCTGGTTGTACAAAAGAAGCCTGCAGCTTTAGAGATAATTATGTTGATTTTGTAACCCTAGGCGTAGAAGTGATAGGTATAAGTGCCGATAGTATAAAATCACACGCGAGATTTAAAAGTAAATATGCACTTCCCTTTATGTTCTTGTCTGATCCTAAAGGTGAATTAAGAAAACTTTTTGGCGTGAAATCAGAATTATTGGGATTACTGCCAGGAAGAGAAACCTATGTGATAGATGAAAAAGGAATCATACAACTAAAATTTAATAGTATGAAAGCTTCAGAACATTTAGATAAAGTAATAGAAAAAATAAAAGAAATGGTAAATGAGTAACTAACTCTTTCTGAAAATAAAAATTTGAGAAGGAGTTCGCCTTTTACATACTCATTATTGAATTGAAAACACTAATTTTGCACAAAACAAATTAGATATGGCAAATAAGAGAGACCTTAAAAAAGATATAAATTACGTTTTAGGAGATATTATAGAAGAAGTTTATATGTGGGAATTAGAAAATCCTGGTAAAGATGGTAAATCTGGAGAAGCAATCATTGATGAAGCAATTACATCTTTTGATGGATTTATGGCTAGGGCTAATGAACGAAAACTTGAAAACCCTAAAAAACATTTCAAATCTCTTCGTGAGGATTTAGAAAAAACAGCTAAGGCTTTAGTTGAAAAAGTAAATGCATTGTAATTTTCTTTAAAAAATATTTGTAAAAACGGTTGTAGAAATTATATTTGCAACCGTTTTTGCCGATATAGCTCAGCTGGCTAGAGCAGCTGATTTGTAATCAGCAGGTCGTGGGTTCGAGTCCCTCTATCGGCTCTTAAAAAAAAGTCCTAAACTTATGTTTAGGACTTTTCTTTTTCTAAATAGAGAATGAATTCAAAATGTCTTAAAACAGAATGAATTATTCTGTTTAAAAAAATCTAGATACAGCAACCATTTGATGGATGATATGAGCATCCTGGGATATAAGTAGCGCCACAACTAGGATTGTTTAATGCTACATGAGAAGTAGTACAGCATCGTAATGCAGGATTACAACATTTTCGAAGCACCGGAATACGACCACCGTTTATTCCTTTTTGTTCACTTTTTTTAAGACTTTTTGTTCCTTTTAAATTTAAGATGGTTTTTAACATGATGTTTAAGTTTTAAGTTTCATCACTAAATTAAGGAAAATACATATCGATGATATACGGTAATACCTCAATTAACATTTTGCGATAAGGCATTTATACCAATGGATCGAACTCATCTTATGAAATCATAATTATTTGTTCTTAAGAGACTTCCAGTTCGTGTTTGCCAATTTTTCCATTTCAGATTCATTCCCAATCCATGGTATAATTGTATTAAAAGGTTTGCCCTCCCAGTAATCATTGTAGAAGAGGTATAGTTTTCCATTATCGACTCTAAATGTATTAGGGTCAACAGGTACCTTCTTATTCATTTTCGCTACAGCAAATGCGCAATAACCATCAAATTGAGGAAGATACTGTGATGGGTTAGCTTTGAAAGCTTTTAGATGTTCTGCATTTGCAAAATAATAAGTAGCTTCATTGTATGTAGTAGAAAACTCGATACTTCCTCTCATTGCTGTATTGGTTGTGAAATAATTGACCACATCATATCCATTATTAGCAACATTATTTTTGTTCACGTTTACTTTTTGAGCTACTCCCAGACTTGTTCCAAGTATAGCAATTACTAGAGTTAAGATCATTTTTTTCATTGAAAATAATTTTGTAGATTAATAATTAGTACAAAAATAGAATCATAATTTGTGTTTTTAGTGCTTAAAAAACAATTATATTTGCTCAATAGTACAAAATTGTGTTATGGATGTATTTAGTGATGTTTTAAAAAAAGTAAAATTATCGAGTGCTGTATATTTTAAATCAAATTTTTCTTCTCCATGGGGAATGGATATTCCTAAGGGGCCTTTCGCGCAGTTTCATATTGTAACACGGGGTCAATGTATACTTAAAACAAAAGATAAATCTATTCAACTATTTGCGGGTGATATTGTTGTTTTTCCTTTAGGGACAAATCATTGGTTGGCAGATTTAGAGACAAGTAAACGACAAAACGGGCAGGATGTAGTACGAGCTATTTTAAAAGGAAAGCCTTTATTCGAAGGAGATAATATAGCTACAACATTACTATGTGGTCATTTTGAGTTTGATAGAAGTATAGAGCATCCTTTTATAAAAGAAATGCCTAAAATTATCCATATACCTGATGCAGAGAAAAAAGAATTCTCATGGTTAGAAAATATTGTTAATCTTGTAATTCATGAAGCTGGAAATGAACAACCAGGAAGCCAGGTCATTGTAGATAAACTAGGAGAGGTTTTATTTATTCATACGTTAAGGGCTTATATTCAGAGAAACAAAGCTAAAAAAGGGTTTGTAGCAGCTATGCAAGACGAACGGATAGGTAAGGTGCTAAAGGCTATTCATAGTGCTCCAGAAATGAATTGGAGACTGGTTTCACTAGCACGAATCGCAGGAATGTCGCGAACAAGCTTTAGTAATCAATTTAGGGACTTAATGGGAGAAACCCCATTGAATTATATCACACAATGGAGAATGTTACAGGCAAAAGAACTTTTGATAGAGAGCAATAAGCCGGTAGGGGAGATAGCCAACGAAGTTGGTTATCAATCTGAAGCTGCTTTTAACAGAGTTTTTAAAAAGAGAGTAACTTTAACTCCTCTCAAATTTAGACAGTCTTTTTAACTATGGATTTTTGTGTTTTAAGTCTTTTTTCTCTTTTTCTTAATCATTTTTTAACTTTTGCATATAGATATTTTCTTAATTTGGTTAGATTATTAACCTTTACATATATATCATGAAAAAAAAGAATCTGAAGTCATTAAAACTTCACAAAAAATCTATTTCTAAATTAGGGTTAACGCAAGTTAAAGGAGGAGCAACAGGAGGTTGTCCAGGCCCAAGTGAGATTAGTTGTGTTAATACATGTCCAGCAAAATGTTGGCCATAAAATTTAGCGAACTTCGGTTCGCTTTTCTTTTTTATGATTTCAAATTTTTTATAGAATTTAGACAAGAATTTGCTTAGTAGTTCTTGTACCGAAAACTTATGGTTTTAGGAATCAAAAGACACTTTTAAGATATTTTGAAAATCAATGAGACGTTAGGTAGTTACTCTTCAATATTAGCGTTAGCCTTTGCTTCTGCTTCTTTGGCTTTGCGATCATCAATATACTTAATCAATTGTTTTCCGTATAAAGATTTTTTTACTTTAGGACTTAAAGATCTGGCAACGGTATCCAAAAATTTTATGTTAGCATCAAAAACTTCATTAAGTGTGATATAAGGAGCGACTTCTAGCTTTCTATTTGTTACAGCAAAATTAATAGTATATAGATATTTTTGGCGCATTAAATTTTTGTACGCTTTATCATTTTCAATGAGTTTTTCGTCATCTTTTTGCTTACTGGCTTCAAAATCTTCTTTAATGATTCTAAGATTTCTTTCATTGAATCGTTTAAGCATTTTTTTGTATTCAGTATACTTCTCTTGATTTTTTCCACCCTTTATTTTTACATCATTTTCAAAATCAAGTAAATTAGTGGTTATAGTAATTTCTCCTGGTTCTACAAAAAAATCGATACGATCATTATATTGTTTTCCGTCGTTTTTGTCAAGGTATAGGTAATGAATTTCAGGTTCTTTAACCTCAGATGTAAGTACAAATTCAGAATTACCATCAATACTTACAGAATCCACATTCACCAATAGAGTATCCTGTATTCTTTGTAAGTATACTTTTCCTTTTTTTAATCCTTTGATGTTACCTATTACTGTTACATTCCCTTTCTTAGTAGGTGAACTGCAATTTGTTAATAATACAGTTAAAAATAATAGAATAGAAAAATACTTCATGTACTGATTTTTGTTTTTTAGTAGGGCCACAAAGATGCGAGTTTTATTTTAAATGAAACAAAAAAATAGAATCTAATGGTTAAAAACGTGCTCTCTTTTTTTTATTAGCTTCCAGAAGCTATTTGCATAAGAATAGTACATAAAAGGGCTCCATATGTTCCTACAACATATCCAAAAACGGCAAGAAGCACACCTACTGTTGCCAGTGAAGGATGAAATGCTGCTGCAACTACTGGTGCAGATGCTGCTCCTCCGATATTAGCTTTACTGCCTACGGCAAGAAAAAAGTAGGGAGCTTTGATCAATTTTGCGACTCCTATAAGAAGCAAAACATGTATGGCCATCCAAACAAGTCCGATGGCGATAAGTCCCGGGTTTTCAAAAATCTTACCGATATCCATTTTCATCCCTATGGTAGCTACCAGAATATAGATAAAAACACTTCCTAACTTACTAGCTCCAGCTCCTTCATATTGCTTGACTTTGGTATATGATAACAGAATTCCAATTGCAGTAGCAATGGTAATCATCCAGAAAAACTTAGAAGTAAACGATGATAAGGCAGAACTCTTATCGTTAAAGATTTCAAAATTATCAGATAATAGACTAGAAATCCCTGCTGCTCCCCAATGTGCAATCCCTACTACGGTGAATGCAATAGAAAGCATAATGATATAATCCGATAGAGAAGGGGTTCGGGTTATGCTTTCTGCATAACTGGATACTTTTTGTTTTAAGGCTTCGATAGCGCTATTATCAGCTTTCAACCAACGATCGATTTTATCACTCTTACCAATACCCAATAATAATATGGCCATCCATATATTGGCAACAACAATATCTACCAATACCATTCCCCCATATTTCTCGGGGTTATATTGATAAATTTCTAGCATAGCAGCTTGATTTGCTCCTCCGCCAATCCAACTACCCGCTAACGTAGATAAACCTCTCCAAATAGCATCAAATCCAGCTCCGCCAACAGTTTCTGGTGAAACAAGAGAAATAAGTAGGATTGCAATAGGACCACCAATAATGACACCAAGAGTTCCTGTTAAAAACATAATTAACGCCTTTGGACCTAAATTAAAAATACTTTTGAGATCGATGCTTAATGTCATTAATACCAAAGAAGCAGGAAGTAAAAATCTACTGGCAACATAGTATACATTAGAAGATTTCTTTACTAATACCCCTTCTGCATCTAGTTCTTTCCATTCTGGAGAAATGATTCCTAACGAGTTGAATATTGCAGGTAATAAATAACAAAGTAGTAATGCAGGAACAAATTTATAGAAGGTTTTCCAGAAGTTATTACGAATAGAAGATGTATAAAAAACAAACCCTAAACAAAGCATTAAAATCCCAAAAACTATTGTGTCATCTGTAAAAAAAGGAACGTTCTCCATTATTAATTATTTAGTTTTAAAAAAGATACCTCGCAAAATACATTTAATTTGAAGAAGCCAAAAATGATATTAAAATAGAAGTTTCTAGTCATTAATCCATTTTTTTAATAACATCTTTTGTTGTTCTGAAATCTTTGGATCTTGTTCTAAAATTATTTTCTCTATAGTAGGCTTGGTTACATTGGATTTGAGCGTCATAATCTCGTTATTACGCTTAATTCTAAATGTAATTTCATCTCCTATTTTCCATTTATTAGAATCACCAAACAGATCATATATATTATTAAGATTATATTCTTTTTTGTTAATACTTAGTAAAACATCTCCTTCTAAAATTCCAAGTTCTTTTAGAAAGCTATTAAATGGGATGTCTGATGTAAAAATAACTTCTTTGGTAGCTTCAGAACCTGTTACAAAAGGGTCTTGTTTAAAAATAAAATAAGAAGAAGGCGCATTCTTTATTCCATAAAGTACTCCGGCTTTATTAAGGTAAAATTCATAATCAATAGGAGTGTTGTTCATAACATGTGTTTGTAAAAATGCACTCACCTCTGGATATGAATCTTCTTCTATTGCATTAATAAGTTCTTTATCATCAAAAGGGACATCAATACCATATCGAACCGATAAGTTTTTGATAAGATCAAGTAATCCATAAACTCCGTCACTTTTTTCGCGCATTATAATATCCAGACACATAGAGATTAATGCTCCTTTTTCATAAACATTTCTGTAGCTATTACGATAAGGATCAACCAAAATGTTTTTACTCATAGTTGTAAAAGCTATAGAATCATCAAACGAGGAAGAGGCTTCAATCTTACCAACGATTCGTTCAAAAAATTCATCTTTAGTGATAAGTCCTTGTGTAATTTGAAATAGCATTGAGAAATACTCTGTAGTACCTTCGTATAACCACAAATGCTCAGACATTTTTGGACTGTTATAATCAAAATTGTGAATTTCTTTAGAATGGATGGTTAGTGGTGTTACAATATGAAAAAACTCATGAGAAACAACATCGATAAGTGCTTCATTAAGTTTTTCATGAGATAGTGATTCTGGCAATACCACTACCGTAGAGGTATTATGCTCTAAGGCTCCAAAACCATGTGCGTCATCCGATTTTGCAGAAGAAAGGTAAAGTAATATGCTATATTTTTTTGTAGAATTAATATCACCCAGAAAATCCTTTTGCGCTCTAATCATGCGTTCCATCTGAGGCATTATTCTTGCTGCTTTGTGAGTTTTGTTTTTAGAATAAACACTTAGAAGTACTTCTATGTCATTGACTTTAAAGCTTGCTTTATCCGGACTAGAGTACATAATTGGATTATCTACTACATCGGCATATCTTTTAAATGAAAAGTAATCGATATCGTTTTTAGAAGTATTTGTTGCGTTGTCAAAAAGTATTTCCTCGATAGAAGCCGAAGCTTCCAGAAAAGAAGGATGTTTAATAAATAATTTGTATTTATTTTCTTCCATCCCACCAAAATAACCTACAAACGCGTATAGATTTAGAATGTAATTTTTATCTTTTATAATATTAGACCCTGTTGGGGAGAAAACATCGTGAGAACTTTCAGAATCAAAAGTGTCATTTACCCAATATGTAATTTTATCTAATTGTTTGGCATTGGTTATTTTCCAACGATTGTCACCATCTTTTTGAACATAAATAGAATTACCCTCGTGATCAAATGCTTTAAGATCATCAATATATTTTCCAAAGTTGTTATTTTGATAAGTACCAGGTACAATTTTTGGTAAGTAGTAACTTATTGTATCCAGGCTTAAGTTATCGATTTGGATTTCTACCTTAACTTTATCATCTGTTACATTAACAAGATCAATAGAAGCGCGTATAGTAGATACGTTTTTAGATGTAACCGGTTGTTGTGTGGTTTTGCAACCAGTAGCTAGATTAAATATAGCAAATGCAAATACTAGGTTTTTTATGGTATGAATCGTTCTTTGCACAGTTATAAAATGTTTTTTTGAATATACGTTGCTACTCCGTTTTCTTTTCCTGAAAGCGTAATAACATTTGCTACTTGTAACGTTTCTGGTTTTGCATTTGCTACAGCTACACCAGTTCCTACTGCTTGGAGCATTGCAATATCATTATAATTATCTCCAAATGCAACTGCTTCAGAAATTGGAATTTTAAAATAAGAGTCAAGCAGAATTTCTATAGCTGTTAACTTTGAAATACTTTTATGGGCAATCTCTATATATGTTGGTTTAGAACGGTATAAATGAAGAGTGTCTTTGAAACTATCTTCTAAAAAAGCATAAGCTTGATCTATATAGGATTCTTCACCCATACACATAATCTTATGGGCTCCTTTGTTATCGGCTTTCCATTCTTGTATCACATGTTGAGTTGGTTTTACCACCGGATTTACTTTGGTGTTACTTGCTTCTCGATTTGCCCAAAAATCCATCTCGGGAACAAACCAATCATTATTGTGATATAAACTTATATGAAATTTTTGATCTTTATTAAAATTATTTAATTCTTCTATAATATCAGGAGGTATAAAAGTAGAATGAACAGGTTTTTGATCTATCAAAATTAACCCTCCATTATAACATATCATAGGTTGGTCTTTTATATCTAACTCTTCCTGCAAATGATTCATAGCATCTGGCATTCTGGAAGATATTAAAACTACAGGTATAGTGTTCTTAACTCTTCTAATTTCTGAAATCGTAAGTTCAGAAAGCTCTCTTTCAGAATTTAACAGCGTTCCATCAATATCAGAGAATATAATGCGATGTGGCATTAGGTGTTTTGGATTAGGGTTATATAATTTTTTAAATAAACTATTGATTCACAAAGTTAGTAATCCCGGTCAGAACTTCTGGCATTATTTTTCTATGGGGTTCATTATATGATTTGTGATTTTCTAGTCGACCTCCTTTAATTTCTTTTAAAATATGATTCATATCCATAACAAATAGATATTCGGCTTGTGGTATAATCTCTTTAAATTTTTCTGCTTGTACCAATTCTACCTGGATATCTTTATCACCGTAAATTATAAGAACTGGCATTTCTAATTTTAAAATTTCCTCAGAAGGGTTATATTTTACCCAGGAACTCATAAATGGTTGTAAATTATATCTAAAAATAGATTCTAGTGCTGGATCATAATCGGTAGCTCTACCATTTTCTTTTAATTGTTTAAAAGCAACAGAAGCACTTTTATCCAAACCAGGAGCTTGCTTCGCAATTTGTTCTATAATTACCCGATCTATTGATACGGCATTTCCTGTAATAGAAATAAAACCATCTGCTCTCCCTTTGGCAGCAATCATACCAACTAGAGAACCTTGACCATGACCAGCAATAATGACTTTTTTGTATTTTTCGTTTTTATTGAAATAATCTATTATTGATATCGCATCTTCAATATAGTGATCTAAAGAAATTTCATGTTCCTTAATCCCTAAACCATCCATCTTAAAAAGCCTTTTGTCATAACGATAGGTTGCAATACCTTCTTTTGCAAGTTCGTAGGATAGCTGCTTAAAAGTATCATTTTTAGACATTCTATCATTGCCATCTCTATTAATCGCTCCTGCATCCATTATAAAAATAACTAAAGGAACATTATCTTCAGAATAAGGCGTTACCAGAGAACCCTCTATATATCTATTGATTTTAACCACTGCAGAGTTAAATTCTTTTTTTTGAGCAAAATTTAATGCAGAAATCAAGATCATAAATAAATAAAGTTTACTCTTCATAGTAGCGTAGGGTTTTTTTGTATAGCAAATAAAAAATGAATAATAATCAAATTGATATTGGCTAAATGTTTAATATGAATTGAATTGTGTTTGATAAGTAAACACTACATACATAAACAGCTAAAACGACAAATCTGAAAGCATATTTTGATTTGAGACAATTACTATTTGTTATTTTTAATATTATTTATGCGCAATTAATCATTTTTAACGAATCACTAACATACCCTTTTTTATCTTTGCTTCAAAATATATATAAATGAAACTTCAATATAAATTGCTACTTGTTTTATTCATAATTTCTTTATCTGGATTTTCTGCAGATTATGATTGGGGAAAAACGGGACATAGAGCTACAGGTCAGATCGCAGATTCATATCTAACTAAGAAAGCAAAGCGTAATATAGCAAAACTTCTTAACGGTCAGAGTCTTGCCTTGATTTCAACATTTGCTGATGAAATTAAAAGTGACGAAAAATATAGAAGTTATAGCCCTTGGCATTATGTTAATTTTCCATTTGATAAGAAATATGGAGAAGAAAAACCTAGTGAATATGGTGACTTGGTAAAAGGAATAAATACATGTGTATCGGTATTAAAAGATGAAAAATCATCTAAAGAAGATATTATATTTCATCTTAAAATGCTAGTGCATTTTGTTGGTGATTTACATCAACCACTTCATGTAGGAAGGGGAGAGGATAAAGGAGGAAATGATATCCAAGTACGTTGGTTTAGAGATGGATCTAATTTGCATAGAGTTTGGGATAGTGATATGATAGATTATTATGGGATGAGTTATACAGAGTTATCTATAAACAAGACAAATTTATCTAATGATGAGGTTAAAACGATTCAAAACGGTGGTGTAGTAGACTGGATACACGAATCTCAAAAGCTTGCACAACAGGTTTATGGATCAGCAAATGTAGGTGAAAAACTTGGCTATAAATATATGTATGATTATTTTCCTATAGTACGCTCTCAATTGCAAAAAGGAGGAATACGACTGGCCAAAATATTAAATGAAATTTTTGGATAATACTACTATTAACTAATAGAAATCTCGTTACGGTATTGTTTGGGAGACATCGAAAAATGCTTTTTAAAAGTTTTGGTGAGGTGACTCTCATCTGTATATCCCAATTGATATGCAATTTCTGCAATAGTAAATTCGGTGTGTTGTAAGCGATACTCTACCAATTTCATTTTGTACTTTGTAACGTACTGATGTATAGATTCTCCCGTTTTTCTCTTAAAATATGTGCTAATTGAACTCTGAGACATATTAAATTTATTTGCCAAAAAATTAATCTTGGTCAGATCATTGTCATAAACATGTTGTCTAATATGACTCAAGATCGAATCTATTTTATTGTGAGAAACAAGCATCTTTTTTTGATGTGAATTATATTTTTCAGAGATATTACGAACTATTATACTTAGGATAGTACTTATCGCATTAGAAATGATTTCTTGATAATATACTTTCTCATTTTTAAATTCTTCTAAGACAACATTATGAATATCCCAAATAATACTTCGATCTTCTTCATGAGAAATTACATCTCCTGGTATAATATTGGGTTGGTGTAATAATTGCTCAATACGTTGTAGCCAATATTTCCTGTCAGGAAGATTGACTTTACTAGAAAATAAAAGTTCTGTGAACTTGAAATAAGTAAAATTAGTGCGTTTTTCAATTTCGAAGTGATGAGTATCTTCTGGTGCAAGTAAAAAGATATTGTTTTCTTTATAAGGAAAACGTATATCATTAATGGTGTGATACCCATTTCCTTTTTCAATAAAAATTATTTCAAAATAATTATGATTATGAGGTTCCGCTTCCCATTCATCAATAGCATATTGATGTACTACAAAAGTCTCATTCAAGGTATAACGGTTCATAAACAATTCTTTAACATTTTAAAGTTACAAAAATAAAATCAATAAAACAGGAATTCTTTTGCACAAGTATTTTTGGTTAAATACATTTGATTGTGTTGATAATTAATCGATTACATCGATTTTTATACAAGTTATATACAAAATTATACAAGAATCAGAATCATGGTAAGATTTAAATTTGCCGCTCAAAATTACACACAAATCTATCATGAAAATTAGAATTTATTTATATCATCTCACTAGAGTGGTATTTGGAGTATTGCTGGTGTTGAGCGGTACTTATAATGTAATTAGGTATTCTGAGTTTTTAGAAAGGCTAGATATATATTTTGGTAATGTTACAGTATTTAATATAGCATTTATAGAAACCCTTGCTCCATTAGTACCTTTTGAGGAATTTGTAATAGGAATGTTCTTGATTTTAGGGATTTTCATCAGAAAAGCTTTAATCACTGTCATCATACTATTTACTTTTTTCACTTTGTTTTTAGTTGATGCAGATTGCCTACTTTTTGCATTTGCTCATCTTGTTTTTTGTGGTATTGCTATAGTACTATTAAAGAAAGATAATTATGACATGAACTCTATAAACTATGATGAAGATTCATACCAAGTCATATCATAAGATATAAAAAATAGCTGCCTCTTTGCAGAGAGGTTTTTTTCATAAGTTAATTTTGTTTGATGTTAAAAGCGCCCTTACAGTAATGTAAGGGTTTTTTTGATGAAGTATAGATAACATTTTGAAGTGAACAAAAAAATTAAAGGTAAAGATATGTCCAATAGATCAAACCGAATTGGAGTAATAATCTAGTAACTAAAACAAATTTCGGAAAATTTAAACTAGCTTTTTCATGTACAAGCATATGTATATGAACCGGGAAAAATAGAATAAGCATAAAAATTATACTCCATGCAGAAAATGTTCTGGTTGGGGTAAATAACAGACCAAGACTTACAAAAATTTCTGCAATACCGCTTAAATATACCAATAGCTTATGGTAAGGAATATACAATGGCATTATTCTCATGAATGCCTTAGGACGGATTAGATGAAAAACTCCTGCAATACCAAAAATGAATGATAAAATATATAAATGCCAACTCATTAAATCTCAGTAGTTTTCTCTTTTCCAGCTTTGCTTAGTGCATGATTTTTGTTGCCACCCATCATTCTAATAAAACTTATCTTTCTAAAACGAAGAGCATTCCAATCGGTATTAATAGAAACTTGATTTACGACCTCGAGGTTATAATCTCCAAGAACTCCCCAACCGTAATCTCTATTAATTTCTGAAGTATATTTTTTAGAACTTTTTTTGGGGTATGCAAACCAAAGTATTGCATCTCCTACTAGTTTTGGATATACGGTTTCTATACGATTTTCTATTTGCTTCTTTTCGGTAACAAATATAACGGCAAAATCAACTTCTGATACCTGAATCAAGGATTCTTTAACATTTACACCTTTAAGGCAATCAAGGTCTTCACAAAACCCTTCGGGTTCATTAAGAATCAATATCTCATCTAGTGAGAACGGTAATTGTAATTTTTTGAAGAGTGGTGTCATGAGAATAAATTTTAGAACAAAACTTGTGTCTTTTAAAGATACAAAAAAAACCTGTCATTTTATATGTAAGATGTTTTGGAAGTTGATAAACATCAGTTCTTTATGTAGATTTAATTACTTATAATTATTATTTATTACAGAACAATAAAAACGAGAAAATCATAGTTAAACTTATAACACAAACTTAAAAATATTAATTATGAAAACAGTTTTTAAGAGCACCTTACTAGGTGCTTTAGCATTCGCTGCGTGCACAACTTTCACGTCATGCGAGAATGATCAGGACAATTCTCACGAACAATTAGAAAACCAGACAACAGTCGAAAAAAGACTCTTACAGGAACAAGCTTATCCTGGTCAAAAAGGAGAAGTCGTCACTATTCAACTCAATGGGCAATCTGTTGAAGTCGAAAAAATTAATGGTGAATTTATTATGGGGGGTGATATGCATGTTATTCCTGATGATATGATATCATCAAAAAATGGTAAAAGTACAGGGCGTACCGGGAGTAGGTGGCCAAACAATACAGTGTATTATGAAATACAAAGTAGTTTACCAAATCAAGCAAGGGTAACTAATGCGATTGCGCATTGGGAAGCAAATACCAGTCTTAAATTTGTAAAAAGAACAAACCAGACTGCTTATATCTATTTTAGAACAGGTGGTGGTTGTTCATCTTCTGTAGGTCGCACAGGAAGAAGACAAAATATCAATCTGGCAAATGGATGCTCTACAGGGAATACAATTCATGAAATAGGTCATGCTGTTGGGTTATGGCATGAGCAAAGCAGAAAAGACAGAGATCAGTATATCACAATCAATTTTCAGAATATACAAGCTAATAGAGACTTCAATTTTAAGACGTATTCTCAACAAGGATATGATGGTGATGAGTATACTAATTCGTTAGATTTTAATTCGATCATGTTATACGGTTCTTATGCTTTTTCTGCAAATGGGCAACCTACTATTGTGAAAAAAAATGGATCTACATATAATGCACAAAGGAATGGGCTTTCTAGCGGAGATATCGCTGGAATAAAAACGATGTACCCTGGTGGTGGCGGAAATGATATTTGTGATGGAGTGGCTCCTTGGTCTAGTTCGCAAAATTACCAGGTAGGAGATCGTGTAACATATAGAGGATATTTGTATGAAAGAACTTCTAGTAGTTGGACTCGAATAGGACAATGTAGTTCATCAAAATCATCAAGTACTCAAGATGTGCCACATCTTAATGATGTAGCAAAAAATTAAACTGCATTTTTATAAAAGAGTAGTATAAAAGTAAATTCCTCCAGAACTTGTTCTGGAGGAATTTTTAATATTCAAGCTATATTAAAACTTTATCTCTTTAGCATTATCGGGAGTCTCAAAAATAGAACCTTCGTCTTCTAGAAAAGTAATATCTGTAATAATCGCTTCTCCCAATTCATTGGTTATTCCTTTTTCTTCGGTCCAACCATAAAACTTCCACTTAGTAGCAAATGGGATTCCTTCTACAGTTTTAAAATCCTGATATTGTATAATATGTGGATCATCTTCTGCCTTAGTAATATCGCCTTTGCTTCCAAATGTAACAATATAGACCGTCGCTTGTAAGGTGTGGTCTTTGGGATCTGTATAAATAATATACCAATCATCGGGTGAATCACCAATATTTTTTTCAAAAGTAAGCCTAGCTGTTTGATATTCTACTTCGTTTAAAGCTCTCATATTTTCAAGCTCTAATTTGCTGCCAGGATCATTTAGCTTATATGGCATTCCGAAGAAATAAGTCCAGGTAAAGATATCGAAACGAGCTCCTTTATCGTTTGCATCTTCTGGATACAAAAAAACTTTTTCGCCAGTATAGATCAATTTACTCTCGTCTTTTTTGTCGATTCTAATTTTTGTTGAATTGGTTAACATGGTAATTTTACCATCCAGACGTAATTTACCGCCAAAGGAAATAGCAATGCTAAAGCTTACTGCTTTATGTTTTAGGAAGTCAGCTTTTTTATGCGCTTTCTCAATGTTTTTAATATGATGATCCATAATGGATACAGCACCATCCCCCATACCACCACCTGGTTCTACTGGAATCTTTTCAGTTTTGTTATCTGTAGCATCTGTAGTTTGATTTTCTTGCTTTTTATTGTTGCCACAGCTTGAAATGATAATAGCCATAATAAAAATCCATAGGTTTTTCATAAATAATAATTTGTGTTACAAGTATTAAAATTACTAAAACCAATACTTCAAAAAACAGTTTTTATGAAAAATGTAACAGAAGATATGCTAACTTTATATAAAACTAATCCATACGTTTGGCAGGAGTTTTTTTGCCTCCTTGTTCAAGGACAGCTCTAACAACCTTATTATTTTCTTTTATAAACTCCAGAGAAGCAGAGAATTCTTTTACAAAAAATACAGTTTCGCTTTCTGGGTATATTTTAAAGCTTTTTTGACCCGTTGCTTGTGAAATTAGCTGTCCGTTTTCTAAAGATATTGCAAGGTTAAATCCTTCTTTAATCTGGTAAACACCTACATATTGGCTAAGTATGTTTTCTGATACAGTAATTGCCTTTTTGTCTGCAGGGATAGGTGCGTTTGTTTTGAAACCTTTAGATTCTTTAGCTCTGTTTTTAAAAATAGCTTCTGGTTTTTTACCATCTGTATTAAACAAGATTTCAGAAAAACTATCCTCAAAGAAAAATGTGTTTTCTGTTTTAGGAAAAATTTTAAACTTTTTACCAGCATCTCTTTGACTGTATAATTGACCATCCTTTAAGCTAATACTTCTTACCGCACCATCTTCGAATTCATATACACCAGTTAATTTTTTTAATGCTGAGGCAGAAACATCTGCTATTTTCTCTTTACCATATGGTTTGTCTATTGCTATTGCCGCAATACGAATTGTAATATCTGTAGGACTATTGCAGTTGCAGTTGGTTAATATTGCTGCATGCACATCTTCTTCGGGAATATAAATCTGATAAGATGTATATCCAAAGATTCCTCCACCATGTTCAATTGTGGGTATTCCTTTGATCTCGTTCACACTCCATCCATATCCATAATAAGTAGGTTTTCCGTTGTTTAGAGTTGTGTTCTGAAATGCTTTTTTAATTGTCTCTGCTTTAACCAAGACATTGGTGTTAACTGCATTTTGCCATTTATGTAGATCTTCTACGGTACTCATCAATGAACCAGCGGCATAGGGTAATGTCATGCTTAGGTATGCAGAATTAACATATCCTTCTCGAGTTTGATATCCCGAAGCTCTGTTTTTGATTACCTCTCTTTTACTGCCGTAATATGAATTATTCATCGCTAAAGGAGTAAAAATATTTTGCTCTACAAAATCTTCATAAGATTGCCCCGAAATTTTTTCGATTATAAAACCCAGGATAATATATCCAGAGTTATTATATAGCCATTTCTCACCAGGATCAAAATCCATAGGTTCGTTTTTAAAATAATTAATCAACTCGGTAGGAGTCATATCTTTTGCAGCTATCTCTGATAAATTCATAGAGGTATAGCTCTTAATCCCCGAAGTATGATTTAAGAGGTGATGTATTGTTATTTTTTTTCCATGTGTAGGATAGTCTGGGATGAATTTGGTAATTTCATCTTGGATGGTAAGCTTACCCTGTTCCATAAGCATTAGGATAGCAACAGAAGTAAACTGTTTTGTGATAGAACCTATTTCGAAAACGTTATTGGGTTTCATAGGAACTTGGAGTTCTATATTAGCAAGCCCAAAAGCTTTATGGTAAATGATTTTTCCCTGTTTGGCTACCAAAACAGTAGCTCCTGGTCCATCTGGTTTATATCTTTCTTGTAGAAGAGTATCAAATTTTTCTTCGAGACTTTGTGAAAAAGAAGTTAGTGGTATAGCAATGCATAATAGTAGTAACAAAAATATAATCCCTGGTCTATGTTTTGTAGTTATCATAATACTTGTTTTGATTGATTTATCCATATGACGCTCTAATACATTAATGGTTACAGAAAAAATGAATAACTACTTGACTAATTTATGATGAATGATGTAACAAAAAGTAGAATTAGGTTACTTACTATTTACAAACACTCTTAATTAATCAATAAAATCTAACACATAATGAAAACAAAATCATTAAAAGTATGGACCACCTTTATCGTGTTACTGTGCATGTCTTTTACTCAGTCGTATGGACAAGAAGTTACAGGAACTTGGAAAGGGAAATTATCGGTTCAGGGGGCAGAAATTCCTTTAGCATTTCATATAGAAAAAACGAATGAGGCATTAGCAGCAACAATGGATAGCCCATCTCAAGGAGCAACAGGAATCCCTATGGATACAGCACTTTTTGAAAACAATCAATTAACTTTAGCATTAAAACAAGCAGGAGTTAAATATGTAGCAACTGTCGATGCAAAAAAACTTACAGGAACTTTTTATCAAGGCGGAATGGAACTACCACTAGAAATGGAAAAATCAGAAAAAACTATACCAGGTAACCCAGAATTGGTTACTACAGATTCTGCTCTTGTAGAATTAAGTAATTTGGATAAAGGGGATTATAAATATTCAGTTGAAGATTATTTTGCCAAACCTAAAGCCAGAACTTTTCGCTTTTCTCCCAACGGGAAATATCTTTCTTATAGAGAAAAAGATGATAATAAAAAGAATCATGTATATGTAAAAGAAATTGCCACAAACAAAGTTACTCGTGTTATTGAAGAAAAAGAAGAATTGATTCGAGGGTATGGTTGGGCAAATAATAACCGTTTGGTTTATGTAATGGATAAAGGAGGAAATGAAGATTATCATCTCTTTGCTGCAAATATTGATGGATCAGATCAAAAAGAATTAACTCCTTTTGAAGGTGTTCAGGTAAATATTCTTGAAGGTTTAAAAGAAGATGAAGATCATATGATCATTTCTATGAACAAGAATAACAAACAAATTTTTGAGCCTTATAAAATCAATATAGTTACTGGTGAGATTAAACAATTATTCAAAAATGAAGATGCCGCAAATCCAATTGCAGGATATAGTTTTGATAAAGATGGTAACCTTAAAGGATATGCCAAAATAAGAGATGGAGTAAACTTTGATTTATATTATGCCAAGGAAGAAGGAAAATATGAAATCATTAAACAGTTAAATTGGAAAGATACATTTTCTATTCTGAGATTTGATTATGCTACAGATAATCCTCATGATGCATATGTGGTTTCTAATCTGAAATCTGATAAATCTCAAATTTATTTATACGATCTTAAGGCAGATAAAGTGATTAAGAAAATTTTCTCGAACGATGAATATGATGTGTCTAGCCTTTCGGTGTCAAAAAAAAGAGGGTATGAGTTAGACTACTTTTCTTATGAGGGAGAAAAGAGTATAATTGTACCCGTCAGTGATTATTATAAGAAATTACACGCAAAAATTACAACGAAGTTTCCAGATCATCAATACTCTATTGCAGATAAAACGGATGAAGAAGATAAATATTTAATTTTCTTACAAAGTGATAAATTATATGGAGTATATTATTCTTACGACACCAAGACTGGCGAATTTAAGTTGTTATACAACTTAATGCCACAGTTGAAGGAAAAAGATATGGCCGAAATGCGTCCAATTACTTTTACAAGTAGAGATGGCTTAACTATAAATGGATATATCACTTTACCAAAAGAAGCATTACAAGGAAAGAAAGTTCCATTGATTGTAAATCCACATGGCGGACCACAAGGTATTCGTGATTCATGGGGATTTAATCCAGAAGCTCAATTGTTTGCTAGTAGAGGATATGCAACTTTGCAAGTGAATTTTAGAATATCTGGGGGTTACGGAAGAGAGTTCTTAGAGTCAGGATTTAAAGAAATTGGAAGAAAAGCCATGGACGATGTAGAGGATGGATTAAAGTATGTAATCGATCAAGGTTGGGTAAATAAAGATAAAGTAGCTATCTATGGAGGGAGTCATGGCGGATATGCTGTGTTGAGAGGACTAACTAAAACTCCTGATTTGTATACTTGTGGTGTAGATTACGTTGGAGTTTCTAATTTGTTTACTTTTATGAAAACCATTCCTCCTTATTGGAAACCTTATTTAAAGATCATAAAAGAAATATGGTATGATGAAGATGTGGCCGAAGAAAAAGCTATCATGGAAGAAGTGTCTCCTGTATATCAAATAGATAAAATTAAAAAACCACTATTTGTAGTGCAAGGAGCAAATGACCCCAGAGTAAATATAGATGAATCAGATCAGATCGTTAAAGCTTTAAGAGATAAGGGGTTTGATGTACCTTATATGGTAAAATATGATGAAGGTCATGGTTTTGGTAAAGAAGAAAACTCTATAGAGATGTATAAAGCTATGATGGGATTTTATGCAAAACATTTAAATAATAAAAAAACAACAAAACCTGTAAAAGGATAAATTAGATTCTCTAATTGTACATAAAAACCTCCTGAAACTTGATTTAGGAGGTTTTTTTTATGGTTTTTCTTCAAAGTCAGCGCAATCTAATCTAATATCTACATCTTTAAGCTCTGTTTGTATAAAATTACAATAATGATTGTTTTTATTTTTTTTATAGAACTTACAAGCATAACAAGTTCTTTGTACAGATAATATTCCTGATCTGTTTAGTTGGTAAATTAAGATGTTTATGGTCTTTAACAAAGACTCTTGTTCCTCTGTATTAAAACTTAAAAGTTGTTTTTTAATGGGGTCTGCAAAATTTTCAGCCTCAGAGACATTTTTTTGACCTTTTGGAGTTAAGCTTATATAATAACTTCTATTATCTGTCGAAGTCTTATTTTTGAAGATGATTTCTTTTTTTTCTAATGCTTTAACAGCATCACTAATCGTAGGTTTAGTTACATTAAATTCTTTTGCAAGATGGCTAACTGTACATAAATCTTCTTTATGATATGCTATAAAAATTATAATCTGTATCTGTATAGGACTTAAACCTACAGTTTTTGCATGTTCCCATAACAAAGTTCTAAAGACCTCAGAAATACGCTCCAGGCCAATTACAATTTTGCTATTGATATCTTTATGTTGAAATGATATGTCAAAAATGCTCTTGCTCATATAAAATGCTTAAGAGAAAGTACCACCTTCTCTTAAGCAAAGTTAGTAATCCTAATTATTTATTTGTCGTTTTTAGCAATTTTCCATTTCGATAATCGAATATCCTTTGGTTTCGATATCATTACTCATTTCTAGAGTCGCTTGTTCGATATGACAGAGTTTACATTCATTAGTGGTAATTTTCTCTGTTTTAAAAGGTTTAGTTTCTAGATAGTTTTCTCCGAATTTAAACACAATATTCTGATCTGTTATAGAATCGGGGACGAGTATGTCAAAATGCATTATGACCCCATCATCTCGTTGTACGTAAGTATCCCAAACGGCTATTTTTGTCATTATAATATTATTTTAATTGTACAGTATATGGAAGAGATAAATCGTTGCTTAAAACACTATATACCTTATAAACACCAAGCATAGGTTTATCTTTTATTTCGGTATTTACCTGCATATAGGCAGAAACAGCATCGAACTTAAAATCGGTTTTGTTGTTTATTCTATAATCTGGTATTACTACTTTAATGCTGGTCTTATTGGTAATGACCTGAAATCCTGGAGAATCCATATACATTGGCATTCCTGGATTAGTGGGAGGTAATTTTACAGATGTATCTGTTTTTTTGAATTGCTTTACAGATAATCCACCATCAACCCGGTCATCTTTATGAAGAACTACCCAATGTGGATGCCATATAATTCCGTCGTTATCATAGATAAAATCATTGTTCTCATCCCATAGTGGGGTATCATCAAAGTCGGGGTGAGACGTTAAAGCCAATGCTACAATACCCTGAGTATCATTAAACCCTACATCGGTTGGTTTTAGAGTAGTAGGAAAAACATAACCCAATACAGGAGCGCCATGTAATTGTCCTGCTGGAACCGGAGTTGTTTTTCCTGCGTTTCCTTTGACATTAATTTCCCAAATGGTACTATTAATATCGGTATTATGTATAACAGAAGCTTTTACTATCTGTAAATCATCATTATTATATTTTTTACATTCATCGCAGGCAGTTAGAGTACTGCTAAGTACCATGAATACTATAGTTATAATTGTGTTTTTCATCTTTTTGTGTTGTATTGTTAGTTAAAATGAGCCAATAATTATCAATAATTGACTCATTTTAGAGTTGATCTAAGTAATTAGGAATCCTAACTATTCAGATTAAAAAAATTACCCTTTTACATCTGCCATAGAAGCCCCAAAGTTGATATGTAGCACATTCCCATTAGATGTTAGTAGCGCAGGAACAGATTGAACTCCTGCCGTTTCGGCATTCTTGATTTGAGAACGATCTTCTCCTAAATGAACAATCTCTACATTGTCTGATCCGATTAGATTAACAATATCATGTTCTGCACTAATGCATACTGGGCATCCAGCATGATAAAAAATTGATTTACTCATTTGTATATATTTTAAGGTTATGCAAAATTGCAATGCAAATATAGTAAGGAATCCTAACTAAAAAAAGATTTTTACTGTTTTTATACAAAAAAAGTGGTTTATTCATGTATCTACACTATAAAAGTTGTACGATAACGAATAAGAAATCAGTGATTTATTACCGTATTCGATCCAGGTTATCATCTACATCTTTATTTTTGAAGGATAGCTTTTTGACTTTACCGAAAGCGTATTTGATAGAAAATGAAATTTCGTTTCCATCTACATAAAAAGTATTCTGAACATCAATATTATTAGAAGTATACTTGTCTTTATAAGTCATGTTCTTAAAAATGTCATTAAAATTTACAGCAATTTGTAAATTTTTAAAATATGTTTTTGAAAAGGAAGCACTCATAATAAAAAGCGCATTTCTTTTAAAAACACCTTGGTTTCGTTCGGTGAATCCCCAAAAATTTAGTCCAAGAGTAGTTTTTGAGGCAAGTTTAAATTCATTATTTGAATAATAATAGAGATATGGTTTACTTTCTCTAATAACTGCTGTTGGATTTTTAATTCTATTGTGAACTACTGTTAGTGAATTTGTAGTATTCCAAAACCTATAAGTAGCAGTGTTAGTAAATCGGATTTGATATCCGGATTCCTTTTCAAAGTTTTGAGGAGAAGATATAACTCTGTTTTCAATACTATCATATGCTACGTTATAAAAAACGGGATCATTTTCCTCATAATAGCTGATGTTACAAGTGTATTTTTTGTATTGAAGAGTAGTTGATATTTCTTCAATTGTAGTAGATTTTAAGTTAACATTTCTTGAAAATTCTACAAATGGATTGATAAATGTACTAATAGAACTGGCATTAAGATAATTAGGTCGATTTATAATTGTACCATAATTTAAAGCAATACTTTTGGTACTATCTATGGGGATATTTATCCTTATTTTAGGAAAAAGACGTGTTTGTTTTCTATCTACTAATAGTTCACTGGCATTTCTAAAACCACCTTTTATAATATTTGTTTCGGATCTTATGCCAGTAGAATATTCTATTTTGTTTAGATTTCCTGATAGCTGTACATAAGATGCATAAATAGATTCTCGGTAATCGTATTTTGAAACCTTTTTGTCTATAGGATTTATGAATTCGAAATCTGAAAATGCAAGACCATTGGCATTAGAAAGACTACCACCAACTTCTAATTTTATATGATCATTAAAGTTTTTGTCAATGTCAATTTTACTGGCAAAGACACTAATTTCGTATTTCTGATTTCTGTTTTGTGATAATTCTAACCCGGTTTCATTTATATTATTAAAAATATGACTTTTAAGGTGTCTGATATAATTTGAATACTGAAGCCCAAAAAACAAATTCGAGGTACGAGTGATTTTTTTATTGAAATTTATATTACTACTTAAAAAATTTCTATTCTCATCATTTTGTCCTTCACTGATAATATGGTCTTCTTTAAATTGATCTTGCAGAAGTGTATTTGTTTTGATTGGAAACTTGTCAGTTTGAGCTCTCAGATTTACTTGTCCCGAGATATAATCATTTTTGTCGAGTTGATAAAAGAAACCACCTCCAGTGATAAATTGTGGCCTGGGACCGGTTGCTCTTACTTGATATTGAGATTTAATACCTTGATCTAAAACGTTAAGTCTGGAGTCTACACCTTCCCATGGACCAAGTTGATTGTAATTAAAATTACCTCGTAATTCTAATTTATTGTTTTTATAGTTTGAGTGTATTCCTAAATAATTATTAAATCGCTTTTTAAAAGAAATAATTTCTGATAATTGAATCTTGTAACCATCTACAGAATTATGTTTTCTAGTGATTAGGATGAGGCTTCTTCCTTCTGCTTCATATTTTGCAGATGGATTATCGATAAGTTCTATATCTTTTATGTTTTCTACAGATAACGATTTAAGTTGATCTAAGTCAGCCTTTTGGTTATCTATATAAATTAGAGGAGCCCCTCTTCCTACAACAGAAATAGATTCTCGATTGGGGCTGATTTGAATTCCTGGAAGCTTAGATAATATATCTACTGTTGATGGTAATGACTCTAAAACAGAGTTTTCAATATTTATTTTCAAATTACCATTTCCCACTATTATATTGTTTTTAATAGTTTTAACGGTTACTTCGTCTAATATAACTGTGTTTTCTTTGAGTTCAATAGTAATGGTTTTGTTACTGTCTAGTAGAATTACTTCTGATTTTTCTGTATATCCTATCGCAATTATAGATAAAGTATATTCATTAGCTTTTAATCTGTCAAAAATAAATTTCCCATTTTTTATAAAAGTATATTTTACAAGATTTGAATTTTTGTCATAAAGAATGACATCTCCAGCTTCTACCGGGGTATTATTTTGATCTAAAACGGCTCCGGATAATGAATATTCTGATTGCCCATATCCAATATAAGAGAGTAACAGGAATGAGAAATATATAATTCGCTTCATTGTTTTTTGAAACAAATAACTATTGAAATCGAGAAAAAGAGTAATTATACCAAGCTGAATAAGGTGCTAGTACCGGTATGATTTTATTTTTTGAGTAATAAATCTTGTCTACTAGAGATGTTTAACTTACTGTAAATATTGGTGATATGTGTTTTTACGGTACTTAAGCTGATAAATAATTCATTTGCAATTTCTTTATTACTTTTTCCTGATATGATAAGGTTTTTTACCGCTTTTTCTTGCTTACTTAAAGGAATAGGAGCGAGGACTTTTATGGTTCTTCTAGATTTTAGAATAAACCCGATTAATAAAATAATAACCAAAGAAGCTGCACCATTAACCCATAAACTTACTTTGTATTTATGATTAACGATTTCTTGAGTAATAAAGTTGAGCTTATTTTCAAGATAAGCATAGGTAGAGGGGTCAAGTTCGCTGGATTTCAATTCTTCTAGAAAGCTCAGGTAATATTCAGGATTGGCTTTAGCATCTTTTTCTAATAGATTCTGGTCATCTAGTTTTTTAATACCAATAAGTTTCACCAAAAGTATCTGCAGAGAATCTTTTACATACCCTTTGGTCTCTATGAGGTATTGTTTAGGATCAAAATCATCGGTTAGATTTTCATATTTAGCTTCAAATTTTTTTAATTTTTGCCATTCTAAATCTGCTGTATTATTTGTGGTATACTCCCCAAACATTCTTTCTCCTTTAGTAAAGTGAACAGTATCTTTTTTAGATAGTATAAATAGTTGAAAATTCTTTATTTTGTTTGAAATTTTATTTTTCTCTTCGCCAGATATAGGGTTAAGTTGCACCTTATAAATATGATCTTTTGAAGTAAATAAATTTTTATTAAAAGCAAAGAAACCATCCTCTGTTAAGAGAGTCGATGCAATGGCTGTTGTATTATAGGTATTCGTGTTTTCTTCGAGTTGAATTTGACTTAAATAAACTTTTTGCTCCCATTTTTCTGGATCTTCAATATGCACATATCCCGAAACACCATCTTGACTATGTATGGTTGCATAAAAAAATAGTAAAATGATTAAAATGTAATTTTTAGTTCTCATTTTTTGATGCTATAAACATGAAACCGCTGCTATACTTTTATATATCACAAAGGTAATAAAATATAAACTGCTTAAAATCTGAAAAAAAATGAAGAATCGACGTTAAAGCTCATTGATGCACGCAGCTTATAGTAAAATGATATATCTATTAGGTAGAAAATCAACTGATTATGTTATGGATGTGAGAAGAATTATTTTGGTTATTACTATAACTGGGTTTCAGTTTTTGTTATTTAATTGCTCACAGGATGACGATTCTTCAACTTCTGATGAAGTACAAATCAGAACTACAGGTGCGGTTCAAATTAGAATAAAGAATACAAGTCAATATAATTATTCGGGTATTCTGGTAAATACTAATGGAGGAGAAAACAATTATGGAAGTATTTCTGCCAGTAAGACCACGAAGTATGGAGGTTTTGATTTTGCATACAGATATGCATTTGTAGAGTTAAAAATCAATGGACAGATATTTACAATCCAACCTATTGATTATGTAGGAGAAGCTAAATTGGCTCCGGGGAAGTATACTTATGCAATAGGAGCTAACGACTCTGCCCAGCGATATGGCAAGCTTACTATAAAATTGATTGAGGATTGAACTAAATGTTATAAACAAAAATAAAAAACCGCTTCAATGTGTTTAACAATGAAGCGGTCCAATATTTATATGTACTAGTAGTCTTAACTACTACTTTATCATATCGTAACTACGTTTAATAAAATCTGTTAATTCTTCTCCTTTTAATAGGTTTTGAGAGAGTCTGGCCAAATCCAGAGATTGTTTTATTAAGCGTTCTTTTTTCTTATCTGTTTTGGTAGCAGCAATTTGCCCAATAAGTTCATGATTTGTATTAATAATCAAATTATACATTTCTGGCATATTACCAAACATGTTCATTCCTCCACCACCAGTTTGTTGCATCTCTTTCATACGACGCATAAATTCTGGTTGAGTAATCATGAATGGAGAGGCATTGCTATCCATTGCTTCTAATTGTACAGTATATGTCTCTTTTGGAACTACTTTTTCAAGATCAGTTTTAAGAGTTTCTTTCTCTTCATCTGATAGCTTAGAGATAGTTTCTTCATCTTTTTTGATAAGATTGTCAATGTGATCTCCATCTACACGTGCAAAAGAAATATTTTCTTTACTAGTTTCCAATTTTTGGATCAAATGAGAAACAATAGGAGAGTCTAAAAGGAGTACTTCATATCCTTTATCTTTTGCAGCAGAGATGTACGAGTGTTGTTCATCTTTATTAGAAGCATAAAGAAGAACGAGCTTACCATCTTTGTCAGTTTGAGAATCTTTAATTTTTTCTTGTAATTCTTCAAACGTAAAGAAAGAACCATCCACTGTTGGATATAATGCAAATTTGTCAGCTTTTTCGAAGAATTTTTCTTCAGAAAGCATTCCGTATTCGATCACAATTTTAATATCATTCCATTTTTGCTCCAAATCTTCTCTATTGTTTTTAAACATAGAGCTTAGTTTATCGGCTACTTTACGAGTAATGTAACTTGATATTTTCTTTACATTACCATCAGCTTGTAAATAAGATCGGGATACATTAAGAGGGATATCGGGAGAATCAATCACACCACGAAGCATGGTAAGGAATTCTGGAACAATACCTTCTACATTATCAGTAACAAATACTTGATTTTGATATAATTGGATTTTATCCTTTTGCATATTCATATCCTGACCCAGTTTTGGGAAATACAGAATCCCGGTTAGGTTAAAAGGATAATCTACATTAAGGTGGATATTAAAAAGAGGCTCTTCAAATTGCATAGGATACAATTCGCGGTAGAAGCCTTTATAATCCTCATCTTTTAGATCAGCAGGTTGTTTTGTCCATGCAGGATTAGGATTATTGATAATGTTATCAACTTCTTGAGTTGGTGCAGGATCTTCTTCTTTAGCATCCTCTGGTTTTGGTAACGTTTCTGTTTTAGTACCAAATTTTATAGATACTGGCATGAATTTATTGTATTTCACCAATAATTCATTTATTCTACCATCTTCAAGAAACTCGGTATCATCTTCGCCAATATGTAGAATGATTTCTGTTCCTCTTTCTGTTTTATCATGTTCCTCTATACTATAGGTTGGAGATCCATCACAAATCCAATGTGCTGCGGGCTCATCTTTATAGGATTTTGTAATAATTTCTACTTTGTCTGCCACCATAAAGGCCGAATAGAACCCAAGACCAAAGTGTCCTATTATTCCAGAATCTTTAGCACTATCCTTATATTTTTCTAGAAATTCTTCAGCACCAGAAAAAGCTACTTGATTAATATATTTCTCAACTTCTTCTGCAGTCATACCAATTCCCTGATCGATAATATGTAGTTGCTTTTTGTCTTTATCGACTTTAATCTCGATAAGAGGGTTGCC
Source organism: Aquimarina macrocephali JAMB N27 (assembly GCF_000520995.1). Classification (GTDB taxonomy): domain Bacteria; phylum Bacteroidota; class Bacteroidia; order Flavobacteriales; family Flavobacteriaceae; genus Aquimarina; species Aquimarina macrocephali. The sequence continues at coordinate 264,384 of NZ_JACA01000003.1, read as the reverse complement.
ATATTCTACTTTAACTTCACCAATACTTGTTAAATGTTTTAGCTTTAAAGTTGCATCTGTTGCATTCGAAATAAGTTCTCGTAAAAAAATCTCATGATCAGAATACAAGAATTTTTTAATTAATGGAAAAATGTTCTCTACAGATACATTAATACTTCCTGTTGCCATTTTATATTGTTTTTAGTTTAATTGTCATCTTATGGTGTGATGTATTCAAAAAAAATACCAATAGTATGTATCTGCCAAACTGGCATTGAAGTAAGTTTTTTTTATATCTATTGTAATGATTTGTTGACACAATGGACTAAGGATATAAATAAGTTTTTTGAAGTATATAATTTGTTTACAACTCAATATATAAGTGCTATGAGTATTGGTCGGATATACATAGCCAATTTAGAAGGGAGAAACTTTGCTATGAGAATAAATACCCTTGAGTTATAAACAATATAAATTCTGATTTGGCGATGGTTTTTACTATCGCCATCAGGATGATTAGTTTAAAAAAAAGACTGAAGAATAAAATATTTAAAAATATATCAATCATATATTTTTTGAAAACATGATCTGTTACTTGATTTAAAAGTAGAGATTTTGAAGAGTACTATAGTCAGTCACCCGACTGGCTTGGTTTGTTTATTTATTGGTTAGGTTGTTAGAAAGATGCGCTGTGGTTGGCGCATCTTTCTCGTTTTAGATTCTTATCGTTTTAAGCGAAAAGCTATAAATAATGATGAAATTAAGTGTATAGTAAAATCTACTTATATCAGGTATGATGTTTCTTGATATATAAAGCGAAGTAAAAACAACTGATCGAATTATTACTGTTTTATGGCAGCATTTGATTAAGGTTTTGTAGGGATTTTCTGGTGTAGTAAATTTGGTAAATCAAGGAATTGAAATCATTTTTTTGGAATACAATAGGGATTTTGATATTATTCTATGTTGTTGATTTTTAGGCTTTAATGAGATGTTTTGAAAGAGATTTGGTATGTGCCTATCTATTGTTTTTTTAAATTCTGAATAAGAAAGAGGTTTTGATACAAAAAAATAGAGAGCTATCATGCAATTTGAAAATACAATTATATGTATCTTCACAATTAGAATCCCTAGAATGTTAAGAAGCAAAATATACATATTTATTGTTGTTGCTGCATTTCATTTTTATGCTTTTTCGCAGCAGAAAGAGACTGTTTTAGAATTAATTGATAAAGTAGAAAATGTAACAAATAAAGAAGAAAAGCTTTATTTATTAGATTCGCTATCGAGTGTATTAAACGAAAGGAGGAATTCGGATTTTGAGTTTTATAAACAAAACTATCCGAAATATACACTCCAATATATCGATTTGGCTAAACAGTTGGATAGTTTTGATCTGGCAGCTTTTAAGACTTCGCGACTTACGTTTCACTATCTTCAAGTAGTTGGTAAACCAGATTCTGCATTGGTTATTGTAAATAATAGTATTAAAGATAGCCTCAAAATTAAAAAAAGAATTAATCTGGGGCATCTTTATATTAAGAGAGCAGGAGCGAATTATCAAATTGATAATTTAGAAAAAGCAATTGTAGATTATTCTAATGCAGAGAAAATATATCATCAGACCAAAGATTCTATTTTTGAGGCTGATGCAATTTATTTTAATGGCCAAACATATGAGCGATTAGGTAAACTTTCTAAAGCAATTTTAAAATTTCAGGAAGCTAATCTATTATACACTAAAATGAAGGACACTGCTTATATAGCATATAGCGGATTGGCAGTATCCGGAATTTTTAGTCAGCTTTATCTTTTGGAAAAGTCTTTTGAAGAAAGACAGAAGATTAGGGTATTATTGAATAGCCAAAAAAATAAAGATTTTCAAGCATTATCTGAGTTAAGCGTAAATGATGCTCGTGATTTTGTAAAGAAAAAAGAATACAAAAAAGAAGAGGAAGCCTATCTTACTGCACTTAAATTGTTGAGAAAAGAGAAGGGACGTTATGCCAATATGTTTAGATTAAGGGCATATGCTTCAGAGTTTTATTCTAAGCAAGGCAAGCCCGATATTGCCAAAAAGTATTTGGATACTCTCGAGCTTTCTACTGATTTGATAAATAGCCCGTATGATAGAATATTTTATTTAAAAGCACTAAGCAGATATAAAGTTGCAGAGGGTAAGTATAAAGAAGCAATTCCAATTTTTGAAGAAGAGATCAAGATTTTTAAGAATTCGAATGACATTCGTGGTCAGGTACATTTAGAAAAAGAACTTTATGAAGCAAATAAAAATCTAAATAAACTACCAGAGGCTATAATCCATTTGGATAGGTATCAATTATTGAAGGATTCTATCTATAATTTAACCAGATCTAATAGTGTTATTTATTATCAAACGCTCTATGAGGCCGAAAAAAGAGATAGTAAAATTGCAATTCAGAAAGCTAATATTGAGATGCTTGAAGCAAAGGATAAAGCAAAGAAAAACCTATTGATATTTGGCGGTATAGGTCTAAGTCTTTTGTTTTTATTGATCTATTTATATAGAAATAGAATATTTCTGATTCGAAATAAAAAACTACAACAATCATTTTTACAAGAACTTTTACAAACTCAGGAGCGCGTTGGTAAACGTATATCTAAAGATCTTCATGATAGTGTTGGTCAAAGTTTGTTACTCATTAAGAATAGAATTTTACAGAATAAAGATACAAAGACAGCTACTGTGGTAGATGGTGTAATTGATGAAGTACGTGCAATATCAAGAAGTCTACATCCATTTAAGTTAGAAGAACTAGGTCTTACGGTAACCATACAAAGTAGTGTGGAGATGATCGATGAAAATTATGATATTTTTGTTTCGGCAGAAATAGATAATATTGACCAAGTGTTTGATCAAGAAAAAGAAGTTAATATCTATAGATTGGTGCAAGAAAGTTTTAATAATATTATTAAACATTCTAAAGCAAGATCTGCAGAAATTAAAGTGATTAATAAAGAAAATGATGTTGAAATAATTATTAAAGATAATGGTAGGGGATTTGATGTTTCTAAAGAAAAAATATCAATTTCTAAAATAGGTCTTAAAACATTAAATGAGCGTTCAAAATTTTTGAAAGCTACTTTCAATATACTGTCTGAAATTGATCGGGGGACTACGCTGATATTTAATATTCCGAAACATGCTTAAACCTAATATACTTATTGCAGATGATCACCCTTTATTATTAAGAGGGCTAGAGGAATTTTTGAAAGAACGAAAATATAACATCATAAATACTCATTCTGATGGGCTTTCTGCATATAATGCAATCATTAAAGATAAACCGGATATCGCTATTTTAGATATCGAAATGCCTAATCTAACCGGTATAGATATCGCTAAAAATTGTAAGAGACATCATATCGATACCAAAATCATTTTGATTACTCTTCATAAAGAAAAGAAGTTTTTTGAAGATGCCGTAAAATATAATATTCATGGCTACCTGTTAAAAGAATTTGCTTTAACAGAGATTGAAGCGTGTATAGCAAGCGTTAGTAGAGGAGAGCCATATTTTAGCGAAAAAATATACAAACGTTTTACGAATGTTTCAGAGCGTAATCCGGACATAGAAAAACTGACTCCTTCCGAAGTTAAAATCCTAAAACGCATTGCAGAAGAGATGACAAGCACAGAGATTGCAGATCTTTTGAGTATTTCTGTGAGAACAGTCGAAAAACATAGAGCAAATATAATCCGAAAACTTACTCTTGAGCAAAAACCAAATGCTTTGCTTATCTGGTCTCAGAAAAATAAACAATTACTACTCTAACTTTAATGTACTTGCTATTGTTGCCTAATTACGTGGGGCTACGTATGTTTTGAGGAGATGAATATCTATATATTTGTCCATATAATAGTTGAATAGAAATCTTTTTGATTTTGACAATAGAAAAGAAATAAAGTCGATGCAGGATATTATTACTGAAATAAATAGTTCTAGAGGTAGTTCATTTTCGGTTTATCCAAATCCCTTAAAAGGGGAGGTTTATATTGATTGTAAAACTGAAATACCTAATGCTAGTTGTGAAGTTTTCGACCTAAAAGGGCATTTAATTGTAGGGAACAAAAATTTGTCGATTAAAAATACAATTTCATTTACCTCCTTTCCATCAGGAATGTATACCATTAAGGTACGTGATGATAATGAGGTAGTGATAAAGAAATTTCTAAAACTCTAGTTTTAGGAAGATTGGGGAATGGGGACTACTAATTTTAATTAGTAGTCTCTTTTTTATAGACGTTTTTGGCGTGTTTTTCTATTCCCTATTCGAGATATTAAGTTGAAAATATGGAGAGTCTGTATTTTGGATTAGCTTAGGGGTTTGCAATACAGTTGTTTAAGATTTTTTTATTATGCGTGCATATAATATGATTAGGGTTTCTTTTATCAAAATGTTAAGAATACATATATTGTGTGATAACTTTTAGTTAAGTATAAAATAACTCACAACACACACAATAAATTAACAACATGTATACTTCAAAAATATCAGGTTTAGGGTCTTATGTCCCCGAAAATGTCGTAACTAATGATGATCTATCTAAGGTGATGGATACGAATGATGAATGGATTCAGGAACGTACCGGTATAAAAGAAAGACGTCACATCAAAAAGGGAGATGGTAATAGTACTTCTATTATGGGGGTTAAAGCTGCTAAAATTGCTTTAGAAAGAGCTAAACTTACTACAGATGATATAGAACTTATCATTTTTGCAACTCTTAGTCCTGATATGTATTTTCCTGGAGGTGGAGTAAGAGTTCAGGAAATGATGAACATGAGAACTATTCCGGCATTGGATGTTCGTAATCAATGTAGCGGGTTTGTATATGCTATATCGGTAGCAGATCAGTTCATCAAGACAGGTATGTATAAAAATGTATTGGTAATTGGAAGTGAAAACCATAGCGGTGGTTTGGATATGACAACTCGAGGAAGAGGAGTTTCTGTAATTTTTGGCGATGGAGCAGGAGCCGCTGTATTAACGAGAAGTGAAGAAGAGGGTAGAGGGATTTTGTCTACACATTTGCATAGTGAAGGTGCACATGCCAAAGAACTATCTCTAGAAGGTCCTAGTACAGAACATTGGGTGCCAGAAATTATTTCAGAGAACCCTCAAGAAAATATTCCTTACTATCCATATATGAACGGTCAATTTGTGTTCAAAAATGCAGTAGTACGTTTTTCTGAAGTAATTAATGAAGGATTACAGGCCAATAATTTATCGGCTACAGATATAAATATGTTAATACCACATCAAGCAAACCTGAGAATTTCTCAATTTGTGCAACGACAATTTAAATTATCTGATGATCAGGTCTATAATAATATTCAGAAATATGGTAATACTACAGCTGCATCTATTCCTATTGCATTGACAGAAGCTTGGGAGCAAGGTAAAATTAAAGAAGGAGATTTAGTAGTCTTAGCGGCCTTTGGAAGCGGGTTTACCTGGGGTAGTGCTATTATTAGATGGTAACCTAGTAAAGTAAAAAAATGAAAAACGCGAAGCAATTAAGCTTCGCGTTTTTTTATCTAATAACTCGGTTATTAATTTTTTAAAGGCTAATTCAAATAAATCATAACCATGACTATACTATATTAAACGTTGTAAATTGTAAAGTGTTACAGAATTTGTTATTTTTTTGCATTTATTTAACTTTAATAAGGTTTTTAAGAAAACCGTATTAAATTTAACAAATATCTGAGTTATTAGTTATGATATTAACATTTTTTTTAAAGAAAACCTAATTATAGTATTCCTCCGCCAGATTTTTCATTGTTATCTCTTCGTTTTCTTGAAGCTTTTCTGTTTTTTCCACCTCCGAATCGGTAGGATAGACCTAGGAAAACAGTTTGTGTTTCACCTTGAAACTCTCCGTTTTGCGGATATGGATTGTTTGCAGAAAATCTGAAACGCATTGTGTTAAAAATATCGTTAAAGTTAATACTAAAGGTACCTTTACCTTTTAAGAAATTATAACGAGCTCCAGTATTTACGAAATAGAATGGTTTGGTTTTAAATAATATGCCTTCCTGTTCTCCTCTATAAAATCCAAATACCTGAAAAGTCAAGTTTTTTGTCGCTTTGAAACTATTATTGAGTCTAAAATTGTAAACTACTGCATCTACTTCTCTATTGATATTATCGACCACACCTTTTTGCGTTTGCGAATACAGATCAAAGCTAGCATTAAAACTCCACCATTTTGTAGCTTTATAGTTGCTAGATATCTCAACTCCATAAGAAGAATTATTATCAAAATTTTTGAATGTTAGTATCTGGCCTTCCTCAACATCTGGATTTTCTATAAGTGCCTGACTTATTTCATCATTGATAATTCGGTAAAATACTCCTCCGGTTATTGATCCTTTTCCTAATTTTCGTGTGTAATTAGCTTCTATAGAATTAGTAAATTGAGGATTCAACTCAGGGTTTCCAATAGAAACTATTCTTGGTGTACTCCATTCACGTATGGGGTTTACCTGATTTAATCCAGGTCGATCAATTCGTCGACTATAACTTAATTGATAGCTGTTTTTCTCTCCCGGAGTATAACTAATAAAACCAGAAGGGTATACAGTAAAGATATCATCTTCAAATATTTTTTCTCCATCAAAAACAGCTTCAACTTCATAGTTTTCGAGACGTGCACCTAGCTGATATGCCCATTTTTCAAAATTTTGACCATATGTACCATAAAAAGAATGTATGTTTCGGTCATAATTATATTTTGAATTTGCGAAAAGTGTAGAACGATAGTCATTGTCTGTTCTTCTTAAACGAGTTTCATATCCTAATTCTAATTTAGTTTTTTCTGATAATGGGTTTACATAATCGAGGTTTATTGTGGTGTTTATTCGCTCATTATTAATAAGGTCGTTATAATTTGTGAACGATCCGTCTCCTCCAACAAAATTAAAACGATCATCACTATCACTTTCAAAAACATTATAATCAACTTCTAATTCAATATTATGTCCTTCTTTTTTAAAATCATGTTTATAATCAAAATTATATGTAGAACCTTGATTATCACTATCACTTAATAGTTTTTGGGATAAATTATTCTGATCATTATTGAAAAAAGTAATATCTGTAGTTCCATCTGTAAGTCCGTCAAACAAGTTTTGATTAGTATATACAGAGATGGTATTATGGTCATCAATAAAATAATCTAAGCCTATTTTGAATAGGTGAGACTTATTATTATCTATGAATTTAAAATCTGTTTGATAATTTTGATCTTGTCTAAATACACCTCCTGCATTTTGTCGTTTGGTAATATTGTTACCATAATTACCATAAAAGTTCACTTTTCCTGTTCTGTAATTTAAATCTATAGAACTATTGAAACGGGCGTTTTTATCAAAATTAAGCCCTAGGTTGAGATTACCATTAAAACCTATATTACTATTCTTATGTAATACGATATTAATGATACCACTCATTCCTTCAGGATTATATTTAGCAGAAGGATTAGTAATCAATTCTATTTTCTTAATAGAAGTAGAAGGGATTTGTTTCAATAATTGTGTAGCATCAATATTGGTAGGTTTACCGTCTATGAGGATACGTACATTTTGATTTCCGCGTAAAGCAATATTACCATCCTGATCTACATTAACAGAGGGGATATTGTTCATGATTTCTGCTGCAGTACCTCCAGTTGTGGTAAGATCTTTTCCAACATTTATAACTTTACGGTCAATTTTTTGTTCTATTGTAGTTCGTTCGGCAATTATAGTTACATCGTCTAGAGATTCGGCTTCTTCTTCTAATGATACAGTGCCAACATTGATATCCTTATTTTTTCTAGAGATCTCGATAGGTTGAGAATACGTTTTGTATCCTATAAATTGTACTTTTAAAGTATAACTTCCTTTCGGGATATCAGAAATTAAGAAGTTACCATCATCGGTACTAATACCTCCGCTTATAATTTTATCTGCTCCATCATGAATTGCTACAGTAGCATAGGGTATGGGTTGCTGTAAGTTTTTGTCTATTACTTTTCCTTGTATGGTACCCACTACAGCTTCATTACTTGGTTGCGCTGTTAGAAATAGACACCAAAATGAGAGAAAAAATAAAATAACTCTTTGATTAATTGTTTTCATCTGAACGTTTATTTGATTGATAATTGTTATGCATTGTACTTTGTATTGCCTAATACAAATACGTGATTGTTTTCAAAATTGACACTGTGATTAATCGTGTTGTAAGTGTAAGACGACGGTAAAACCATTCTGTTACACCTTATTTTGACTTTAACAAAATATTAGATAATTAAAAACCGCCTCTAATAATAGAGGCGGTTTTCTATAATAACCAAATAGTAACACTAACCATCAACTATGAATAAAATTTGATTATTATAAAGTAACTAACTAACTAAATTTATGAAAATTCATATCCTTTTATATGTAAGACGAAGTGCTTTGATTTGTGTTACATTCATCGTTTATTTTTAACATTTTTCTGGTTATTTTTAACGTTTAAGCCTTTATTTGGTGTCCTAATAAACCTATTTTTCTTATTTTAAATTCAAATAATATTTATGGATAAAAAAACATTAGTTCTGGGAGCATCCTTAAAGACAAATAGATATTCTAACTTTGCTATTCATAAGTTGGTAACCCATGGTCATGAGGTTGCAGCTGTTGGATTAAAAAAAGGAGAAGTTGCAGGGATAAAAATTGTGACAGCTATACATAATGCAGAAAATATGGATACAATTACTTTGTATTTAAATCCTCTTAGGCAACAACCTTATTATGATGATATCATACGACTAAACCCCAGAAGAGTAATTTTTAATCCTGGAACAGAAAACCTTGAGTTTTATCAAAAACTTAAAGCGGCAAACATAGAAGTCGAGGTTGCTTGTACGCTAGTGTTACTTTCTACGAATCAATATTAAAATAGCAGACAATAATAATCCTAAAAAGGTCAAAAACCCATTAAGAATTAGGATAAAGAAACCAAATTTAAAACCGAACCATAGATCACTATTTTCGCTAATGATATAGGATAAAATTGGAGATAAGATTGCAATAATTGGCACTAAATTATCTTTCACTTTTAGTTTTGTAAATAATCCAAATGCATATAAACCTAATAGAGGACCGTATGTGTATCCTGCAAAGACAAATAGTTTGGCGATTACACTTTCATCTTTTATAAGATACTTAAAAGCAATTATGACCAATACCAATATAAAAGAAAATAGAATATGAATCTTTTTTCTGGTCTTAACCTGATCTGTTGGATTATATTTCTTTTCAATATCGAGTATGTCTATACTAAATGATGTGGTTAATGAGGTCAATGCACTATCAGCACTACTATATGCCGCTGCGATAAGACCAAGTACAAAAAAGATAGCGATACCAAAACCTAATCCGCTTTGTGTAGCAATTACAGGAAAAAGCTGATCCTTATGAGCATCAATTCCATTTTGTGATGCGTATTGGGTAAGTAGTAATCCAAGACCTAAAAATATAAAGTTTACAATAGTTAATACAATAGTAAACCAGAACATATTTTTTTGTGCATCTTTCAAACTTCGGCAGGTAAGATTTTTTTGCATCATATCCTGATCTAACCCCGTCATAACAATTGCAATAAATGCACCTGATAAAAATTGTTTCCAAAAATAATTAGCACTTTTAAAATCATCAAAAAAGAACATTTTCGAGAGATCACTTTCTAATACATAACCCAGTAGGTTTGATCCTTGAATCCCTAAATCATCTGATACATAATATATAGCTACGCCTACTGCAATAAGCATGAATAATGTTTGTAGAGTATCGGTCCATACAATCGTTTTAATTCCTGATTTAAAAGTGTATAGCCAGATTAATAATATAGTTATGATAACAGTAACCCAGAAAGGCACCCCCAAAGCATCAAAAAGAATAGATTGTAAAACATTAGCAACCAAAAACAATCTAAAACTTGCCCCAACTACTCGTGATAGTAAGAAAAACGAAGCTCCGGTTTTATATGAGTAATTACCAAAACGTTGATCCAGATAGGTATAAATTGAAGTTAAATTAAGTTTGTAGTAAAGAGGAAGCAGTACTGTACCAATAACAGTATATCCCAAAATATACCCTAATACTACTTGCATATAACTAAATTGTGAAGCTTCAATCCATCCTGGTACAGAAATAAAGGTTACACCACTTAATGATGCTCCAATCATTCCAAAAGCTACGATATACCATGGGGATTGTCGATTAGCTTTAAAAAAAGCATCATTTCCTGAGTTTTTACCTGTGAAATAAGAGATGAGAAGAAGAATTCCAAAATAAGCCGCAATAAGGAGTAGGATATGTAATGGTTGCATGAATTTCGGTTAAAAATGAATCCCCAAAATACAAATTAACCAGTAATGGTAAACCAAAAATCAAAACTATTTGTTCCTTACATCGCTTTCGACTATCCCATCACGAAGACGGATAACACGATGTGCATGCGTGGCAACTTCTTCTTCGTGAGTAACAAGAATAACCGTATTTCCTGCAGCATGAATTTCATCAAAAAGCTGCATAATTTCTAATGACGTTTTGGAATCCAGATTTCCGGTAGGCTCATCAGCCAATATTATCGAAGGTTTATTTACTAAGGCTCGACCAACAGCTACACGCTGTCGCTGACCTCCAGAGAGTTGATTAGGTTTGTGATCCATTCGATCAGATAAACCAACATCTGTGAGTACTTCTTCTGCTCTAATTGCTCTGTCCTTTTTAGAAGCACCCGCATAGACCATGGGTAATGCAACGTTATCTAATGCAGTAGTTCTAGGCAATAAATTAAAAGTTTGAAATACAAAACCAATTTCGCGATTTCGAATATCAGCTAATTCATTATCGGTCATTTTACTAACATCGTTTCCGTTTAGATTATAAGTCCCACCAGTTGGTGTGTCAAGACATCCCAGAAGATTCATTAGAGTAGATTTACCAGAACCAGAAGGGCCCATTATTGCCAGATATTCTCCACGAGCAATATCAAGATCAATACCCTTAAGTACATATACAGTTTCCTGTCCTAATTGAAAGTTTCTGATAATTCCTCTAATTTCTATAACATTTCCCATATAGTAATCTTTACAGATTGTTAAGATACAATTTTAGACTATATGACGCAGCAGATAAAAAGTTGTTACACTCTAATTGTAAAATGTTCTTTTATCAACTCTATGTATTGCTATAGTATGGGCTGGTGGTTAAAAGTAAGTTAAAAAATAAATCCCTCTAACCCTCTTAATAATACTATGATTTTTGTCATTTTTTGCATTTCATGTTACGGTTAATTTTGCCTCGGAATTTAACTAACAATAATAAATATGAAAGCACTAAAACGCCCCGAACCCATCAATGTAGAGATTGTCTTAGATCCTAAAGAAACAATCATGAGTAAAACTGATCCTAAAGGAATAATAGAATATGCGAATGATTATTTTATGCAAGTTTGTGGATATGAAGAACAAGAATTAATAGGTCAACCTCATAATGTGATTCGTCACCCCGATATGCCTAAAGTTATTTTTAAGTGGTTGTGGGAACATTTGCTGGCAAAGAAAAATATACATGCCTTGGTTAAGAATCTGGCAAAAGACGGTAGGTATTATTGGGTAATTACAGATTTTGATGTAAAACTAGATGATGATGGACAGATCACTTCTTTCTTTGCGAGAAGAAAGGCTCCGCCTAGAAAGACAATTGAAAAAATTGATAATCTTTATAAGAAACTTTTGGCTATTGAAGAGGCTAGTGGTGTAGATACTGCAGAAAAATACCTAATTGGATTTCTAGAAGAAAAAAGAATGAGCTATGATGAGTTTGTTGAGGAAATTTGTTTGTCTGGAGAGACAAAACCCTATGATCCAAAAGATTTACAATATCATAAACGAAGAACGATATTTTCAAGAATGTTTAGATAATGTATAATGATATTTATGATACAATAATTACTTTTTTAAAATTTTGTGTGAGTTGTAAAACTCATGTGATTTAGTTTATGTTTTTTTATGCTCTGATTATAAAGTGTTCTTTTGCTTGTTCATTCCTGATAAACACAAAACCAAGATGAAAAGTATCAATAGTTACGGTGATTTTCGGGTGTTTTTTTATTATTTCCCATAAAATGACATTAGCTTCAGATTCATATATAGAATTGAGTATGATAACACTGTCGTTATGAACCTTAGATAGTAATAATTCTGTATTTAATTGACATTGTAACTGGTTTATATCGAGATAAATCATGTCGTAATCTTTCTTGGATTGTATAACATGATCAATCGAAACCAAATTCTCTATTGATAAAACCTCTGATATAAAACCCAAATCTGTCAAAATAAGAACGTTTTTAAGATCAAAATATGGGACTATACGATTTAGAAGTTTAGCAGTGCGATATCTAACAGGAATTTTTTTATCTGCTTTTTTATATACTGATTTTATAGATAGGTATGCTTTTCGTTTTTCTGTGTTATAAAAACATCTGGTGATCAAATTATATACAAAAGGTGAATGCACACCATGTTGATTGGTAGATTTAAAAAGAAATCTGAGGTATGCTTTTATTTTGAAGTACATTTTTTAGTCTAAATCAAAAATCCGACACTATTAATCATGTCATTCTTCCATTTTTTCAGAAAGCTCAAACCACCGCATTTCGTTTTCTTCAATCTGCTGAATGATTTTCTGGAGTTTTTGAGATTCAGTATTTATTTTTTCTTCATCTAGGTTACCTTCGGCAAAAAGACTTTCGATTTCTTTCTTTTGCAGCTCTAATTTTTTAAGCTCTCGTTCAATTTTACTAAATTCTTTTTGCTCATTATAAGAAAGAGCAACTTTATTATCCTTTTTCCAGGTGTTTTTGGCTTTTGTATCTGCAGTAATATCCGATGTTTTTACCTCGACTTCTTTACTGTCTTCATAAATACGATAATCGGTATAATTACCGGGAAAATCCTGAATAACACCATTGCCTCTAAACACGAATAAATGATCTACGATCTTATCCATAAAATAACGATCATGGGATACTACAATCAAACATCCAGGGAAATCTAACAAGAAATTTTCGAGTACATTAAGTGTTACAATATCTAAATCATTGGTTGGTTCATCGAGAATCAAAAAATTAGGATTTTGAATTAAAACGGTACATAGGTATAACCTTTTACGTTCACCTCCACTTAATTTTTCTACAAAATCATATTGTTTTTTGCGGTCAAACAAAAAACGTTCGAGCAATTGTTGTGCAGAAATTTGTCGTCCTTTTTTTAAAGGAATGTAATCTCCAAATTCTCGAATTACCTCGATAACTTTTTGCCCTTCTTTGATTGTTATACCGCTTTGTGTATAATATCCAAATTTTATAGTGTCGCCTATCACAATTTTCCCATGATCAGGAGTGATCGAACCTGTAATCATGTTTAGAAAAGTAGATTTACCTGTTCCATTTTTACCAATGACACCAATACGTTCTCCTTTTTTGAAAACATATTCAAATTGGTCTAACAAGATAAGTTTATCAAAACGTTTAGAGACTTTATGAAGCTCGAGAACCTTACTCCCCATGCGCTCCATATTAATCTCGAGTTGAACTTCATGATCATTACGACGTTTGTGAGCACGTTCTTTGATTTCAAAGAAATCATCAATTCTAGATTTGGATTTGGTAGTACGTGCCTTTGGTTGACGACGCATCCAGTCTAATTCTTTTTTGTAAAGTTGCTTGGCTTTATCTGTTGTAATTTGCTCATTTACAACTCTAGCTTCTTTATTTGCCAGGTAATATGCATAATTACCTTTGTAGCTATAGAGTTGACCATTTTCTAATTCTATAATCTCATTACATACATTTTCTAGAAAATAACGATCATGAGTTACCATGAATAGCGTAAAATTCTCTTTGGCGAAATACTCTTCTAGCCATTCTATCATTTCTAAATCCAGATGGTTGGTAGGCTCATCGAGATATAATAGATTGGGCTTGCTTAATAATATATTTGCCAGAGCTAATCGTTTCTTTTGCCCACCAGATAATTCACTTACTTTTTTGTTGAGGTCGTCTAGTTTAAGTTTAAAAAGTATTTGTTTATACTGCGTTTCAAAATCCCAGGCATTAATAGCATCCATTTTTTCAAATGCTAGCTGATAGCCCTCTACATCATCAGGATTTAACAATGCTTTTTCATAAGTGTTAATCACTTGAAGAATATCATTGTCTGAAGCAAAAATAGTTTGTTCAATAGTAAGAGTAGGATCCAGATTAGGTTCCTGAGGTAAAAAGGCTACTTTTAGATTTTTGCGGTATACAACTTGCCCTTCGTCTGGCTCTTCATCACCGGCAACAATATCAAGGAGAGAGGTTTTTCCAGTTCCGTTTTTGGCAACAAAACCAATTTTCTGCCCTTCGTTGATTCCAAAAGAAATGTTTTTAAAAAGGATACGTTCTCCAAATCCTTTAGCTATATTTTCTACTGATACGTAATTCACAATTTTTTATAAAGCTGCAAAGGTACAAAGATGTGTACTAACATAGTTATAAAGTACAGAAGTATTATATTATATTTAGGTATTGATTTTCAGGTTGTCATTTTTCTTTTCCGTCGGGTCACAGAAAAAAGGAATATAAAAATCGAAAGAAATATAGAAACTCTAGCCAGGTAATTCCCTGCTTTTACATAAAATGTGGTCTTGTTATTTGCGATAAGAGTTCCTTTTAGTGCTCCTTGTTTTTCATAATCTAATTTTGCTACGATATCTCCTGTTTGGTTAATAATAGCAGAAATTCCTGTATTAGCGCTTCGTGCAATGCTTCTTCGGGTTTCGATGGCTCTTAGTCTAGCATAAGATAGATGTTGTCTATGTCCTTGAGTATTGCCCCACCAGGCATCATTGGTAATAATTGCCAGAAAGTTTGCCTTATTTCTAATATACCCTGTAGCAAATTCTCCATATATACTCTCATAACAGATTAAAGTTCCTACTCCAATACTATCTTTAGAGAAGAATACTTCTCGATCTTCTTGGGTAGTTTTTTTAGCGACCGTTCCTCCAAGATCAATCATGGCATCTCCAAAAATAGGTTTTAAGACACTTTGGTACGGGAAATTTTCTACACCAACAACGAGTTTGCTTTTGTGATATAAATCACCAGTACCATCGGGGCGAACAAAAAATGCAGAATTATAGTCATCATAATAAATACCTTCTTTATAAGTATTCGTTTGCCTGCGAATTTTACTTGGATCATTAAATACATCAATTAATGATATCCCTGATAATACATTTGCGTTAGGGTATTGGTTAAGTATTCGATGTGCAGTTTTTTTAGCAATAGAACTAGAGAACTTAGTAAGTCTGTTATTATCTGCAAAAACAGTTTCTGGGGCAATAATAAAATCTGTTTTTGAAGTAGCAACGGTATTCGTTAACGAGTCTAATAATTTACCTATTCGATTATCTGTGGTGTTGTATTTTTCGGTATATGGATTTATGTTTGGCTGTAGAATAACCACTTCGATATCACTTCCTTCTTCTTCATAAGTTTTTAGAATAATAAATGATACTATAATTGGAATTAGAATGATCAATCCATTGCGAATGGCAGATCTGTATAGAATAGTTTTATCTTTGTGTTCTGTAAAAAGTAGTACACTTTTAAAAACGCTAATATTGATGATCCAGATCCAAAGTGTACCACCAAAAGTTCCTGTATATTCATACCATTGTATCCAAGAGGTAAAACTCGAAAATCCATTACCCAGATTAAGCCAGGGCCAGGAAAACTCCCATTGTAGATGCATATATTCAAAAGACATCCAAAAACAAACGAGAAATATACTACTAATTGTAAATGTGGTTCTTTTAGCAACAATATGGTAGATTAAAAACACCAAAGTCATCACTAGGCTATTTACAATTTCTGCAAACCACATACCAAAAGGAGTAGAATTATAAATCCACCAGGTGGTAATCATATTCCAAATGAAAAAAGTAAGAAAAGCAAGACCAAAAACCTGACTTTTGCTGTATTTGTTTTTTCGAATGTTATATTCTGCAATCAAAAGAGGGACAAACCCAAAGAATAAAAATAAAGGAAAACCATAAGTTGGCCAGCTAATGGCAAGCAGGAGACCCGAAATAATAGACAGAATGATGTTTCTCATAAAAAAAGCTTCCTTATTAATAACGAAATTAAACTTATTTAGTTACAAATAATATAATTGAATGTTTCTTTTTTGTGACGTTTAGCAATAGGTAGTCTTTTAAGTGTTTAAACTGGTGGTTCGATAAAATTCCACGCAATATGATATTTATAAGTTTATTACTTAAAATTTGTATTTCATTTTAAGGAATATAGCGTTGCTCTTCTGATATCTCTTTTAGGTTTTTTATGTTTTGGTGGTTTAGTATTTGTGAAATATAGTAGTAGTCAAAATTTATAAATTTATACCTCATTTTCAGGAATATAGAGCTATTTTCCTTGTATCTCTACTAGCCTTTGTTCTATATTTGATTCCGTTGCTAATACCTTTTTTTATACAATCGAGTGATTGTTAGGGAAAAGAAAAGTACACGTTTCAATTAGAGAAGCAATATATCTGATGTGTAAAAACACGATCAATTTTATCTTATAAATATTAGTAAATGGGCAATCATATCCAAAAAATTATGACCTGTCAAATTTGATTTTCTTTATAGAAGATTTAGAAGAAAAAGCATACCAACCAATGACTTCTGTAAAAGAAATATAAGTAGTAGTATAAAAAAACAAAGCTCAAAAATGAGCTTTGAATGTAAACATATTCTCTCGCGAAGAATAGACACATATGGTGAGTGTCTTAAAATGTTCATCACAAATGTAAATATTGAATATTTAAATTATGAAAAAATCAATTTTAAATTTAGGAAAAGTTATAAATAAAGCTAAACAAAAAACGATTAATGGTGGAGGTATGGAAGCCTCTTGCGAAGAATTAGGATGGAACGAATCAACTTGTAAATATGGATCATCGGCTTCTGATATCAATTACCTTAAATGTTGTTAAAAATTAAATCATTCTAAAATGAAAAAATCAATTTTGAATTTAGGAAAAGCTTTAAGTAAAGCAGAACAAAAATCAATTAATGGAGGTATAGCCCCATATTTATGCACACTAGGAGACCCATGCTATATTTTTATGGGACCAATATGTACAGATGTATGTATGCATGATCCTGGAGGGAGGTAGAACGTAAAATTAATTCTACAACTTATATGTTTAAAAGTAAACAATCATTGTTTTAAGTTCATATTACTGTAGGTTATTGATAACTTGGCTGCAGTTGCTTTTTAGTAAAAAGCAACTCAGCTTTTTTTCAAGAACTTACTAAAGTTTTTCTAAATACGTAATAAAAAATCAAAATCGAATATAAATTACTGTTTTTCAATTAGATATGTTATATTCGTTGTGTTACCCCAACCCCTCAACTTAATTCAGAATAAACCAAAGGCTGAAATCCATTTTGGTATAGTGTTGTTAATAGTGGATTTACTCTTTTTTTATTATGAGTTTGAAAGAAAACAACCCGTTATTACTACTTCATTCTATATATGAAAGTATAAAATGTTTTTTATGGCTTTTGTATTATAGATAATATTCTTTTCGAAAAGCATAGACACAAACGATGAGTGTCTTAAAACAGTTGTCGTAAAAATTAATCTTAAAACCTATATCATGAAAAATCACATTTTAAACTTGGGTAAAATTTTAACCAAAACCCAACAAAAACAGATTAATGGAGGCGATTTTAACCCTTGTCCTTGTAGCTCTGAATATGAATTATATTCTGACGGTTCATGTTCATATTCGGCAAGTGGGACATCTTGGGGGGCTCCTTTTCCAGGAGGTAGATGTCTGGGCACTTTACAAAACGATTTTTGTTGTGTTTAGGCAAATCATTTTCCTTTACTTATAGAAAACGATGAGTGTCTTAAAACGGTTGTCGTAAAAAATAATCTTAAAACTTACATCATGAAAAATCACATTTTAAACTTGGGTAAAATTTTAACCAAAACTCAACAAAAACAGATTAGTGGCGGTAGATGTCAAAATGCATTTCAATGCTGGGAGGCAGCAAATTTTTTTGGACCAGAAGACGCATATGCGTGTATTAATGGAAATTGCGGACTTAATCCAGGTCCACTTTAATTACTGGAGTGTGAAAAATCAAATTTAAACTTAAGAAAAGTTTAGATAAAGCGGAACAAAAAATAATTAATACAGAAAATCTTATATCTGGTGAATGCAATCTTCAAAAATAGAATAGTACAATTCTTATATGTAAAGTTCTATGCCGAAATAGATATACTTGGTAATAGACACAAACGATGAGTGTCTTAAAATGTTTGTCGTAAAAAATAATCTTAAAACTTATATTATGAAAAATCACATTTTGAACTTGGGTACAGTTTTAACCAAAACTCAACAAAAGCAAATTAGTGGAGGAAGACCAGTTAATTGTTACCATCATGCAATTTGTCCACCAATTGATGAACCAGATTCGTGTATAATTTATGGAAATGTATGTCATGTACTATAGGTAGATGGTTCTTGGTGATAATTCCAAATTTTAAATTTACTATAGAATTCCCCGAGGCAGAGCCTCGGGGAATTACTCTTTAGGGCTAAAAAGCATATTTTTAAGTGTTCATTAGAGAAAATAGTTTACTATTTTTGCACAAAATCAAACTTCATGCTTATTAAAAGACAAATTCCAAACTTCATAACGCTTCTTAATCTTTTTTGTGGATGTATTGCTGTTATTTTTGCTGTTTTGGGGCAACTAGAGTTTACGGCATTATTTGTAATGTTGGGTATAGGATTTGACTTTTTTGATGGTTTTGCAGCTAGAGTATTAGATGTTAAGAGTGAGCTGGGTTTACAGCTTGATTCTTTGGCAGATATGGTTACCAGTGGGGTTGCCCCTGGTATTGTGATGTACCAATTATTATCACAAGTTTTTGGGAAACCCTTTTATGCAACTCCCGGTTCTTGGGATGCAGAACAGGTTTTAGCGAGTTTTGATATGTCTTACATGTCTTTGCTTGGCTTGTTGATAACTTTGGCTTCTGCATATCGATTGGCTAAATTTAATATAGACACTCGCCAAACCAATTCATTTATTGGTTTGCCAACACCAGCAAATACATTATTAATTATTAGTTTACCATTAATACTTAAGTTTCAGCAAGAACCTTGGGTTTTAGAGATTATCCTTAATAAATGGTTTTTGATTGGTTTAACCTTGCTAAGTTGTTATTTGCTCAATGCAGAGATTCCTCTATTTGCTTTAAAGTTTAAAAGCTGGGGATTTGCAGAAAATAAAGTTCGTTATATTTTTATAATACTTACCGTTATATTGATTGTACTCTTGAAATTCATAGCAATACCATGTGTGATACTACTTTATATTTTGATGTCGGTTTTCTTAAAGAATAAGTTAGTTTAATTGAAGTCTAACTTCTTTTTTCTAAGTTCAAAATTTTGTCCCAGATATACTTTACGTACCATTTCATCCTCGGCCAATTCTTCGGGGATACCTGCTTTTAGGATACTTCCTTCAAACATCAGATACGTTCTATCTGTTATTGCAAGGGTCTCCTGTACATTGTGATCTGTAATCAGAATACCGATGTTCTTATTTTTTAATTGAGCAACGATACGTTGTATATCTTCAACGGCTACTGGATCTACCCCGGCAAAAGGTTCATCCAAAAGTATAAAATTAGGGTCTGTTGCCAGTGCTCGTGCTATCTCTGTACGACGACGTTCACCACCACTTAGCAAATCACCACGGTTTTTACGGATATGTCCTAAACCAAATTCTTCGATAAGTGCTTCCATTTTATGTAATTGCTCTTTCTTAGAAAGTTTAGTAAGTTGAAGTACACTTAATATATTATCTTCAATACTTAATTTTCTAAATACAGAAGCTTCCTGAGCCAAATAACCAATACCATTTTGTGCACGTTTATACATTGGATATTTGGTTATATCTGTGTTTTCTAATGTAATTTTCCCTCCGTTAGGTTTTACTAAACCAACAATCATATAAAACGAAGTTGTTTTACCGGCACCATTAGGCCCTAGAAGTCCAACAATTTCTCCTTGATTAACTTCCAGAGAAATTCCTTTTACTACTTTTCTACCTTTATATGATTTTACAAGATTATCTGCTTTTAACTTCATATCAGAATGACTTCTTTATATAGTGGGTGTTGCTAAAATAAGGTCGTAAATTTACACTATTCTTTTTAACCACTATAAACTTATGAAGCTTTTGCTTCAAGTGCGTCCCAAAACTCATAAGCACGACGCAAATGAGGAATAACAATAGTGCCTCCTACTAGTGTAGCAATGCTAAGGGATTCAACTACTTCTTCTTTTGTTAACCCTTCTTTATGACAGGTTTCAAGATGATAGCGTACACAGTCGTCACAGCGCAACACAATAGATGCCACTAGCCCTAATAATTCTTTGGTTTTTACATTTAGAGCACCTTCCATGTAGGCATTGGTATCCAGATTAAAGATTCTCTTGATTATTTTATTATTATCCTCCAGAATACGAGAATTCATTTTCTCTCTGTAGCTGTTGAATTCGTCAACTATATCACTCATTTAGATTGTTTTTGTAATTTTTTCTTTTCTTTTTTTATAACAGTTTTAGATATAAAAATACTTACCTCATATAATATTAAAACCGGAATAGCAACAATAACCTGACTAGCAATATCGGGTGGTGTGATTACGGCAGATAATATTAATACAATTACTAAAGCAAATTTTCTATATTTTTTTAAGAACTCTGGAGTAACCAATCCTACCTTAGTAAGGAAAAACATAATAATAGGAAGTTCGAATATTAGTCCACAAGCAATTACTGAAGCCCTTATCAGTGCTATATAGCTGTCAATATCGAATTCGTTAAGAACCTCTTTACTCACTTGATATCCTCCTAAGAAATTAATAGATAATGGTGTGATCACGTAGTATCCAAAAAGTACTCCCAGAAAAAATAGACAGGAACAGATAATAATGAATCCTTTAGAATTCTTTTTCTCTTTATCATACAATGCTGGAGAAATGAATTTCCAGAATTCATACAGTACATAAGGAAATGCTATAATAAAACCTGCTGTTATAGAGGTCCAGATATGAACAGAGAACTGACCGGCTACTTTTCTGCTCTGTACACTGAAAGGTAATTCTTTAAAGCATAAGCTTTCATCTAAACCTAAAAGTTTTGATAAATTACAGAGACCATTATAGGTAGGGAAATCTGGTTTTTTTGGACCAAAAATTAAGACGTCAAAGATAAATTCTTTTGATATAAAAGCTATGATTCCGGCAATGAGTACTGCAACAGTAGCTCTAATTAAATGCCAGCGTAACTCTTCTAGATGATCTAGAAAAGACATAGACTGAGGGTTTTTTTGAGTAGTGTTGTCAGCCATTATAAAATACCTTCTCTCATTAAATCATGAATGTGTAGCAGTCCCACATATTTACCATCTTTTTCTGCTAATAATTGAGTTATTGAGCTCTCCTCTAATTTCTCAAGAGCATCGACTGCCATGGCATCATTATCAATACGTTTGGGATTAGGAGACATAATATCTTTAGCGATCAAGCCTTCAAAAGAAGAAGCTCCTTTTGTTAACATTCTACGCAAATCCCCATCTGTTATAATGCCAAGGATAGTTCCATTTTCTGTAACTGCTGTGGCTCCTAGTCTTTTTTCTGTCATTTCAACAATTACACTATTTATATTAGATTCTGGAGATACTTCGGGTTTTTCATTTTGAGATGTGATATCACTTACTCGAAGGTATAATTTTTTTCCCAATGCACCCCCTGGATGATATTTGGCAAAATCCCTGCTAGAAAATCCTTGTAGGTGTAATAAGCAAACTGCCAGTGCATCTCCTATAACTAGTTGTGCAGTAGTACTTGTAGTAGGAGCTAGGTTATTAGGACATGCTTCTTTTTCTACATAAGCATGCAATACGTAATCAGCTTCCTGACCTAAAAAAGACTCCTTATTAGCTGTAATACCAATTAAAGGGTTTTTAAAATTTTTAATCAACGGAACCAGAACTTTTATTTCTGGAGTATTTCCACTTTTAGAAATACAAATAACGATATCATCTTCGAGAATATTTCCTAAATCACCATGAATGGCATCGGCAGCATGCATAAAAACTGCAGGTGTACCTGTAGAATTCATTGTAGCAACAATTTTGGTGGCAATAATAGCACTTTTGCCTATACCAGTGATAATAACTCTACCTTTTGAGTTATGTATGGTTTCTACGGCATCAGAAAATTCTTTATCAATGAGCTCTTCTAGGTATGCAATTGCGCGAGCTTCCTCGGCAACAGTCTTTTTGGCATATGAGATTATAGTGTCTTGGGTATTCAAAATTTAAAAAATTTTCGTGTTATAAATAAAGATTTTATTATCTTTAATTTACGCAAAGGTATACAATACCTTATTAATTTTAAATAGTGATAAAAAAAAGCGTATTAATTTATGCTTTGTTTATCTTTGGCATGCTAAAATTAGAAACGAAACATCCACTAAGTCTGTATTTGGGGAAATAGATTTAGTGTTAGTGAATCTTTATTTAATTGGTATATAAAAGTTAAATGATTTAATGAGTTTGAATGAAACTGACTTGCAAAGTGCTTTAAAAAAACATTTTGGCTTTAGTCAATTTAGAGGACTACAGGAAAAGGTAATACATTGTATTTTGGAAAAACAAAATACATTTGTAATAATGCCTACAGGCGGGGGTAAATCCCTATGTTATCAACTGCCCGCTTTAATGTGTAAAGGGACCGCTATTGTGGTTTCACCCCTGATCGCATTAATGAAAAATCAAGTGGATGCTATTCGCAGTATTTCTTCGGTAGAGGGTATTGCCCATGTGCTTAATTCGTCTCTTAATAAATCCGAGGTAAAAAGGGTAAAAGAAGATATAATTAGCGGGGTTACCAAGTTGTTATATGTTGCTCCAGAATCACTTACTAAAGAAGAATATGTAGATTTTTTAAAATCTCAGGAGGTTTCTTTTTTAGCTGTAGATGAAGCGCATTGTATTAGTGAATGGGGGCATGATTTTAGACCCGAATATAGAAATCTACGTAATATTATTAGAAGAATAGGAGAAGATATCCCTATTATAGGGCTCACCGCAACTGCAACTCCAAAAGTACAGGAAGATATTCTTAAAAATTTAGGAATGAGTGATGCTAAAACGTTTAAAGCATCATTTAATCGCCCTAATCTGTTTTATGAAATACGTCCGAAAACAAAAAATGTAGATGCAGACATTACTCGTTTTGTAAAACAAAATAGTGGTAAAAGTGGTATTATATATTGTCTTAGTAGAAAAAGAGTAGAAGAGTTGGCGCAGACATTAGAGGTTAATGGAGTAAAGGCTGTTCCTTATCATGCAGGATTAGATGCCAAGACCAGAGCTAAACATCAGGATATGTTTTTGATGGAAGATGTAGATGTAGTAGTAGCTACAATTGCTTTCGGAATGGGAATCGATAAACCAGATGTGCGTTTTGTGATCCATCATGATATGCCCAAAAGTATAGAGAGTTATTATCAAGAAACAGGACGTGCCGGTCGAGATGGGGGAGAAGGACATTGCCTGGCATATTATGCATATAAAGATATAGAAAAACTAGAAAAGTTTATGAGCGGCAAACCTGTTGCCGAACAAGAGATAGGTCACGCTTTGTTACAAGAAATAGTGGCATTTGCAGAAACTTCTATATCCAGACGTAAATTTATATTGCATTATTTTGGTGAGGAGTTTGATGATGTAAAAGGTGATGGAGCTGATATGGATGATAATGTGCGTAATCCAAAGAAGAAGCACGAAGCCAAAGATGAAGTAAAGTTACTGCTTGAAGTCGTTAGTAAAACAGGAGAGATATATAAATCTAAAGACCTGGTTAATACACTTATTGGTAAAAGCAATGCCTTGATCATTTCTCATAGAACACATCAACAAGATTTTTTTGGAAGTGGTAAAGCAAGAGATGACAAATATTGGATGGCTCTTGCACGCCAGGTGTTGGTAAAAGGATATTTGCGTAAAGATATCGAAACTTATGGAGTGATTAGGATTACTGCAGAGGGGAAAAATTTTATCGACAACCCGATAAGTTTTATGATGACCGAGGATCATATATATAATCAAACTACCGATGATTCTATAATAACTGCAGCAAAGTCTGGAGCTAAGGGAGGTAGTGATGATAAGTTAGTTGGAATGCTACGTAATTTAAGAAAAACAGTATCCAAAAAACTCGGAGTTCCTCCATTTGTAGTATTTCAGGATCCTTCTATAGATGATATGGCTCTTAAATATCCTGTTACTGTCGAAGAACTGGCAAATGTTCATGGAGTAGGTGAAGGTAAGGCTAAGAAATATGGCCCTGCATTTGTAGCTCTTATTGCAGAATATGTAGAAGAAAATGATATTATGCGACCCGATGATTTTGTAGTTAAAAGTACAGGAGCCAATAGTGGTCTAAAGCTATATATTATACAAAATGTAGATCGAAAACTACCTTTGGATGATATAGCTGCTGCAAAAGGGATGGATATGACTGCTTTTATAAAAGAGATGGAAGC
The DNA here is from genome assembly GCF_000520995.1 of Aquimarina macrocephali JAMB N27. Lineage (GTDB taxonomy): Bacteria > Bacteroidota > Bacteroidia > Flavobacteriales > Flavobacteriaceae > Aquimarina > Aquimarina macrocephali. The sequence goes on along the minus strand of NZ_JACA01000003.1, from coordinate 239,622 downwards.
TATTGTTTATAGCGGTACTAAACTTAATATTGGGTATTGGATAGATGAAATTCTTGATGAAGACCAGCAAGAAGAGATTCATGAGTATTTTATTGAAGCCGAAAATGATAAAATAGATACAGCAATAGAAGAATTTGATGGTGACTATGATGATGAAGAATTACGTCTATATCGTATTAAGTTTATTAGTGATGTAGCGAATTAGAATATGATATACAATATAGAAAAAGGCTTTGGAGTTACCCAAAGCCTTTTTTACTGCCTTACTCCAAATCAGTTTATTTATAAAAAATCTCGAAGACTAACTGAAAAACACTTATTTCAAAATTTAAATGAATCGTTAAAACTAATTTTGTTAGCGCTTATCAATTAATCTACTACACTCACCAATATGTTAATTTGGTTTTTGTCTACTAACCATATATTTATATAGGATTTTATGTTTTATACGATATAAGTGTAATTAGTTTGTGAGAAATAAATTAAATCATCCATTGTATCTGAGAAATTAAAGCATTGAGGGATTAACTTTTTTTTAACTATATACTAAATTTTGAATTGTATAAATAAATTAGAGAAACAGTTAAAAAATACAAAAAAAAATAAAATCTCTCTATATGGATTTCTTGTTGGAATTATTGAAACACCTGCAGTACTTATCAATAAAAGAGGAAAACGGAATTAAAAAGCTGTCGGGTATTAGATGAAATCATAGGTACGCAGAGCTATAATCTCAGTTTAGCTCATGGTATGTCTGATGCCTTAAAATAGATCCATACCATTTTTGATAAGTAGAAAGCAAGTGAAAATATTTATGAAGAATACTTATTTATTTAATAACAATTAAAATTTTTAATCATGAAAAAAAAGAAGTTATCTAATTTAAATTTAAACAAAAAAACGATCTCTAAATTGAATAGTTCAAAAATAATTGGAGGTAGAGATTCTCGTCCTACTGTTCCTACTTTAGAACTTTCTTATTGTGTAGGTATTCCCGGAGTTCCTGCAGGTTGTATGTCTGTTAACCCTTGCGCATAATAAAACCTCTATCCTGTTACTTTATTTTGTAATAGTGAAAGTGATTAAGTAAGAAGGTATTAATCATTTGATAAGAGGCTGTCTAAAAATACTTAGGCAGTCTTTTTATTTTCAGTTACTTGATTAAGATTCTGGCTTAAGTTTTCGACATCAAGTGTTTTAGAAAATAACTTAAAGAGCTCTATATATGTGAAAAAATTATTCTACATTAATTTATGAGAGATTTTTTATTAATTCTATTAACTTTGGTTTATTACGTATAGAAACAACTATTCTTTCTTTATTGCTCAGAGTGATAGCTTCTTTTTTGTATATAGAGTGAATTTGGTTAATATTAATCAATGTTGATCTATTTGCTCTAAAGAATCCTTTTTTAGATAATAAGCCTTCATAATATTTTAAAGATTTCGAAACTAAATAAGTTGATTTATTGGATGCTGTAAAAAGACTATAGTTGCCATCTGCCTCACATTTAATAATGTCATTTATATCCACTGCAATATGCTCATTCCCAATATGAACTAGTATTTTGGAGGTGCTGGAACTTTCTTTTAAAAAAATATGGTTTTGCGTCAAAAGAAAAGGTTTTTTTATTGATTTGTTACTTCGAATTGTTCTTAGACTTAGAGCGTGTTATTAACTTGATATTCCGTTTTTGGTTTTTTTTAATAGATATAGGGGATACAGATATGGTTAATAAATGTATTTACTATATAATGTAGTAATAATGTAAAATGTTACCTTGTTTTTATGTTATATTCTTATTAAATGTGTTGTTGTGTTCAAAAATATTGATGTTATTCAGGATGATCGGAGATTATGATTATAAATATTCATTTAAATTTAAGCTAAGAATATTGTTAGAACCGTACTAATTCATTAGTTTTTCTAAAACTTAATGCATTTTCTTTTTAAGAACACAAAATATTATAATAAACCACCTACAATTTCCTGTGTTTGCAATTTGTTTAAACTTAAATAAAAAGACTGCCTATATAAAAGCTATAGACAGTCTCATTCTTTGATAGGTTTGTTTTATGATTTAATCAATAGTTTAGGCACAATTACATATACCCCCAACCCAATATCCACCGCTGTGTGGGCCTATTCCACATTGCCAATTGGCAGTTCCGCAGCAGATAGCGTCTGTATCCCAAAAGCAGCGGTGACGTCCCAAACCTCCTTGAATTTTGCTTTGTTTGTTTTTACTCATTGCCTGTACCCCGTTTAATTTTAAAATGGTTTTTAACATGGTTTTAGTTTTAAGAATTTATGTTCTCTTGATTGTTTAAAGACATTCAAGTTTTATGTCTACTTATTTATATCTTTTTATAGATTAATGTTACCCTTAATTATTTGTTAATTGTTTGATTGCCTTGTTTTAAAGGCTTTTTTGAGCTGTAAAAAAAATATTTCTTTGTTCTGTTTTTAAATTAAAACCATTAACAATTACTTATCTTTGCAACTTAAAATTAAAAAGCTAAAAAACACGCTGTTATGCAAGAAGGATTATACGCAAAATTCAATACTTCAAAAGGAAGTATATTGGTAAATCTAGAATATAAAAAAACACCAGGAACTGTTGGTAATTTTGTTGGCCTCGCAGAAGGATCGATAGAAAATCAGGCTATCCCTCAAGGAAAACCATATTACGATGGATTAAAATTTCATAGAGTGATTGCAGATTTTATGATTCAGGGAGGAGATCCTCAAGGAACTGGAGCTGGTGGACCAGGATATCAATTTGATGATGAAATTCATTCAGATTTAAAGCACGATGGTCCAGGAGTATTATCTATGGCTAATGCTGGCCCGGGAACAAACGGAAGTCAGTTTTTTATTACTCATGTAGAAACATCTTGGTTGGATGGAAAACATACTGTTTTTGGTAAGGTAGTAGAAGGGTTAGAGATTGTAAATACTATAGAACAAGGCGATGAAATCGAATCTATAGAGATCCAGAGAGTAGGAACAGAAGCCGAAAGTTTTAATGCTGTTGAAACTTTTAGAAGTTTTAATGGAGCTAAAGCAGAAAGAGAAGCTGCTGCCAGAAAAAAAACTGACGATCTATTAGAAGAACTTGCTGCTGGATTTGAGAAAACCGATAGTGGTTTGAGATATAAAATTATTCAAAATGGAGATGGAGTAAAGGCAGAAAAAGAAAAGACTGTTTCTGTGCATTACAAAGGGAGTTTGACCGATGGCACGGTATTTGATTCTTCATATAAACGTAATCAGCCTATTGACTTTCCATTAGGAGTGGGACAAGTAATTCCTGGATGGGATGAAGGCATTGCGCTGTTACAAGTAGGAGATAAAGCAAGATTTGTGATTCCACCATACCTTGGATATGGAGATCGAGGTGCAGGAGGAGTTATTCCACCTAACGCAACACTTATTTTTGATGTTGAGTTGGTAGAAGTGAAATAACTTTGGTTTCATTACATATAAAATTTAGAAAGTCCCTAACAAAGGGACTTTTTTATTGCTTGTTTTTATCTAGTATATAAAAATAGACTCTCCATATTTATTATTTGATAATAATGTGATAATAGTATAGATGTAAATTATCATATCCTTAGTAGTTTTTTATATTAAAAGCTTTATTTTTAATGAATTGTATTTTTTTTTAACATTATTTTTTATTATTTTTAACATTGCGGTTTTTTTAAAATCATTTTGTTAAAAAAGAATATTAGGAGGTTTAAATCCTCTTTTATTTATATTTTAACCCAAATTGCATACCCCCTAGATATGAAACAAGGACTTATTACTTTTTTTATTCTGTGTAATATTCATCTTGCTCTCGGTCAAGATAAAGCGGATATTCTGGTAAACATCAATGATCAAATAGAGATGATAGATGGTTATATAGAATTTGAAACTTTTTTCTTAGACCCAGAAGAGTTTCTTGATAAGATGGCTGATCATGGCGCAGAACTTAACGGATATTATGAACATGAACGTCTCAAAAAGATTGTTAGAAAAGTTGGTACCAGAACAGCAGATGTTGTAACTACATTTTACTTTTGGAATGATCAACTTATTCATGTAAACTACAAACAACGACCATATTTGGAAACAAAGAATGAAAGTGGTCAACGAATTATGGATTATTCTAGTTCTTTTACCAAATATGAGTCGAAGCATTTTTTTAGGAATGATGAAGAATTAGAAAAAAAGGAAATCGGCCAGCCTTTGGATGGTATGGAGCCCGAAGAAGAATTTATCAAGTATGCATATAAAATGAAAGCTCTATTGGATAACAAATTCTATAATAGAGGTACTTATGATGCATTGCAAGGAAAATGGCTTTTTATTCAGAATACAGATGATTATTTGATTTTTGAAGGAACGATTCGATTTAATTTTTACAATGGTAAATTTGCAAATCGTTTGAAAACCAGAATAGAAGATGGAGGAGTATTGGTTTGTTTTTTCCCTATGGATGACCGTATTTATAGATATAAAATCGATAACCTAAATGATAATATGCTTACATTGACAGATCTTTTTTCTAAAGAAGAGTTTGTTTATGCTAAAGTAGAATGATTTTTAAACTATGGATTTAAGATATCCTATTGGAAAATTTGAATGTCCGAAAATTATAACTTCGGATCATATCGAAAAATGGATATCTGATGTAGAAGAATTACCTGCGAAATTATCAAATCTAGTTTCCACTTTTAGTGAAAAACAATTAGAAACACAGTATCGCGACGGGGGGTGGACCGCCAGGCAAGTAATACATCATATTCACGATAGTCACCATAATGGATATATTCGATTTAAGTGGGCATTAACAGAAAATAGGCCTATGATAAAGGCGTATGATCAGCAATTATGGGCTGAATTATTTGATACCAAATCAGCGCCAATTCATTTGTCTTTAGACTTGATACAAGCTTTACATGCTAAATGGGTGTATTTCTTAAAAGGTTTATCTACTCATGATCTTAAAAAAGAGTTTATACACCCAGAAGGAGATATTACAATTTCACTAGGAGAAGATATAGGTATCTATGCATGGCATGGTAATCATCACTTTGCACATTTACAAAGTATAGCCCAATTCTAATTTAAAGAGATAATACCATTCTTTGCATTTCTCTATGTTCATCTTTTAGACCAGGATAATCCAAATCATAAAAAGAAACCGTATTAAATCCCATTTTTTTATAAAAACTTAGTGCTGGACTAGTACTCATTACATCTAGCCAAACTATTTTTTTACCGACATTAATTGCATAGTTTTTAATGAACTCAATTCCCTTTTTGCCAATTCCTAAGCCCGTAGATGCTTTTAAAAGGTATATTTTCTCTAGTTGTAATACTATAGCTGCATCAAAACCCTTAATAGCCTGGTGCTTTTTGATTTTTAACAACCCCAAAGATTTATTTGCTTTTTGAATCAAAAAATAGGTAATGGTGGCTGTCTCAAAATCTTCTTTAAAAGCTTTTTGATTAAAACTTAGATTTACATAATAACTAGGATCATTATTTTTCCAGATATGAGCATAGTGCTCAGGGTAGAATTGTTGACTCATTTTTATTAACTCATTGATGTCATTAGCAGAGCATTTTTTAAAAACTACTTCTTGCATATTTTAAAGCTACGATAGTTGTAGTAATTTTTCTAGATTAGATTTATTCTTTCCATTTTATATTGCAACCTATACTAGGTTTTTGTTCTTCAGAAACTTTGGCATTACGAAGTACTGCATCAAGTGCTTGACGCAGGTCACGACCATTTACTGGAATTCCGTTTCCAGGTCGGGAATCATCAAGTTGTCCTCGATAAATGAGTTTTGATTCTGAGTCAAATAGATAAAAATCAGGGGTGCAGGCAGCATCGTATACTTTGGCGATATCCTGAGTTTCATCAAATAGATATGGAAACGTATATTTGTTTTTTTGAGCGGTTCTCCACATTTCTTTAGGAGCATCCTGAGGATATTTTTCAATATCATTACTACTAATAGCAACAAAACCAAACCCCTGAACCCGGTAGTCATTAGCAATACGTACTATTTCTTCGTTAACATGAATCACAAAAGGGCAATGATTACAGATAAACATAACCACAGTTCCTTTTTCACCTTTTATATCGTTTAGAGAATACTTATTATTGGTAATAGAATCTACAAGCGTAAAATCGGGTGCAATATTACCAAGAGGTAACATATTAGAAGGAGTACGAGCCATGATTTTCTGTTTTTGAGAACTTCGAAATTACAATATTATACTATATAAGTCTACAAAAACAGACCTTAGTTACAATAGTGATTCACAATTTTAAACACTAGAACTCATCTTGATTTTTTTCTATTTGCCAAAATCCAAAGTTTTTAATCCATATGATACCTTTTTTGAATAGTATAGCTACAGTATGAAAAAAATCAAGATGAGTAGTTCGCTTCATGCTTCTTACATTTCATCACTAAAGAAAATAGCATTCATTAGTAATTTATTGGTTCCATACCAAAAAGCTCTAAAATTGGTGTTATCGGTAAACAGGATTATATTTCCTTTTCCTAGATCATTATGTCTAAAAGGAACTGTACCAGATAATGAATCCAAATTCTTTTTACTAATATATCCACTTAGCAATGGTTTTTTTGTATATCGAATTGGGTTGTTGTAACTCTGTTTATCTGGTTTAATAAATAATTTTGTATTTCTGAATAGTGAAATCTTATCATTCTTATATCCAAAATTAATGGGATGAGAACGATCTATTTCGGCTTCAAAAATTGCCCCACCAATTACTTGTGCTCCATTAAAATCTTGTTTTTGCTCAAAGGATATATTTTTCGCATCATTTTTTGGAGTAGCAAATTCGATTTTCATGAATTCATTATTCTTAAAGAATTGGGCGGCATTTCTATACCCAATTAGTGTTCCGCCATTGCGAACCCACGTTTTTAACTTTTCTGCTTTTTCTTTATCAAAAGACTGTCTCCAGCTATTTGGTAATACAATATGTGTATATTTTGATAATGTAAGTCTACCAAAACTACCCGTTTCTAATTTTGTGATAGGAATATCATAACGTTGATCCATTAAATGCCAGATTTCTCCAGCGTCATAAGGTGTGATTCCGCTACCGGTAAACAAACCTATTCTAGGAAGTGTTAAAGCACGAAATTGATTACTTCCAAGGTCAATTCCCTTGGTAAGACCTGTAGAAACACTAGTAATATCAATATGATTCTCGGCAGCTATTTTTTGTAATAATTTATGTAGCTCTTCTTTATTTAATTTTTGATTCTGAACCGGAATTAAAATTGTGCCATAGTCATAATCGTTATTTTCTAATGAAAAAGGTTTCATCCCAACTTTGGCCCGCAATCCATTCGCTAGAATCTCATATAAAGCTTTTGGAGTGTAGTACTCATGCCATTGTATTAAGTATGCATAATTACTTTTGCTAACCGGCTTGGTCTTTCGATATGTGAGGTCTGATATTTCATTACCTATATTAGAAATAGCTGCGTTTTCAGAATAATCTAAATTAAAGGCCAAAGGGAATGTCCAGGCAGAAACATCATAAAAGAGACTATCTTGAAATGTTGTTCTTTTTTCAAAAATAGCTTTTAATAATCTTTTTTGTCGCTGATTCTTAGGAACAATATAGCTATATTCTTTTTTGAAAAAATTGCCTTGAATAGCTACATCTTGTTTAAGTTCATATAATTTGACTTGATGTCTTTTAAGAATTTCAGCAAGATGGTAAGATGAAGCTGCATCTTTTTCGTTACCAAAAACATAAGCATTTTTAGTTAATTCTTTTCTTGCGTTGTTGTAAAAACTTCGTTTATACTCTAATAACTCTTTACGCATAGATTTTGCAGCTTCTAATGTAGAAAGTGCTGCGGTAAATTGATTTCTTATGGTAAAAGGAAAAGTAAGTAATCCATTATCAGTCTGCTGGGCATGACCCCGAGAACTACCTTGCTCAAATAAAATACCAATACTCCCATTAATGTCAGGGAAAGTAGATCCTTTACCATAATAAAAATCGTCAAAATTCTCTTCGGTATAATATAGCGAACCAATATTATCTAATGCTTTGGCATGATAATTACCAATCTTTTTAGTGAGTTTTTGATTTAATTTTGGAGTTAAAGGATGTGTTCGTGATTGAATTCCAGGTTGAAAAAAGAAAGTGCTATTAGATCCCATTTCATGATGATCGGTAAGAATATTTGGATACCATTTATGAAAAGTATTGATGCGAGCTCTGGATTCTGGTAATTGTACTGGCAACCAATCGCGATTCATATCAAACCAATAATGATTTGTTCTACCTCCAGGCCATACTTCACTGTATTCACGATCTTGAGGATCTGTACTAATGTTTTTGCTTTTATTTGTATTTGCCCAATAAGCAAAACGTTGCAAACCATCAGGATTAAATGAGGGATCAAGTAAAATAACAACGTTGTCTAAAAGGTCGTCTATTTCTTTTCCCTGTGCAGCAGCAAGATAGTATGCTGCTACTAACGATGCATTGGCACCACTAGGTTCATTACCATGAATAGAAAATCCTTGATATACAATTGCGGGTAAGTTTTCTATATTTAATACATCAGAACCATTTTGGGTGAGTTCTATATGTTTTTTTTGTATTTCCTGAAGATTCTGGTGGTTTTTTTCTGAGGTTATCGTTAGTAATAATATAGGGCGATCTTCAAAAGTTTTTCCTCTATCTTCAATTGTTATTCTGGATGATGCTTTGGCAAGAGTTTTCATGTAGCTAACAAGCTTATCATGGGTTACATGCCATTTCCCAGGTACATAACCAAGTACACTTTGCGGAGTAGGGATCTCAGGATTGTAAGTAACATTTTTTGGAAGATAATACCCTAATGATAGATCATCTTGAGAGAAAGAGACAAAGTTTAATAATGCAAAAAAAACAGTAAAGATATATTTCATGCGTTTTATTTTTTGGTAATTATTTTTGATGGGTGAATATAAAAAAAACCGCTTCAGTGAATGAAGCGGTTTACATAACTTTAACTTAAAGTCTTATAGTATTATTCTAGATGTCGTCAAAACTTACGTCTGTAAAGCTTTCTGTAGATGCAGTAACTTCTTCTGTAACGTTATTATCAACTCCATCTTTTTCATATGATTTCTGAAAATCTTTCTGGTGTCGTTCACTTATTACTTCTTCTCCTTTTTCATCGACAATGAAGTGAGTCATTTCATTTAAGATCTCTGTAAAACCAACAAAATCTTCTTTGTAAAGGTAAATCTTATGTTTCTTATAGTGAAAAGATCCATCATCATTGGTGAACTTTTTACTTTCCGTTATTGTTAGATAATAATCTCCTGCTTTTGTGGCTCTTACGTCAAAGAAGTATGTTCTTCTTCCTGCTCGTAAAACTTTTGAGAAAATTTCTTCTTTATCCATCATTTCATTATCACTCATAATCCGTATTTATTAATTAATTAATATGTTATGATGGTTTCAAAAATCCAAAAAAATTGTTAACCTCACAAAAAAAACTCAAATTTCTTTTTCACTAAGTTGTTTTAAATAGAGATCTTTATAATATCCATCAGTGCTTATTAGTTGATTATGAGAGCCTTGCTGGATTATTTTACCATCTTCCAAGACAATAATTTTATTTGCATTTTTTGCAGTAGACACCCTATGACTTACGATAAAAGTAGTCTTATTCTTAGAAATCTTATGAAGATTGTTAAGAATTTCCTCTTCTGTTTCAGTATCTACAGCAGATAAGCAATCATCAAAAAGGAGTACAGATGGGTTTTTAAGTATTGCTCTTGCAATAGAAACACGTTGTTTTTGACCTCCGGATAATGTGATTCCTCGTTCTCCTAAAACAGTATCATACCCTTTACTAAAACCTATTATGTTTTTATGGACTACCGCATTTTTGGCAGCCTCATACACTTGGTCGTCGGTAGCTTTCTCATTACCAAATTTTATATTATTCTGTATACTATCACTAAATAAAAATGCATCCTGTGGGACATAACCGATACTCTCTCTCAAGTTGATTAAGTTGAGGTTTTTTAGAGGAACTCCATCCATTCGTATTTCTCCGGATGAAACATCATAAAGCCTGCCTATGAGATCTAATATTGTTGATTTTCCAGAACCTGTTTTTCCTATAATGCCAATTGTTTCTCCATTTTTAACTTCAAAACTTATGTTTTTTAGAGCAGTGATATTAGTATCATCATAAGTAAAAGAAACATTATCAAAATTAATATTTCCTGTAATTGGTGTTTTTTGAGTTACTGTATTAGTGATCTCTGGTTCTTGACTAAGAAATTCGTTTATTCTTACTTGCGAGGCTTCTGCTTGCTGAACAATAGAACTAACCCATCCAACAGTGGCTACAGGCCAGGTAAGCATATTGACAAAAATGATAAATTCTACAATAACACCGAGATCTTGTATGGTGCCATCGATAAATTGCTTTCCACCGATATAAATAACCAAAATATTACTAAAACCAATAAGTAAAACCATTAGAGGGAAAAATAGAGCCTGTACTTTGGCCAGGTCAAGATTCTTATCCTTACTCTTATCAGATAATTCGGTGAAATTTTTCTGAGTAGGAGATTCCAGGCTGTATGCTTTAATTACAGAGATACCACTAAAGGACTCTTGAGTAAAAGTGGTTAGTTTAGATAAAAACTCTTGTACTACAGTACTACGTTTATGAATAGCAACACTTAATTTATAAATGGATACCGATAATATGGGTAAAGGAGTAACAGTATATAAAGTAAGCTCAGGAGCAATACTGATCATATATCCTATCACCACAACAAATAAAGTAATAGTGTTAACGCTATACATAATCGCAGGACCAACATACATTCTAACTCTGGATACATCTTCGCTAATACGATTCATAAGATCACCTGTTCTGTTTTTCTTATAAAAATTGAGAGATAGTTTTTCATAATGTTGAAATACCTCATTTTTAAGATCAAACTCAATAAATCTAGAAACTACTATAAAAGTTTGACGCATTAAAAAAGTGAATAATGCAGAAATAAGTAATGCTCCTACAATAAGAAGAATATTTATAATAAGTCCGCTTTTTACTTCGGCGATATCAGTAATTTCATTATTAATATATTGTTCTACAACATCTACAGAGTCGCCAACTAACGTAGGGACTATTGTAGCGAAAACTCTTGCGATTATGGTAATCACCAACCCAATAATAAGTCGGTATTTGTATTTTAAAAAGTATTTGTTCAGATGGCGTAATGCGCGCATAAAAGATTAATATTTAAAAGCAGATTTATTAATAAATCCGTAAAGTTTAACAGTGTTAAATTTCAAATTGATAAAAATATGCTATTTTAGCACCCTTATTTTGAGTATAATATAATTGTAATATTAAAAAATTTTATAACATGATAACCGAAGTGTTTACTGCAAATCAACTTAAAAAAGAAGCCCCAGTATTTGGTCAACTATCTTTTGATAATCACGAACAAGTTGTTTTTTGTCAGGACAAAGATACAGGATTGAAGGCAATAATTGGTGTACATAACACAATTTTAGGACCTGCTTTAGGAGGGACTAGAATGTATGACTATGCAACAGAGTGGGATGCGCTTAATGATGTATTGAGGTTATCACGAGGAATGACTTATAAAGCTGCTATTACAGGTTTGAACCTTGGAGGAGGAAAAGCTGTAATCATCGGAGATCCGAAAAAAATAAAAACACCAGAGCTAATGAAACGCTTTGGAAAATTTGTACATACTCTGGGTGGTAAGTACTATACTGCAGAAGATGTAGGTATGGAAACCTCTGATATGGATACTGTAAGAGAAGTTACTCCTTATGTAACAGGAATATCCGAATCAAAAGGAGGGGCGGGAAATCCTTCTCCTGTTACAGCTTATGGCGTGTATATGGGAATGAAAGCAGCTAGTAAATTTGCCTACGGAAACGATGGATTGGAAGGAAAACGAATTTTGGTTCAGGGAATTGGACATGTAGGAGAAGAACTGGTACGTTTAACCTCTGAAGAAGGAGCTAAAGTAATAATTAGCGATATCAACCAAGAAAGACTCGAAGCAGTAAGTACTAAGTATGGTGTTGATATTTATAGAGGAGATGATCTATATGCAGAAACAGCAGATATTTATGCTCCTTGTGCTCTTGGTGCGACTGTTAATGATAAAACAATTAATAAGCTAAATGTAAAAGTAATTGCCGGAGCGGCAAATAATCAATTAGCTAATGAAAATATTCATGGCCCGTTATTACAAAAGAAAGGAATTGTGTATGCTCCCGATTTCCTAATTAATGCAGGAGGTATTATAAATGTATATGCAGAGATAGAAGGATATGGTAGAGATCAAATAATAGCAAAAACCGAGAATATTTACGATACTACTTTAGATATTTTAAATAAAGCAAAAGCAACCAACGTAACCACAAATACAGCAGCAATTAGTATAGCAGAAGATAGAATTGCAGCTAGAAAAAAAGAAAAGTAAGCATATCTTTAAAAAATTAAAAACGGTTTTGTAACACAAGAAAAGTGAATTTTTGATAACCATAATTGTTTGTTACCATCCTTAATAAGTAAAAAACTGGTTCTCAATTGTTATAGAACCAAGGAGAAACCGATAAATTTTAAAAATACAATTACCTTATAAAAAAAGAAGCTTTAAGGTAGGTACGATTAAAAATAATAGTATTTTTGCAGGGCAAAAGTTAAAATATACTTTTGCCCTTTTTTAATATAAAGTTCTTTGTAATTTTCTATGTTAACCAGAAGACATATTAGAGTAAAAGTAATGCAGTCTCTCTATTCGATGGAGCAGACGCAAAGTGACAATCTAGGAAAAGAAGAGAAATTTCTTCTTTTTAGTATTGATCAGATGTATGAATTATTTATTATAAATCTTCAGCTTCTGATAGAAATTAGAAAACACGCAGAAGATTTTTTGGCAAAAAGCCAAAAAAAATATCTTGCTACTTCCGAAGAAAAAAATCCTAACACCAAATTTATCAATAACGAAGCTCTGTTATTGTTAGAAAAAAATATTCAACTCAAAACAGAAATTGAGAAGAAAAAACTGAATTGCTGGGAATTGGATGATGAGTATGTGGCTATATTATGGAAAGAGATTAAAGAAAGTGAGCTGTATGAAGATTATATGAGTACTAAGCTTAGCTCTTTTAGAGAAGACAAGGATTTTATACTCGATGTTTTTAAAGAGATTATAGCTCCCAATGATAAGCTTTACGAATATATTGAAGATAAAAAGTTAACTTGGATTGATGATCTACCACTGGTAAATACTTCTATTATCAAAATGCTTAGAAAAGTTAAGCCGTCTCATGATGAGCAAATGATACTACCAAAGCTATATAAAGATATAGATGATAAAAAATTTGCAACTGATATTTTTAGAAAAACAACACTTAATAGTGTAGAGTTTGCAAAAGAAATTGATGGTAAAACACCTAATTGGGATCAAGATCGTATTGCTGAGTTGGATAAAGCTATCATAAAAATGGCTATTTGCGAGTTTGTAAAGTTCCCTTCAATACCGGTAAAAGTAACAATTAACGAATATTTAGAAATAGCAAAAGAATATAGTACACCTAAAAGTAGTATTTTTATCAATGGAATTTTAGATAAAATCTCTAAAGAGTACCAAGAAAACGGGAAATTAAACAAAGTAGGTCGTGGATTAATGTAATATTTAGAAAAAATAGTATTTTTAACGCTCAAATAATTAAAAAACCCAAGTAATGAAAAAAGGAATCTTAATTTTAGCCGGAGTTTTTGCTATGACAGTTATGTCTTGTAAAGACAATGCCGCAGAAAAAGTTAAAGAAGAAAATGTAGAAATAGCAGCAGATCGTGACGCAAAGAATGCAGATTATCCTGTGATGACTTTTACTAAAACTGAACACGATTTTGGAACTATCAACGAAGGAGATGTTGTAGAGCATAAGTTTGCATTTACCAATACTGGTAAAGCACCTTTGGTAATTGTAAGTGCAAAAGGTAGTTGTGGATGTACTGTGCCAGAATGGCCAAAGGATCCAATTGCTCCAGGAGCTACCGGAGAGATGTTAGTTAAGTTTAACTCTAACGGAAAACCAAATCAGCAAGCTAAGCAAGTTACTATAACTGCTAACACAGAAGCTGGAAAAGAAATTCTTAAAATTAAAGCTATGGTAACTCCAAAGGCTAAACCTGTAAGTGGAACACCAGTAAGCGAATAATTTATGGATCAAATACAATCATTTCTTCCTTTTATACTAATATTTGTTGTAATGTATTTTTTTATGATACGACCACAGATGCAAAAAGCAAAAAAGGAGAAAAAATTTGCTGAAGATCTTAAAAAAGGAGATCGTGTAGTAACAAAAAGCGGCCTTCATGGTAAAGTTTTTGACTTCAGTGAAAAAAATAATGCTATTATTATTGAAACAGGATCGGGTAAATTAACTTATGATAAGTCTGCAATTTCGTTGGAGATGAGTCAGAAATTAAATCAACCGGCAGATAAGAAGTAATAACTAGCCTACTTGTTAAAAGCGCGATGAAATTAATTTAATTTTACCGCGCTTTTTTGTTTTATATATGTATTTATTATTAGTTATATTTTATAATAATTAAAGACGAATACATAGGAAAACAATATCCCAGCAACTTTTAATCTGGTAAATTGCTAACTTACTTCTTTGCTGTTAACTCGGCAATTTTAACGATTACCTCGACAGCTTTAATCATACTCTCTGCAGGAACATATTCGTATCGCCCATGAAAATTATGCCCTCCCGCAAAAATGTTTGGACATGGCAATCCCATAAAGCTTAATTGCGATCCATCGGTTCCTCCTCGTATTGGTTTTATAATCGGAGTAATATCAAGAGATTTCATAGCCTCTTCTGCAATATCTACAATATGCATTACAGGCTCTACTTTTTCTCGCATGTTAAAATACTGATCTTTAATTTCTATATGTACAACCTCTTTGGCATGTTGAGTGTTAATCTCATTTGTCAGATTTATCATCACTTTTTTTCTGGCTTCAAAATGTTCTTTATCATGATCTCTGATGATATACTGTAATTGAGTTTCTTCGACATTACCTTTTATATTGTGCAAATGAAAAAAACCTTCTCGACCGCTTGTATGCTCGGGAGTCTCCATTCTTGGTAATGAATTGATAAAATCCTGTGCGATGTACATACTATTAATCATTTTTCCTTTTGCATAACCAGGATGTACGATTTTTCCTTTTACTGTTACCACAGCACCAGCGGCATTAAAATTCTCATATTCAAGCTCTCCAATTTGGCTACCATCCATGGTGTAGGCCCAATCTGCGCCAAATTTTGAAACATCAAACTTATGAGCACCACGACCAATCTCTTCATCAGGAGTAAATCCTATTCGAATTTTTCCATGTTTAATCTCAGGATGTTGTATAAGATATTCCATTGCGGTTATTATTTCTGTAATCCCCGCCTTATCATCGGCTCCCAAAAGTGTTGTGCCGTCTGTAGTAATAAGTGTCTGACCTTTATACTGTATTAAATCTTCAAAATAATCTGGAGAGAGTATAATATTTTCTGATGCGTTTAGTGTGATATCTTTACCATCATAATTTTCTACAATCTGTGGATTTACATTTGCACCAGTAAAATCAGGGCTAGTGTCAAAATGCGATATAAAACCAATAGTAGGCACTTTCTGATCAATATTAGATGGTAATGTAGCCATGATATAAGCATGCTCATCTATATTTACGTCTTCTAAGCCAATATCTTTTAAATCTTCGACTAGTTTATTAGCAAGATCCCACTGCTTTTTGGTACTGGGAGTTGTATTACTTTCGGGGTCACTTTCGGTATCAATAGTTACATAACTTATAAACCTATTTATGATATGCTGTTTTGAAATCATCACTTCTACTATTTTAATATCTGAAGAATTCAAAAATACACTTTTATTAGAACCTTGGATAACTTATTTTTGCACAAGCAAAATTATATTTAATGTATAAATTCTTACTACGCCCTCTATTATTCTTGTTTGATCCAGAAAATGTACACCATTTTACTTTTAGAATGATTCGGGTTTTTTCAAAAATTCCTTTGGTACCATCAATTTTTAGAAACTTATATAAGGTAAATGACCCAAAATTAGAACGAGAAGTTTTTGGATTAAAATTTAATAACCCTGTGGGACTAGCTGCTGGATTTGATAAGAATGCAGTTTTATATAATGAATTAGCTAATTTTGGATTTGGGTTTATTGAAATAGGAACGGTGACTCCCAAAGGTCAGGTAGGTAATCCTAAAAAAAGGCTGTTCAGACTTAAAGAAGATCAGGGGATTATCAATAGAATGGGATTTAATAATAAAGGTCTTGAAGCAGTTGTAAATCAACTTCGAAAAAATAAAGGCAAACTTATTATAGGAGGAAATATAGGAAAGAATACAGATACGTTACCAGAGAATTATACCAAAGATTACTTAGAGTGTTTTCGAATATTACATCCATATGTAGATTATTTTGTTCTAAATGTGAGTTGCCCAAATGTAGGGAGTCATGCCAAGCTAAATGATAAAGAATATTTAAACGAATTAATAGTAGCAGTACAACAAGAAAATAGAACGTTCGAAAAACAAAAACCTATTGTATTGAAGATTGCACCGGATCTAAATACAAATCAATTGGACGAAATCATAGAATTGGTAGCCGAGACTAATTTAGATGGTGTCATCGCTAGTAATACTTCTGTGTCCAGAGAAGGACTAAAGACTTCTAAAAATAGATTAGAGACTATGGGTAATGGCGGATTGAGTGGTCAACCTATAAAAAATAGAAGTACAGAGGTAATTAAATATTTGTCAGAAAAAAGTAACAAAGCGTTTCCGATTATTGGAGTAGGAGGAATACATAGTGCTACCGATGCTATAGAAAAATTAGAAGCTGGAGCAAGTCTGGTACAAATATATACTGGTTTTATATATGAAGGGCCTAAATTAATCAAGGATATTAATAAAGCACTACTTAGTAACTAGGTCCTTTAGCATATGAACTACGAAATTCTCTACACTTTTGTTCTTGCTACATCTGCATTGGCACTCTCACCAGGGCCCGATAATATATTTGTATTAATGCAAAGTATGGTAAATGGCAAAAAGTATGGGTTAGCTGTGGTAACGGGTCTAATGTCTGGGTGTATAATACACACTACATTGGTTGCTTTTGGTGTATCTGCAATTATTAAACAGAGTGAAATGCTCTTTTTTATCATTAAACTATTCGGAGCGTTGTATTTGTTTTTTCTGGCTTATAAAGTATTTAGAAGTGAAGCTTCAGTAAGTCTTTCAGAAAATAGTATGCCAAAGAAAAGCCTCGGACAATTATTTAAACAGGGATTTGTAATGAATGTGTTAAACCCTAAGGTATCTATATTCTTTTTAGCATTTTTCCCAGGGTTTTTATTTAGTAATACAATAAGTAACGTAGTACAGTTTTATATACTTGGATTTCTTTTTATTGTGGTTTCGTTTGTTATTTTTGGTTTGGTAGCAGTTCTGGCAGGATCTATTGCAGAGTATTTAAAAAAGAGTTCAAGAATAGGGGTTGTTCTAAAATGGCTTCAGATTATTGTCTTTATTGGGATAGGCGTCTTTATTCTTCTTTAAGAGAAATAAGATATTTGAATTTGATCATTATAAAACTCTTTTAGTCCTGGATTATCCATATTATTCTGACTTAGGTCAAACGAGACAAGAAAGAGGTATATTTATTATGTATTAATCAACAAAATAAAGATAGTGTATCTTAATTAGGATATTAAAAATGAATTCGTTTTCGAATTAAGATTTTTCATACTATACATCTTTGATTGATTTATCAGTTTTAAAATCAATCTGTTTGCATGAAAGCATAAAGACGATATATTACACGACATAGAATAACATGAATAAAATAGCGCAAATAATACGGCTAGTATTTATTTTATTTAGTACTTACTCTTCATTTTCACAACAAGTCGAAAGACGTTTTGAAATTTCGGATTCCTTAAAACATAGATCTTATGCCGAGATCTATAAGAAATATAGAGATAATAGTAGAGATACAATAAAATCCCAGATATATTTAAAGACATACCTCGAAAAAGCAAGAGAGGATGGAGATAGTATTAAAATGGCAAGAGCCTACGGTTTGTTGTATTATTTTGTCGAAGATGATAAGGTTAAAATACAATATTTAGATGAGTCTATCAAATTAAGTGAAAATAAGAACCATCTTTTTTATCCTGCCTTTCCGTATTCTAGTAAAGGAGGGTTTTACTTGAATAAGTGGGATTATGAACGAGCATTAGATAATTATCTGATGGCCTTAAAATTTACAAAAAAAAATAAGAATACAGATTTTCAATATTTGACTCAACATAATATTGCAATTATAAAAAGTAAATTGGGTAAACATCAAGAGGCCCTAGATATTTTTAAAGAATGTCTCGATTATGAAGAAAAAATGAAGATTAGGGATACTCTTGATTATATGGAAATCATTGTAGACTTAGCAGAAACGTATACCAAAAATAGTATGATAGATTCTTCAGATTACTATTTGAAAAGAGGGTTTTCTTTATCTAAACAATACAATAATGGCTTTTACTATAGATTTCTTTTTAATCAGGGAGTCAATTTTTATTATAAGAAAGAGTATGTCAAAGCCGAATTTAATATAAAGGAGTCATTACCATATTTGTCCAAGTTAGAGGATAAGAGGCACACTGTAAATGCATATTTCTATTTGGGAAGAATAAATGAGTCTATGGCAAATAAAAGTGAAGCAAATTATTTCTATAAAAAAATAGATTCTATATTTCAAAATACAAGATATATAACTCCGGAGGTAAGAGAGAGCTATTCATTTCTTATTAACTATTATAAAGTAAATCAAGATTATAAAAATCAATTGTTATATGTAGAAAGATTACTCAAGTTTGATAGTATTCTACATCAAAATAATATACTGGTAAATGAAAAACTGATAAAAAAATATGATACGGCAGAACTTTTAGCAGAGCAGGAAAAGTTAATTGCTTCAATACATGGTAAAAACTCATATTTCAAAAGATTTATCTGGTTTTTAATTGTAACCGTTATTGTCATAAGTGCTCTTTTTTATTATCAATATCAGAGGAGAAAACGGTATTCAAAACGTTTTAAAGCATTGATAGAAGAAAAAGATGACAGTACAAATAATAATAACATCTCCATAAAATCTAAAAAAAGAATTCTTAAAATATCAGATGATATTAAAGAAGATATTTTGTGTAAAATTCAAAAATTTGAAGAGAATTTAGAATTTCTTAAACCTAATATTACTACAACTAGCTTAGCAATACAATTTAAAACGAATAGTAAATACATCTCAAGAATAATTAATACATATAAAGAAAAGAACTTCACCAATTATATTAATGATTTAAGATTAGAATATGTAATACAGGAACTTAAAACAAACAAAAAATTTAGAAACTACACAATTAAGGCTATCGCCAATGAAATTGGTTTTAATACTACAGAAGCTTTTTCAAAATATTTCCATAAAAAAACCGGATTATACCCCTCCTATTTCATAAAAAAGATGGAAGAATACACGGGTTAATTCAACGATAGACCTAATTATTTCACTTTTCGTTATTTATTTTGGTCTGGTTTCCGGAAACAAGACTACAACGAATATAAAATGCTATTAAACAGTTGATTAAAGTTATACTTTTATTCACTCAACTTATAAAACTAATATGATGAAAACTAGTAAAAGTAACAGTAAATTGGAAATGAAAAAATTACGGATCGCTAAAATTAAGAACATTTCTTTGATTAGAGGAGGGAGGGATATTATAATCATTGATGACGGCACCGGGGTAAGAAGCCATAGACCCGATTGTCCTACTGAAACAAATACTAATACACCATGTAACGCATAAAAATAATAGTGCTATCTATTGTCAACCTTGAGATATAAAGTAATGTGCAAAAAAATACTACCCTCGCTAATTTTTATAATATTGGTATCTTGTCAAAATAAGAATAGAGCCCTTAGCGGCCCACCAATAACTCCTAAAAAAGAAATAGTTGACGAATATTTTGGAGAGACAATAATCGACTCATATCGAAATCTTGAAAACTTAAAAGACTCTACAGTTATCAATTGGTTTCATAAACAACAAGAGTATACACAAACCGTTTTGAATAGGATTTCTAAAAAACATGATTTAGTAAAGAAATTACAAAAAGCAAGTAGTAGAGGAGATTATAAAGTTAAAAACTCTAGAATAACATCGGCAGGGGAGTATTTTTTTTTAAAACAGAACTCAGGAGAAAATGTATTTATGCTATATCATAAAAAATCGTATAATACTGAAAAAGAAATATTACTTTATAATCCTAAAGAATACAAGCCTGATTTAGGGTATTCATATATTATTAATTATATCAAACCAAGCAGGGATGGAAAAAAGATAGCAATTAGCCTGTCTAAAGAAGGAGAAGAAGTTTCTGAAATAATAGTTATGGACGTTGCCACAAAAGTAATTTTGCCTAAAATAATAACTAATTGTGATCCATCTGGATTAAACGGAATACATTGGTTCTATGATAACTCTGGATTTATTTATCAATATTTACCAATCATAGATATAAATGATGAGAATTTTTATCTTAATACTGTTGCTGTGTATTATGAAATAGGAACAGATCCGAAAACGACTACAGAACTATTTTCAAAAACTAATAACCCCGAAATAGATATAAAAAGTGAAGATTTCCCTTATGTTTCGGGACACTCTAACCAAGGGGAGTATATATTCGCAAGTATTGCAGGTGTAAATGTATATGAAGATACTTTTTATGCTAAAACTACAGATATAAAAAATCAAAAAATTCGATGGACACCATTATTTAAAAAGACAGATAAGATCAAATTATTTGTTATTGAAAACGAAGATATAATATATCTAACTGCCAAAGGGGCTTCAAATTTTAAGATTTGCAAAACATCAATTATAAATCCTGATTTTGAAAACCCAGAAGTCTTGGTCAAAGAAAAAAAAGACAGATCCATTTTGGATTTTGAATATAGAAAAGAAGGACTGTTTTTTACAACATTAAAAAATGGTGTAGAATCAAGGTTATTTGTTATTAATGATGGTATTGAAAGTGAGATTACATTACCTATAGCTTCTGGTAAAAGCTTTGTAGCTTCATATGGAGAGAATTTTTATGTTTCTACTCATGGATGGACTTCTCCTTATACTTTATATAGGTATGACCTAATAGAGAAGATATTTACAAAGGCTAATTTATCACCTTTAGTAAATTATGAAGAATATAATGATATAGTAGTTAAAGAGGTAGAAGTTTCTTCTTATGATGGAGAAAAAGTTCCGTTATCTATTATTTACAAAAAAGGCACATTGTTAAATAGTAAAAACTCTACGATACTATTAGGATACGGGTCATATGGAGCTTCTTATACTCCTTTCTTCTCTACTGCTTTTTTAACATGGATATCCGAAGGAGGAGTACTGGCAGTTTCTCATGTTCGTGGTGGTGGCGAAAAAGGAGATGCGTGGCACAAAGCAGGATTTAAAACTACAAAGAAAAATACTTGGAAAGACGCAATTGCATGTACAGAATATATGATAAATGAGAAATTCACATCATCAGATCACACTATAATTTATGGAATTAGTGCAGGTGGGATTATGGTGGGTAGGGCTATAACAGAACGCCCGGATTTATTTAGTGTAGCTATTGGTGTAGTTCCGTCGATTAACTTATTACGATCAGAATTTCAGGTTAATGGCCCTAATAATGTAAAAGAATTTGGAACGATAAAAGATTCAATAGAGTTTAAAGCACTCCTCGAAATGGATGCATATCAACACCTCAAAAAAGGAAGAGAATATCCGGCAACATTAATCCTTACGGGTATAAAAGATCAACGAGTAGTAGCTTGGGATCCAGGGAAATTTATTGCCAAACTCCAGGAATTTAACGGATCACCAAAACCGATTCTTTTAAAGGTTGATTTTAACTCAGGACACGGGGTTAATGATTCTGATCAAAAATATAATG
The DNA here is from genome assembly GCF_000520995.1 of Aquimarina macrocephali JAMB N27. GTDB lineage: Bacteria > Bacteroidota > Bacteroidia > Flavobacteriales > Flavobacteriaceae > Aquimarina > Aquimarina macrocephali. The sequence continues at coordinate 217,421 of NZ_JACA01000003.1, read as the reverse complement.
AAGAAATGGCAGATATCTTTTCATTTGCTTTTTGGCAAACAGGTCATCTTGATTATCAACCAACCTATGAGTAATTTTTATTCATTTCCGAGAAATGAATATAAGACACAATTTGCTAATCAAAAAAACCAAGACATTAAGCCTTGGTTTTTATTTAGGTAATGGGTATTAATGGGGTAAGTTATAATACACTACTACTTGATAATAGCATTTTTATTTATTGAAATACTTCATTACAGCATAGTAATCATTGATATCTACTCCTTCTACTTTTAGTTTGGATAGAATATCCTGCTGCTCACCGCTTCTATTTGTTGATGCTATGATTACAATTCTTAGTTCATCAAGTTGCCCAGCGGTAACAGAAAATGTAGTGCTTAGATTTCTATTATAGAAATCCGTAGAATATTTTTCCAACTCTATAAAGGTCCTGATATCAATCCCTAGTGGAGTTAAGTTAGTATTTGGGATTGGGTATAAACGAGTGCTTCCATTTAATTTTAAGTATCCTAAAATCGCATCATTGTCAATTACTTCTTGAGTGAGTTCTGGTATAGATTGGTCATAAAATGAACCTGATACCGTAGAGAGATCATACGTAAAAGATCGAACATTTGCATTCCCATCCTGTCCATTGGTTCCGTTGTCCCCTGCAATACCTTGCCCTCCTTGTGGACCAGCTGGCCCAACGGCACCGTCTTCTCCGTCTGAGCAACCTAATGCTAGTAAAGTAATGAATGCTAAAAAAAAGTACTTCAATTTTAATTTTTTTGTTTTCATGATGTAAAGTTTTAATGATTTGTTTAATTAAGAATCCAAACAGAATTGTTTGCTAGGCCTGGTGAAGAACCACCAGCTACGGCATATAATTTTCCATTTAATACTGCAAAAGCATATTTTAATTTTCCGGTTATTGTACTTCTGTTTGTAGCGAGCTCCCAATCAATCCCGTTTCTTGATTGATAATAATTAGTAAGATTAGAGCCTGATACTATATTAAGCCTATTGTTTAAGACAGTAAGTGTTGGATTGTATGAGAAGTTTATCGTTGTATTATTTGATAATTCACCCCATGTAGCTCCATCGGTGCTTGTTCGTATACTTACACTTCGGTTACTTGGATCTCCTTTTTCTAAAACACCATATAACGTATTGTTTAAATTTGCAATACCCATCCCATATTTGACTGCAAAACCATGATTATTGGTTTCCAAAATCCAATTAAGACCATCGGTAGAGCTGTAGACATGGCGCTCATTAGAAAGATCTGCAACATTACCATTGTAGCCTGCAATACGCCATAATTTGTTATTAAACACGGTCATAGTCATATTATTATATTGGTTAAATGGAGTTATCTCAGCTTCCTCTGTCCAGGTAATACCATCTTCAGAACTATAAATTGCCCTAGATACACTTGCTCCTCGTACACCTCCGTACACCCATAATTTGTCATTAAATACGATAGCATAGTGTTGATGAATAGTACCAAACGGAGGGGCATCTTGTGCTAATACCCAAGTAATACCATCAGAACTTGACCAAACATCTCCCAAAGGATCTCCTGTCTCATTTTGACCGCCGATAACCCATAATTTATCATTAAAAGCTACTGTAGTTGAATATGCCCGCTTAGGAAAAGCGGCATTGTCGGTGAGTAGCCTGGGTGCGATATGTTCTGTAGTAAAGGTCCTGATTGCAGATGTACCAATATCTCTTACACCATTATTTGCAGTTACTTTCCATTTATAAATAGCTCCAATTTCAAGAGGAGTTTCTATAGTATATGATGTGGTTGTAACGGTGGCTATTTTACTCATATTGTTGTCGTCAAATCCTATGTAAATATCATAGCCAAAAGATTCATTACTCTCAAAAGCATCCCATGATAATTCTCCATCAATACGAAAAAGAGTTTCATCGGTGGTTGGCGTAGAAAGTGTAATTTCCCCAAGTTCAAATTGTACAATAGGTCGATCATCATCATTTTTACAGCCTAGTAGTAGTGTTAAAAGCACTAAAATGATGATATTAAAGTGTTTAAAAAAAGTTTTCATGTGTTCTTACTTTATTGTTTTTTAATGACCCCTATATTCTATAATGTCAAGTCAGATTTTAATAAATGAAAAGCATTGTCTTCTCCCTGGGCATTAAGCCAGAAGTTAGTACCGTCAAAAGCAACTCCTTTCATAGCATATCCAGGTATTCTATAAGCCTCAATAACCTCAAATTCCGGAATAACTTGACATTTGTATAAATACTGCCCACCTGCGACATACAAATACCCACCTTGAAAATCAAGGCCATTAATAGAATAGAACCCTAAATCAATTTGTTGTAAGATCTCCCCAGGATTTAAAGAACCATTAGATTTATAGCGATTTATATAATCATTATTATTGGTGGCAACCCATGTGTAACCAGGTTTTTCTGATGCTAATCCTGTTATAAAACCTCCATTATCTATTGAGGTATAGAATGTTTCTCCGGTACTATAAAACGATGCCCGAAAAATGTTTCCGGTATCCGCCTGAAAAAGAAGTGGATTGGTATCAGATTTTTCGATTTCTACAGCTTTAGGAGTTAGTGTTGTTGCAATAACTGATTCAATAGCTAATGTTTCTGGGTTTATTTTTATAATCCCTCTATCTTCTTCACTATATCCTATAATTGAACTCCCATCAAATGCGATATCAATATCTTTAAAAGGTACTACTGCATTTTGCAAAATAGTTAATGTCTTCACCCAGTTATCCAAATTAAGATCAGTGTCTAATCTCTTGAAGGTTGCAGTATTGTTGCGAAGAGTGATTTTAAGTTCATTTTTGTCTAAAGTATATCCAAATTCTGAGATTTCGGTGGGAGTTAAAAAATTGATGTTACTTTCATCTATTGTAACATTATACTGTTTGATACCTCTAAAACCGAACTCATTTTCGAATAGCATGATTAATATTCCTTTTTCTTTATCAATTGATATGAATTTTATGGACCCATCCAGAATGATTCCACTGGTATGTTCCCATGATCCATCAATTGTTTTTGTTTCTGGTACTATGGTGTTCGAATTATCATCATTACTACATCGTATACAAATACCCGCAACAAGAATGAGTAAAATGAATTGTATTGTTTTCATTATTTCGATGTTAAGTGAGTATTTATTCTTGTGTTATTTTTCGAATTTTATGATTTCTAGAATCGGAAACATAAAGATGATTATCGGTATCTATTGTAACATCAAATGGAGAATCAAATTGAGCAGATACTGCTGTGCCATCTGCAAAACCAGAGGTACTTCCTACCAGAGTAGTTACTACACCTTGAGGCGTGATTTTTCTTATCTTGTCATTCCCAGCATCAGCAACATAGATAACTCCAGCTGTATCGATAATAATGCTTGTAGGGGAGTTAAATTGGGCCGCGGTACCATTGCCATCAGCAAAACCAGAGGTGTTACCTGCTAAAGTGCTCACTACTCCTTGAGGCGTGATTTTTCGTACTTTATTATTACCTCGTTCTACTATATATAGGGTGTCATTCTTATCTATTGCAATACCTGTAGGGAAATTGAATTGAGCCATACCACCAGTTCCATCTGCATAACCTGCAGTACTACCTGCTATGGTACTTACTACTCCTTGTGGTGTAATTTTTCTTATTTTATCGTTCCCAGAATCGGCAACAAATATATTTCCTAGAGTATTTGTTACGAGCCCATAAGGAAAATTAAATTGAGCCATGCTGCCAGTTCCATCAGCAAAACCAGGGGTACTTCCTGCGATAGTACTTACTACTCCTTGAGGCGTTATTTTTCTTATTGCGTGGTTCCAGGTATCGGCCACATATAGATTGCCTTCTGTATCTATTGTAATATCTGTAGGGAAATTAAATTGAGCCATACTACCTGTTCCATTTGCATTTCCTTGAGTATTACCAGCTAGGGTACTTACTACTCCTTGAGCTGTGATCTTTCTAATTTTATGATTCTGTATGTCTACAACATATAGATTACCATCTGTATCTACTGTAATGCCTGTAGGGTTATTAAATTGGGCAACGGTACCTGTTCCATCTACATAACCTTGCGTACTACCTGCTATAGTGCTTACATTTACTTCGGTAATAGTATAGGTGAATTCTGGGCCGGTAAGTGTTGTGCCATTTACAGATAGGGTTACCTGTCCTGTAAATGCTCTGGCTGGCACAATTGCCCTGATTTGGTTATTACTTACTGATTGTACAGTACCTTCTTTGTCATTAAAAAATACTTGTACTGTACTAATGTCTTCACCAAAATTATTGCCGTTGATGGTTACAATAGTAGTTTTTGGGCCACTGATAGGGCTTATACTACTTAGAGTTGCTACTGGTAGTACTACTGGAGGTGTATTGCCATTATCATCACTACTACAACTTGTTAGCACTAGTATTAGCAATATAACTATACTGTTTTTTATTGTTTTCATCTGTTTATACGTATTAGTTTTATTGATTTTTGTAAGTGTTAGTATAGAATCATTATTGGCCATTTTGTTATGTCTGTTATCAAATGAATTGATATCACTCTTATAATTAGGTTTTTTATATGGTATATTTAAAAGAAGGCAGAAATACCAATACCCAGAAAAATAGAGGACAGACTTTCTTTGTAACCAGATGGTGCATTATTGGGATTAATATCTTCCCAGGAATAACTTACACTGGGTTCGATGGCAACATGATTTCCGAGAAAAAAAGCATAACCAGCCCCAACTCTAAATCCAAAAATATTTGATTTTATATCTGTTGAGCCAAGCAACCCTCCATCAGTAGTTGTTTTAGAGCTTCCTATTCCAATAAGACCTTCGAAATAGATGTTGTTTTGTAGGTAATAACGGGCAAAAGGTCCTATGCCAAAACCATTAGTGGTCGTTTCTATATCTCCAAAATCTGAATCTTGCTTTTCTTTGTTTGTGTTGATACCTAATTCGAGACCCACGGCAAGATTATCGATTACAAAATATCCTACTTTTGGCGTTATTCTGGTGGTAAATGCGGTTGCTTTGTCATCATTTCTTTTTCGAGTGGTGAAATAAACATTGACACTCCCGTTGGCAATAAAACTTCCCTTTGTTTTGGCGTCAAATCCAGAGTCTTGTGCCCGTGATGAAACTATAAAAATGAATATTGTGATTAATGTGGCTACTTTTTTCATAATGAATTAATTTTAGTTGATTTGATGTAAAATGCTTTTTGTGATTAGTTTTCCGTTTGCTTTGCGTGTTTCTTCTTTTACCATACCGACACCTTCTGCTATCCATTGTTTAGAATGTTGTGTCGTGGTCATTCCCATGGTTAACTCGTTGGTATAGGTAATTACATAGCAATCAAAAGTCCCCGCAGGAGTAGTGACTTGCTCTTTTGCAATTACTTTTCTGTTTAACATATTGGTAGTCATGTTTATGTTCATGATTCCTGCATTTACTGACATGTGTACAGATGCATTGGGCAATTCCTGATCAATGGCTAAGCTATTAGGGAAAGAAATATCATCTCCCCGAATACTATATTCCATGTCATTATATTGATCAAGTATACCAGGAGCAATAAAAGATTCAGGATCTAAACGAGTCGTTTTTCCCGAACAACGAGCTTTAAATGATGAGGTGACAATTGATTTATTGTTTCTACCATCTTTTAGATTCATGGCAATAGTAATAACACTTTGAGTAGCTGTGCTTTTTACATCGGTTACCTTAAATTCGGTTATAGTAGAAAGACGTTCCTTTTTATCATATTGATGAATGATTAGTTCTTTACCTTCCTGACTAGCATAAAACTTACTGCAATTGTTGTTCTGAGCATGAACTGATGTGAGTGACAGTATTGCAATTAAAAAAGCGATATTTTTCATAGATTATTTTATTAATCGTTACTTCATTTTTTTGATAAGCGTCATGATGGTTTTATGGATTTATGTTAATTGAAATTGATTCTCCATTTTGATCTGCCAGATTATATGTTCTATCAATTGAATCTTGTATATAATCTACATAGTTGAGGTTATTAGATAAATTAATCATGCGTACATAATTATCTTCGAAACGAGACGTATCTTCAAAATAATCGGTATAATCAGAAAGACTTTCTGGTAACTGTGGAAGTGTTACTTTATTAGCACCATTATTCGGAATAGTAATGTTCCAAGAAAGATTTTTGGCGGCAGGATTTATAATTCGAGTATCAATATTGGTATATAAATAATCACCAGAAGGTTGTAATTGAAGGATGTTTGATGTTGAAGTGTACGAAAAATTCCAATCAGGTTTTCTAACGGATACTGTTTCAGGTAAAACATCAGTTTTAATTGCTTTGCTATGGTGTACTCCATCGGGGTATGATGCTCCATATGCTGTTAAGTAATACTCAAATCCTTCTGTAATTTCCAAGTGTTGAGGAAAGTTACTTTCGAGATTAACATATCTGTTGGTGTCATAAATAGCAGAAAGATCAGTGTAATTATCATCTGAAGTATCATTTATAGTTATAGTGCTTGTGGGTACTATAGTGAAATCTGCAAAACTTAAATCTCTATTTTCAGTTTCTTTATAATTATCGATCCATGTATATGCATAAATTATGGGATCTACATCATTTGGCTTATACCTTACTTTTAGGAAAATCTTATCACCAGAACCTTCTTTATTATATTCATAGGTTTTGGTAGGAGCACTGGTTAAGGGATCGGTTCCATCGGTAACAGTTCTGTTTTTTAGTCCATAAACAGAAAGCCTGATGCGTGTAGCCCCAGTTAAGTTTAGCGTAAATTTTATGCTACCGTTTCTAGTGGGGTGGTGATTAGGAGCAATTGCACTACTGCCTACAGGTACGTCTTTGGTTGTAGAAAGACTTTTGTAACTATCTGTCTCTAAAAGGGTAGTAAGCATAAAACTATTTGAGGCATATCCTTTTGCTGTTAGCGTGTAAATTCCTGGTACTTTATTGGTTTCTACGCTGGTTAATAGCTCACCTTCTGTATTGTTGGCGATGATCATATTAGGTAAACTGTTTACACTAAGATTAGAATAATCAAATGTTGCTAATATGATTTCTTGATTAGGATCTATTCCGGGGCCGTTGTCATCGTTAGAGCAAGACAAGAGTATGGTAATCGATAGCGATAATAAAAATGTATATAAAATAGATTTTGATGTTTTCATTTTTTGAGATTTAGATTTTAGTAAATGCTATTCTTTGGCGTTATTTTTTTGATCAAGAAGTTTTTAATCTTCTTTGAAGCTTCGTATTTCACCGGTTCTTCGGGAACCTCCTGTACCATCGGGTTGATTGCCTCCAAAAAGCCATATCTCGTCATTAAATACTAATGCTGTGTGACTATTGATGCCTTCTGTAGGAGCGGGTCTAGGTCCTTCATATCTGGTCCAGGTCATCATATCTGATGAATACCATATTTCGTTGTTAAACTCGGTAAGGTTATCTTTACCAGCAATAACCCATACTTTATCGTTGTAAACTGTTACAGAATGTGCATTCCTTTCAGAAAATAGAGTAGCGGGGTTAACTTCTGCCCATGAACTACCATTGGTACTGGTCCATATTTCATTTACTTTGTTACCGGCTATATCTTCTCCTCCTAATAGATACATTGCATTATTAAAAACAATACCTTTTTGTCCTGCTCTTCCAGGGAACGCATTATCGGTTTCCTGTATCCAGTCTAAACCATTTATTGTTGACCATACCTCGGTTTGGTTAGTTGTACGATTACCTTTTGTTACATACATTTTACTGTCATATACCAAGGTTTCGTGTGTGAGTAATGCTCCAAAAGGAGGTGATAATTCACTCCAGGACTCCCCATCTGCTGAATGCCATATATTCGTATATGGAACATCTGCAATGTCTTTACCACCTATAAGCCAAAGCTGATCATTAAACGTTGTTAATGTAGTTCCTGTACGAAAAGCTGCAAAGCTCCCTAAGGGTGTTGTGCTAGAAAGAGGCATTGTACCCCAATTAATACCATTATTACTGGACCAGAGGAAATGAAATTGAGAACCACCGTATGAATTATAACCTCCGGCAGCATAAATTTTCCCATCAAAAATTGCCATGGCAACTTCTGCAAATTCACCCATTTGATCTTCTTCGGTCTGTACTGTAAAGGTTAAGGAAGGTTCTCCTCCACGGAAAGATGTATTATCATCATCATCTGAGTTACATGAAAAAAGGATAACCGTAAGGATGGCTAACAGTAGTGTGTTAAAAGCTTTTGTTTTCATTTTTTTACTTTTTAAAGTTTTACATCTTCAAATCACTATACAAAGAATATTGTTACCTCTATTATGAATATTTTTCATAATTTTTTTAGAAAAAATCAAGCTTTCAACAAAAACAGAAATTTGATAGATGATACTCTTACTTCTTAAATTTTACTTCCTTAATTATTTTGTTTTTATGTATGATTTTTAACGTGTAGGTTCCGTCTTCTAAATGATTTATATTTAGATGTATGCTGTTCGTCGAAAAACTATTGAGTTGCCCTTTATAACTTTTTCTTTTTTTATTCATGCCAGCATGATCAATCAATAAATCAAACTTTGTTTTTAGACTTGACGGAAAAACTAGGATATGTAAAAGGAGATCGTTATGAGGTATGTAACAAAGACTATGAATTATGTAACATTAAGAGAATAGGGGGATTCCCCCTTGTTTTTAGGGGTGTTTGTTAAGAGGTGATAAGAAGATAAAAGAATTATTTACTCTCTTTAGTAGCATACTCAGAAGGAGTACATTGATACATTTCTTTAAAGCATTTAGTAAAATAAGAATGATCGTTGAAACCTACAGCATATCCAACCTGAGATACATTTGTATCAGAATTTTTGAGTAGTTGTGCGGACAATTTAAGACGTTGAGATCTAATAAATTCTGAAGATGTTAAGCCAGTTAAGGCCTTTAATTTTCTGTGTAGTTGCATTCGACTCATACCTATGACTTTACTAAATTCTTCTACACTAAAAGAAGATTCTATCAATTGTTCATCCATTACCTTTTGTACTTTGTTTAAGAAGTTTTCATCCATAGGGGTTATGGTAATGTCTTTTGGAGTCAAAAATACTTCCTGGCTATATCGCAATTGCAATTTTTTTCTAATCATCAAAAGATTATTAACCTTGGCGGCCAGTATTTTTTGATTAAAAGGTTTGGTCATGTATTCATCAGCTCCTATTTGCAATCCTGACAATTCATTTTCTTCACCGGCTTTTGCAGTTAATAAAATGATTGGAATATGACTGGTACGTTCATCATTCTTTAATTCGTTAGTAAGCTCAATTCCATCTTTTTTGGGCATCATAATATCAGAAATGATGATATCGGGAATGTGTTGTATTGCCAGTTCACATCCTTCTTCTCCATTATTGCTACTAATAATATGATACTGATCTTTAAAATTATCCTGAAGCAATTTATTTAAATCGGTATTGTCTTCAACTATTAATAAAATAGGGAGTTCATCATTTTTGTCGCCCAATTCTAACTCAGTTGTAGTGGTGTCAGAAATTTCATGAATTGTATGATAATGAGTAATAGGTACTGAGTTTTCTTCTATGACTGTAGCATTTTTTATGACCTTTTTATCTAGGGAGATTGCAAAACTGAAGCTTGTCCATTCCTCTGGTTTACTATCCACAGTGATTACTCCTTCGTGTAATTTTACAAGTTCATTAACCAAAGCTAGCCCAATACCTGTACCAGATTGAGAACTATGAGTTTGATAAAAACGTTTAAAAACCAGTTGTTGTTGTTCTTTGGTCAAGCCTTCTCCTGTATTTTTTATATCAACTAGGAGTTTATTTTTTTTAATATGAGCATTGCAGATAATAGAACCATTTTCTGGAGTATATTTTATAGCATTCGACACTAAATTAGTTACAATTTTATATAAGGCATCCCGATCCAACCAGCCTTCTTCTTCATGATTGTTTAAATACGTTAGAAAATTAATGTTTTTTAAACTTGCTGTATACTCAAAATCTTTAACGATAGCATTAATTTGTTGTATTGGTTTTACCTTTTGCAAAGATAAAGTCATGCTACCGGCTTCAATTTTGGAGATATCTAATAATTGATTGACCAAATCAGAAATTCTGTTGCTGTTGTTTAAAACTAATTCAAAATCAACCCGATCTTTTTCACTAAGATCTTCATTCATTAATTTATTTTGTATGGGTCCAGATATTAAGGTAAGTGGAGTTCTAAGCTCATGTGATATGTTAGCAAAGAAGTTTGATTTTGCTTTGTCTAGTTGTATAAGTTCGGTCTTTATTTTTCGTTCATTATCCAGCTCATACTGGCCTTTAATTCTATATTCAACATTTCTTTTATTATTATACGATACAATTCCTGAAAAAATTAAAATCTCAATTAGTACAGTATTTAAAAAGTATAAACCATTACCTGTAATTATAGAAGCAATATTCCCAATAATAAGTAAAAAGCTACTTATGAGTACAACCCTTGATATCAAATCTTTTCTCACAGAGAATAGATATACAAAGACAATTAATGCTGTACTACCAAAAAATATTCTAAATGTGAAGAAAATACCAATACGATAATTTAAATGTGGATCAACTATAGTTATGATTAAGTTAATAATAGCGAAAAGAATAATGCTGAATAAAAAATAGTTAGAAAATTTATATAATCTTTTATGGACTATTTTAAACTCTAAGATCCCGTAAACAAAATAAAAATAAAAAAAGGAAGCTCCAATAATGCTAAGTTGTTTTATATAATGAAAAAGCATAGGATTAATACTGTTCAATACAGAAAAAGTAAATGGAGTATTTGGAGCAAAAATTGCGGTCACAAAAAATAAGTAAATACTATAGTTCAAAAAGTTTTTATCTCTAGAGATAAAAAAACTTACAAGAAAAAGTAAGCAAGCAATGAATATAGCACCCGTATAAAACTCTTGATGTTTAGCTACGGAAACCTCTCTAATTATATCACCAACAACACTTTTATGGTCAACAAGTATAATCCCAAAAGATTCTCTGATACTTGATTTTCCGGCATTGGAGATTGGTTTTTTATTAAAATAAAAAGGTTTAGAAAAGTCAATCGAATCTATAGATAAACTAAGTGATGAAGCCTGCTCAATATCATAAGTAATCTTTCCTTTTTTAATAAATGTCCCGGTTTCATATTTTTTGTAACCTTTTTTTTTAAGAGGTATATAAAAATCTGAAGCATCACTAATAAAGGTTAGAAAATATAATATTTTGGCATCTGTTTTAAGATCTATTTTAAATTTATACCAATAAAAAGCATTTGGTTCAGAATTTTTAAAATCTAAAAGAAGTATAGATTTAAATGGCTGGAGTGTAATTTGATTAAAATTAAGTTCTTTAGAATAATCTTTGTAAAGAGCTACTTCTTCTAAAGGCATATAAATACTGTCTTTACTAGTAATTTCTATAGGCTTTGTAGAAATCGATTGAGCGGTAGAATTTATTTGGAGGATTAAAAAAAGTAGAGGAAAGAAATTTCTCATGTTTTTAATTTGACTTTTTAAATATAGCAATTATAAATAAATCAATTACTTATAGATATAAGATTTGTAACCAATTGATGTTACATATATCATAAAAGATTTTCTCATACACAATTTGAGTTAAATTATTATAATCCTTTTGTCGGGTGTTCATATCATGTAGCGTCGAAACACTTTAAATTTTAAAAAATAATCATACTTTTATACACACAATTGAATATTTCTTAGTTTGCTACTCTAAAATGACCGAAAACGTAAAAATTATTGAATGTCCCCGTGATGCTATGCAGGGTATAAAAGAATTTATCCCTACCGAAAAAAAGGTTCAATACATTCAGTCTTTACTAAGATGTGGTTTTGATACTATAGATTTTGGAAGTTTTGTTTCGCCAAAAGCGATACCGCAAATGGTAGATACTGCCCAGGTTTTATCGCAATTGGACCTTTCTGATACCAGAAGCAAATTGTTGGCTATTATTGCTAATGTACGTGGGGCTAACGATGCAGTACAACACGAAGCTATTGATTATTTGGGATACCCTTTTTCTATTTCAGAAAATTTCCAGATGAGAAATACCCATAAGACTATTGCAGAATCTGTAGCTACGTTACAAGAAATATTACATATCGCTGATAAAGCAAATAAAAAAGTAGTGGCTTATCTTTCTATGGGATTCGGTAATCCTTATGGAGATCCATGGAATGTAGAAATAGTGGGGGAGTGGACCGAAAAGCTGAGCAAGATGGGAGTGAAAATTCTTTCGTTATCAGATACCGTAGGTACTTCTACACCAGAAATTATTGATTATTTGTTTTCGAATTTAATTCCAGCCTATCCAGAGATTGAATTTGGAGCACATTTGCATACCACACCAACGACCTGGTTTGAGAAAGTAGATTCTGCATATAAAGCGGGGTGCAGACGGTTTGATGGAGCAATTCAGGGGTTTGGAGGGTGTCCAATGGCAAAAGATGAATTAACAGGTAATATGCCTACAGAGCGTATGATCTCATATTTCACAACGGTGAATGCCGAAACGAATATCAGAACGCTAAGTTTTGAATCTTCTCATAATGAGGCTACCAAAATATTTTCGTTATATCATTAGCCTGTATCAGGCTTAATATCAGTGTAGTAATTTTCTTTCTTTACTGAAATTTAAAATTAATTTAGATTTAGTATAAATAAACTTTGTCAAATTCATTTTGATGAATACCTTTGCGGTCAAAATAAACAAATTATTTGTAATAAGTCTAAATAAAGAGATGAAGAATAAATTAACATTACTATTATTAACCATTACTTTTATAGGTTTTGCTCAGACTAGGCAAGATTCTATACAATTGGATCCTCAAAAACAAATCAACGCCGCACAACGTATCCTTTCTGGTAATTCTGGTAAGGCAGTAACTGTTGGTGCATATGGAGAAATGCTATATAACCAGCCTGAAGGAGATAATGGAGAACTAGATGTGCAACGATTAGTATTACTTTTTGGGTATCGATTTAATGATCAAATACAATTCGTAACAGAAGTAGAATTTGAACACGTAGAAGAAGTTTTTATAGAACAAGCTTTTGTTAACTATAACGTTGCCGATAATGTAAACCTTAGAGGTGGTTTGATGTTAGTACCTATGGGACTTATCAATGAGTTTCATGAGCCTACTACTTTTAATGGTACCGAGCGTCCTGCTGTTGATAATGCTATTGTTCCTACAACCTGGAGAGAACTAGGTATAGGAGTTAATGGTAGATTTGATAATATCTCATTAGGATACCAAGCTTATATTTTTAATGGATTCAAATCTACAGAGTCTGATGGAGAAGGAGGAGTGAATGGATTTTTAAAAGGATCTAATGGACTACGTAGTGGTCGCCAGAAAGCAATCCAATCTACGGTAGATAGCCCTACTTTTTCAGCAAAATTAGATTATTATGGATTACCTGGATTACGTTTAGGTTTATCAGGATATTTTGGTCAAACACAAGCAGAAGACGATGTAGAAGATTTGGATGGAGCTAATGTTGGTATTTCTATGGTTGGTTTTGATGCTAGATATGCATATCAAAGATTCACTGCCAGAGGACAATTTATTTATGCATCACTTTCTGATACAGATGATTATAATTCATTAACAGGTAGAGATTTAGGTAGTGCCTTAATGGGATGGTATGTAGAAGGAGCATTTAACCTGTTACCTATGATGAATAAACAAAAACTATTTGCTTTTGCACGTTATGAACAATATGATACTCATGCAAGTACTGCGGGTAGTTTACAACGAAATGACGCATATAACCGTACTGATATTACCACAGGATTAAGTTACCATATCACCCCTGGTGTGGTACTAAAAGGAGATTATCAATTAAGAGATAATGCCTTATCCGGAGGTGATGTTAAGAACCGACTAAACTTCGGTATCGGAGTTTGGTTCTAAATATTTGATGATTGAAAAGTGTTTTTTACCTCATAGGTTTTGCCAAGACCTATGAGGTTTTAACGCTTTATAAATTTGGCCTGTTTTTTGCTTTATGAATACGAGTTTTTAAATACTTTTGCAAGATGAAAATTAGAATGTCTGTTGTTGTTTTATTAGTAGTAACTTTTACATTAACTTCATTTACAAATCACTCTAAAAAAATAGAGAAAAAGGTAAATAAAGAAATTACTAATTATTTTGGTACAGAAGAATTTTCTACCGAGGTTATAAAAATTTCTGATGCAGATAATAGTACTGTAAAATCAGAGTTTGGAAAAGATAACCTGTTAAAGATAGTAAGCGCAGATAGTTTATTAGGCTATGCGTATATCGGTAATGCGCCAAGTAAGACAGCTACTTTTGATTACCTGGTAATTTTTGATGAAAATTTTTCTATATTGAAATCTAAAGTTTTAATCTATAGAGAAGAATATGGAGGAGAGATAGGAAGCAAACGTTGGCTAAAACAATTTATAGGGAAATCTATGGATGATCAAATTAATTTCCCTGGAGATATTGATGCAATTTCTGGAGCTACAATCTCTGTGAGATCCATGACCAGAGCTTTAGATACTTTGTTAAAAAGTATAAAAGCATTACATTTAAACCAAATAATTTGATGCAGTTTCACGGTTTAATACATACTTTTCCTAAAGAGATAAAATTGTTTATAGGAGTTTTTATCATTGTTTTAAGTATAGGATATTTTACCGGATTGCTGTTTGTTAATGAAACTTCGACTACTGATCCCAATGGAATTGAAGAGAACTATTTGGGCAATGAAGATGATGAGGATGCAGAAGTAATGAAATTTAAAAAGGGGGAAAGAGAAATGCTTACCATTATTCATACCCATATTTTATCTATGTCATTTATCTTCTTCTTATTAGGAGGAATACTAGCAGTAACTTCAATACATAAAAAACTAAAACTCTTCTTAATGGTAGAACCTTTTTTGTCAATTATTTTGACTTTTGGAGGTATCTATTTTATGTGGATAGGGATAAGTTGGATGAAATATGTAGTAATATTCTCTGGGATATTGATGACAGCCACTTTTAGTATGGGAGCTATCTTGGCATTTTGGCAACTATTTCAAAAAAAATAAAAAAAACTTCGCCAGAAAAGAAACTAAAGTTTTAACCCTAGAATTAACTTTTGTTCAAAGAAAAATATGGGTTTAATTCTATATTTTTGAAAAAAGATAGTATAATGAATGAGTTTTTTGGGTATGATACTATGGTGGCAAAGTATTATGAGAAAACATCTAATCACGTATTGCCATTAATTTCTTGGGAGTTCTATGGGGAGCATCATACAGTATTAGAAAGTTTTAAAGAAGATCTTAGTGTTCTAAAAAAAATTACCAAAAACTGGAATTTCACAAGAGATTACTACCAAGAATTTATCCAAGAACAATCTGTTATTGTTATCACGAATCCCAATCTTAAAATTGTATATGCATCACAAAATATTCAAAAACTAAGTGGATATTCGCCTAACGAAGTTATAGGTAACTCACCAAAGATATTTCAAGGGGAAGATACATGTACTAAGACATCATTAAAAATAAGAAGTGCTATAAACAATGAAATCTCTTTTGAAGTATCAATCT
The DNA here is from genome assembly GCF_000520995.1 of Aquimarina macrocephali JAMB N27. Lineage (GTDB taxonomy): Bacteria > Bacteroidota > Bacteroidia > Flavobacteriales > Flavobacteriaceae > Aquimarina > Aquimarina macrocephali. The sequence goes on along the minus strand of NZ_JACA01000003.1, from coordinate 201,753 downwards.
TAAACTACAAAAAGGATAAAACTCCCTATGTCTGTCTCATTAAAGGATTTCCAGTTCATGATAAACATGGTAAACTGGTCAATTACATTGCTTTTGAGAAAGCAGCTTGAGACATATTTTGATGAGATTAGATTTAGACCTAAAATCTATATAACTTTTTTTGAAGATTAACTACATAAACCTGTAAAGGAGGGTAATGTAATAGTTTCTTGTTATAATAGAATTATGTATTTTAGTTCGATATTATCGAACAATACTAAATAAACATGATAAAAGAAATAGAACAACTATTAAATGATCAAATAAAATATGAAGCAAAAGCTTCTGCACAATATCTTTCGATGGCTAGTTGGGCAGATACCAGAGGGTATAATGGTATAGCAGAATTTTTTTATATGCAATCAGAAGAAGAAAGAGTACATATGACCAAATTGGTTAAGTTTATTAATGAACGAAGTGGTAATGCTGTCATCCCTGCAATAGATAAACCTAGAGATGATTTTAAATCGTTGATGGAGCTTTTTGAAACATTTTTGAAAAGTGAAGAATTTGTTACAGAAAAAATTAATAATATTATATACGAATGTCTGGAACGTAAAGATTATAATGTACATAATTTTATGCAATGGTATGTAGCAGAACAATTAGAAGAAGAGGCAATAGCACGTACACTATTAGATAAACTTAAAATTATTGGTGAAGATAAATCTGGTCATTATTTATTTGATAGAGATATTAACACTATTCAAGTTGCAGCACAACAAGCTAAGTGATTGTTAATAAGTTAACAAAGATAAAATTGAGATTCCTTTTTCGGGAATCTTTTTTTTATATTTTTGTACTTATTTAGATTTAATAAAAATTATATCAGTGCAAAGCTCAGGTACTCCATCATTATATTCTCCTTGTCAGGCTATGAATTGTGAAATAGCCTGTGGAGGGAAAAAGAAAAAATGTTGTAAAAAGTATAAAAAGAAAGGAAAAACCAATTGCAAAAGGTGTCCTAAACTATAGAATTTAAAATCATAAAAACCCTTGATAACCTGTGTGTTAAGGTGTTGTGATTGAGTTTTGAAAGCAAAATAATTGAATGGTATTATTTAGATTGCTGTTTGCTACGCTTTCTAAATTTTATCTGTTTTTATCCAGGTAACTTTCCTTTTTTAACAATTAAAAAATAGGGTAAAGCATATTATAAATGTTGTTTATATAAAACAATATATAATATGAAAAGAATGTCTAAACATATTTTGATCTTATTTATCACATTTTTATTGATATCCTGTAAAAAAGATGATGATGGTACTTTGCCTATAACAAGTCCAAACCCAAATAAAACAACAACTTATAATAATGATGTAAAAACCATTATTGATGATCAATGTTTGAGATGTCATACTATTCCTCTTGCAAATGGAGCCCCTTTTGCTTTAAGAAATTTTAAAGAAGTTAAGATTGGTGTCGGCAGAGGGTTTGTGGAGAGAGTAACTAGTAATGGTAACAATGTAATGCCTCCAGCGGGGAGGTTACCTCAAGCAACTATTGATATTATTTTGGATTGGAAAGCGGATGGGTTTCTAGAAAAATAATGTAAGTATATTAATTGTTCTATAATGATTATTTAGACTTAGTACGTATTATGACCTTCAAACAAATTTTAAGTACTAATTAACAATTTGAATAGTTACTATAAAGTAGATTTACATTGATATGAAAAAGATTATTATAATAGTGTTTCTGATATTTTCAGGAATTAATTTGGTAAGTGCTCAGGAGTGGCTAACCAATTTTGAAGAAGCAAAAAAGGTTGCACAAGAGAATGATAAAAATATAATTTTAGTATTTGCCGGTTCAGATTGGTGTGCACCATGTATTAAATTAGAAAAACAGATTCTAGATACTAAGGAATTTCAGGAATATGCAAAAAAGCATTATGTATTGCTAAAGGCAGATTTTCCCCGAAAGAAAAAAAACCAATTACCAGAAGCACTGCAAAACCAGAATAAAACATTAGCAGAGACATATAATAAAAGCGGAGGCTTTCCATTAGTTGTTGTTTTAGATAAAAATGGCAAAAAAATTGGGGAGACCGGTTATAAAAAAGTAACACCAAATGCGTACTTAGAAATACTAAGTACAATGACCAAATAATATTTTGAGACTTCTCCTTACATTTTTATGTTTAGCTACAATGAGTAGTAGTTTCTCGCAACAAATACATAAACGTACTCTAAAACTGATGGGAAGTCGTTTTGATATTACTGTTGTCGATAAAGATAAAATTACAGCTAATCAGTATATCGATATTGCCGTTGAAGAAATTCAGAGAATCGAAAAATTGATTTCTTCATGGGATAAGAACTCTCAAACTTCATTAATTAATGATAATGCCGGGATTAATCCGGTGAAAGTTGATGTAGAACTTTTCGACTTAATAGACAGAGCTGTTCAGATATCTAAATTAACAGATGGCGCATTCGATATTAGTTATGCCTCGATGGATCGAATCTGGAAATTTGATAATAGCATGAAAAAAATGCCCTCTGAAGAAGAAATAAAGATGTCGGTGGCAAAGGTGGGTTATCAAAATATAATTTTGAATAAAGCAAAATCTACCGTATTTCTTAAACAAAAAGGGATGAAAATAGGATTTGGAGCTATTGGTAAAGGATATGCAGCAGATAGAGCCAAAGATCTTTTAATGAGTAAAGAAGTAAGTGCCGGAATTATAAATGCCTCTGGAGATATGAATACCTGGGGGAAACAACCCGACGGAAGCGAGTGGAAAGTCGCAATTACTAATCCTTTAAATAAAAATAATGCATTTGCATTATTACCCGTAATAGATAAAGCAGTAGTAACCTCTGGGAATTATGAAAAATATGTAACTTTTAATGATAAGCGATATTCTCATATTATTGATCCCAGAACAGGATATCCATCTACTGGTATAGTAAGTGCTACAGTTTTTGCTCCAAAAGCAGAGTTGGCAGATGCTTTAGCAACTTCTGTTTTTGTAATGGGGATTGAGATAGGTTTAAATAGAATAAATCAATTAACAGGGATTGAATGTATCATCATTGATGACCAAGGAAATATTTATACCTCTGATCATATTAAGATAGATAACCAATAACGATAATCTTTATAAAACGTACTTTATGAACAAGTTAATACCAATACTTTTATTACTACTACTTTCTCTAAATTCATGTGTAGCTGTAAAAGAATATGAAAAAGTACAAATCAATGATCCGGATATGGAGCTAGCTCTTAAAAAAATTGATCGCTTCGAAACCAATTTCCAAGCCTATAGAGAATCTGCTGCTGGAGCAAATGGAGGAAAAACCGGAGGAGGGTGTGGTTGTAATTAGTGACCAATAACCATATTAATAAAGAATATTAAAATATACTATACAATTTTATAAAGTAAAGATCCTTGAAAAAAATTCCCTTAATAATAGCCATATTGTCGGTAGTGATTGTAACCGCACAGGAGCAACAACAAGATGATACCACTACATACAAAAAAAGAGTATTAGAATCTGCAGAAGTAGATTTCTTGATGAGTTATTACACTCAGGATGGAGATAATGCTGCGGTGACAGGTGGTGTAGGTACAGAAGAGCTTACTGATCTTACACCTACAATAGTTGTTTCTATCCCATTAAATGATGATGATGTATTGACAATAGATGCAGGAATATCGGCATATTCATCAGCTTCTTCTAGTAATGTTAATCCTTTTGATGGTAATGGTACTGCAAGTCCATTTGTTGCCTCTTCTGGAGCATCAAAAAAAGATGTGTTAACAACAATATCAGGAAGTTACAGTCATAGTAGTGATGATCGAAATAGTGTATGGTCTGCCAATGTAGCGGTTGCAACCGAGTATGATTATTTTTCTGTTGGTTTTGGAGGTAGTTATTCTAGACTTTTCAATGAGAAAAATACAGAATTAAGTGTAAAAGCGAATGTGTTTCTGGATACATGGAAAGCAATATATCCCACAGAATTAAGGGATCAACCTACGTTTACAAAGTTTGATGATGAATCTCGTAATTCGTATTCTGTAGGATTTGGGTTCTCACAAATTTTGTCTAAAAAATTACAAGGATCCCTCGCATTGGATTTTATTCAACAGGAAGGCCTTTTGTCAACACCGTTTCAACGAGTGCAATTTGCCGATGTGGCCGACGTAATTATTGAAGAATTTACATACGGTGATGATGTAGAAAGATTACCAGATTCTAGATTTAAAATAGCCGCGGGAGGAAGATTACATTATTATATTAATGAAGTTTTTACAATACGAACATTTTATAGATATTATACAGATGATTGGGGGATTAACTCACATACTGCAAGTATAGAAGTACCTATTAAAATTACAGATAAATTTACACTGTATCCTTCATATCGTTTTTATACACAAACAAAAGCGGATTATTTTGCCCCGTTTAATCAACATCTATCTACACAGCAATTCTATACCTCTGATTATGATTTGTCTGGATTTGATGCGAATCAGTATGGTTTTGGTATTAGTTATACAGATATCTTTGCAAAATTACATATATGGAAACTTGGTTTAAAAAGTATTGATCTTCGATTTAGACAATATGAACGTGACTCTGGACTAAGCTCTAGTTTGTTTTCTGGAGGATTTAGCTTTATAATGGATTAAATCAGTTATTACAGCATAATTTTTCTAACCATAAAATACTATTATTTTTACTCTGTATTGAAATAAGCAAGTTCTGGGTTTTAAAAATACCTTGAGCTAAATACTTTTATACTGTTTTTAAAATTAAAGTATTATGGAGATAAGTGAACAAAATCAGTTTCATTACAATCGTATTGCAGAGGCGATAACGTATATTAAGCAAAATTTTAAAGATCAACCTAATCTGGATGAGATTGCAGAAAAGGTACATATTAGCCCTTTTCATTTTCAAAGACTCTTTACAGATTGGGTAGGGGTGAGCCCCAAAAAGTTTTTACAGTATACCAGTCTAGAATATGCAAAAAACATTTTAAAAGATCAACAAACCACTTTGTTTGATGCGGCATATGAGACTGGACTTTCTGGAACAGGAAGGTTACATGATCTTTTTATAAAAATAGAAGGAATGACACCTGGAGAATACAAAAATGGAGGTCAAAACCTTGATATCAATTATAGCTATGCCGAAAGCCCATTTGGTAAAATGTTGGTAGCTTCTACTTCAAAAGGTATTTGTCATATGACATTTGCAGATGACGAACATGCATTTACAACATTACAAAAACGTTTTCCAAAAGCAAAATTTACTCAAATAGTAGATAGACCTCAGCAAAATGCTTTATTTATTTTTACAAAAGATTGGAAAAAACTGAATCAAATAAAATTACACCTTAAAGGAACTGATTTTCAATTAAAAGTTTGGGAAACATTACTCAAGATCCCGAAGGGTGGGTTAACAACATATGGATCCATTGCCAATCACATTCATAAACCTAAAGCATCCAGAGCTGTAGGAACCGCTATAGGTAGTAATCCTGTTGCATTTTTAATCCCTTGTCATCGGGTAATCCAATCTACAGGTGATTTAGGACAATACCATTGGGGCAATACACGCAAAACAGCTATAATTGGCTGGGAAGCAGCAAAAATTAATTCATAACTAAGCAAGATTCGGGTGTTTTGCTTTTTAGATTCTTATCACTTTTGTTAAATCAGAATTATGTAATGAATTTTCTATGGTATAATCTGGACTAAATTATAAAATAAGAATATGCAAAAATTTAGAATTGTCCCATTAACAAAAGAATATGTATCAGGAATCAAAGAAACAAGAGTAGATTATTTTGGCTACCCAATTGTTGAACAAATTGCTACAGGTTATGGGCCTTGTCGTATTTCCTTAAAAAAGTTTGACCCGGGAAAAGATACCCGATTATTGATTAGTCATAGTCCTTTTGAAATTAAAAATGCATTTAATCAACCAGGTCCAATTTTTGTTCACAAAAAAGAAGTCGAACCTTATAAGAATAGCCATCAATTTCCACCAGAAATCAAAGCAGATAAACAAAATTTTCCTTTATCACTGATTGGGTATGATAAGAAACAAAATATGATATTTACAAAATTGGTAGGGGATGATGATGTAGATCTTTTGATTCCAGAAATATTTAATAACCACAGCGATATAACGTATTTACATGCTAGAAATGCTGAAGCTGGTTGTTTTATATGTAAAATAGAAAGAATGTAATTTTTAGAAATTTCTAAAATTAAAAAGGGGAACACATACGAATAGTGTTCCCCTTTTGCCATTTACGTTAATAGATAAGTTACGGGCGTTTTTATAATAGAACGTTTATATAGTATAATACCCTACCTCAATTAATTTCTTAAAATGATATTTGAAATTCTCAACTTAAAAACTGATAAACAGAATATGTGTAAAATTTTTAAAGATATCTCGATGATAAGAACCCGAATGATAGTAAAATTAGAATAGGAGTTCTGGTAAATTGTATTGTTTTGAATGAATTGTATTGCATTTATCATGTATGAAGAAAGATATTTAATAACATAGTATTAGGGATAAAACCAAAAAAAACGTTAAATTTAGCCTACCTAAATGCCCAAATTATGCAATCCAAATTAATTCTTACTATAGTTAGTATAGCAATGCTAACATTGAGCAGCTTTAAAAATAGCCCTGAACATCATAAGACTGTTGGTGAAAAAGAAAATGCTAGTGGTATATATCAGGGAGGCCCAAAAGAATTAATAGGAAAATGGGTAATGGATGGTGATCCTAATACTTATATAGAATTGAGATCAGATGGAACTGTCATAGAAAAATCCTTAGGAGAACCCTTAAAAAGATACTGGTTATTAAAAGACAGCAAGCTATGCTTAAAAGCTACATCGGTAGAAGGAGGCACAGAAATGTGTTTAGAATATGTGCTAAGAGAAGATATGCTAGAGATTACCATGAATGAAATGAAACTTCATTATGCCAGATTTAAAGAATAATAATATAGTAATGGTATAAAATTTGCTAATAGAGTAAAAGAATTGATGATTTTATCAACTTTTGAGCATTTAAAAAATATCAAAACTATATATTACCAAAAAAACATTAAATTTATATCCTTATTTTATTAAAAATTTAAATTATGAAAAGACCCCAATCTATATCCGTAATTTTTACAATTGTTATTTTAGCTGTAACGTTAATGGGTTTTAAGACTAAGCCTGTACAACAAGATCAGATATTAGAGTCCAAAGAAACTGTAATTGATCAGGTTACTTCAGGGACAGAATTGATAGGAGAATGGGTTAAAAAAGATGACCCAGAAACAGTTATCATATTCAAATCAGATAAAACAGTAGTAAAAAAGTCTAAAACAAAGACAACACAAAATACGTGGTCTGTAGATACAAAAAAACGTGAAGTGTGTATCGGTAGTTCAGAATGTATATATTATGAAGCCACAGAAAATGCTCTTTTTTTATATATAAATAAAAAGAGAGAGTGGTATAATAAATCTCTAAAAAAATAAGAGATAGCTCAATATGAGTGTTTTTTGAAACAACAATACATCACAAAACTTTATAAACGGTAACGAGTATATGAAAATATACTCGTTATTTTTTTGAGGATTATTCGTAAATTCCGTCAACGAATAGATAAGTTTAATTGCCGAGAAACAATACAATATCAAGCTACAAATATCACCTTGTTATACTCTTTTAGAGTATTTTATTAAAAAATATCATGTTGTTTGTCCAAAAATCAAAAAAGCGTTCGTCATAGTAGTGTAAAAAATAAATAATCACTTAAAAAAACAGACAAATGAAAGAATTTATGTTTCTTTTTAGAGGAGATGATAACGTATGGGATTCTAAATCTCCAGAAGAACAGCAAATGCATATGCAGGAATGGCAACAATGGATTGGCGAAATGGCCCAGCAAGAAAAATTCGTTGGAGGCGAACGATTATTTTCACACGGAAATACAATTCATCCCGGAGGAACCAAAGTAACCGATAGACCTCTAACAGAAGGTAAAGAGTTAGTAGGTGGATATTTGATCATAAAAGCAGATAAAATAGAAGATGCTACCGAAATGGCAAAAGGATGCCCTGGATTGCAATGGAATTCTTATGTAGAAGTAAGAGAAGTATGGCCAGAGGATTAAGATAATAGAATATTAAAAAGATATAGTAATGAAAGAGTTTATGTATATTATCCGTGGCGGACATGATGCTAACCGATCACCAGAAGAGATGCAGCAACATATGCAACATTGGCAACAATGGATGGGTGGTTTGGAGAAATCAGAACAACTTGTTGGTGGTCAACCATTAATGAACGAAGCCAAAACATTAACCGAAGGTGGTAAAAAGGTAACCGATCGTCCATTAGCAGAAGGTAAAGAACTGGTTGGTGGATACTTGTTAATTAAAGCAAACTCTCTGGACCATGCAGCACAAATAGCTAAGGATTGTCCAGGTTTTGAATATGGATGCAGCGTCGAAGTACGAGAAATAAGTCCAATGGAATAACTTTTTGGAAAATAGAGATCACATAGATCATACATTAAACCATCTTTTTAGACAAGAGTCAGGAAAGATGGTTTCTGTATTGATTAAAATATTCGGTATCGAAAATATAGAATTAGCCGAGGACGTGGTGCAAGATGCTCTGGTTAAAGCTCTGGAAACCTGGAAATTTAGAGGAATGCCAGATAACCCAAGAGCATGGTTATATCGTACAGCTAAAAACAAAGCGATAGATATTATCAGGCATAATAAACATAGTCGTGTTATCGATTTTTCTGATCCCGAAAAACAACTTCTAACTTCGGGGTATACACTAACCACTACAATGGATAACTATTGGCAGGAACAGCATATTAAAGATGATTTCTTAGGAATGATGTATGCATGCTGTCACCCCGATATCTCGCAAGAAAATCAAATTACATTTATTCTTAAAGCGTTATGTGGATTTAGTACCAAAGAGGTTGCGCGATCCTTTCTTAGTAATGAAGATACTATCTCTAAAAGGTTGTATCGAACCAAAGAATATTTTAGAAAACACAAGATACGCCCTGTGATCCCGACTTCTGATGAGATAAATCCAAGAACTAAAACTGTTCTTAATGCCATCTACCTCATGTTTAACGAAGGCTATAATTCTACTCATGCCGATCAGTTGATTCGTAAAGATCTAATTAGTCAGGCAATGCTTTTATGTAAATCTCTGTTATCAGAAAAACGTACACAATTACCCGAGGTATATGCTTTGATGGGATTAATGTGTTTTCACGCTTCAAGAATTAATAGTAGGCTAACAGAAGAAGGAAGACTTATTTTACTTTCTGAACAGGGTCGTACAACATGGGATGCAAAACTCATTCAATCTGGTGGACAGTATCTAAACAAAGCTGCTTTTGGAGACGAACTCTCAACATATCATCTCGAAGCTGCTATTGCATATCAACATTGCTGCGCAAAGCAATATGCAGATACGAACTGGAAAATGATATTAGAGTATTATGAACTCTTATTAAAAATCGCTAACGATCCTATCGTTTTTTTAAATCGATGTCTGGTTATTCTAGAACTCAGAGGCCCAAAAGAAGCACTAACAGCACTCGAAAATGTAAAGAACAATAAGTTACTAGAAAAATATTATCTATACCATGCAACTTTGGGTGAAATCTATCAGCGATTAGAAGATAATCGTACAGCATCATCATACTACCAAAAAGCAATACAACTTACCCAGTCTAAACAAGAAAGACAGTTTCTAAAAGATAAAATTGCTCGTATTTTGAAATAAAACAAACATCTATTATATCCTAAGATAGTGCCTTTTTAGAAAAACTTTTTTACCTTTTCAGAATGAATGTTTTTTATTCTGTAATTCCATGTGAAATATAAATAATACTTTTCACGGGAAACAGTGTACTATAAATTGAGTGTATCATAGATATTTGTTTACTATTCAAAATGTGTATGCTACATATTTAGTTTTGAAAAGAAACAGGTTTTGAATTTTTGATTTAGATAGTGGTATTTACTCTTAGAGGTGATGATATAGCTTTAAATGTAACCTTGTTATATTTTGTAGTATCTTAATTTATAAAAGCTTTGAAGAATACTTAGTATTAGGTAAATATAATAATATTGTAATATGGGAAACAACCAAGATCAGATACATCAGCTTTTGGAGAAGCTAGAAATTCTACTGAAAAGACAACAAGATTTCTCAACTCAAATACAAGATCTTAAAGATGAAATATATAAGATAAAAATATCTTCAGCCAAGCAGCCAGATATAAAAACAGAAAACCCAACCCCTGTTTCACCTATAGCAGAAATTACAAAAGAAAGTGCCAAAACTACACCCTCTTCTGTTAAACCTGAGGATGTATCACCAGCATTAGTAAAAGAAGAAAAAACTACTATTGCCAAAACTAGTATACCAAAAAAGAAATCTAACCTTGAAAAATTTATTGGAGAAAATCTAATCAATAAAATAGGTATCATCATTATTATAATTGGTGTTGCTATTGGAGCAAAATATACCATAGAACATGATCTAATAGGGCCATTAACTAGGATTATACTGGGATATCTAACAGGATTGGGGCTTTTAGGAATTGGAATGAAGCTAAAGAAAAAATATGAAAATTTTAGCGCTGTACTGGTTAGTGGTGCTATGACTATATTATATTTTATAACCTTTTTAGCATATGATTTGTACGGACTAATTCCGCAGACTCCGACATTTATTCTTATGTTATTATTTACGGCATTTACTGTTTTTGCAGCAATACAGTATAATAAACAAATCATAGCTCATATCGGGCTCGTAGGCGCATATGCGGTTCCTTTTTTATTAAGTGATGGATCGGGTAGAGTATTGGTTTTATTTAGTTACATGGCGATTATTAATATAGGTATTCTCATTATTGCCATCAAAAAATACTGGAAACCTCTTTATTTTTCGTCTTTCTTGCTTACCTGGATCATTTTTATGTCATGGTATGCAGGTAAATACACTATAGAAGAACATTTTACTCTTGGCTTTATATTTCTTACTGTATTTTTTATCACATTCTATCTTATGTTTTTGGTATACAAACTCAGAAAAAAAGAAAGCTTTAAAACCATTGATGTAATTCTACAGTTATCTAATTCATTTATCTTTTATGGTATTGGATTTTCGATGTTAAACAATCACGAATATGGTAAGGATTTATTAGGTGTATTTACATTGGCGAATGCAGTGATTCATTTTGTAGTTAGCGTTATTGTGCATAGATTAAAACTAGCTGATCGTAACCTGTTTTATTTTGTGTCAGGTATGGTTTTGATTTTTATTACAATTGCATTTCCTGTACAACTAGATGGAAATTGGGTTACACTGTTATGGGCAGGAGAAGCGGCATTGTTATTTTGGATTGGGCGAACCAAAAAAGTACCGATATACGAAATACTTTCGTATCCATTGTGGGCCTTAACTTTTTTTAGTCTTTTACATGATTGGATCGTAGTGTATTATCGATATAGCCCAACACTACCAGAAACCAAATTAATACCGGTGTTTAATATTTATCTTATGACATCAATATTGTGTATTGTGTCTTTTGCATTTATTTATATCACACATCGTAAAGAGAAACTATCTTTTCCCTGGCCAAAACAACCTTGGTTGTATACAATGCTTACCATAGGTCTTGCATTACTATTGATATGTACCACTTACTTTACATTTTGGATAGAAATAGATAGTTATTGGAACCAGGTTTATCAAGATATAGATCACCAATATATTTCTCAAAATATCAATAGTACAGAGCAGTATACAGTATTATCAGATACCAGAAATTTTAAAGCCATTTGGCTCATTAATTATAGTTTATTGTTTCTGGTTATTTTGTCTTTTGTAAATATCAAAAAAATCAAAAATAACGTTTTTGGATATATCACTCTTGGTTTTATGATGTTTGCTCTTTTTGGGTTTTTAACTCGAGGATTATACCTGTTAAGTGAGTTTAGAGCTAATTATCTGGAATTAAAAGAAACAGAATTTAGTGCAGAAGCCTTTTCCAATATAGGTATACGATACATTTCTTTTGTATTCGTGGCTGGTTTACTATTTACTTTTTATAAATATGTACGACAAAAATTTCTTGGTAGAACCTTTAAAATAGCTTTTGAAATTATACTGCATTGTACATTAATCTGGATAGTAAGTAGTGAATTAGTACATTGGTTAGACCTGTCGGGGTATACAGAGACATATAAACTTGGATTGAGTATTTTATGGGGTATTTATGCTTTGTTACTCATTGTTTTAGGAATATGGAAAAGAAAAAAATATCTACGAATCTTAGCAATTATAGTATTTGGAATTACACTTATAAAATTATTCTTTTATGATATTTCACATATGGAAACTATTGCCAAAACTATTGTATTCTTAGCTTTAGGAGTGCTTCTTTTAATTATTTCATTTTTATACAATAAATACAAACATATTATAGCAGATGAAACAAATAGTAACTAGTTTTAAAAATCTCTTCATAAAGAATAAGAATATGTTTAAAATCTTTAAAGTGAGTACGCAGTGATTATATGTGTTCTTAATTTGTTTGCAGATAATTAAAAAGAATTAAACTCATGAAAAAGAAAATTATAATATTCCTGGCATTATTGGTTTGTTTTGGGACTTATGCCCAGATGGATCAATATGCTTATAAAAATATATTGCCAGAGATAACAGATATCTGGCATGCAATTAGTCTACCCGATGAAATGTTTAGTAAGGTTTCGCCAAACCTATCAGATATTAGAGTTTTTGGGATCACAAACAAGAAAGACACGATAGAAGCACCTTATCTTTTACGGTTAAAAACCGAAAAAAAATCCTTTAATAAAGTACCTTTTACCATCTTAAATACTTCATATAATGAGAAAGGGACATATATTACAATGGAGATTCCAACTAAGCAATCAATTAATCAAATTCATCTAGACTTTGAGCAATCAAATTTTGATTGGTTGATTACTTTAGAAGGAACTCAAGATCGTAAAGAATGGTATACCATAAAGGAAGACTACCGTATACTTTCTATAAAAAATGAACTTACAGATTATCAATTCACCACAGTACGATTTCCTAATGCGCAGTATCACTATTTTAGGATACTGATAAAAAGTATTAAAAAACCCGTTTTACAATCGGCTAGTGTAACCAGATATGAAGTTAAAGAAGCAAACTACAAGAAGTATAACATAGAAAGACTAAATATCCAGAATCCTAAGGGGACCAAAAATACCATTATAGATGTTAATCTTAAAGTACCAGTCCCTGTAAGCTATATTGGTCTCGAAGTACAGGAGACTTTTGATTATTATCGTCCTATATCTATTCGATATATAGCAGATAGCATACAAACTAAGCAAGATAGTTGGAAACCCCGTTATAGAGAGCTTGGTTCGGGAGTGCTTAATTCTATAGAAGATAATGCATTTACCAATACGAGTACAATTGCTCAGAACTTTAGAATAGTGATCGATAATCATGATAATCAACCTTTAAAAATTAATAAAGTCATCGTTAAAGGATATCAACACGAACTTGTTACACGTTTTGCAAATCCAGGAACATATTATCTTGTTTATGGAAATGATAAAATGAAAAAACCTTCGTATGATCTTAATCATGTATCTGCCAAAATCCCGAGTGAGATGACAACGCTACTTCCCGAAATACAACAGACTATTGACCAAGAAGAAGCTGTTGTAACAGAACCCTTGTTTGCTAATAAGATCTGGTTATGGGGTATAATGGGTATTGTGATCCTATTATTAGGAGGATTTACATTATCTATGATGAAAAAAAAGTAAAAAGTATGTTATTTTCTGGAATAGGAAGAAGTTTTTGACCTCCTATAAAGTGGTTTTTTACTATCAGGATGATAATAAAAACTTGTGAAAGATACTTGATTTTGGTTTATGTGTCTCTGTTTCCATTTTTTTTCATTTTTTTTTGAATCTTTTTGTCGAATTTTTTTTGAGTATTGATAGGGGGTACGAGGCTTTAACAGGGGGAAAAACCCCTAGGTATTGTTGTGGAAAACCGTAAACAACTTTAAAAATAATTACTTATGTTAGCAGTATTACACGTATGATAATGAAGTTTTTAATCTTACCAAATAGGTTTGTAACCAACTACAGTTTCATAGTTTAAGAATTAGTACCCTATGCAGGCATATCTTAGTGTAATAAAGTGCCAGAAAATGAATAAGAAATAAGTAAAAATAAAAACTCTACATCTTACCCGTTGTGGTGAGATTGCGTCCAATATATTAAGCTCTAGCTTACGGCGGGCCCCAAAAATAAAATTTGTAAATGAAAATTGAATTACTATCTATTTTTGATGGATTATTTAGTGTAAACACCAAAGAAAAGAAGCCAGAAAAGAGTACTGCTAAAATTTTTATAACAGATACACATACTAATTCCGGAAGAACATTGATGATCGAAGAAGAAACCTATGCTGTTTGGGCTTACCTCTTGAGCACAGATAAAGAAGATATTGATTTTGATGGCTTTCTATGTGCGGTAATCGATCCAAAATTTTCTGGTGTAAATTCACATAAAAATATCCTAGAAAGAAGAGATGCACCATTGCCTGCCTTATATGCTAATCGATACAGTTATGTTAAAAATCTTAAAAAGAAAGATATAAAAATACATTGGCAAGAAGAGCATGTAACCATATTCATAAAGAAAAAAGTATATCTTATCATGGATCTAAATACAAAGACCAGTTATTCAAAAGGGCTGGCAGATGATTGTGACTACGGAAAACAACTAAAAAGCTAAGTAGATATACAATGTAAACTTATTTATTTTGATGGATTACTTACCTAAGATATACCTGATCTTGGTATAAAGTTGTTCATTATCTTCTCTCAACAACATTTACTTCTCGATGAAATACAAATATTTAACTTTTGACAGAATGTCGAGATAGATATTTAATATAGAGGTATGATCTTACCGTTCAGCAAAAATATTTAACTGCAAGAGTATGATTGTATTACCTTGATGCATAGAACAGAATTAATGACTGCTAATAGGTGTCATACGATCTCATAAAGTAATTTACCCTTTTTGTCAGTTAAAAATCAAAAAACAATGAACAGAAAAATCATGCTTATAATTAGTCTTTTAACTATAAGCCATTTATTTTCTCAACAAATACCAGATACAATTTATAGTCCTGAAGTAACAGTAAAAATGTATCCAAAAAAATCTGGTACTACGATACATATAGATCAAGGACATCGCAATTTTCATACAAAGGACAACAGGTTTTTGCCTTTTGCAAAATTAGTAGCAAAGGACGGTTATAAAGTTGCTGGTTTTGAAGGAAAATTTGAAAAAGATAAATTAAAAGATCTTAAGATATTAGTAATTTCTAATGCTCTATCAGAAAACAGCAGACCTCCTTTTGTAGCACCTACAGAAAGTGCTTTTTCAAAAAATGAGATAAATAATGTAAAAGAATGGGTTAAAAATGGAGGTTCTCTTTTTTTGATTGCAGATCATATGCCTTTTGCTGGTGCCTCTGCAAATCTTGCAAAAGCATTTGGTTTTACATTTTATGACAGCTTTGTAATGGATCCAGATGATAAAGGCATTTTTGATTTTTCCAGAAAAAATAAAATGCTCAGTCATAATATGATAACAAATGGTAGAAATATTAAAGAGCGGATAAATCGTATAAGGACTTTTACCGGTCAAGGATTTAAAACACCAGAAAAAGCTACTTCAATTTTAAATTTAAAAAAAGAATATACTGTATTTATAACAGATACGATGTGGGTTTTTAATGAAAACACACCTAGAATCTCTGCAGAAAATTTATCACAAGGAGCTGTTTTAGAATATGGAAAAGGTAGGATAGCTGTATTTGGAGAAGCAGCCATGTTTACTGCGCAAATTGCCGGTAGAGATAGAGTTAAGGTTGGGATGAATTCTGCAGAAGCTGCGGAAAATTATCAACTGTTACTTAATCTAATACATTGGTTAGATAAAGTGTATTGATCGAACAAATTAAGAAGTGTCAATATATAGAAACACTAAAAAATATATTTATGAAAAACATACTGAAAAACAACCTCCTTTTAATAACTTCATTTTTGCTATTAGCAGTATTGCACTTTCCTAAATCTAATGCTCAGCACGCTGTTACAGAACAATATTTTAGACACATGAGGTATAATCATGTATCGCCACATGTAAAGATAAAAGGAATTCATGAAATAAATCATCAAGAAGCTCAACGTACTTCTCATTATGTGTTTAAGTATAATGAAAAAAAACAGTTGACAGAGATTATTAACTATCACTATCATGATCAGCGAAAACACCCCTTAGCAACAATAGGGGCCTATAGAACAGTTTTTGATTACACTAATGGGGTAGAGACCCGTGTTTTTTTTGATAAGAAAGGAAATCGAATGATCAATGATCGCGAAGTGTATAAAGAAGTATATCAATATGATAAAAAAGGATTTATAAATGCGCTGGATTTCTATGATCTGAATGGTGACCCTATGGAATCTAATTGGAAAATTGCGAATTATAGGTGGTCAAAAAACAAAAAATTAATAGTTGAAAAGAGATATGATTTACAAAATACTCCTGTTAATATTTCACCATATTTTGAATTTGGGATAACAGGAATTTTATATAGAAAAGACGGGTCTCCAAAAGCTAATTATAATCTTAATGAGAAGTTAGAAGTTCAAGAAAACTCAATAGGAGTGGCCTCTTATGAAGATACTTATGATAAAAATGGAAACCATATTAGATATTCTTATCACAATGCAAAAGGAGAATTAACTAAAAATCAGTGGAATTTTGCAGCGAACAGCCAAGAATTTGATGACAAGGGATACCTCATAAAAGGAGCAATGTTTGACGAAAATAATGAACTGACGCACGAGCGAGATTTTCCTTCTGTTACTCATGTAAGAATGGCTAGTGCGGTAAGTAAAAAAGATACTATAGAGATCAAGGAAAGAGCGTTAGGGTATTTAATAGCACTACAAGAATTAAAACCTGATCTTATGAAAGAAGTGTTTCATGAAGATTTAGCAAAGAGAACGATGGGTTTTGACCGAGAAAAACAAAAAGAAGTGATTAGAGAAACCAGTTATGAACAGATGATAGAGTTTGCAAAATCATGGAATAAGTCTGGAACCAAGTTTCCGCCTAAACCAAGTAATGAAATAAAAATACTAGATATCTATAACCGTATTGCTACTGTTAAATTGATT
The DNA here is from genome assembly GCF_000520995.1 of Aquimarina macrocephali JAMB N27. Classification (GTDB taxonomy): domain Bacteria; phylum Bacteroidota; class Bacteroidia; order Flavobacteriales; family Flavobacteriaceae; genus Aquimarina; species Aquimarina macrocephali. The sequence goes on along the minus strand of NZ_JACA01000003.1, from coordinate 184,381 downwards.
TCAGACAATTGGGTAGAGTATTTACATCTAGTAAAAACAAATAACCAATGGCAAATCATAAATTTACTTTGGCAGTATAAGAATGTAGATCGATATCCAAATTAAAATAAATAAAAATCATACCTACGGTACATTATAATACAGATTAAAATAATGAAAAATAAAATATCAATATTTATCCTGATTGCCTTAACACCAATGCTTCTTTTAGCACAATCAAATAATGATGTTATAAAAAGAATAGAAGGGTTAATGATCAAAAACTATGTTTTTCTGGATAAGGCACAGGAGGTAAATAAACATCTGGATAAATTAATGGAAGAGAAGTATTTTGATACTTTTAAAAAGCCAGAAGATTTTGCAAGAGCATTGACAAAAGAGATGCAAAAAATCACAAATGATAAACATCTAAATATTGCTCCTCCAAGACCTCGAAATAGTAGACCGAGTAATCCTTTAGGTTTCATTCCTATGCATCTGCAAAACATAGAGCGTTTTCGTATGGGAGGATTTGGAGAAGTTAATTTTTTTGAAGGAAATGTGGGGTATGTTCACCTAAAAGGATTTAGGGTAGAAGACACTATAAAAGTAGATCCTCTAATGAAATATTTGTCAACTGCTGATGCTATAATTATAGATTTAAGAGGGAATGGGGGAGGTAATGGCCCTGTTGGAGTTAATTTAAGTAGTTATTTTTTTCCTGAAAACCTACCATTAACTAGTGTATACACAAGAAGAACAGATAGTATGGAAAACTATAGTACAGTACCCGTAAAAGGTATGCAAAGGCTGGATGTTCCTTTATTTATATTAACCAATGGCAGAACCTTTTCTGCATCCGAAGCTTTTGCATACGACCTACAAGCGAGAAAAAGGGCTACAATTATAGGAGAGAACACCGGTGGCGGCGCACATCCTGTAAATTTCATGAGATTACCATTGGGATATAGGCTTATTGTTCCAATTGCACGATCAATCAACCCTGTAACAAATACAAATTGGGAAGGTGTTGGAGTGATACCCGATGTTAAGTCTTCTGCCGATGATGCGCTTGAAAAGGCCAAGAAAATAGCCGCGGTAAGTGCATCAAAATATAGAGAAAAACCTTTTAAACAGCTAGAAAAGGTTTTGGAAAAAACAGAGTATACAGAACAAGACGAAAAAACTGTTTGTGAACTTCTACAATTGATATTGAAAAGAGGACATATGGAGAGTTTTATGGTTAATGATATGGGATATAATTATTTGGAAAAGAATATAAAAGCTGCTTTGGTAATCCTAAGAGCAGGATCAATACTTTTTCCTGATTCTCCGAATGCACAAGATAGCTATGCTGAAGTTTTAGCACAAAATGGGCAAAATAAATTGGCATTAAAACATTATGAAGCCGCCGTAGCTATTGCAAAACATAGAAAAGATAAACAAGTAAAATTGTACCAGAAGAACTTAAGCAATTTTAAAGATAAAATGTGATCATATGTACTATTTGTAGTAGATGACAGGTTTATTTCCAAACCTTTTTTCCGGTCAGGTATATTTTTTCCAAAGCCTGATCTCTATAACTTCTTCCCATCGGGATGGTATGATCATTTATTTCTAATACATTTCCTTGTATAACACTTATATAGTGAAAGTTTACTATAAAAGATTTGTGAACCTGTACAAACTGAGACGATGGTAATAGTTCTAACATTCCCGAAAGGGTTTGATAAGTAACAAAAAACCTGTCTTTTAGTACTACTTTAATATAATCTTTTAAGCTTTCAATTAGAAGAATATCAGTATAATACACCTTTATTTTTTTGTTATCTACCTTAAAAAAAGCAGCGCCAGGAGAAGTTTCTGGAATTTTTATGGGTTGATCTGTATGTGCTCTTATTTTTTCAATAGCTTGTACAAAGCGATAAAAGGGAATTGGTTTTATTAGATAATCAACAGCATTAAGCTCAAAGCCGTCAACAGCATAATGACGATGTGCTGTTGTAAAAATAACCTTAGGAGGAGAAGAGACAGCTTTTAAAAAATTGATCCCATTTAGCATAGGCATTTGTATATCTAGAAAAATAAGATCGATTGTTTCGGTATTCAAAAATTCAATAGCAGATAAAGCATCATCAAATTTTCCAACTTCGGATAAAAAATCTAACCTGCTGATGTAATCAGAAATAACATCCTGAGCTAATGGCTCATCATCTACAATAATACATTTTATAGTACTCATCAATTTTCTAATTGTATACTTAGGTCGACATAAAACTTATGCGCACGTTCTTCTAACCTAAAGGTATGTTTTTGAGGGTAAATAATCTGTAATCTTTTAGATAAATTTTGAACACCTATTCCGTTTTTATTACTTTCTTTTACAGAGTTTCCTACAGGATTGATAGTGCTGATATGTAATTCATCATTAGTAACCGCTATTTTTATTTGTATATCTACATCTCCTCTTTCATTCAAAGAGCAATGTTTAAAAGCATTTTCGACTATAGGAATTAAGATAAGAGGAGTGATCATCACACCGCTAAAATTACCAGAGATTTCCATCTGTAGATTCAAACGATTTCCAAAACGTAACTTCTCTAATTCAATATAATCATGCAAGTGATGTATCTCCTTTTCTAAAGAAATTTTGTCTTCACTGCCCTCATATATGGTATATGATAATAGGTTTGATAGCTGTAATAGGGCTTCTGGAGTTTTTTTTGAACCTTTTAATGATAATGAATACAGATTGTTTAATGTATTAAAAAGGAAATGAGGATTCATTTGTGATCTCAGAAAATTCAATTCACTGATCTTTTGTTCTTTTTTTATTTTTTCTAAGTTGATCTTATTTTCGTAGTAATCCTGTAAAATCTTAATAGCAGTAGGAGGACCAAACCATAATAATATTGCTCTTGCAAAATCTAGTATTCTGGGAAAAGAAAAATAATCAGAAGGAAGTTTTGGTATGTCTAATAAAACCGGATAGATAAAGTAATATTGAAAAAGTTTTACAAGTAATGAGTTTATAATAAGAAGAGGAATGAAAGCCAGAAAATAATATGCATAGCGTTTGGTGCTAATATACTTAGGCCACAAGTAATACATATGTATATAATAAAATGGAATTTCTAATAAACAACCCAGGTACTTATAAGAAGCTTTTATCAAAGAAGCACCATACATTACATCCATCAATATCCAAATCAATAAATAAAGAATCCAAAAAACGATATGTTTTAAGGTTCGATTTTTAAAAAATATAGAAGTTGTCATAGTAATGTAGATGCATTTAAGTATATCCCAAACAGGATAAAATGGATCGTAATATCGTTAAATTATGGGTATTGGGCTATTATTTTCTCTCAACAACACCTCTTGCTCGATGAAATATAGAAATATATGCTGATGTAATGTGTTTATAGCCTATATAATAAAGGTTAGTTACACTTGCTATTTCTTTCTTAGGCCGTATTTTTTATATGATTCCCTGATAAAAAACTATATTTGTTGCTTAGTTATAATTGCATTTTATATAACTAAACGTAAACCATTTTTGAAAACGGAGTAAGTTTAAGTACTTACTCCGTTTTTTTGTTTTCATGAAAAAAGGATAGAAGAGGATAATGAAATAAGAACCAATGCGATACCCGTTACTGTAAAAATCAATTCTATTGTTTTACCATTTTAGTTACAATTTGTGAACCATCATTTCCTTCAATGTTTATAAGATAAATCCCAGGTCTATAACGACTAATGTCAATATTCTCTTCCTCACCAGAAGTGTATGTAAATTTTTCTACAAGTCTACCACCAACTGTGAAAATTTCACCTTGATATACAATGATATTTTTTTGTATTGAGCTAATTGTAAATGTGTTTTGAGTTGGATTAGGGTAAATAGAAAACATCTCCTTCTCTACAATAGGAGGACTAGTTGGATTGTCTTTTACATTTAGCGTTGCTTCAAACATTCCTCGGCCATGAGTAGCTGCTACAATTTTTGCATCTGATTCTCGTATGGCAATCATATCTGTTCTTACATTAGCAAGGGTTTCATTTTTGGGAAACCATTCAACTTCACTTGATTTTATATCATCTGTAGCCCACACACCAATTTCTGTCGCTAATAGTACCTGAGACCTATCAAAAGGATTGAATAATCCCCATCGTACAGGCATATCAGGTAAGTTATTTTCTTTTTCAATCCACGAGGATCCACCATTATCACTATACCAAACAGAACTAATGCCATAATTAGAAAAAGTAATCAAAATTTCATCTTCTGTTTCACCGATATCAATACTGGATATAGTGGCAGGAGGAAATGAATTACTGCCGATCTCTATAGCTGTAGGGGTATCACTCTGCGCGTTTGTTACTTTAAATAATTTACCAGATTGAGTACCAATAAATAATGTCGAAGTTCTTGTTTTGTCATATGGCGATACTTTTACGCTAGAGTAGGGTACAGTCGATCCTGTGTTTAGCGGTGTAAATTTTGAAAGTATAGTATCACTTTTTATCTCAATTGTTAATAACTCATCAATATGTTGATTATCTGTTGAGGAAATTGCACCACCAAGCCCCATTGCGTTTGCAAAAATTGTATTGGTTTGAGAGTTGTAATCTGTTGCATTGATAAAAGTACCACTCAATGAACCAAAATAAGTAAAATTTTCGCCAGCATCCCTGCTGATAAAATATTGATTATGATATACAGAAGTTATCCTAATATGGGGTTCGTTTTTATCAACAAACGCAAATACACCATCTCCACCACTTACCATATCGGTCACATCAATAGGATTACCATCATATCGTAGTGTACCATTATCCTGCGTTCCTCCATAATAAATATCAATTCCTTTTCCCGGGTGAATACCAACAGTATAGTATTGAATAGTATTTAAGCCTTTATTTACATCAAAAAAGGAAGGAAATATATTTAAAAAGTTATCAAATTCGGCTACATTAGAAGTGGTCATATTATTTGAATAGAATACACCTCCGTCTGTAGAAATAAGAACTTCATCAGAAGAACCTGGTCTATATATAATAGTATGTTGATCTGCATGAACATATTTTGGGAATTTATGACGATTTGCTATCCAGTAAGAAACTGATTGCCATCGTAAAGCACTAGCATCTGTAGTATCAGCAGTATCAGTTCCTGTTAATTTAAAACTATTAAAGCCACCAATCATGATCGTGTTTTCATCATTGGCATCTACTCCTATAGCCATGGCATGCCAGGTAAGCGACCCCCAGGCTCCCCAGCCCAAATCTCTACTCGGACCTGCAAATTCTGACCAAGTGCTACCAGCATCAAAAGATTGCAAAAGAATACAAAAACTACTCGAATCTCTTATGAATCCCGACGGGAATTTGAATCCTCCACTTATAATAGCATAAACTCTCTTTGGATTAGAAGGAGCAACTGCAAATTTTATTCTACCTGGGTAAAGATCACTTAAGGGATCAAATCTGCTTGTTGCAAAAGAATCATCAATAGTCCAATCAGTTCCATTTAAAGAACTAAGTATAACACCGGCTCCATTTTCATCTACATTTCGCATTGTACCGACGAGAAGCTTTCCTCCATCAACTTCTTGTATGTCTGATGGAGCATATGGTGTAGTATCTCCTACTATATTCGGAAGCACTTGTACCCAGTTAGTACCACCATCTATTGATCGATATAATCCATTGGTACTATTAGATCCATGTGGAGCTCCTTTATAGGTTCCCGAAGCAACTGCAGCATAGAGTACACTTGTACCAGCTTCATTTCTAACCAGAATACCGTTTACATAAGCAAAATCAGTACTTGATGGTAAAAGCTGCCAGGTTTCACCATGATCAACAGATTTCCATATACCTGTACCACGACCAGAGGATTCCCGATAAATATTTACAGCTGTATAAGATTCTCCCGTTCCCACATACATCGTATTACTGTTATCAGGATCAAAAGTAATGGCACCTACAGCCAGATTTTCAAAAAAACCAGATGCATTTTCCCAGGAAGATTCTGGATTTGTAATATCATTATTATACCACAGTCCACCAGTAACCGATCCTCCCCATATTTTCTTATGTGTTGCGTCTGAAGGATCAAAGACTATTTTTCGAATTCTACCCGATATATTAGCAGGGATATTTTTCCATTGTATTTGATCACTACTGTTTTTTTGTAATAATTTACTCTTAAGTGCTTGTGCTTTGGTAAATTGAAATGATTTTAATAAACGCTCTTTAGGTACATTTTTTGTTGTCGGATCTAGAGTAGTAAGATATTCGTGAAGTGCAGCAAAATCTGGTCTGTCAGGCTTCTTACTGTTTAACTCTCCTTGTGTTACATGTGCTTTTTGATAGGTGTTATTCAAAAATGCCTCATGTTCTTCTCTAGTGTTAGTAGTTTCTATATTATAATATAATAACCATCCGCATAGAATTATAGTTAACATAATTGTTATTATGCGGTAGTTTGTAGTTTGTGTTTTCATTCTACAGAGTGTAAGATTAGGTTGTATTTACTATATCAGAATATTAATGCTGTTTACATTAAGAATACTGATTATATATCATGAAATATTATAAAAATACAGAACATCAAAAGAACTCACTTTGATGTATTGTAGTTATAAATTAAAATGATTTTTGTAAATATAACCAATTGATTAAGAAATTGTATCTCTAAATTTATATTGGAATAAATAGAATGGTTTTATATATAACATTTTTTTTAGAAAAGAACCTATCCGTTATTAGAAGATAAAGTATCCAAAAGACCTGAAAAATTGTAGATTCCATTTAATTTAACACACTTCCACTGTCACCAGATTGTGAACCAATTACATTCTTCACAATTTGTATTTTTTAGAACTCTCATTTCTGGTTGGCCCATGTGTTAATTGAGAGTAATGGTACTTTGTTGTTTTTCAGATCTTTTGGGTACTAAGCAGCAAGTTCCCCATTTCCTACTGTTTCTTTGCCTGTTTCGATTGATCCCCATTTAGAACTAGTATTAAATTTAATTGATACAGGACTTTCACTTCTAAGGGTTTCAAGAATAGATTGTAATTTTGTTTCATGAAAATAGAGTACTATACTACCATTGCTATGTTGTTTATTTTCGGGCAATGTCTTTTCGTTTTTAATAATAGCTAAATGCCCTACATATTCTTGACTTTGTCCATAAAGGTATACGAACCCCATTTGGTAACCGCCACCGCCAGCATAATTACTAACAATTTGAAGACTATAACTTTCTACTTTGTGTGAAACAATCATTATTTATAAATTTTGAAATATGAGTTAGACTGTTTTGTTTATTCAAAAGTAGTGTATTAGGTGTTATCAAAATAGAGGGAAAACACGGATTCTGAGTAGGGGATATTACCCCTTGTTGGGTGGATCATCCATAATTGTATGATGTAATAATTAAGACCAAAGTGCATACTAATGATACATTTTATATACTACTTTGACTTATTAAAACAATGTGGAATTTGTTTTTTTAGAATCTTTACATTTTTTATAAGAACTTCTCTTATCTTAGAAAGTTCTCGAAAGATAAAACCCTACAGATTTTTCACTGAATTGTGGAGCAAAAGCTATTCCATCCAGTTTTTTGAAAGGATTCCAGGAGATAAGATGATTAAAATGGTATACCAGTTTTACAGACAATATTCCTATACCAGCTCCAACCAAAACATCAGAGAGGTAATGCATATTATTAAGCATTCTTAAACTTCCTGTAGTAATAGCAAAAAAGTAACCACTATATGCTAAAAGAGGATTGGTGTTTTTAAACTCTTCATATAATACCGTGGCTGTAGTAAATGCTGTAGTAGTATGTCCCGATGGAAAAGAATTAGCGTTTGTAGAACCTCCCGGTCTGTATTTGTGAACCTCTCTCTTTAATAATGAAGATGCACCATTACTTATGAGAGATGAAAGAATAAGATTTTTGGTTTGGTCAAACCAATGACTTTTTGACTTTGCTCCTAAAATATCGGCAGCATACATTTCTACAACGGGAGCATACCTGGTGTAATCATCCATGCCAAAATAAAAATCATCACCGACCATATTTCTAAGATCTTTCTGAAATGATTTCTCAAAGCTGGTTGTAGATAAAAGAATACCAGTAGCAATTAACGCTACGGGTATGATTCTTTTACTAAATAAAGTTTTCTCTGGTTTAAATTCTATCTGACTAGAATTCGTAAATGTTGAATTGGTAAATGGGGCATCAGTAAATTGAGCATTGGCAATATTGATATATAAAAATATCAATGCCAGGGTTAGCATAGTTCTCATACAATAATTCTTTTTGGGGCTGTAGATAGTTTTGATATACTTGATATCAAAAAAACCTAACAAAATAAATATACTGTATAATTACTAAAATTATGTTAATAAAATTCATTTTGTTAATAAATAATTAACAATTGCTATAAAAATACTAGTACTTTAACATTTTGTAGATTACTCTGTATACTGCTTATTAAAGTAAACCGGTAGTATAAGTGATCTTGATTATCAAAATAAAAAGGTATAGGGTTAATATTCCTTAAAAAAGACGTACATTTGCACGCAATTAAATTTTAATTGCGATGACAGCACATGAATCCAAAATCGTTGGAGAAGGTTTAACCTATGACGATGTTCTTCTAGTCCCTGCTTTTTCTGAAGTTCTACCCAGAGAGGTGAGTATCAGGACTAAGTTTACAAAAAATATTATACTTAATGTTCCTATCGTTTCTGCAGCAATGGATACTGTTACAGAAAGTCGTATGGCTATTGCTATGGCTCAAGAAGGTGGGATAGGAGTGTTACATAAAAACATGACTATCGAAGAACAGGCAATTAAAGTACGCAAAGTAAAACGTGCAGAAAGCGGTATGATTATCGATCCGGTAACATTACCTCTGGATGCTAAGGTGATTGATGCCAAAAACAATATGCGAGAGCATAGCATTGGTGGGATTCCAATTGTAGATGATCATTATAAATTGATTGGTATTGTTACCAATAGAGATCTTCGTTTTGAGAAAAATGATCAACGGCCTATATCCGAAGTAATGACTAGTAAAAACCTGGTTACAGTAGGAGAAGGAACATCATTACAGCAAGCAGAAGTAATTTTGCAAAATAATAAGATCGAAAAATTACCTGTAATAGATAAAGAGAATACATTAGTTGGTTTGATTACTTTTAGAGATATTACTAAACTGACTTTAAAACCAAATGCAAATAAAGATAAGTTAGGACGTTTGCGTGTAGCAGCTGCTATTGGAGTTACCGGTGACGCTATTGAGCGAGCAGAAGCTTTAGTAAAATCTGGAGTAGATGCTGTAGTTATTGATACAGCACATGGGCATACCAAAGGTGTAGTTGCAGTATTAAAAGAAGTAAAAGCAAAGTTCCCAGAATTAGAAGTAGTTGTAGGGAATATTGCGACTGGAGAAGCTGCAAAATATTTGGTAGAAGCAGGTGCTGATGCAGTTAAAGTAGGAATTGGTCCTGGATCTATATGCACTACAAGAGTAGTAGCAGGTGTAGGATTTCCCCAGTTTTCTGCAGTATTAGAAGTAGCTAATGCGATAAAAGGATCTGGAGTTCCTGTGATTGCAGATGGAGGTATTAGATATACGGGAGATATTCCAAAAGCTATAGCTGCAGGAGCAGATACAGTTATGTTAGGTTCACTTCTTGCAGGAACGAAAGAATCTCCGGGAGAAACAGTGATTTACGAAGGAAGAAAATTTAAAACCTATAGAGGTATGGGATCTGTAGAAGCTATGAAGAAAGGTTCTAAAGATCGATATTTTCAGGATGTTGAAGACGATATTAAAAAACTGGTTCCAGAAGGGATAGTAGGTAGAGTAGCCTATAAAGGAGATCTTGTAGAGAGTATACATCAATTTATAGGAGGATTACGTGCCGGTATGGGATATTGCGGAGCAAAAGATATTTCTACACTACAGGAAAATGGTCGTTTCGTGAAGATTACTGCTAGTGGTATTAATGAAAGTCACCCACATGATGTAACTATTACCAAAGAAGCACCTAACTATAGCAGAAGATAATAGCTAAATATGAAATACCAAGACAAAATAATATATCTCCTTTTAGGAATATTTATTATTGGTCTAAACTCATGTAAGCAAAAAGAAATATTACCTATTGATGAAAACTCGATTCAGGGGACTTGGATAGGAGGAGCATTTAAATATGATAGGGATTTTTATTTGCCTAGTAATTATGTGCTGGAATTTAAAAAGGATACGCTTCACTTCAAAAAATTGAGCGGTACTATATTCTTTAAAAACAGTATACAATTTTCTAAGGATTCTATTACACTAGATACGACTTCTTACCCTGTTCGTAAATTTCATATAAAAAATGATCAGTTAAATTTTCTTGATAAAATCGAAGCACATCGTTTGATTGCTGCAAAGGCTATTAATGTTCAGGAGTTTGAAGACTTTTTGTCATCCAAAGATTGGAAAATAAATGAAGAAACTGGGATTTTTAGATTTAGTAAAGAAGAAAAAAAATTACAATTCATAAATGCCAATAGTTATGAGTATTATACTTATTGTTATGAATTCATTACTTTTCAGAATGCTTTATTTCTTATCAAAAAAGGAAATCAATTAGCATGTGATCAGAATTATCAGTTTTGGGAACAAGTACTTTCATATGATGAAGATGGTATCTATACTTTTGGTTTTAGGGATGGAGAGTTTAAAAAAATACAATACACACCTGTTCCAAGATCAGATACCGAGATGAAACCAGTATTATTTCAGCTTTGTAATCAGTACATTAACAAGAATTTTCCTGGAGATAGGTATTATTATCAGGGAACAGCATATAAAGGAGGTCTTTATCATATAAGAAAGATTTTTAAAGAGAACTATAAGGAGCCCGATGGCAATGCAGAATCGGGGATATTTCAGGTTCGATTTGTAGTTAATTGCGAAGGAAAGGCTGGGATGTATGAAACACAGGCATTTGATACTAATTACCAACATAAGGAGTTTTCAGCAGAAGTAGCTAATCAGATTCTTGAAATTACAAAAGGCTTACAGGATTGGATACCAGGTAGGAAACCAAAAAGTGACAAAGACATAGATACCTATATTTACTTAAGTTTTAGAATTAAAAATGGAAAGATTATTCGTATATATCCTTAATGTTTGTCTTATCAGTTTGATGTATTCTTGTCGAGAGGGGAAAGTTGTAGACTATTCAGAATGGACAGAAGAGCAAAAGTCCGAAGAAACTAAACGTTTGGAGTATGAAAAGAAATGGTCTTTTCAAGGAGCGATAAATGAACAGGCATATTTAGATACGTTAATTGCTTTAAACCCTGATATTGCAGATTATTACATCGAAAAATCAATAGCAAATAGTAAGATAGGAGATTATCATATCGCTATTCCTTTACTTGAAAAAGCAATGGAACTTGATCCAAAAGAAACGCTATACTACACATCTTGGCTAATGACAGATTTATATAAAGATTATGATCGAGCCTTACGATACCTTAATCAATATGATGACTATACTCCGGATAAGACGGATTATGCCTGGGGAGAGAATGTTAATTCATTAAAAGGAGAAGTGTTACAAGCGTTAGAAAGACATGAAGACGCAATACTAGAATTTACGAATGCAATAGAAGAAGAAGGAGATTATGTAAAAGTATCTGCTTATGTATATAGAGGGATTAGTTATACGCATCAAAAAATGTACAAAGAAGCTATTGCCGATTTTGATATGGCAATCAAGCTATATGATAAATCTTCTATGGGATATTACTATAAGGGACTTGCTTTATTAGAAATGGACAATAAAGAAGAGGCAATATTGGCAATTGAACAATCAAAAAAACTAATCAAACAAGGATACAAAGCTTCTGATCCTTATAAAGAAGTATATAATGAGATATACTTGATGCAGGTAGAGGATAAACTAAAGGAAATTGCTAGTAACGAGTTATAAAAAAAACGTATCAATTGATACGTTTTTTTATTATAATATAATGCTGTGTTTTATTTTTTAGGAGCTTCTTTTATCGTGATTCCTAATTTTGTCATTACTGTTTTAGTTACGTCGAATTTAGGATCAACATATGCTAAACCACTTGTGGTAATAGTAAATACTTGAGCATATCCTTCAGTTTTAGCAACTTCTTCTAGTGCTTGCCCAATTTTTTGATATAGAGGTTGTAATAATCTATTTTGTTCTATTTGTATTAATTTACTACCATTCTGACGAAATTTTGCAATATCATTTTCTAAAGCAATGATTTCTTCCTGCTTTGTTTTTTTAATAGCCTCGGTAAAAGAAGCTACCTTGTCTTGGTATTCTTTCACTTTAGCTTGGTATGCTTCTACTTTTACTTTTAAATCACCTTCCATTTTACCATTATAGGCTTTTAAATCTTCCTGAACCTTGGTAAGTTCTGGCATTTGAGAAAGAATATACTCAGAATCTATAGTTCCGGTTTTGGATTGTGCATTTAATTGAAAACTAACGATCAATATTAAGATTGATAATATTATTTTTTTCATTTTACTTTTTTGTTTTTTTATTTTCTATTTTTTGCAAATATATAAGGTCTTAGACAATATACGTGCCACGAATTATTTTTTTTAAAAATCTATCCTTCATAGAGTTGTCCCCGATGAGGTTTTAAAGCATCACGTACCTTTTTCATTTCAGAATCGGTAACAACCAGATATGCCAAACTGTGTAGGTCATTGAGATCCTGATATCCCGTAATATCAAGAGTTAATTTTTCTGAAGTAATATATTCCTTAAGATGGATTTCGTGATGTTGTGCAGTTTTACTTGCAGCAGGGCCTCTAAAATCCCAAATTAATTTTATTTTTCTTTCCAAAATAATCGTCAATTTTATAGACGTCAAAAATGTTTTTGTGAATTAATTATCTAATACGCTTTTTCCTTCTTCTGCAAAAGCTTTAAAATCTTCCATGTATGCACATGATTGTTTTTTGAAAGCACCAGGCATAAGAAATCCCATAAGTTTCATGAAACCATTAAATTTAAATTCGTTTTTAGAGGTCCATTTCGTATTTCCGTTTGAGAGTTCTTCGAAATAATTTTCCTGAATGTTATATACGTTTTTCGCATCAAAAGTAAGGTGAAACGACTCAGGAAGATCGAATAAAGTGATTGTTTCTATCATTTCAATTTCTCGTTTGCCCATTTTATAGGTAAGCTTTGAGATTGCTCCGGTTTTTCCTTTTACACCACTTAAGTGCTCCATACTTACAAAGCCCTTTTGCCAGTGTTTTATGTTTTCTTCATTGTTAAATTTTTCAATCACTTGATTTCTAGGTAATTTTATTTCGATGTCGAGTGTATATTCCATGATGAGATTGTTGTTAGTGAGTTTTGTAATGTGGCTACAATATACATAGATCATAAAAATTTTAAAAGCTAATACTATAGGGGGTGTTTACATCGTTAGAACAAGGAACTTGTAAAACATTTTAATATTATTATTTTTGTTCGATTTAGAACTTCATCATATAGAAATTATGTATAAAAAGGGGCTGTTATTTTTTTTAGGAAGTATTTTGTTTACACTTGCAAATGCACAACAATCAAAGGATGTGCTATTTACTATTGACGAATCTCCTGTGTATATATCAGAGTTTAAGAGAGTGTATCTTAAAAATATAGATTTAGTTAAAGACGATTCACAAAAGAATATAGACGAGTATCTTAATTTGTTTATTAATTATAAGTTAAAGTTAAGAGAAGCAAAACACCTTGGGTTAGACAAAAAACAAACGTATTTAGAAGAATTAGAGGGGTATAGAAAACAACTGGCAAAAGGATATCTTACAGATACCAGAACTTCTGATGCATTAATAAAGGAAGCTTATGATCGCTCTCTTGAGCAAGTAAATGCTAGTCATATTTTGATTATGGTAAAGCCTAATGCATTAGCAAAAGATACTATCGCCGCATATCAAAAAATTGTAGAAGCAAGAAATAAGATTATAAACGGAGAATCTTTTGATGTTGTTGCTAAATCCTATAGTCAAGACCCTTCTGTTGCTAAAAACAATGGAAATTTAGGTTGGTTTTCTGCGTTCAGAATGGTGTATCCATTTGAAAAAGCTGCATATGTAACTAAAGTTGGGGAGATTTCAGAACCGTTCAGAACACAGTTTGGTTACCATGTTGTAAAAGTTAATGGTAGAGAGAAAAAATTAGGAGAAGTTACTGTAGCTCATATTATGGTAGCTATTAATACTAATAGAACATCAGAAGCAGCAGAAAAAAGGATAAAGGAAATCAATCAGCAACTTCAGCAAGGAGTTTCTTTTGCTTCATTAGCAAAACAATATAGTGATGATCCGAGTACAGCAATAGAGGGAGGTAAGATTAGACGTTTTGGACAAGGAGCATTAAATTCTGAGAAATTCGAAAAAACTGCTTTTGATTTAGAAAAAAAAGGCGAAATCTCTGCACCAATACAAACTAAGTATGGCTGGCATATCATCCAACTTATAGATAAACACCCGCTCAAGAGTTTTGAAGAACAAAAAAACGAACTTACCAAAAAAGTAAAAAGAGATAGCAGGTCCAAATTAGTGACTACTTCATTTATTAATTCATTAAAGGAAAAATATGCTATCACCAAGAATGAAAAAGCAGTTGCATATTTTAAAGAAATACTTCCAGCTACATTTTCTAAAGAGGAATGGAACATACCTGAAGACAAAAATCTAGAAAAAGAACTCTTTAATCTTAAAAAAGAGAAATATATATATAAGGACTTTGCTGGGTTTTTGAAGAGTAATCAAATAAGAATAGAAGGATATGCAGATGTTTCTGCTTTTGTTGAAGAAATGTATACCCGATTCGAATCAACAACCTTACTTCGATATTATGAAGAGCACCTTGAGGAAGATAATAAAGATTTTGCAAATGTAATAGGAGAGTATCGCGATGGACTTTTACTTTTCGATCTTATGGAATCTAAAATATGGAATGTATCTAAAACAGATTCTATAGGGCTTAAAAAATATTATGAGACTCAAAAAAACAAGTATACGCAAAATGAGGCGTATAAAGTTCTTAAGGCTTCTTCATCAAAACAAGAAGCAATTAGTACGGTTGAGAAATTACTGAAGAAGAAAAAGTCGATTAAAGAAATAAAAACAGAAGTCAATAAAGGAGATGTAGCGTTAGTCCTTTTTTCAGAAGAAGAATTAGCTAAAGGAGACGCGATATTACCCAAAGATTTTTCTGCAGAAAAAGGGAAGATTGTGTTCCTGGAAGAAGAGAATTTTAAGACTTTGATTATGGTTAGAGAAATCTTACCTTCAAGAATTAAAACTTTTGAAGAAACCAAGGGCGAAGTGATTAATGATTTTCAGGAAAGTATAGAAAATAAATGGCTAGATCATTTAAGAGTAAAATACCCGGTAAAGGTTAATGAGAAAATCTTAAAAAAAGCTAAAAAAGAATTATCAATTTAAAAAATTAATAAATTTTTAATTAGAGAGCAATACAATTGTATATGCTCTTGGATGCTGTTATTAATTTCTTTATGGATAATTCAAAAGATGAGAATGTGTGAATAAGATATAATGATTATAACTTTTTACAAGCTAAATGGTTATTTCATACATATCTATACCAGCATAAGTCTGATCGTCTAAAGAATACTATATATAAACAGATGAAATATTATAAATTAATACTGCTATTGCTAGTTGTTGTTTCTTGCCAAAAATTTAAGAATCAAATTAAAAAAGAAGCTATTGCCAGAGTAAATGATACCTACCTATATAAAGATGATATTAAAAAACTAGTACCAAAGGATGTGTCTACGGGCGATAGTACTAATATTGTTAATAATTATATTAATACATGGGCTACTCGTCAATTGTTTATCGACAAGGCTAAACTAAATCTTACCCAAGAAGAACTTGAAGAATTTAATGATTTGGTAGAAAACTATCAAAGCACCTTATATATCAATGCTTATAAGAATGCAGTGATAAATAAATCTATTAATATGGAGATCACAGAACAAGATCTTCAATCATATTATGATCAAAATTTGAAAAATTTTAATCTTAATGAGGAGTTAGTAAAATTACGTTACTTACATTTGCCACCTGATTACGCGAATATTGTTGCAACGAAGCAACAATTCAATCGTTTTAATGAAGAGGATATAGAAGAGTTGAGAGGAAAAAAGATAGAATACCTAACATATTCTTTAAATGATTCTGTTTGGATCAAGTTAGATCAGGTATTAAGTAAGATTCCAATTCTCAAAAAACAAGATAGGTCAAAACTCTTAAAAAATGGGAAATATATGCAACTTAGAGATTCTACAGGAGTATATATGGTGAAAATAGAAGGCGTATTAAAGCGTAATGAAATAGCACCGCTAGAATATATTAAGCCTACAATAAGGCAGATTATATTGAATAAGAGAAAGTTGGAGCTAATAAAAAAAATAGAAAAAGACATTACAAGAGATGCAGTTGAGAACAAACAATTTGAAGTTTATGATTAAAACTACAGTACTTTGTGCTATACTTACTTTTAGTATAAATACACAATTTTATGCACAAGAGATTATTGAAGAAGTAGCACAAGATTCCATAGTAACCCAAGATACCATTAATGGGCAGAATAGCGCCATGGTAAATGATTCTATAAATACGCCAATAGAAACTGTAAAAGTACCGTTTCAAAAGACCAAAATAGATGGCGTAGCTGCGGTGATTGGAGAAAATGTAATTTTGGATAGTGATGTAGATATTGCCTATAGACAGTTGATTAGTGAAGGAGTTTCTGCTTCTGATGTAAGCCGTTGCGAACTTGCAGGTAGTTTGTTTGAGGCCAAATTGTATGCTCATCATGCTATTCAGGATAGTATAGAAGTTAGAGATGCAGAAGTTAACTCTATGGTTGACCAGCAATTGGCATATATGACAAATGAGTTGGGAACTGTAGAAAAAGTATTAAAATTTTATAAAAAGGATAATGTTGCAGATTTCAGAAAAGAACTTTTTGAAATCAATAAGTCAAATAGGTTATCTGAACAGATGAGAACTAAGATTATCAAAGATATCGAGATTACTCCTGAAGAAATCAGAGAATTTTTTGATGACATTCCAAAAGAAGAAAGACCACTTTTTGGGACAGAACTTGAATTAGCTCAGATTGTAATAGAACCAGAAATACCTCAGGAAGAAGAGCAAAAAGTAATCGATAGATTAAATCAATTTAGAGAAGATATTGTAGAGAACGGTAGTAGCTTTGCTACTAAAGCAGTATTGTACTCTCAGGATCCAGGTTCTAAATCTACTGGAGGAAAATATACTCTTGATCGTAAAACAAACTTTGCCAAAGAATTTAAAGATGTAGCTTTTAGCTTGCAAGAAGGAGAAGTAAGCGAACCATTTAAAACTGATTTTGGATGGCATATTGTAAAAGTTGATAAAATACGAGGAGAAGAAATCGACGTAAGACACATACTACTCTCTCCCGAAGTAACCAGGAAAACAGTTGATGAAGCCAAAAGATTAATAGATTCTATACGAACAAGTATCGTTTCGGGTTCTATTAAATTTAAAGAGGCAGCAAGAAAATTTAGTGATGAAAAAGAAACTCGTGAAGATGGAGGGCAACTACTTAATCCTACCACAGGAGATACTCGTTTTGAACTTACCAAAATTGACCCTATATTGTACGATCAAGTATCTAAACTAAAAATGAATGAAGTTTCTCTGGTAATTCCTGATCAGGATCGTCAAGGCCGAAAAAAGTATAAATTAATAACAGTACTTAACCGGTTTGATGAACATATAGCTGATTACGCAAATGACTATCTTAAAATACAAGAATTGGCATTAAGAAAAAAACAAATTGATGCGATTCGTAAGTGGCAGAGCGAAAAAATAATGGATACCTATATAAAAATAAACGGAGAGTATAGAGACTGTGAATATAGTGGTAACTGGTTAAAAAAATAAAATAATATGTCAGACGACGTAGCGGCTATAGAAAAACTAGTAAAAAAACATTCAGAACTCAAAAAAGAAATATCCAAAGTCATTATTGGACAAGAAAAAGTTATCGATCAGATACTTATTTCTGTTTTTTCTGGCGGTCATGCATTATTAATTGGTGTTCCCGGGCTTGCTAAAACTCTTATGGTTAATACCATTTCTCAAGCTTTAGGATTAGATTTTAAAAGAATTCAGTTTACTCCTGATTTGATGCCTAGTGATATATTAGGAAGTGAAATACTGGATGAAACAAGACATTTTAAATTTATTAAAGGACCTATATTCTCTAATATCATTCTGGCAGATGAGATTAATCGTACTCCGCCAAAAACCCAGGCAGCACTTCTTGAAGCAATGCAGGAAAGATCTGTAACAGTTGCTGGACACCATTACAATTTAGATTTACCATATTTTGTTCTTGCAACCCAAAACCCAATCGAGCAAGAAGGAACATATCCATTACCAGAAGCGCAACTAGATAGATTTATGTTTGCTATAGAGCTTAAATATCCAAGCTTTCAGGAAGAAGTAGATGTTGTGAAGAGTACTACAGGAGATACAAGCGCTACTGTTAATCCACTATTTACTGCTAAGGAGATTATAGATTTTCAACATTTGATTCGCCGTATTCCGGTGGCAGATAATGTAATTGAATATGCTGTAAGCATGGTAGGTAAAACAAGACCTGATGGAGAAACAGCAACAGAATTAGTAAAAAATTATATAGATTGGGGAGCAGGACCGCGAGCTTCTCAAAATTTAATCCTGGCAGCCAAAGCTAATGCTGCTATCAAAGGCAAATATTCTCCAGATATAGAAGATGTACAGGCTGTAGCTATGGGTATTCTTCGTCATCGTATCATTAAAAACTACAAAGCAGAAGCAGAAGGCATTAGCGTAGAAGATGTGATTAATAGCCTGTTTTAACAACTACTTAGTTAAAAAGCTTTCAAAGGATTTGTTGATTTCTGATATAGTTAATCTTCAATAGAGGCGGCGTGTATAATCAATCCTGTATAATCAGAAATTATTTTTCTTTATTAATATTAAACCTTTTTCATATTTAATGGTCATAGTATTGAACGTTCAACAGAGAATATTGTTTAATATAGAAAAATTGAAAAAGAAACAAATGAAAAATAGTATAATATGTGCCATGGTTTTGTTTATGGGAGCTATAGTAGTATCAGCCCAACCCGAGGAAAATCATATGGATCGCAAGGAATTAAGAAAAGAATTTTATGAAAGTCTTTCTGAGAGTCAAAAAAATGAATTAAAAAACAAAAAAGAACTTAGAAAAGAGCAAAGAAAGGTGATGCATGCCAGTTTTACCAAAGAACAGTTGGTAATTGTAAAAAATGAAGATCTTTCTAGAAAGGGAAAAAGAAAAGCATTGAAGCTTACCCTTAGTGAGGCGCAAAAAGAGATGCGTGAAAATCATAAAGCAATTATGAAAGATGCAAATGAAAAGTTTAAAGCATCGCTCTCAGAAGCTCAATTAGAACAATATGAGCAAATAAGAAAAAGAAAACATAACAAGAGAAAACATAGAAAAAGAAAAGATTAGTGTCAAAATTAGAAGTTTTGAATTTGTAAAAAGTGAAGCTATACGGCTTCACTTTTTTATTTTATGCCACTTTTTACCTTTTTTAGATCGTTTTTTAAAGAATGACTATAACGTTTTCGTGAATCGAAGAAATGGCGAAGTATTTTCTTATCTTAATTTTTAGTGATATTGTAATTTTCGTAATTCTAATTTGTGAATTTCAATAAATGAAGCCTTATATTTTTTTAAAAATGCAAAAAGAAGGGATTAAATGTATTCATTTAAGAAAATCCTTTAAAATTCGTATTTTCGCAAGACTTTTCAATACTAAAAAATAATTAGAGATGGCATTCGATATCGATATGATAAAAAAGGTATACAGTCAGGTAGCCGACCGTGTTAATACAGCACGCGAAGTTACAGGTAAACCTTTAACCTTGGCAGAGAAAATTTTGTATTCACACTTGTGGGACGTAAAAACAAAAAAAGCGTTCACACGGGGTAAAGATTATGTTGATTTTGCACCAGACCGTATCGCTTGTCAGGATGCGACAGCTCAAATGGCATTATTACAGTTTATGCAAGCTGGTAAAAATAAAGTAGCAGTACCAACAACAGTGCACTGTGATCACTTGATTCAGGCAAAAGATGGTGCAGCAACAGATTTAAAAAATGCTAATGATATTAGTAGTGAGGTATTTAACTTCTTAGAATCTGTATCTGATAAATATGGAATCGGATTCTGGAAACCAGGAGCTGGAATTATTCATCAGGTAGTATTAGAAAACTATGCTTTCCCGGGAGGAATGATGATTGGAACAGATTCTCATACTGTAAATGCAGGTGGTTTAGGAATGGTTGCAATTGGTGTTGGTGGAGCAGATGCGGTAGACGTTATGGCTGGTATGGCTTGGGAATTGAAGTTCCCTAAGTTAATAGGAGTAAAATTAACAGGCAAGTTATCTGGTTGGACTGCACCTAAGGATGTGATCTTAAAAGTAGCAGAAATCCTTACGGTAAAAGGAGGAACTGGTGCAATAGTAGAATATTTTGGACCTGGGGCAACATCAATGTCGTGTACAGGAAAAGGAACCATTTGTAATATGGGTGCCGAAATAGGGGCTACAACATCTACTTTTGGTTATGATGAGTCCATGGAACGTTACTTGAGAGCAACAGAAAGAGCAGATGTAGCAGATGCGGCAAACAAAGTAAAAGAACACTTAACAGCAGATCCTGAGGTATATGCAAATCCAGAACAATATTTTGATCAAGTAATCGAAATTAATTTATCTGAATTAGGACCATTGTTAAATGGGCCTTTTACTCCAGATTTATCGACGGCAGTTGGTAGTGCAATGACAGAAAAAGCAAAAGCTAATGATTGGCCAATTCAAGTAGAATGGGGACTAATAGGTTCTTGTACAAACTCTTCTTACGAAGATTTATCTCGTGCCTCTTCAATCGCACAACAAGCGTTGGATAAAGGTTTAAAAATGAAAGCAGAATTAGGGATCAACCCAGGTTCTGAACAAGTAAGATATACAGCAGATAGAGATGGTATCCTTGGGATATTTGAAAAACTAGATGCTAAAATATTTACTAATGCTTGTGGACCTTGTATTGGACAATGGGCTAGATATAATGATCCTAAAAATGCTCCGAAGAATAGTATCGTACATTCTTTTAATAGAAACTTTGCTAAGCGAGCTGATGGTAACCCTAATACACATGCTTTTGTTGCATCACCAGAATTAACTGCTGCAATTGCAGTTGCAGGGCGACTAGATTTCAACCCCTTAACCGATAAGTTAATTAACGAAAATGGAGAAGAGGTAATGTTCGATGAACCAACAGGATGGGAACTACCTCCAAAAGGGTTTGAAGTAAAAGATAATGGATATTTAGCTCCGGTTGAAGATGGTAGTGGTGTAGAAGTGAAAGTAAGCCCAACTTCAGAAAGATTAGAGTTATTAACACCATTTGTACCAATAGGTAGTGAAATTAATGGAGCTAAATTGCTAATAAAAGCATTTGGTAAATGTACTACAGATCATATTTCTATGGCAGGACCATGGTTACGATATAGAGGTCATTTAGATAATATTTCTAATAACTGTTTAATTGGTGCTGTAAATGCATTTGGTAAAAAAACAAACTTTGTTAAAAACCAATTAACAGGAGAGTTTGGTGGTGTACCAGATACTGCAAGAGCATATAAAGCAGCAGGAGTACCTACTATTGTTGTGGGAGACCATAACTACGGAGAAGGTTCATCACGAGAACATGCTGCAATGGAACCACGTCATTTAGGTGTATGTGCAGTAATTGTAAAATCATTCGCTCGTATCCACGAAACAAATCTTAAGAAACAAGGGATGCTTGGATTAACGTTTGCTAATGAAAGTGATTATGATTTGATACAAGAAGATGATACTTTTAATTTTACAGATCTTAACCAATTTGCATCAGGAAAACAATTAACATTAGAAATTGTTCATGCAGATGGATCTAAAGATACTGCGATGTTAAATCATACCTATAATAATTCTCAAATTGAATGGTTTAAAGAAGGTTCTGCATTAAACTTAATTAAGAAGCAGAATGACTAAGACACCATAAAAGAGCAATTTTAAATAAAAAAACTCCCAAAGGTTAATCTCTTTGGGAGTTTTTTTATTTTTTGTATTAAGGCGTATTAGCGTGGGAAACACTCTACACTAACCATAACACAAAATTTGTGTTGAGGAGGAAGTAGTTCATATTGACTACAGGTAACTACTATTGGGCCATTGTATGTATCACATGGATTGCCGCCACCATTAATTTGTTTTTGTTCTGTTCTGGATAATTTTTTTCCTAGGTTTAAAAGTGTATTTTTCATAATCTTTTGTGTAATAATCCTGAACTTTATAGAGCTCTCAGGATATGAGCTTACCTATAAAAATACTACTTTTTTGTATTCAATTGATATAGCTGGTATTATCATAATGCTAATTTTGAAGAAGAATGTATACCATTTATAATTTGAAAAAAGAATAATTTGACATTGGACTTCTTTATTTCTTAATATAACTTGATAAGTTTTTTTATTCCAAAACAGAAATATGTAAATTTGCGTATATGGTACGCCAAAATATAAAAGTAGCTGTTGATGCTGTAGTCTTTGGATATAAAGACAAGAGACTTAATGTCCTATTGATAAAAAGAGATATAAACCCTTTTAAAGGTTCTTGGGCCTTGCCGGGCGGTTTGGTCTTGGAAAACGAAAGTTTAGAACAGGCTGTGGTTAGAGAGCTTAAGGAAGAGACTAATGTAACCATAGACTATTTAGAACAATTGTATTCTTTTGGTGACCCGGGGAGAGATCCAAGAAATAGGGTAGTTAGTGTTACTTATTTTGCTTTGGTAAAACCAGAACACTATGCAATCAAAGCAGACACCGACGCTCAAGATGTTGCATGGTTTGATATGACCGAACTTCCGGATTTGGCATTTGACCACATTCGTATTTTGGAAACAGCAAAAAAGAGATTACAAAATAAACTCACTTATGAACCTGTAGGGTTTGATTTACTTGCCGATAAGTTTTTGTTTTCGGATCTCGAAAAGCTATATATGACTATTCTGCAAAAAGTAATTGATCGTCGAAATTTTAGAAAAAAAATACTAAGCTTCGGAATCCTGGAGGAGTTAGACGAAAAAATCTCTGAAGGAAGAGGTAGACCGGCAAACCTTTTTAAATTCAATAAAAAACAATACTTCAAACTTAAAGAAGAGGGGTTTCTATTTGATATTAAGTAATTATCATCACTACAATCAATACTGCTGGCTTTCAGAAAGATATATTTGAAGGTATATTATATTAAAATAACACAATTATGAGATATTTACATTTGGACCCATCATTTACACCTTTTGAGAAATCTATTGATTTTAAATCATTTGTTTTTAATGGAGGAGAACCGCATATAAATATTTTAGATAAAAATATTGGGAACAGTATCATGATTACGCAACGAATCAATTCGTTTAATGACTTAGGGTTATTATTGATCGCTACCGATGCGTTACGTAGAATGAATGTAAAGGAGATTGATGTGTTTATTCCATATTTTCCTGCTGCTAGGCAAGATAGGGTGATGGTTACAGGAGAATCACTTAGTGTTAAAGTATATGCAGATAGTATTAACGCACAAAACTATAATCAGGTAACAATCTTTGATCCACATTCTGAGGTAGCTCCTGCATTATTAGATCGTGTAACAGTGATTCAGAATTATGAATTTGTCAAACAATGTTTAGATTTCATCAAAGAAGAAGTAGTGTTAATTTCTCCTGATGGGGGAGCATTAAAAAAAATCTATAAAGTATCTGAATTTCTGGGCGGAGTAGAAGTGGTAGAATGTTCTAAAAAAAGAGATGTAAAAACAGGAGCCTTGTCTGGTTTTAGAGTATATGAAGATGATTTAGAAGGAAAACATTGTGTAATTGTTGATGACATTTGTGACGGAGGAGGAACTTTTTTAGGATTAGCAACAGCACTAAAAGAAAAGAATGCAGGCAAACTAAGTTTGATTATCAGTCATGGTATTTTTAGTAAAGGGTATGAAGAATTAACCAAATCATTCGATACCATTTTTACAACAAATTCCTTTAGAGATATAAATGAAGAAAAGGTAGTACAAATTCCTGTTATTCCAGAGTAGACCAGAACCTATTTTGTGAATAATGAATACTATCCTAAAATAACAAAAAATGAATTTAATAGTACCACCAATTACCCCAGAATTGAATAAAAACCTAAGTGTTTTTCTGGCAGGAAGTATAGAATTAGATGTAGCTCAAAGATGGCAGGATAAGGTGGTAGAGAAACTAACAGAAGAAAATGTCACACTGTTAAACCCCAGAAGATCGAGTTGGGATGCCAGTTGGGAACAAAAGATAGATAATCCAGTTTTTAAAGAACAAGTACTTTGGGAGTTAGAAGCTTTAGAAAAAGCAGACATGATCATCATGTATTTTGATAAAAACACAAAATCACCTATAACACTACTAGAGTTAGGGTTATATGCAAAGAGTAATAAATTGATAGTATGCTGCCCAGAAGGATTTTGGAGAAAAGGAAATGTAGATGTTGTCTGTGAGCAGTACGGAGTACAAAAAGTGAATAGTTTGGAGGAATTGATTAATGAAGTAAAGAAAAAATTAAAATGAAATACACAATACAAAATATACAGGAACGATTCAATAAAGGGAAAAGTTTAAAGTATCTATTCTTCTGGGGGCATACTCCAAATAAAGATGGAAGTATAGGAAAAAGCTGTTTTAGTCAATGGTGGGAGTCTTCTTTTAAAGTTGATAATATCAATTATAGAACTGCAGAACATTGGATGATGGTAGAAAAAGCAAGATTGTTTGATGATATCGAAATAATTGAAGAAATCTTAAAATCATCAAATCCTATGGAAGCTAAACAACTAGGAAGAAAAGTAAAAAACTTTGATCCAAAGGTTTGGGATGAACATAAATATCAGATTGTAAAACAAGGAAATATACATAAGTTTTCTCAGCATTCTGAAATGAAAGAATTTTTATTAAATACTAAGAATAGGGTTATTGTAGAAGCGAGTCCACGGGATCGAATTTGGGGAATTGGAATGGGACAAAGTAATGAAAAAGCACAAAACCCCAATTTATGGAGAGGGCAAAATCTACTAGGATTTGCTTTGATGGAGGTGAGAGATGAATTAAAACAAGAATTATAAAAAGATGAAAACGATAAAATACGCAACACTCTTTGGTGGGGCGGGAAAAAATCAGGAGAGTATAGAGTATAAAGAAACTATTTTAATAGGCTCTTTGCTGACCAAAAATGGATATATAATAAAAAATGGAGGATATGGTGGAATGATGGAAGCAGTTTCTAAAGGTGCTAGTATAGAAGGAGGAAAAGCTATTGGCATAACATGTAAACAAGTAGGTTCAGAAAAAGGAAATAAGTTTTTATCAGAAACCGTTGTTACCAAAAAATTGTATGAACGGTTAGAGTTGTTAATACAAGAGACCAGTATATTTATTGTACAAAAAGGAGGAATTGGGACATTGTCTGAGGTGTTCTTAACACTAGATATCATTCGTAAAGATAAATCTGTACATAGACCTAAAGTATTTTTTATTGGTGATTTTTGGAATAATATTATAGAAGTCTTAAAATCAACCATTATTCCAGAGTATGAGCATCATTTGTTTAAGGTGGTTAAAGATTTTGAAGAGTTTAATGAACTAATATCGCAAGAAGAATGACAAGAACATTATGTAGAACGATTTAATGAGAATTTAATGAAGTAATGCGTCAATTCGAGTGTTTTGTTGTAATGTAATGAAGACAAAATGTATCGAGAATAAATTATAGAAATAATGAAATTACAACTTAAAAAATATAAAGAACAAGAGAAAGAATGGCCCCAAAGCGGGTATCATATCATGGCACAATATGATGACGAGAAAATAATAGTATACCAATCTTATCGTCCCGAAATAGGAAGTTTTGCCGTAAAAAATCAATTTTTTGGAGGAGCTTTTAGCTTAGACCGAATGACATGGATTAAACCTAATTTCTTGTGGATGATGTACAGAAATGGTTGGGGGACAAAAGAAGGACAAGAAGTCGTATTGGCCATACACCTTAAAAAAGAAGCTTTTGAGAGCTATGTTAAAAATGCTGTGTATTCATCGTTTAAACCAGAATTATATGTGTCGTATGAAGCCTGGCAGGAAGATGTTGCAAATTCTAATGTGAGATTGCAATGGGATCCCGATCATGATCCATATGGAGTGAAATTAGAAAGACGAGCCATCCAGATTGGATTAAGAAAGGAGTTTATAAAGTCATATGCAAAAGATGATGTTTTGGAGATTGAAGATGTTTCTGATTTTGTTAGTGAGCAATATAAATTTGTGAAAAATAAAGATTTGGAAAATCTGGTTATTCCAGCAGAAAAACCATTGATATTTAAGGATGAAAAATTGAATACATATTTGAAACTAAAATGAAAATAGTAGTAATCCAATCTGATATCACTACGATTAAAGTCGATGCTATTGTCAACGCAGCAAATTCTTCTCTTTTGGGAGGCGGTGGAGTGGATGGAGCGATTCATCGCAAAGGTGGGGCTGCTATCCTGGAAGCTTGTAGAGTTGTTAGAGCTAGGCAAGGTAAATGTAATCCAGGAGAAGCTGTGATCACGACAGCAGGTAATCTTCCTGCAAATTATGTTATTCATACCGTAGGACCAGTTTGGAATAATGAAGGAAAAGAAAAGGAAGAACTATTGAGAAACTGCTATATCAATTCATTAAAATTAGCAATTGAGAATGGAGTAAAAAAGATAGCTTTTCCAAATATAAGTACAGGAATCTATAAATTCCCTAAAAATGTTGCGGCAAGAATAGCTGTCGAAGTGGCTAAAAATTTTGATCAAAATAAGATTGAAGAGATAGTCTTTGTTTGTTTTGATCAGGAAAATTTTGAGCTGTATAATGAATTATTAAAAAATGAAAACAAATAATAAACATATAAGTAAATTTTTAAGCCTTATTCTAAGGCATAACCCTGATAAAGTGGGGATACAACTCGATGAAAAGGGTTGGACAGATGTACAGGAATTACTACAAAAAGTAAAAAGGCACCGGCCTGAATTAAGTATGGATGTATTAGAAGAAGTTGTAGCATCCTGTGATAAGCAACGCTTTGCCTTTAATGAAGACCATACGAGGATTAGAGCCAGTCAGGGTCACTCAATACAGGTAGATTTAGAATATCAACCAAAGCAGCCCCCAGAATTCTTGTATCACGGTACAGTGGCTAAATTTATGGATGCCATTAGAGAAAAAGGGTTGCTGAAAATGAGCAGGCATCATGTACATCTTAGTAAAGAAAGAGAAACGGCTATTAAAGTAGGATCGAGAAGAGGGAAACCTATTATTCTAACTGTGAGATCGGGTGAAATGTATGCCAAAGGAATAGAGTTTTATCAATCGGATAATGAAGTGTGGCTAACCGATGTAGTAGCTCCAGAATATATTGAGTTTAAATCATAATATATCCAGACCTCACAGGTTTTTAAAACCTGTGAGGTCTTAAGAAGATAAGTATTTTAAGAATATAATCATGAGAACTTTAGTGATTGGAGATATACATGGTGGTCATAGGGCTTTACTTCAGGTTTTAGAACGAGCAAATGTAACGTCAGAAGATACCCTGGTTTTTTTGGGAGACTACGTAGATGGCTGGAGCGAATCGGCTCTGGTAATACAAGAACTTATCAACCTCTCTACATCCAATACATGTGTTTTTATACGAGGAAATCATGACCTGTGGTGTGGATTATGGCTAGAAAAAGGAGTAACCAACCCCGTATGGTTGGCGCATGGAGGAAAAGAAACAATCCATAGCTATATTCAATCCGGATTACTTACCAAAGAAACTCATAAAGCATTTTTTAATACGTTGGAAGATTACTATCTGGATAAAGAGGGAAGGCTTTTTGTACATGCAGGATTTACATCTATGCATGGCGTAGGAAAAGAGGAGTATGATTCTAATTATTATTGGGATCGAACATTATGGGAATCAGCATTACTCGCCGATAAAGTTGGAGAGGTAGCTTTAAAAGATGATCAACCAAAACGGTTTAGCCATTATTCCGAGATTTATATCGGGCATACCCCTACTATTGAGTATGGCAAGGATACTCCTATAAAAGCCTATAACCTCTGGAATATGGATACAGGAGCAGGTTTCAAAGGAAAACTTACTATCCTGGATATCGATACCAAAGAGTTTTGGCAAAGCGACCCATTGCCTTCTTTATACCCTGATGAAAAAGGAAGAAACTAAATCTTTCTAACTTTAACGGTAAACAGTGTAGTTTCTAACAGAAATTGGACCTATTTTTATCTTCTAAAATTTTGTAATGATTAAGATCGAATTCTTATTAAGATGTAGAATTAGCTGGAGTAGCAAGATTATTTTACTCTTGTCATTGTGCATGCTTTCATTTAATCCTGTAAATTCTCAAAACATGGATAATGTTATTGATCAAGATTCTTTTGTAATTGTCGAAAAACCTCAAAAAATATACAAAGGATTTTATAAATATGGAAAACCATATAATGGATATTTTTCAAAAGGAAACGATGAATTTCCCAGAGTTGATTATTATGAGAATGGAGAAGCAAAATTTCAATATTCTTTAGATGTTTATCAAATGGCATTAGCACCAGAAACTTCTGAAATAGAAGGCTTACAAGAGCAACTAGGAGAAGTGATGAGTAAAGAAGATTATGAAGTATACATAAGAGATTTGTATAAACCAAAATTAAACATCAAATCTGTTTATAAGAATGGTAAAATAATAGATGGATATGAATATGAAGAAGTGCCTTCGGGAATATTCTCTAAAAAAATAGAGAATAAAAAATATACAGCATTACATATAGATATATTTGCTAAGCACTATTATCAGCGAACTTTGATAATTCAGAAAGGAGATAGTATTATTATAGGATCGCCTACCTTAGCTGCAGCAGGGGAGAAGTTGGAAATACAATTATTCAGGAAAAATAAGAGTTGGAAAGCTTCATATACTATAAATGAAAAAGAAATTGGTGCTAAATATTTTATGAAAGGAAATGTAGATGTTTTACCTGCGAATAGCACCATGTTTATATATGATCAAAGTGATGGAACATATGGTTATGGAACCAGTGGTTTTAAGGAATATTCGACCAAGTTAGATTTGGTAGACATACAGAAAATCTATTTTGAGAAACCAGAGATTTTTATCAATAAGAATATGCAATCTTTTTTTGATGAGTTTATAGAGACCATCATTAATGAAATGCATAAAAAAGATAAACAACGTCCAGAAGATCCTGAAATTTTTAGAGGATACATTCTCACAGGAGATAATGGTAAAATAATAGAGGGGATACGTTTCTTTGAGAAACCGAGAAACACATATTACATAGAATACAAAGACAGTTCTGAAGTTAAAAATGCTAAAGTAGATCTTAGTGGTTTTCAAAAAGTATTTAAGGAATTCATGAATCGCAAGTATGAAAACTAACATGTTTTCTATCAGTTTTTGAAATAATCCAGAAGAAAATTCTTTTAAGATTTTATCAGTTTAAAAATAAAAACTATATTTGCGTATAAATAACGCAAAATAGAATAAAGATGAATCCATTACTATTAACAGACGGTTATAAATTAGGACATAAAGAGCAATATCCAAACGGAACTACTTTTGTGTATTCTAACTGGACACCTAGGAAAAGTAGAATAGAAGGAATTGATAATGTAGTGTTTTTTGGGTTGCAGTATTTTATTAAAGAATATTTAATCAAACAATTCAACGAACAGTTTTTCAATCTTCCCAAAGAAGAAGTGACTGCAGAATATAAAAAATATGTAGATCATTATCTGGGTATAGATTATGATATTGCACATATCGAAGAATTACACGATTTAGGATATTTACCGATTAAAATCAAATCCTTACCAGAGGGAACAGAAGTTCCTATTCGAGTACCGATGTTTACAGTAATGAACACTAAACCAGAATTTTTCTGGCTTACCAATTACCTGGAAACTTTATTGTCTAATATTATTTGGCAACCTTGTACTTCTGCTACTATTGCAAAACAATATCAAAGCATTTTATCCTCTTTTGCAATAGAAACAGATCGTAATAATATAGAGTTTATTACCTGGCAGGGTCACGATTTTTCGATGCGAGGAATGTCGGGAACAGAATCTTCAATTCTTAGCGGTATGGGACATGCATTATCATTTTCTGGGAGTGATACATTGCCTGTAGCAAAAGCTTTTGAAACATATTATAATGCAGATGTTACCAAAGAATTAGTTATTGGTAGTGTAAATGCTACAGAGCATAGTGTGATGTGTGCAGGAAGTAAAGATGATGAAATAGGAACCTTTAGAAGGTTATTAGAGACATATCCAACGGGAATATTATCTGTAGTATCTGATACTTGGGATCTTTGGAAAGTGCTAACAGAATATTTGCCTAAACTAAAAAATGAAATCCTCGACAGAGAAGGAAAACTTGTCATTAGACCAGATTCTGGTGATCCTGTGGATATTATTTGTGGATGTGATCATAAGAATCCAATAGTTGCTAAGGGTGTTATAGAATTACTTTGGGATGAATTTGGAGGAACTATAAATGATCAGGGATACAAAGTGTTGAATCCAAAAATCGGAGCTATCTATGGAGATAGTATTACAATAGAAAGAGCAACCCAGATTTGTGAAAAGTTAAAAGCTAAAGGTTTTGCTTCTACTAATGTGGTTCTGGGAATAGGGAGTTTTACATATCAATACAATACCCGAGATACTTTTGGATTTGCAATGAAAGCTACTTATGTAGAAGTACAGGGAGAAGGAAGAGAAATATTTAAAGATCCGATCACAGATGATGGGACTAAAAAATCTGCAAAAGGGCGTATTCAATTATATGAAGAACAAGGAAAAATAGTGTATAAAGATCAGGTTTCTGAACAAGAAGAAAATCAAGGATTATTAAAAACTGTTTTTAAAGATGGAGAGTTACTAATAGAAGATAATTTGTTTACGATTCGTAAAAGAATTGCTCAATAAATTAAGTTTATATCATGAAATTCACAAAACCCCTTAAAATTAAGCTTTTAAGGGGTTTCTAATACAATAATGTAAGGGATTTGAGTGTTTTACGACATAAGTAGATAAACTAACATCATAAAACATAATCATCATGAGTGCAATCTGGTTTTTTGAGGATTCAGATCTCTTTAAAGTATTATGCCCTCATAAGTTTAAAAGGTATAAAAAAGATCACGATTTTGATGCTTACCGAAAGAACGACTATATTTATTTTGAAGAAGATTCTGCAAACAAAGTATACCTTATAGAAAAAGGAAAGGTAAAAATTGGATACTATGCAGAAGATGGATACGAGGTAATAAAAGCTATTCTTACTCGGGGAGAGATTTTTGGTGAAAAAGCTATTCTTGGAGAAAACAAAAGAACAGAGTTTGCGCAATCTGTCGATAATACAACTTCTATTTGTCCCATCGGTGTAGAAACCATGCATGGACTTATGCGCGAGAATCAATCTTTTAGCCTTAGAATCTATAAATTTATAGGTATGCGATTTAAACGCTTAGAAAGAAGATTACAGTTACTTCTCTTTAAAGATACCAAAACAAGATTATTAGAGTTCTTAAATGAGCTTAAAGAAGACTACGGGCACTGTTGTCCTTATACAGGAGATATGGTAATAGAGCATCCTTATACCCAAAAAGACATAGCTCATCTTATCGGTACATCGAGACCAACCTTAAATATTATTCTAAACGAATTAAAGGAATCTAACGTCATAGATTTTAATAGAAAAGAGATTCGTTTAAAAAATGTTGCTTAATGTTAGGTGGCTAACATTTTAAAAACTTCAATGTTAATAATTTTATGGTCTAATAATCATAAAAAAAAAGCAATGTTTAAAAAAACAATTATAGGTACTCTGATTATCGGATGTATTGTTTCTTCATGTAACAATGATGATGACTCTGGTAATGTACCTACCGAATCAAATGTAACACTTAATCTTAGTGGATTAGAAGACTTAGGAAGCGATTACCTTTATGAAGGATGGATTATCGTTAATGAAGCTCCAGTTTCTACAGGAACATTTTCTGTAAATAGTGCGGGAGAATTATCTAGTACTTCTTTTATGGTAAATACAGAATCGCTTAAGGCGGCGGCGGCTTTTGTATTAACAATAGAACCAAATCCAGATCCAAACCCGGCACCATCAGATACAAAACTATTAAAAGGTGATTTCGGAACCGGTAATACGGCAACAGTAGGGTTAGGGCCAGTAGGAGAAGGAGATTTTTCAGCTTCAGCAGGAGGGTTTTTCTTAAGAACCCCAACAGATGAGGCTTCGGGAACTGCTAATAATGGTAATGATCAATTTGGAGTATGGTTTGGTACTCCAGGAATGCCTCCGGCAGCAAATTTAACCTTACCGGTTCTTGATGCAGGATGGAAATATGAAGGATGGGTAGTAGCAGATGGAGTACCCGTTTCTACCGGAACATTCACAATGAATAATACAGCAGATGATAATGCAGGAAACCTTAATGGGTTTAGTGAGACAGCTTCTAATGGACCACAATTACCAGGAGAAGACTTTTTTAGAAATGCTCCAGACGGAGTAACATTTCCATTAGATGTTAGAGGAAAAACGGTTGTGATTTCTGTAGAACCATTTCCAGACAATGCAGCAGCACCATTTTTGTTGAAACCTTTGGTTGGTACAGCAGGTACAGATACCGCACCTACTAGTTATACCTTTGAGCTTAATAGTGCTTCATTTCCTTCCGGAAGTGTAACAAGATAATAGTTCATTGTTATTTTTTGTTAGTTTTAAAGCGCAATCTTTGATTGCGCTTTATTAATTTAAGAAAACTGTATTTTAAGAATTAAGTCTATATCTATCTTAGATGTAGTGCCATTTATTTATATAACTTTGTAAGGTGTTTCAGGATTTTGTTACTAATCAAAATATCTGTGACAATAGATGAAAAAATCAAATGAATTCTGAAAATCAAAATATTTAGATAGATGAAGTTTAATAAAAAGAACATTTCAAATGTGATTTTTGCAATCATATTGATATTATTTTTTATTCCTAATACCAGAGGGATGATGCAGATATTTTTAACCAGAATTTTCTCTTTTAGCCCCGGGATAGTAAAAGTAGAAGAAAGAGCAAAAGTAGCATCATATGACTGGAAATTACATGGAGTAAATACAGCGTCTACTAATTTTAATACAGCAAAAGATAAAGTTGTTTTAATCAATTACTGGGCTACATGGTGTCCTCCTTGCATAGCAGAAATGCCTTCATTGCAAAAATTGTATAATGATTATAAAGATGAAGTAGTATTTCTCTTTGTAACTACAGATGATGATCCAGAATTAAATAAGTTTATGAAGAATAAAAACTATAGCTACCCTATCTATAGATCATTATCAGAGCACCCAAAACCTTTTGTGAGTAAAACAATACCTGCAACTTATTTATTAGATAAAAAAGGAAACATTATTATTGATAAAGTTGGTGCCGCAGATTGGAATAGCACCAAAGTAAGAGAAACTATAGATAATCTATTAGCCGAATAAAATCTATTTTTTAAAATATTTGAAAGGAACCACTAGCATACCAAAACATTCTCCTTTTTCCTTTTTTATATTTTTATGATGCATTTTATGAGCTCTTCTTACTCCTTTGGCGTACCAATTGCTCGTATTTCTGAATGCTTTAAAACGCTGATGTATAAAAATATCATGTACAACAAAATAGGCAATACCGTAAGCTAGAATGCCTAGACCTATAGCTCTTCCTATCCAAAATGTCTGTGAATCATGAAACAAAATACAAGACATACTTACTATAGCATAGAATACAAAGAATAAATCATTGCGTTCCCACCAACTGTCATGATCTTTATGATGATGATCTCTATGTAATGACCACAAAAAACCATGCATTACATATTTGTGAGTGAACCAAGCCATGAACTCCATAATAGAGAAGGCGGCAAGAAAAACTAATATTTGGATAACAACTTTCACAAAATAGGTTTTATACAAAAATAAGGCTAAATTAAGTTTAATCGATAGTCAAAATAGGATTTTGCTAATAATCCAAATTTTTGATAATTCGATACTCGTATACGTGTATTTTTTATTTCTAAAGACGGAGTTTTTTTAAGCTTATTTAATAATTTTTTATAGTAAATAAATGCAGTATATACTCCAAATTTTGCTTCAACAGGAAGTTTTAAAATACCTTGTAAAGCTTTATCAAAATCTTCTTCTATTTCCTTGATAATTTTAAGTTTAGATTCTTCATCAAGTTCATTTAAATTTAGATTCGGGAAATAGGTTCTATTAAGATCTTCAAAATCTGTTTTTAGATCCCGTAAGAAATTAACCTTCTGAAAAGCAGAACCCAAATGCATTGCGCTTTGCTTTAAATCAGCATACTTTTCGGCATCCCCATTCACAAAAACTTTCAAACACATTAATCCAACTACATCTGCCGATCCATAAATATAATCTTTGTATTCTTGATCTGTTAGATAGT
This sequence comes from Aquimarina macrocephali JAMB N27, assembly GCF_000520995.1. Classification (GTDB taxonomy): domain Bacteria; phylum Bacteroidota; class Bacteroidia; order Flavobacteriales; family Flavobacteriaceae; genus Aquimarina; species Aquimarina macrocephali. Next base: position 149,531 of record NZ_JACA01000003.1, on the reverse strand, counting down.
TGGTTTTATGCAAATCTAATCTCATACTTTTCATAAATGCTTCATACAACTCCGGACTAATATTATATTGATGAACTGTTTTTTGAAAAGAATTAAGAATAGGATTTAAGCTAATCTTATTTTTAATTGCTTTGTACATTTCCTCTTCAAAATCATTAAATAATTTTTCTTTATCATACTCATGAAATGTATCTACAATTTCATCTGCAAACCTTACAAAACCATAAATATTATAAATATCCTGCCGTATAGAATCTGATAACATTTTTGAAGCAAGCGAAAATGATGTACTGTAGGAATTTGTAACAATTTTGCTACAACTTTGCGATACAGTATCAAAAATAGACTTCATAAGATAGGATTTAAGGTTTAATTGAGTTTGTTATACTGTTGTACTAGGTTTTAACGTCTTGTTATATTTATAATGAGTTTCGATTAATCCAGCTACTAGTTTTCCTGAAATCAAAGATGGAGGTACACCCGGACCAGGAACAGTAAGCTGCCCGGTAAAAAATAAATCTTGTATTTTTTTGCTTTTTAACTTAGGTCTTAGGAATGCAGTTTGTAAAAGTGTATTAGCCATCCCATAGGCGTTTCCTTTGTAAGAATTATATTCTTTTATAAAGTCTTTAATACAAAAGGACTCTTTAAAGATAATGCTATTTTTAACATTTTGATTTGTAAGTGCTTCAAAACGAGTCATCATTTTATCAAAATAACGTTCTCTTAGCTCGTTGGTATCTTCTATTCCTGGAGCTAACGGGATAAGGAAAAACCCATTTTCTTTGCCTTTAGGAGCAGATTCTGGATCTGTTAAAGAAGTGAAATTGGCATAAAACAATGGATCATCAGGCCATTTAGGGGTGTCATAAATATCTCTTGTATGTTGCTCAAAATCGGTATCAAAAAATAAATTATGATGGTTAATATTTTGTAGCTTTTTATCAAACCCTACATAAAAGAGTAGAGAAGAAGGAGCAAAAGTTTTACGCTCCCAATATTTTTCAGAATATTGTCGATATTCTGGCGCTAATAATGTTTCCCCATGATGATAATCTGCTCCGCATAATACAACATCAGCATCTATTTTTTCACCATTTACAATAATGCCTTTTGCATGACCGTTTTCTACTACTATTTTTTCGACAGTCGCATTGGTGTGAATTGTTACACCGAGTGATCTGGCTAATTCTTCCATCCCCGCTATTACACTATACATTCCTCCCCTGGGATGCCAGGTTCCCAACCCAAAATCAGCATAATTCATAAAACTATAAAAAGCTGGAGTATCACTTGGTTTAGCGCCTAAGAACAATACAGGAAACTCAAGAATTTGGATTAACTTTTTACTTTTAAATTCTTTACGAACTTCTTTAGAAATGGTACTAAAAAATTGACCTACTCGTAGAATTGTTTGTTTTGTTACCAGTTCTAATATGGAAACTCCTGGTCGATAGACTAAATCCTTAATTGCAATTTCATAATTATTTTGTGCAGTTTTGATAAACTTTTGTAGTTTAACCGAACTTCCCTTTTCTTCTGCTTCAAAGGTTTCATATATTTTTTCTAATGAATCACCTATCGTGATACTTTCATTGTTTTTAAAGAAAACTTTGTATGCAGGGTGTAGTTTGTCTAACGTATAATAATCAGAGGCTGATGTATCAAAATCCCTAAAAAAACGTTCAAACACATCAGGCATCCAATACCAGGAAGGACCAGTATCGAACGTAAATCCTTCTTTTTTTAATTGACCGGCTCTGCCACCTACAGTCGCGTTTTTTTCAAAAACAGTTACATCATATCCTAATTTAGCCAGATAGCACGAAGCAGAAAGCGATGAAAATCCAGAACCGATGATTGCTATCTTTTTAGACATAACTGAAATAATTATAAAATTAAAACTCAGAAATTAATGAGCTAATTGATTCAAAATAACGATGGTTGTGTCCTGTGTTATTAGGAATATGCATGATTTGTTTGCCTAATATCCATAACTCATTGACTCTATTGGCACATACAATTGTATTAAAATCCTCAAGGTATTTTTTTATATTATCTTTTTCTGGTCTGATAGTGAAATAGGATATAAACACCACATCATCATGAAAAGAAAGCATATTAGGCAGACTGTCTAAAGGAATACTTGGACCCAGATAAATAGCCTTATATCCATGTAAGAGTACTTCATAATTAATATATAATAAACCTAATTCATGTATTTCGTTTTCTGGAAGAAATAAAATAAAAGCTCTATCCGTTTTGGTGGGTTTAGAATATTGAAGTTTTTCAATGTTTAGTAATAGCTTTTGCTTTATTAAATTAGAGATAAAATGTTCATGTGCAGGGCTAATTGTATCTGTCTGCCATAATAATCCTATTTCTTTTAATAAAGGAATAAAAAAATCAACAAATATTTCTTTAAAATTTCTTTTGCTCTCTAGTTGTGAATATGTCTCTAAAAATAGCTCAAGATCATAATTCAACATCGCAATTTTAAAGGAGTTCATAGCCTGGTTTTTGGTGCTATTGTCAGATACGATACTTCTTACATATTCATTAATTTCTTGTGTACCTAATTTAGAAATTCTAGATATTTTGTAACCACTGTTTACCAGGTAAGTAACATTAAGTAGTTTCTGAAGATTTTTTAAATTGTATGTTCTTATATTGGTATCAGTACGATCAGGAGAAAGTAGATTATATCTTTTTTCCCATATTCTTATGGTGTGCGCTTTTACACCACAAAGATTCTCTAGATCTTTAATACTAAATGTTTGTTTAATATTGTTCACTTTTTTTTAGAAATTGTTAAACAAAACTAAGGAAAAGAAAACACTTTTTTTTTCAAAAAATGTTAAAATAGTACCGTTAATTGTTAAAAAACAAACATTTTTTATCAATTTGTTAATGATAAGAGGTTGATAGTGTGGTGTTAATATAGTTTTGTGATACTTAGTATATAATATAGCTTGATACTACTTCATTGTGTATGCTACAGTAGAAGATTTAAAAGAAAAAAATAGAAACATTAGTTTTTAAGAAACGCAAAGCTTTACTAATATGTATTTCGACGGTCTTAGTAGAAATACCTAAAATATCGGCTATTTCCTTATGTTTTTTTTGCTCTAAACGACTAATTTTAAATACTTCTCTACATTTTTTTGGAAGTTGCTCAATAGCTTTTTCAAGTTTTATCCAATTTAAGTCTAATTGGTTTTCTTCTTCACTAGTATACATTTCGAATATGGCTTCCCATCTTAGAGAATCTAATGCATCGTATTCTTTTTTTTGTTGCCGTAGATACATTAGAAATTCATTATGACAAGATCTGAAAAGATAATTTTTTAAGGATGAAGTAATTCGTAAAGTTGATTTTTTTTCCCAAAGCCTAAGTAAAACATTTTGCACCAGATCCTCAGACAATGACGAATTATTAGAAAGCTTATAAACGTAGTTATACAGCCAGGAATAGTATTGATTAAACACTATTTTATAGCTGTCTTGATTTCCGTCTGTAAGCCCCTGAATCAGTAATTTTTCTATGTCCCGACTATCTTTTTTCATTATTAAAATCACCGACTAAATTAAAAAAAATAAAATAAAGTAGGGGATTTATGGTTTTTCTGCATCTTTTAAATAGAAAAAATGAAGAATGGATAATTATTTAACAGTAATTAAGAAGTACTTAGAAGGAGACATTTCGTCCTCAGATAAACAGGCATTACAACAATGGTTGGCTGAAAATCCTGATCATGAAATCCTTTTTAAGCAAGAAATAAAGAAATGGTATGGCACAAACAAAGAGTTGCCAGCAGATCCAAACTCTGCTTATGAACGTTTTATCTACACTATTGAGGAAAAGAAGGCTAAGGTGATTAGCCTAAAATCTTGGTCAGCGGTATTAAAATATGTTGCAGTTCTGGGAGGAGTACTTCTAGGAGGGTATTATTATACCACTCAGAATGTTACTGCTGTTAAAACAAACCCTACTGTTGTTGAAGCAAATACTCAACCTGTAGATAAAATCAAAATTGTTCAGGCAGATGGTACAGTTACATATACTGATTTTAATGATAAAGCAGATATTATAAATGCTAGTGGTAATTTGATTGGTAAAAAAGATCAGAATCAATTTATTGTTCAGCCAGGTAATGAGGTAACCGAAGCTAAGTATATTGAAATCTCTATTCCTAAAGGAAAATTATTTCAGCTCACATTATCCGACGGAACTAAAGTATGGCTAAATGCAGCGAGTAGTTTAAAATTCCCTCAGCATTTTATGCCTACAAAAGAAAATAGAATGGTCTATCTAAAAGGAGAAGCTTTCTTTGATGTTACCAAAAATAAAGAGCAGCCGTTTATAGTAAAAACAGAAAATGTAGATGTAGAAGTTTTAGGAACCCAGTTTAATGTATCTTCTTATGCCGAAGATGCTACGGTAAAAACTACATTGGTAGAAGGTGCTGTGGTTGTCAACGATCAAAATGAGAATACAAGCTCATTGCGACTAATACCCAACGATCAGGCAATTTTTAGTAAGCATAAAAAAATTATGCATAAACAAAAGGTAAATACATCCTTATATACTTCTTGGATGGATAAAAAGATTATACTACAAAACGAATCTTTTGTAGATGCATTTAAAAGGATAGAACGCAGCTATGATGTCTCGATAACAAGTCATAACAAAACATTAAACAATACACATTTTACAGGAGAATTTGATGTAGAGAATATCGAAGAAATCCTGAGAACATTTTCAGAAACTTTAAAATTTACATATGAAATAAAAGGTAAGAACATTACAATCAATCCGTAAAAAAAAGGAAGTGCTGCTACACTTCCCTTACTGATTCGATTATTATTTAACAGAGTACTTAACAATCAAACTTTTCAAAAATATGAAAAAAAAGGGTAATCATGCGCTATTTTCACACGTAGCGTACCAATCAATTGTATTAAAAATGAAACTTACACTGGTTCTATTTAGTTTTTCCATCTTTCAGATGATGGCAACTTCGGGCTTTTCACAAGGCAAAATAGAACTTGATTTTGAGGAAACACCATTATCTGAAGTCATTGAAGAAATTAAAAACCAAACATCATATAAGTTTTTTTACATTAATGATGAGGTAAATCTAAGTCAAAAGACTACAATCCAGGTTAATAAAGAAACTCTGGATAAAGTTCTGGAACTCTTGTTTAATAGAACAGATATCTCATATTCTATTATCGGGAAACAAGTGATATTGAAAAAAACTCATTTACTTAAAGAGAAGATAGAGTTACAACGTGAGATTAAAGGAAATGTCAAAGACTTTAATGGAAATCCATTACCAGGGGCAAATGTGTTGGTTAAAGGAACTACAACTGGAGCTCAAACAGATTTTGACGGTAATTTTGCGATTAATTTATCAGGCGAAAACAATACTTTGATTGTTTCTTATATTGGTTTTGAAACTACAGAGGTAGATGTAACCGGTAAAGATTTTATTGAGATAGTATTACAAGATGCTGCTGCACAATTAGATGATGTAATTCTTGTAGGGTCTAGAAACCCTAGTCGTACTGCTACAGAAACTGCGGTGCCAATTGATGTTATCGATATCACTCAGATGGCTACTCAGGGACCACAGACTTCGATTAATGAAATTTTAAATTATGCAGCTCCTTCATTTACGTCACAGACCCAAACTGTTTCTGATGGGACAGATCATATCGATCCAGCTTCTTTGCGTGGTTTAGGACCCGATCAGGTTTTGGTATTAATTAATGGAAAAAGAAGGCATAATACTTCACTGGTTAATGTAAATGGTACTGTTGGAGCGGGTAGTGTAGGTACGGATATGAACGCAATTCCTACTGCTGCTATTCAAAGAATTGAAGTGTTACGAGATGGAGCTGCTGCTCAATATGGATCTGATGCCATTGCTGGTGTGATTAATATTGTACTAAAAAAAGCGACGGGTAAATTAGATCTTACGCTTACTACAGGAGCTAATTTTAGCGAAAACTCTAATCAGTTTGATGGAGGTAGTGATGGCGAGAAAGTAAAATTAGAAGCAAATTATGGGTTAGCTTTAGGAGAAAATGGAGGATTTATCAATTTTACAGGATCACTTTCTACCAGGGAACCAGCGTTACGTAATCGCGATTATCAAGGAGATATTTTTAAAGGATTTCATGGAGCAGAACGTGTTTTTGCAGCAGGAGGAGGAAATGTTGCAGAAATGACACTTGCAGATTATCAAACCGCTGCTCAAGGAATCACATACCTGGATCAGAGTGTTAAGGACCAGATTGCGGCTTTAGATGTTAATAACCCTGCAGATGTAGATACCTTCAGAGGATTATTGGATATAGATGTCGATGAGGCAGAATTGACAGCTCGCGGATTAACCCGTACAGATTTTAGATTTAAAGTAGGTACAGCCAAATTAAGAGAAGGGAAATTCTTTGCCAATATGTCTATCCCGCTAAGTGATGATACCGAGATTTATAGTTTTGGTGGTATTAGTTATCGACAAGGATTGGCATCTGGATTTTACAGAAGACCAGCACAAGGAGATGGCAGAGCTAATACACCAGCATTTCCTAATGGATTCTTACCTAATATAGGAACAGATATTGTTGACAAATCTATCGCACTGGGAATCAAAGGTAAGATTAAGGATTGGAATGTGGATTTCTCGAATACATATGGGATCAATACTTTTGATATCACTGTTGGTAATTCTAGTAATGGAACCTTGGGCGTTGCAACACCAAGAACCTTTGATGCAGGATCATTAAGTTTTATGCAGAATACTACTAATCTGGATATTAGCAAATTTCATGAAGATATTTTTGAAGGATTTAATGTTGCAATGGGAGCAGAGTACAAAGTAGAGAACTACTCTATTACAGCAGGGGAGGAAGCTTCTTATACCAGTTATGATATTAACGGAAACCCCGTAACCAGTACTACTCCCGATAATGAATTAGTTCGAAATAATTTCACGGGAGCTGTACTTGGCGGAGGTTCACAAGTGTTTAGAGGATATGACCCGAATAACGAAACCGATAAATATAGAAATAGTATTGCAGGTTATATCGATCTGGAAGTTGATTTTACAAAGCAATGGTTAGTTAGCTTGGCAGGGAGATATGAAAACTATTCTGATTTTGGAGATACTTTTAACTATAAACTAGCAACCAGATATAAGATATCAGATAATTTTTCTGTACGAGGGGCCAATAGTACTGGATTTAGAGCACCGTCGTTACATCAGCAATTTTTTAGTAGAACCAGTACAGTTTTTGTGGATAATCAACCTTTTGAACAAGGTACATTTACCAATGATAGTAGAGCAGCGACTTTAATTGGGATAGCAAAATTAAAGGAAGAAACCTCTGATAGTTATAGTCTTGGATTTACGGCAAAAATTCAGAATTTCACAATCACTGCAGATGCCTATTTGATTACTATCGACGATAGAATAGTGTATAGCGGTAGTTTTGGAAACGGAGGCGATGCAGAGCTTACTCAGATATTTGAGGATGCAGGAGCTACCAGTGCACGTTTCTTTGTTAATGCAATTGATACCAAGTCTCAAGGTATAGATGTTGTGGTTTCTCATAAAGCCGACTTTGGGGAAAATGCAACTTTAAAAAGTGATCTGTCTGCCACATTTGCAGAAACCGAGGTAGAGGAGATTAGAATTCCGGCTAGAATTGCAAGTGCAGGTCAGGGAGGTAACTTCTTTGATGCTCAGGAAGAAGCTTTTCTAACGTTGGCACAACCAAGAACAAAATTAAGCCTTACCAATGCATTATCTATCGGAAGATATAATGTACTATTAAGAAACGTATTTTTTGGAGAGGTAACCGATCCAGATGATTTTAATGGAGACCCAAGAGTCGAAGGAACAGTAGTTAGTAATGATGCCGTTTATGGAGGAAAAGTCATAACCGACCTTTCTGTTTCTGCAAAGGTTTTTGAAAACCTTAATATTACCATAGGAGCTAACAATTTATTAGATGTATATCCCGATGAAAATAGAGCAGGAGGAACTGCTGGTGATCAGTTTGTGTATTCTCGAAGAACATCACAATTTGGATATACCGGAAGATTCTTATTTGCAAGAATTAATTTTAGCCTATAGTTGAGTTTGTATTATTAGTTTAATACAGTAATAGGCAGGGATAAATTTATCCCTGCCTATTTTTTAAATCATCATTATAACAGCAAGAAGTGAAGCTACACTAAATAATAAGCAGAGTTTTGCAAAGAAATAACTATTAATTTTTAGGTTAGTTTTCATGATTGATCGTTTTAATATTATACAAATTAAATGCGGAAAAACTATTCTTTATAAACGTAATGCTTTATCTATGAATAGCATGACTACAGGCCCCAGGAAGGCTTGATAAAAAACTAAGAACTACTCTGAAGTTAAATCTGAATTTGGTTCTAAAAAGATTCATAATATTTTTTTTAGTGTTGAATATCTAATTGGTTGCAGTTATGAGTTTTAATCATAACATTATGAATCAAAGGTAATTAGAGTTATTGTCTTTCCAAATACGTGGAAATACGTAATTTTATATTGAAGAATGTGAACTAAAAGAGAAAGGGTTTTCTTGTGATTGAATATTTTGATAAATAAAAAAAGGTATTGGTGGTTTTGAAGAATGTAATTCTCTAAGAAAGAATATTGTGTATTTACTACTTTGAATGATGTGCATTATAATAGTATAGTGTGCCCAGAGCGGGAGTCGAACCCGCACGCCCTAATGGACACATGGCCCTCAACCATGCCTGTCTACCAGTTCCAGCACCTGGGCAGTATGAATACTACAATATAACATAAAACTAAAAAAGTACCGTAAAAATTACGATACTTTTTAGTGACCGGGCTGGGGCTCGAACCCAGGACCCTCTCCTTAAAAGGGAGATGCTCTACCAACTGAGCTACCAGGTCATTGATAATTTCATTATCAGATATTTTTAAGAACTGAATAAATAATAATCAACTATTATTTATTTGTGACCGGGCTGGGACTTCCTTCGACTATGCTCAGGATATACTTCTAGCCAACATCACTTTCAATTTTTTTAAATAAACAATAGTTATATCTATAATTACTATTTATTTATTTGTGACCGGGCTGGGGCTCGAACCCAGGACCCTCTCCTTAAAAGGGAGATGCTCTACCAACTGAGCTACCAGGTCAGACATTCTTTTTTCCTTGAATGCGGGTGCAAATATACTATCATTAATTTATTTTTCAAGAAGAAATTCATATAAATTTGCATTTTGTTTAAAATGATGTTTTTTTTGAGTAATATCTATTTAATTTTTACGGTATGAATATAGTTTTAATGGGGTATATGGGAAGCGGAAAATCCCTGGTAGGCAAAGACTTGGCTGCTAAAATGAAATTGAGTTATCTTGATTTGGATGATTTTATAGAAATTCAAGAAAAAAAATCAATTAGAAAGATTTTTGATGATCAAGGTGAAATATATTTCAGAAAAAAAGAATCTTTATACCTTAAAGAGGTGTTAGAGACATATAAAAACACTATTATTTCTCTTGGTGGAGGTACACCTTGTTTTGCAGGTAACTTAGAAATTGTAGCAAATAATGAAAATGCAAAAAGTATATATTTACAAACCTCGTTAGATGAACTAACAAAAAGGGTATTTGCAGAACGAAGCAAACGGCCATTGATTTCTCATGTTACTACACCAAACGAGCTTAAAGATTTTGTCCGTAAACACTTGTTTGAGCGATCTTTTTACTATAATCAAGCTGATTACAAAGTAATCACTGATCAAAAAAGTAAGGATCAAATAAGCGAAGAAATTAAAACTTTTTTATTTTAAAATAGCAAGGTCCTCATCTCCAAACTTTACAATGATATGCTCATGTAATGAAGTAGATAAAGAGATTCCTTTAAAATCGGCCTTAATTGGGTATTTCTTATGGTTTCGGTTAACCAAAACCGCAGTTTTAAATCTGGTAAGAGGAACATCAAGAAAATGTTTTACACCATAAATAAGAGCAGTACCCGAATTAAGCACATCATCTGCAAGAATTACAGGTTTGTTTTGATACTCAGCTGCGTCGATTGAAGTTTTTACAGTGTTATGAGGAGACTTTTTATTCATTGTAACCTCACATAACGTTATTTTTAAGTCAGAGATATCTTCTAATATGACTTTTAAGCGCTCGGCAAATATATATCCGTTTTCTGCTATCCCTGCAATTACAATCTCTTTTTCATTAACATTAGTTTCATAAATCTGATATGCAATACGTTTTATTTTGTGTTGTATTTGTTCGTGAGTAAGAATTATATTGTTGTCGGTTTGCATATTTCAGAATTGTTGATTGCTATTTATAATAGTATAAATAAACTATTACTAATGATTGTTTTTAATTATAAATAGAGTTTTATAAAAATTTATAACGGGTTTTCAAATATAAAAAAGAGTTCGTTACCCATACGTGGTTCTATAGAATTATAACAGTTTTCTAATGTTTTTATAGTAAAACACTCAGAAAACAAGAGCTCATATTCTTTTTTACTCCCTCCAAAAGGAGGCCCCTTATGCTCAAAATATTTATTAAATAAAACTCCGACCAGTTTTCCTTTTGGAGAAAGAAGGTTTGAGATTTTATGCGTATAATCTCTTCGCTGTTCTGGTGATAAAGCACAGAAGAAAGTTTGTTCGATAATTAAATCAAATGTCCCTTTATACTTAAAAAAGTCAGCACAAATTAATTTTTCAGAAGGAAACTCAGGTAATCGTCGTTTAAAACTTTGTAATACATCTTCTACAAGATCTAATATATAGATGTTTTTAAATCCCAGATTAAATAAGTATTCTGCTTCATAGGCATTTCCACAACCCGGAATAAGAATTTTAAGATCACGATCTTTCAACTGATCAAAATAATTGGTTATGGGAGGAGAAGCAAAACCAATATCCCACTCCGTTTGTCTATTTTGATAGCGATATTTCCAATATTCTTTATCTGGGATCATTCTTCACTATCATTTATTTCATCATCATTTACTTCATCATCAGAATACCAATCATCGATATCTCTTCGATCTTTTTTGGTAGGCCTGCCGGTACCTTTTTTTCGATAATAATCTTTAGAATATTTTAAAAGATCTAATTTTTGCAACGCTTCCTTTGGAGTAGTGTCTTTACGATAGATATCGACGAGTTTAGCTCCAATTCGATTGTCTGGTGTATCGAGTACCACAAGTTCATAATTAATTTGATTTTTACGAACAGTTATTTTATCCATAGGATAGATATCTCTGGAAGGTTTGATGATATTTCCGTTAACACGAATTTTACCATCTTTGCATGCTTTTGTAGCAATACTTCGTGTCTTAAAGTATCGAATACACCATAAATATTTGTCAACTCGCATAAAAAATAATTAAAATGCGTTTTTATATTAAATAATTGTGAAACAAAAGTACAAGAAAATCGTATCTTGCGCCTTCAAAAAAGTAAATACATGAATGTAATAAAATATAGCTGTGCCATTGTGCTAGCTTTGGTGGTTTTATATGCTTGTAAAAAAGATGATGATGATGGTGGTGCAACTGCCGTTCCTCCAAGAGATAGAGGAGAACAACAAATAACCGATGATGCAGCACTTCAGGACTATTTAAGAACACATTTTTATACTTTAGAGGATGTGTTTGTAAATAATGATGCTATTGCAGAATACCAACTTGCAAAGTTAGATACAATAGCTGATGCCAATATAGGGGAGCAATCAATTTTGGATTCACCTCTTTTAGCAACTAAAAAGATTACAAGGAACGATGTTGAATACACATTGTACGTTCTAAACTTAAATCAAGGAGAAGATGTGCATCAACCTACTTTTGCAGATTCTACTCTGGTAACATATCAGGGGGAATTGCTGTATAAGCCAAGTAGCACTAATAGAGTGTTTGATAGTGCAGTGAATCCAGTGTGGTTTGATTTGGTGTCTGTTGTAGAAGGTTTTAGAGAATCATTAGTTGATTTTAAAGGAGCTTCTAGTTTTGTGCAAAACAGTGATGGTTCGGTTACGTATAGTGGTTATGGAAACTTGGTTGTATTTATGCCTTCTGGCTTAGCTTATTTTAATGAAGCTCGTCCAAGTATCCCTTCATATTCTCCATTAATTTTTAACATTCAATTGTATAAAGTTAATCAGGCTGATCATGATAGAGATGGTTTGCCGTCTTATTTAGAGGATATAGATGGAGATCGTTTGGTATTGGATATAGATGATGATACAGATAAAGATTCTGCTCCAGATTATGTAGATAATGATGATGATAGAGATGGTACACTAACCAAAGATGAAATAACGGTTAATGATGCTAATAATGATGGATTTATTACTCCGGATGAAATTACATTTTATGATGATGATGGCGATGGTATAAAGAATCATCTGGATGCTGATGATAGAGATTTAAAAAATGAATAAAAAAAACTCCGATTGAAAAATCGGAGTTTTTTTTAAACAAATATAGATCTATAAGTCAAGAGAAAGACCTATAATAAGCTGATTCGGTCTAGAATCTACTCTTATGCTTTTATCTATTGATTCTGCAGTATTTTTACTAAGCCCACGTTCATAACGTATATCTGCATTAAATCTGCCAAATTGCACACCAGCACCAAATTGTAATCCAACAGTAAACTCGTTTTTAACATCACCAAGCCTTACATCTTCTAAGTCTGTTTCAACAATATACTGTAATGCTGGGCCTCCAAAGACATGTATTGGTCCCAAAACAGAAATTCCTAAAAGAATGGGTAAGTCTAACTTCTTAATCGTGTAATCGAGCTCTGCATTTACAAGTTTGTATGTGCTGTTGTTCACGGTGTATTGTAATTCTGGTTTGAGATAAATATTATCGGTTAATTTTCCTCTTAAGAATACTCCCAAGTGATACCCGACCCTATCATCTGCTGTTGTTCTTGTGACATCAGTAATTTCGATTTTACCATTATCCCCATAATTAAGCCCTCCTTTTACTCCAAAAGTTACTCTTTTTTCCTGTGCAAGTATGGCGCAAGAAGTAAATAACATAAAAAAGATAAATACATTTTTCATTGTAAAATAATTTTTGCTTCAATCAGTATTATGTAATAGAATTTTGTTATTAGGGTTCAAAATGCAATAAAACCTGATGCTTTCTTAGTTTGCATAGTGTTAGATGTATTTACACTAAAAAAACATGGTATAGCATTATCAGGGTTTGAAGTCGCTTCAAACTGTAATAGATGATCTATTGCGTAATCCAGATTTAAAGATTAATAAATAATTTGAGTGATTTTGGTATAAAGGCTAGTCTATAGAGAACGAATGTCTTCTTGTTTTATTTTTTATAAAAACAAAAAACCTTCTGAAATAAATCAGAAGGTTTTCTTAATAGTATTTAAAAAGTATTATTTTCTTTTTACGACTTTTAACACAGCTTTGTTTATAGCTTCTGCATTTAAGCCATATTTTTCCATTAGCTGATCTGGTGTTCCACTTTCTCCAAAAGTGTCATTTGTTGCAATAAACTCTTGTGGTACAGGATTGTGAAGTGCTAAAACTCTTGAAACGCTTTCTCCTAAACCTCCTAAGAAGTTATGCTCTTCTGCAGTAACAATACATCCTGTTTTCTTTACCGAATTTAGAATTGCTGCATCATCAAGTGGTTTTATCGTATGTATATTAATGACTTCTGCACTGATTCCTTGTTCATGTAATGATTCTGCTGCTTGTAAAGCTTCCCATACCAAATGGCCTGTAGCAACTATAGTTACATCTGTACCTTCTTGTAGTAGAACTGCTTTTCCGATTTCGAATTTTTGATCTTCTGGAGTGAAATTAGCAACTTTTGGTCTTCCAAACCTTAAATAAACCGGGCCTTCGTAATCCGCTATTGCTAGGGTAGCAGCTTTAGTTTGGTTATAATCACATGTATTGATTACTGTCATTCCTGGTAGCATTTTCATAAGGCCAATATCTTCCAGGATTTGGTGTGTTGCTCCATCTTCTCCTAGTGTTAAACCAGCATGCGAAGCACAAATCTTTACATTTTTATCACTATATGCTATAGATTGACGAATTTGATCATAAACACGTCCTGTAGAGAAATTTGCAAACGTTCCTGTAAAAGGGATTTTACCACCTATAGTTAACCCTGCTGCAATTCCCATCATATTTGCTTCAGCAATACCAATCTGAAAAAAACGTTCGGGATGATTAGCGATAAAAGCATCCATTTTTAACGAACCGATCAAATCGGCACATAATGCCACTACATTTTCATTAGTTTTACCTAATTCTTCTAAACCGGCTCCAAAACCAGAACGAGTATCTTTTTTTCCTGTATCTATATATTTTTTCATTCTGTTATTTTATAACTAAAGTTAATATCTAAAGTTTTGGGATTACTATCTGTTTTTACTGCCTTGATTAAAGTCTTATTTTTACTGGCAAGATATAATATAACCCCATTTATTTTTGGTATTTTAATATCTTCTGATGCATTAGAACCCGACATCATAGTGTAAATTGAATTCATAAGGATAGAATTGTTAAATTTCATATCTTCTGAATAGACAATTTTGATTTTTTCTTCTGGCTCATTATCAGGATACAATTGGTGAATATTGTAATCTGTATTTTCAATTTGAATGTTATCTTCGGTTTTTTCAAGAATAAATTGTGTAATACCATCAAATGGAGATTTATCTCTTGTAGAAGGAATAAAATCATTAACATTCATTTTCATAAAAAACTCATTTTTATCAAAAGTCATTAGAAAATAGACAAACTGTTGTTTGATATCAAAAACAACATGCATTTCAGAATTTTTAATATCTGCATCTCGTCTTTTAAATACAGACCTTTGGAAATTTTTAACCAGAGCATCAGAGTCAGTATATAAATAATCACCGTTTTTGCTAAACCCTATAGTGATAGTATCTTTCTTTTTTTTAGTTTCAATTTCATAATCAACAAAATAATCGATTACTATTTTTTGACTAAAAGAAGAGGCAGATGTTAATAAACACAATACAAAGGATGCTAGTTTAGCTATTTTCATTTTATGATTTTTAATAATCTCCTAGGGTTTCAGGATTTTGTGCTAATCCAATTTCTAGCTGTTCATCATTAGGAGCTTTACCATGCCATGCATGTGTATGCATCATAAAATCAACTCCATTACCCATTACAGTATGCATTAATATACAAACAGGTTTTCCTTTACCTGTTCTGCTTTTTGCTTCTTTAAGCCCTTCAGTAACGGCAGAAATATTGTTACCTTCTTTAATTTCCATAACATCCCAACCAAAAGCTTCAAATTTTGCTTTTAGGTCTCCTAGCGGAAGAACATCGTCTGTAGAACCATCTATTTGTTTACCGTTATAATCAATGGTAGCGATAAGATTATCTACTTTTTTTCCAGAAGCATACATAGCTGCTTCCCAAATTTGTCCTTCTTGAAGCTCTCCATCACCATGCAGGCTGTATACGAGGTGAGAATCATTATTTAATTTTTTTGCTTGTGCAGCACCTAAAGCTACAGACATCCCTTGCCCTAATGATCCAGAAGCAATACGAATACCAGGAAGCCCTTCATGAGTTGTTGGATGTCCTTGTAATCTACTGTTAATTAGCCTAAACGTGTTTAGCTCTTCTACAGGGAAATATCCACTTCGTGCTAATACACTATAATAGACTGGTGAAATATGACCATTGGATAAGAAAAAGATATCTTCATCGATACCATTCATATCAAAATCATCTTTTCGATCTAAAACTTCTTGAAACAGGGCAACAAAAAATTCTGTACAGCCCAAAGACCCTCCTGGGTGACCAGAATTAACTTTGTGTACTTGTCGTAAAATATCTCTACGTACTTGTGTTGCAAAATCCTCTAATTGTTTTGTTTTTGGCATTATATTGCTAATTTCTTGATAATAAAGCCCCAAAAGTACAGGTTTTGTATGCGGTGACAAAATGTATAGACTGCTTTTAATTAAGAAACTAATGTTAATAACAAAAAGTTTTAGAAAACCTAAGTTGATCAATGTGATTTTAGTTAGTTATCTTTGCGCTCCATCAAACAGGAATTATGCAATTTGACCTTTTGTCCAAAGACTCTCTAAGTAAAGCGAGAGCAGGTAAAATAAGTACAGATCACGGTGTTATAGAAACACCAATTTTTATGCCGGTAGGAACAGTTGCTACCGTAAAAGGAGTACATCAAAGAGAATTAAAAAACGATATTAATCCCGATATTATTTTAGGAAATACATATCATTTATATCTACGACCTCAAACTCCTATTTTAGAAAAAGCAGGAGGATTACATAAGTTTATGAACTGGGATCGAAATATCCTTACCGATAGTGGAGGTTATCAGGTATATTCTTTATCTGCTAATCGAAAAATAAAAGAAGAAGGAGTGAAGTTTAAGTCCCATATTGATGGTTCATTTCATGTGTTTACTCCAGAAAATGTAATGGAAATTCAGCGTACTATTGGGGCAGATATCATCATGGCATTTGATGAGTGTACCCCTTATCCTTGTGATTATCAATATGCAAAAAGAAGTATGCATATGACACACAGATGGTTAGATCGTTGTATGCAACATTTAGAAAAAATTCCGGTTAAGTATGGGTATGATCAGGCTTTTTTTCCAATAGTACAGGGAAGTACGTATAAAGATCTTAGAAAACAATCGGCAGAATATATAGCGAATGCTGGGGCCGTTGGTAATGCAATTGGAGGGTTGTCTGTAGGAGAACCGGCAGAAGAAATGTATGCGATGACAGAAGTAGTAACGGATATTTTGCCAGAAGATAAACCAAGGTATTTAATGGGAGTAGGAACACCTATTAATATTTTAGAAAATATTGCTCTTGGTGTAGATATGTTTGATTGTGTAATGCCCACACGTAATGCACGTAATGGGATGTTATTTACAGCACATGGAACTATTAACATAAAAAATAAAAAATGGGAAGATGATTTTTCTGCAATAGATGACATGGCTATCACTTTTGTAGACACAGAGTATTCTAAGGCATATTTAAAACATCTTTTTTCAGTAAATGAATTATTAGGAAAACAAATAGCAACAATACATAATTTAGGTTTCTACTTATGGTTGGTTCGCGAAGCTAGAAAACATATCTTAGCCGGTGATTTTAATTCCTGGAAGAATATGATGGTTAAACAAATGGATAAAAGATTATAGATTGAAAATACTGGACTGGTACATACTTAAAAGATATCTGGGAACATTTTTTACAATGATTCTGCTTTTTATCCCTATTGGAATAATAGTAGATCTTTCAGAAAAAATAGATAATATGCTGGAGCATCAGGTTCCTCTTGATGCTGTAATAGAGTATTATCTTGACTTTACCGTTTATTTTGCCAATTTGCTATTTCCTCTCTTCGTATTCTTATCCGTAATTTGGTTTACTTCTAAACTCGCTAACAAAACAGAAATTATAGCTTTTTTAAGCTCAGGAGTTTCATTCTGGAGGTTTCTTAGACCCTATATGATAGGTGCGATTATTATTTGTTTTGGAGCATTAGCTATGGGATTGTTTTTGGCTCCAAAAGCTAGTCAGGGATTTAATGAATTTAAATATTCTTACCTTAAAAAAGGTAAAAAAGTACAGGAAACTAAAAACGTATATCGACAACTTAATGATAGTATGTTTTTATATGCCAATAACTTTAAACCTTTAGATAAATCGGCTACTAATTTTACATTAGAATATTTTGATGGTAATAGATTAAAGATAAAGATTTCGGCAAGAAGAATCGTGTTTAGAGATAGTATCTATGAATTGAGAGGTTATGTAAAACGAACTGTATTAGAAAATAAAGATATTATTGAAAAGGCTAAAACAAAGGATACTGTCTTGCCTTTTAATATAGATGAATTTACCCCAGTTACGTATGTGGCAGAGACTCTTAATTATGCAGAGTTAAGTAAGTTTATCGAAAAAGAAAGTAAAAGAGGGTCGTCTGATATTAATAGATATAAAGTTGTAGCTTATAAAAGATGGAGTATACCAGTGTCTGCATTTATTCTTACCATTATTGGTGTAGCTGTTTCTTCTATGAAAAGAAGAGGAGGAATGGGAGTTAACTTGGCTGTTGGTATTTCATTAGCATTTGTTTTTATCTTTTTTGATAAAGTTTTAGGTACATTGGCCAACCAATCTGATTTTCCACCAATAGTTGCTGTATGGTTTCCTAATATATCCTTTGGAATCTTAGCTATTTATCTTTTATACAATGCCAAACGCTAAACTTTTTAATTACCTGCATTTACATTTTATAGTGTTTATATGGGGATTCACTGCTATTCTTGGAGAATTGATATCTATCGAAGCATTACCGCTGGTTTGGTATAGAATGCTTCTGGCTTCGGTATTTATTTATGTTTACATTTATTTCAAAAAATTACCATTAGCGGTTTCAAGAAAATTATTTTTTACACTTTTTTTGGCTGGAATTGTTATAGCGTTACACTGGATTACTTTTTTTGCAGCAATCAAAGTTTCTAATGTATCTATAACACTGTCCATGATGTCTACTGGAGCTTTTTTTACTTCGATTTTGGAGCCCATTTTTTATAAAAGAAAGGTAATATGGTATGAGATTCTTTTCGGGCTTTTAGTGATTACAGGACTGTATATTATTTTTAAAGTTGAAGGGGATTACTTTATAGGCATTATTTATGCATTGTGTTCTGCTTTCTTATCGTCGGTTTTTTCCTTAATAAATGGTAAAGTAGCACAACAATATAATCCATCTGTAATCTCATTTTATGAATTATTAAGTGGTGTAGGGATTGTAACTGTATATTTGTTAGGGGCAACAATATTTGGCACAACCGAAGGATTTACAGTTTCGTTTTTTCAATTAACAACTTCGGATTGGATGTATATGTTATTATTGGCGTCGGTTTGTACTGCTTATGCTTTTATAGGTTCTGTACAGGTAATGAAATATTTGACTCCATATACAGTAATGTTAACGACCAACCTAGAACCTGTATATGGAATACTATTAGCTTTTCTGATTTTTGGAGAGGCAGAAAAGATGAACCCCCAGTTCTACTATGGTGCAGCGATTATTCTTAGCACAGTTGTTTTAAACGGAATATTCAAAAATGCTAAAAAAAGAAAAAGAGAAGGAACTTTGCGTAACATTACGAAGTAAAGTTTTTATATTTGTCGGCTAACCCTAGTTAATATAAAATATATTCTTGATATGGAATATTTAGAATTTGAACTCCCCATTAAGGAACTCGAAGAACAATTTGAGAAGGCTTGTGCTATCGGTGAAGAAAGCGAAGTCGATGTTACCGATACGTGTAAGCAAATTGAAAAAAAGCTAAAAGAAACTAAAAAAGAAATATATAAAAACCTTACGCCATGGCAACGAGTTCAGCTGTCAAGGCACCCTTCTAGACCATATACTTTAGATTATGTAGATGCAATTTGTGGTGAATCCTTTTTAGAACTGCATGGCGATCGAAATGTAAAGGATGATAAGGCCATGATTGGTGGTTTAGGAAAAATAGGAGACCAAAGTTTTATGTTTGTTGGTCAACAAAAAGGATACAATACCAAGACCAGACAATACCGTAATTTCGGAATGGCAAACCCAGAAGGATATCGTAAAGCACTTCGTTTAATGAAAAGTGCAGAAAAATTTGATATTCCGGTAGTTACTTTTATTGATACTCCTGGAGCTTACCCTGGATTAGAAGCAGAAGAACGTGGCCAAGGAGAAGCAATTGCTCGTAATATACTCGAAATGACTCGCCTTAAAGTACCGGTTATTGTTGTGATTATAGGAGAAGGAGCTAGTGGAGGAGCATTAGGAATAGGAGTAGGAGATAAAGTATTGATGCTCGAAAACGCATGGTACTCTGTGATATCTCCAGAAAATTGCTCTTCTATATTATGGAGAAGCTGGGATCAGAAAGAACAAGCAGCAGAAGCATTAAAACTTACAGCAAAAGATAGCGTTAATCTTAAGGTGGTTGATGAAATCGTTAAAGAACCACTTGGAGGAGCACATAGTGATCGAGAAACTACCTTTAAAACAGTACGGGATAAAATATTAGCATCTTTTGAAGAATTAAAAAACTTATCACCAGAAGAATTGGTTGAAAAGCGAATGGAAAAGTATGCTAATATGGGAGTCTTTAAAGACTAACCCCTAAAGGGAATCACTTACTACCTGAATCTGAAGTTGTAAGCTTCAGATTTTTTTATGCTTATTAACAATAAAATTAAGTTATTAACAGTTCATTTGTTGAAGACTGGTGGACATTCGTATCTTTGTATTTAGGTACATCTTTTTACAATTTTTTTACATTCGTAGTCATGGAAAAAGTAAAGCAAACTAAGCAAATAAATTACGATCGGGGGAACGTAATTTCGCTTGAAAAAGGAAAAATACCTCCTCAAGCGGTTGATTTAGAGGAAGTTGTGCTTGGAGCAATGATGATTGATAAGAAAGGGGTCGACGAAATTATTGACATACTTAATCCCGATGTTTTTTATAGAGAAGCACATCAATACATTTTTGAAGCAATATTTAAACTATTCGAAAACTCTGAGCCAATAGACTTATTAACGGTTTCTAGCCAGCTAAAGAAGGATTCGAGATTAGAATTGGCCGGAGGAGATTATTATTTGGTACAATTAACCCAAAAAGTGGCATCTTCTGCGCATATAGAGTTTCATGCCAGAATAATTCTTCAGAAATATATACAGCGAAGTTTGATTAAAATTTCGAATGAAATTATTGAAGAATCCTACGATGAGACTACAGACGTTTTTGACCTTCTCGATATGGCAGAATCCAGATTGTATGAGGTAACACAAGGAAATATAAAACGATCTACAGAGACTGCACAAAATCTGGTTATACAGGCAAAGAAAAAAATACAGGAAATTTCAAACAAAGAAGGATTAAGTGGAATCCCGTCTGGCTTCGATAAGGTAGACAAATTAACTTCGGGTTGGCAGCCAAGTGATTTAATCATTGTGGCTGCCCGTCCGGGTATGGGAAAAACAGCTTTAACCCTTTCTATGGCCAGAAATATGGCTGTAGGGCAAAATATTCCTGTAGCATTCTTTTCATTAGAGATGTCTTCAGTACAGCTGATTACACGTTTGATATCTTCTGAAACCGGCCTCTCTTCAGAGAAGTTGCGTACTGGTAAGTTAGAAAAACACGAATGGGAACAGCTTAATGTAAAAGTAAAAGACCTGGAAAAAGCACCGTTGTTTATTGATGATACTCCATCTCTTTCAATTTTTGACCTTAGAGCAAAAGCCCGCCGTCTCTCATCTCAGCATGGTATAAAAATGATTGTCATTGATTATTTGCAGTTGATGACAGCAGGAGGTACAGGGAAAAATGGAAATAGGGAACAGGAAATTTCTACTATTTCTCGTAACCTGAAAGCTCTGGCAAA
Source organism: Aquimarina macrocephali JAMB N27 (assembly GCF_000520995.1). Lineage (GTDB taxonomy): Bacteria > Bacteroidota > Bacteroidia > Flavobacteriales > Flavobacteriaceae > Aquimarina > Aquimarina macrocephali. The sequence goes on along the minus strand of NZ_JACA01000003.1, from coordinate 127,979 downwards.
AGAATTAAGTGTACCAGTAATTGCATTATCACAGCTGTCAAGGGCCGTAGAAACCCGTGGTGGAAGTAAAAGACCACTACTTAGTGACCTTCGTGAATCTGGAGCGATAGAACAGGATGCAGATATTGTATCTTTTATTTATAGACCAGAATATTATAAAATTGATGAATGGGATGATGAAGAAAGATCACCAACTCAAGGGCAAGGAGAATTCATTGTAGCAAAGCACCGTAATGGTGGTTTAGACAATATTAGGTTAAAATTTGTTGGTCACTTGGGTAAATTTGATAACTTAGATGATTTTAGTACTCCTTTCGAATTTCATTCTAAAATGAATGATGGTAGTGAAGATGAACCACTTAGTACAAGTCATCTTCCTAGTGCAGATGAAGCCTTTGGGAGTAGCATAAATGACTCTAGCGATGATGACGACGAAGTACCTTTCTAAAATAATGCAGATATTTAAATCTTTCACACTACAACAAAGATGGCTTCGCCCTGGTGTAGTTATATTGGTTTTTCTATTTACATTTCAATCTTATGCATCTTATGTGCTAATTCCGATGGATGCAGATGGCCAACAAAATCACCTAAAAGCCTATGGGATTACATATTGGACATTAAGTAAAGATCTTAAAGTAAAATGGTTGCTAAACTATAGAGGAGGATCTTTTTTACTGCCAGATACAGAATATATTAGAAAAGAATGTACCATTAGAGGGGTTTCGTATGAAGTACTTAGTGATGCTGAAACTAACGAAATTTTAGAAGAAATAAGTAGTCCTTCACAGAATATGGAGGCCGTAGTTTTAGAAAAGGCGCCAAAAATAGCAGTGTATTCTCCCAAAGGAAATCAACCTTGGGATGATGCGGTTACTATGGTATTGACATTTGCAGAAATTCCCTACAAAACAATTTATGATAAAGAGGTTCTAGAAGATAACCTGATCTTATATGACTGGTTACATTTGCATCACGAAGATTTTACAGGACAATATGGTAAGTTTTATGCGACATATAGAGCTGCTCCATGGTATATTAGAGAAAAAGCCGCTGCAGAAAAACTAGCTACCGAACTTGGATATTCAAAAGTTTCGCAAGAGAAACTAGGAGTTGCTTTAAAAATTCGAGACTATGTTGTTGGTGGTGGATTTATGTTTGCCATGTGTAGTGCTACAGATAGTTTTGAGATTGCCTTAGCTGCAGAAGGGGTTGATGTTTGTGAGCCCATGTTTGATGGAGATCCTAGTGAACCGGGATACCAATCTAAGATAGATTATAGTAAGACTTTTGCGTTTAAGAACTTTACACTAGAGCGTAGCCCAAATGTATATGAGTTTTCTTCAATAGATATGACTAGAAAACGCCGTATCCCCAAAACAACAGATTATTTTACGCTGATGGATTTCTCTGCAAAATGGGACCCTATCCCAACTATGCTTTGCCAGAATCATACGTCTTTGGTCAAAGGATTTATGGGGCAAACTACAGCATATAATCCTAATGAGATTAAATCCAATGTATTAGTACTGGGTGAAAATAAAACCAATTCAGAAGCTCGCTATATACATGGTATTAAGGGAAAAGGATTCTTTACTTTTTACGGAGGGCACGATCCCGAAGATTATACACATAGAGTTGGCGATCCAAAGACAGAATTAGAACTGCATCCTAATTCACCGGGATATCGTTTAATTCTAAACAATGTGCTCTTTCCTGCTGCAAAAAAGAAAAAGCAGAAAACCTAATAGCAATATTACATTCCTAATCACGGTTTACAGTGATGAATTTACGTATCATTTTTTATAATTTTGTTTTTGATTCATGACACAATGAAGCATATTATAGCAAAATGATAAAAAAAGTATTAATGATATTAGGCGCGATTTTTCTACTACTAACTACACTGGGTATATATGGAGTCTATCGTTTTTTAAATCCATTCGGGAAATTGATAAATGAGGAGAAATCTGATTCTTACTTTTATACACGGGGTGGTGATGAAATTATATACAGCCCTATGGGAAATTGGTTTTCTTTAGGGAAGCATGAAATGGATGTTGATTTTACTACTTTTCAAGTTTTAGGAAGAGATTATGCAAAAGATAAAGAATATGCATATTTTAAATCAAAAATAATTGATTTTGGAGTAGATGTGCCTTCTTTTGATGTAAAAGCTGGTTATGTTCCTATAGATAAAAATCATGTATATGTCCTTGTAGATAATTATTATCATATTAGTGATACTGGCGATGGTTTTAAAATATTAGAAGATGCAGATCCTGAAACATATGAACAACTGAATTATGATTTTGCAAAGGATAAGAATTTTATCTTTAGAAATAATGAAAAAATGCAAGGAGTTGATTATGAGTCTTTTGATGTCGTGAATAGTCAGTTTTGTAAAGATAAAAATGGAGTGTATTATTATTGGTATCAACAACCATTATATAGAACAGAAGTAAATGTATCTCAGGTTGTTGATTTAGCTTATTTTTGTATTCGTGATGATGAATATGTATATATTCATACCGATAACATTGATCTTGATATTAAGGATAGAATAGTTCGCATTCCTTTTAAAAATGCTGATCAAATACAGTTTTACAATGATAATTCTATTGTTAAAATAGATGATAATATTTATTATAAAGGGAAAATTCTTGAAAAAGCCAATGCGTCAACTCTTGAAGAAATAGGATATGGCTATGTGAAAGATGATAGCCTTGTTTTTTTTCATGGACAAATTGTTGACGGTGCAGATGCAAAGACTTTTAGGTATAATGATAAGAATTATACTTTTTCAGATAAAAACCATGTTTATGAATCTGGAGAAATTTTAAAAAAATCAAAAAGCTGGTGATACAGTATTGTAAGGTAATTTAAGTAATACGACTACATTGTCTAGAATTAACTTATTTACAAATCTTAATCATGAAAAATCTTATCCTAGTATCACTTTTGATTACAACTATTATCTCCTGTAAACAAGAAGTAAAACCAGAAAAAGAAACCAAAGTTCAGGAAGAACAAAAAGAAGAGGTTATACCAGATCGATCTGGAGATTTTCCCGAAGATATTGCTGCTGTTTTTAAAGCTCATGGGGGTATCAATGCGTTTGATCAAATGAATAGCATGATTTTTGAGATAGCTAAGCCTGAAGGAAACGAAAAGCACACTATCGATCTTAAAACCCGTTATGCACGTGTAGAAACAGATAAATTCGTTTTAGGATTTGATGGTAAAGAAGCTTGGTTAGAGCAGGATTCTACTTATTTCAAGGGAAATCCTCGTTTCTATCATAATTTGATGTTCTATTTTTATGCAATGCCTTTTGTGTTGGGTGATGATGGAATTTCATATCAAAAAGTAGATGACCTTAAGGTGGGTGATATTTCGTATGCAGGCTATAAAATATCTTATGGAGATGGTATTGGAGATTCACCCAAAGACAATTATTTTCTTTATTTTGATAAACCATCTGGGAAAATGAAATTTCTAGGCTATACAGTTACATTTTTCAGTAAAGAATCTAGCGAAAAAATAAGCCTCATAGAATATGCAAATTGGAATGATGTAAATGGAATATTGCTTCCTACATCCCTTAAATGGAGAGCTTATAAAGATGGTGTAGTAGGAGAGGTTAAAAGTGAAATGAATTTTGTAAATGCTAAAATAGATAAGAAAAAAGTTTCTAGTTCATTATTTAAAAAACCTAGTATAGAAAAAAGTAAAACCTTGTAAATGATGTATGTTGTAATGACAGAAAACTTAATTGAAAACAAGGTTTAACAATCAAAATAAAATTAAGGAAGTATGACATTACATTTCAAGTTTATTAATATAGCTTTTGTTTTAATTTTTTGTACTAATAATTTTGCTCAGGAACAGGAAATTCCGAATACTGTCAAATTACCTGATACTTCGTCTTGGGAGTCTGTGAGGAAATATATTAAAATGGAAACCCGTTTTATCAACAGATGGCCCAAAGCCGAACATTATTTTAAAAGAGGTAGATATAAAGCAGTAATTCACGATTGGAAATCAGCATTATCAGATTTAGATAAATCAATTGAGATTAGCCCTAATACAATGATTTCATATTATGTTAGGGGAGCTGTAAAGGAAAGATTAGACGATTTAGAAGGAGCGAGAGATGATTTTTCAAAAGTTATAGAGCTAAAACCAGATTATGAAATGGCTTGGTTAGATAGGGCTCAAATTTATACAAAACTTAAAAATTTTGATGCAGCAAAAGAAGATCTGAATATAGCTCTGAAATTACGACCTAATTGGAGTCTCGCTTTCTTTCGATTAGGTAATTTATATAGTGATAAAAAAGACTACGATGAGGCAATAATATATTACGAAAAATGTATAGAGATCAACAAAGATTCATATATGGCATATAACAATCTGGGGGATATACATTATAAGAAAAAAAACTATGATAAAGCAATTTCTTATACCTCTGAAGCAATAGCAATTTTCCCTGAGTACATAAAAGCTTTAAAAACAAGAGTGGGTGCAAAATTGGCTAAAGGAGATACGGACTTCTGTCAAGATATTAAAAAGTTGGTAAAACTAGGAGATATAGAATCTATAGCAATTATTGATGAATATTGCCCAAACTGATTTATAAAGTATTATTTCTTCTGTAGTTATACTTTTGGCTACATTGAGTATAGATAGTTTATTAGAGAAGTAAAATCTTTTTAACTAAAAAGATTTTACTTCTCTAATAAGAGTATTTAGGACTATTATTTAGTGTATTTCTCACTGTATCGTTTCCATAACTTAGTCTGATGGCTTTCTAAGCTAATATCACGTCCTTGGATAAAAGCTTTCTCTAATTGATTTGTACGCATATCAAGGGCATCACCTATACTAATAAATAGAGTTGCATCTTTACCAACTTCAAGAGTTCCGGTAATATTATCAATACCCAGAATTTTGGCACTGTTACCAGTAATGAGTTGTAAAGCCTTTTCTTTATCTAATCCATGTGCAGCAACAGTTCCTGCCTGAAACGGTAAATTACGTGCATTAGCACGCTCCATTTGCCCGCTATTCTGTAATGCAACTAGCACTCCAGCATCCATCAATAATTTTGCGTTTTTATATGGTAAATCATAATCTTCATCTTCTTGTCTGGGAGTAGAGTGTGTTCTTGTAGTTAGAACTGGAACATTGTTTTGTTTTAGCTGTGCTGCAACTTTATAAGCTTCATAGGCGCCTACTAAAACTATTTTCTTGATATTATTTTCTTTAGAAAAACTAAGCACATCCAAAATTTCTTTTTCTGTATTTACATGTACAAACAAAGTTTTTGATCCATCAAAAACACCTTTCATTGCATGGTGAGGAAGATTTCCTGTTGTCTTAGTTGATTTAACGGAAGCCTTGGATTGATGTATAAAATCTACCAATTCTGTTATTTGTTCTGCATATTTTTTATTGGGTTTATATCCTGGATCTTCACCAAGCCACCAACGACCCCTTGTAAAGGAACTTGGCCAATTGATATGGATACCATCATCTACTTTTATAGTTGCATCTTCCCAATTCCATGCATCTAATTGCACAATCGATGATGTTCCCGAAATTCTACCACCACGAGGGGTAACCTGTGCCATTAAAACACCATTAGGACGCATACTTTCGACAATTTTACTCTCTGCATTGTAGGCAATAATGCTTCGAATATGTGGGTTGTAATTTCCAATTTCACTATCGTCATCTGTAGCGCGAACAGCACCTATTTCTACTAATCCTAAGGTAGAATTTGGAGCTATAAAACCAGGATAGATATGTTTTCCAGAAGCGTCAATTACGGTTCCTCTTGCAGAGGCACTTCCATTAGTACCTATTGCTGTTATCTTTCCATTTTCAAAAATGATAATACTATTTTCAATAACTTCTCCATTACCGATATGTGCTGTAGCACCAGTGATCGTTATTGCTTCACTCTGAACTTTTGCTGGGGTTTGCTGCGCTGTTACTTTTCCAAAGGAAATAATACACAGTGCTATTATGAATACTATTTTTTTCATATTCTTTATGATTTTAGACTTCGACAAGCTTAGTCTGATCTATATTTTGTTTAATTAATAGTTTCTAAAGTTTCGCACTCGAAATGTTGCTTTTCCTTCTTCTTGGCAGGCTGTGTTTTAAGACCGCTGTTTTTTGCCTTTAAAAGCATAGTAGAAAGCTTATTTCTTTCTGCTGCAATAGATTTTCTCATAGCCTTATCTTTTTCAAGATCAAAATACACGGCTCCTTCGATTATAGTTTTTTCTGCTTTAGCATATATAGATAGTGGATGATCTGTCCATAATACTAAATCTGCATCTTTACCTATTTTAATACTCCCTACTTTGTCATCGATATGTAATAGTTTGGCAGGGTTAAGAGTTACAAATTTCAACGCATCTTCTTCACTTACACCACCGTATTTTACGGATTTTGCAGCTTCCTGATTAAGACGACGAGACATTTCTCCATCATCACTATTAATTGCAGTAACTACACCTTGTTTATGCATAATAGCTGCATTATAAGGAATGGCGTCATTAACCTCGTATTTGTATGCCCACCAGTCAGAGAAGGTAGATCCTCCAACACCATGAGCTACCATTTTATCTGCTAGCTTATATCCCTCGAGGATATGGGTAAAGGTGTTAATTTTAAAATTAAATTTTTCGGCAACCTTCATTAACATATTGATCTCACTTTGCACATAAGAATGGCAGCTAATATAACGTTGACCGTTTATAATTTCTGCTAAGGTTTCCATTTCGGTATCCTTGCGATACGGTTTACCACTTGTTTTAAGTTTATGATATTCTTTTGCACGAGAGAAGTAATCTATATATAATTGTTCAACTCCCATTCTTGATTGTGGAAAACGGCTAAAACTTTGCCAGTTACTTTGTTTTACATTCTCGCCTAATGCGAATTTGATAAACTTAGGTGAATTGGGATAAATAAGGTTATTAGCGCTCTGTCCCCATTTTAATTTTATGATTGCAGAACGTCCTCCTATTGGATTTGCAGAACCATGAAGAATCTGAATAGAGGTTACACCACCGGCCAGATTTCTATAAATATCAATATCATCGGGAGATACAACATCTTCGATAGTTACTTCGGCAGAAGAATTATGTCCAGCTTCATTAATGGCAGCCGCTGCGATATGAGAATGCTCGTCAACAATACCAGAGGTAAGATGTTTTCCGGTAGCATCAATTATTTTGGCGTTACTATCATTAAGGTTTTTACCAATAGCAGAGATTTTACCATTTTTGACTAATACATCGGTCTCTGTTAAAACTCCATCGGTTTCATTGGTCCAAACTGTTGCGTTTTTAAATAGTAACGACTCTGATTTTGGTACTTGAGAATTTCCATATGCTATATTAGGATATACAACAGGAAGAACTTCGGGTTTTTCTTTTTTATCGGTTGATTTTTTACCCTTTTTTTCAGAAGCTTTTTCTGGTTTCTTTTTAACAGAAAAAGAAGTTTGTGCTCCATTAGGAAGAATAGCTTTACCACTCCAAAAATTAGGAGTGCCGGCAATACTGGATACAATCCTAGTGTATTTAGCCTTAGTAGTGTCTGTATCGGTAAAAGTAATAGTTACCCAATCATTCTTATAGTTTATTTTGGATCCTAATTTTGTGTCGCCAAGTTTTATTTCGGCTTTAGGTTTTGTGGGCTTTCCCGAAATTGACATATCATACGTTTTTCCGGCAACGGTTAGCTCATAGTTACCATTAATATCGGTAACATTCATATCATTCACTATATTTTTACGACCCTGCACCCAGTTCTCATAAATAATATTGTCTTTTGAAAATAATTCACTTTTGGTGATTAGAAAGTTGGCATAGCTTCCTTTTTTAATACTTCCTAAAAGATTACTTTTTCCTAAAATCTGTGCAGGTATGGTTGTTAGAGCTGCAATGGCAATTTTTTTATCCAAGCCATACTCAATTGCTTTTGCAATTCTGCCTTTTAGATCGGCTATCTTTTTTAATTTATGTGTAGTCAAAGAAAAGGTAATTCCATTTTTTGATAATACAGAAGGGTTTGTTGGGGCCTGGTTCCAATGTCTCATATCTCCTAGGCTTACCAGGTTAGCCATAAAAGGATCTGAAACATCATAGGCTTCAGGAAAATCCAGAGGAATTATATATTTGGCATTGGTAGCTTTTACCTTGTCGATCCTGGCATATTCATCTCCACCACCAACAAGTATGTATTGCATTTTAAATTGATCACCAACCTTATCAGCTCTAAAACCATTTATTCTGCTTCCCGCTTCAAAAATTTGAGGAAGATTTTTGTTCCTGTTTAAAGCTTCCAGAGATAGATCTTTGTTAGTGGCATTACCACCTGCATACCAATCGGCATCGTGGTATACTTGTCTTAGAAGTGCCATAGCTCCCATTAAGGATGTAGGGTATATCTGTTTACTTTTATTACTCTTAGAAAAAGATAAGAACTGTGATGAGCGATCACTTAATAATCGATCACCTTCTGTACCTTCATTATTTAGAGCTACCAATAACCCAGTTCCTCTTACAATACCGTCGGGCATATGAGTATTAAGTACTCCAAATCCTTCTTTTACATATTCTGTTGCTTTTTTTGCATCATATTTAAAGGAGGTTAAGGCATTAGTTTCAGGACGAATGTGATCGTTCCAGTAATAGCCTTCTCGGGATGCTTGATATTGTGGGTTACCACTAAAAGGACTTCCTCCTTTTCGTTTAGGTTTTTCGATACCAAAATTGGTGAACGGATCAATAAAAGAAGCGTAAATATGTTTTCCTTTAAGGTCAATTATCACACTATTGGCAGGAGCGGAAATAGAATTTCCTACCTGTACAATTTTACCTTTTTGGATAACTAGAGTTCCATTTTTGATCTCAGTATCTGGCGTTGTGTGAATCGTTGCGTTTTTAAATACGGTATAATTAGAATTTGTAGTATTAACCCCATCATTTTTGGGGAAATAATCCTGAGAGTAAGAATTTAAAATTCCGCATATCACCGTAAGCGATAATAGAAGTTTTTTCATAAGTGTAGTGTAAAGTAAAATTGAATTGGTTTTAAAGATAATGGTTGAAATAAAAAGAGGTTGTTAATTAAGATTGTTTTAACATCACTTGTACTAGTATATTTATGAATTTTTAGAAATTTACCAAAATATTAACAACAAAATTTATAATAATGAAAAACTTTTTTATTCTTTTTTTATTGATGAGTAGTACTGTAATGATTGGGCAGGAAACCTTTGGAGGAGGAGCCTCAGATCCTGGGGGTAAGACAGCGATAGGGCCTTTTAGCTCAACAATTATAGTAAGACAAAAAGCTCGAAACGCTTCTATTAAAGGGCATCAGTATTTTGAAGAGAATAATGTAATGGCAACAATATATGTGAATAAAAAACAAGTACGTCAATGTTTAGTTAGATACAATGCTTTTAATGGAGAACTAGAATATGTAGATGATAATAAAAGATTTAATATGCTAAAAGTAGATAACTTAGAAGTTGCTCTTAAAAAGTATAGTTATAAATTATTTAATTATGAAGGAGATAGACAATTTTTTGTTGTGTATAATAAAGGACCATTCTCTCTGGGGGTGAAAGCATTGAAGAAAATAAAACAAGGGAAAGAAGCGGTAACCAGTTATGATGCTAGTACTCCTTCAAAGTATATTGAGAATAATAAATACTTTATAATTAACAATAAAAAAGGAGAGGTTCAAAAAGTAAAACTTAAGAAAAAGGACATTCTTAAAGTTTTGGATAAAAAAGATGGACTTGAAAAGTTTGCCTCTTCAAAAAAACTAAGTTTTAAGAAGGAAAAAGACCTGATTAAGATTATTAACTATTATAATACTTTATAACTTTATAATTGACTTATCTATTTAATTTTATCTGAATTTAGAATTGACATGTAATATATCAGATTGTTAAATGGTATTTTAGCAAAGGGTGATATTATGTATAAAAGTTGTTTCTTTACTTCGGGAAAATTTAAATTAAAGAAAATGAAAAAATTGTTTGTAGTGCTTTTATTATTGCAAAATTGTCTGGTTATCGGACAAACTAAAATTGGTTCGGTTGCTGGAGCTGAAGAAACAGCAAATATGAGTGCTTATGGGACTCGAGTAGTTGTTAAGAAGCCTCTAAAGAATACTGTTCTTGGGCATCAGTACTATGAAAATGAAAATAAGCTTGCTTCAGTATACGTAAACGGAAAAAAAATGCGTAGAGCCTATGTTAGATATAATACTATAAATGATGAAATTGAAGTTACAGAAATATTCAATGTTTTGAAAAGAGAGAATATCCGAGTTGTTTTGGACGAAGGATATGTTTATAAGATGTTAGATTATGAAGGAACAAAGCAGTTCTTTGTCTTTTTAAAAGAAGGGAAGAATTCTTTGGTTATGAAGGTAGAAAAGAAGGTAAAGCAAGGTCAAAATGCAATTGATGCTTATGAAAAGACAACGAATGATAAATATATAGAAAAACGTAGTTATTTCATATTGAAGGCTGGAGGTGATTTACTTAAAATCAAATTAAAACAGAAAGATATATTGAAAGTTTTGGAAGATAAAAAGAACGAAATCGAAAAGTACGTTTCCTCAAAAGGGCTTAATTATAAAAAAGAAAATGATCTAATTAGAATTGTGGGTTATTATAATACCCTATAGTTACTCTATAATCTGGTCTTATAATAATTAACTAATAACGCTACGACATAACTATAGGTATCCATACCATCAGGTTGGTTATTAGCTTTTAAATAACTATCATAAGTACTTTTAAAAATGGGTTCCAGGGGATTTTCATAAGATTCCCAGAACTCATTTACTTCAATATAATTTCTTCTAATACCTGGTCTTAACTTTTCGATAAGACAAATTGCTTTTTCTTCATTACGAAGATAAAGATCGTTTAAGCAAAATTTTAAGGCAAAGGTAGCTCCGCTATAGTTAAAATATACATCATCATAATTCATAGTGGTCAATGCAGCTATAAAATTAGCTTCATTTTCTTTGGCAAATCCTAATTGATGTGCTTCTTCATGACAACTAGTGGTAGGTGTCTTGTAATTAAGTATTAATCCATTTACTTGCGCTTCATTGGTAATAGGATTTAAATACCCACTAAACCCCATGTAAGTTAGAGGAAGACTTAATATAGACGTTTTAATACTTTTAGGGTGATATTGTAATACAGGAAATATTTGATGTAACTGATCGTAAGCAGGAATTGTTTTTTGAAATATTTCTTCTTTAGAATATGGTATGCGTATAGGTAGAGAATCATTAGGTTCTAGTTGTAGATGTAAAGAATTGGCTTGAATTATTAATTTTTCTGAAACGGTAACCAGTTCTTCTTCAGTATATTTGTCATCTAATTGTAATATCTCATGTAAGGGCAATCTATAGTAATTCATTCCCCAAAGGATATGAAAACACGCATACACAATTGATAAAGTAGCGCCAATATCCAATACTATTTCTTTCCATAACAAATGCTTCTTAAATACCTTTTTAAATAAAAAACGTATTAGCATAATAATTAAAACACAGTATAAAATGTCTCCAAAAGAAAATGGAAGCCATCCAAATACATATCGTAAAGCCTTGGAGATATAAACAAACAAGCCATTACTATATAACTGTTCTATAACCTCAGGAAAAAAAGAAAGGATCTGAATAAGAATGATTTGAATAGGAAGTAATATTGTAAGATAAAGTTTTGTCTTAGATTGCATGGGATAAAGATATTTACAATTCTCAATTTAGAATGAAGAATTAAGAATTTTTTTAGGATCTATTCGTTTGACTTTAGAAACTTTATGACTTTGATAGCTCTAAGCTTTGATACTTGATTTAAAATTTAGAATTTTGCTAAATATCTATAATATAACGCTGACAATATTTAAACATCAATTATGAATTCAGAAATAAGAAGCCTTGAACCCAAAGTGATATGGAATAAATTTGCAGATCTTAATGCGGTTCCAAGACCTTCAAAAAAAGAAGAACGTGTCATTGCGTTTATGAAAGATTTTGGAGAATCATTAGGATTAACTACCGAGATAGACAAGGTTGGTAATGTTCTAATTAGAAAACCGGCTACTTCGGGAATGGAGGATCGCAAAGTGGTAGTGATGCAATCTCACCTGGATATGGTGCATCAAAAAAATTCAGATACCGATTTTGATTTTGATACTCAAGGTATAGAAATGTATATCGATGAAGATTGGGTAAGAGCCAAAGGAACAACTCTTGGTGCCGATAATGGATTAGGAGTAGCTACTATTATGGCAATTCTCGAATCTACAGATATTGCACATCCTGCTATCGAGGCATTATTTACCATTGATGAAGAAACAGGAATGACAGGAGCGATGGGATTAGAAGGAGGATGGTTACATGGAGATATATTATTAAACCTGGATACCGAGGAAGATGATGAAATAGGAGTTGGTTGTGCTGGCGGAATTGATGTTACAGCAAAAAGAAATTACAAAGAAGAACCAATTACAGATGGTAAAGTAGGGTATACTATTGCTATTACAGGACTTAGTGGAGGGCATTCTGGTATGGATATTCATAAAGGATTAGGGAATGCTAATAAAATAATGAATAGACTGTTATTTGATGGTTTTGAGAATTTTGGCTTACAGATTAGTGAAGTAAAAGGAGGAAGCTTGCGTAATGCAATCCCAAGAGAGAGCTTCGCTATAATTGTAGTAGATGCAGTACAGGCAAAAGCTTTTGAATTCGAAATAGGAGAGTTATCTAAAACAATCCAGAATGAACTTTCTATCGCAGACCCTGATCTTACTATAGAAATTAATACTACAGATCTACCAGCACAGGTAATGGAGTTAGGTGTTCAGGAAGGAGTAATAAAGGCATTGTATGCTGCACATAATGGAGTGTATACTATGAGCGCTTCAATCTCTGACTTGGTAGAAACCTCTAATAACATTGCTAAAATAACGATAGGAAAAGGAGATATCACTATCGAATGTCTAACCCGAAGTAGTGTAGAATCTTCTAAGTTGGATCTTGCAAACAAGTTGAGAGCTACTTTTGAATTAATAGGATGTGAAGTAACTACTAGTGGGGATTACCCCGGTTGGGCTCCTAATATGAATTCTCCAATTTTGAAAGTAATGGATGAATTGTATCAAAACCTTAATGGTGAAAAAGCACACGTAGCTGCCTGTCATGCAGGACTAGAATGTGGTATCCTGGGGCAGAATTATCCAGATATGGATATGATATCGTTTGGACCAACAATTTTGGGAGCACATTCACCAGATGAAAGAACAAGCATCTCATCAGTACAAAAATACTGGAAATTCGTAAAAGAAATCTTAAAAGAAACTCCAAAGAAACAGTAATTGTCTTTTTGACTATAACTGTTAATCAAAGTATTGATAGCATATAGGTCTATCTTACTTATACAAGGGCACGACGTCTGGTATAAGTAAGATAGACCTATTGGTTTATAGAAGTATGTATTAAGATCATTTTATAATAACTTTAATTCATTGTTGTAGAATTTTCTTACCATATTCACTTGAATTAATTACTTTTAAACTATAGTAGAAAACGCCTCTTGTCTTTTTTAAATTAAATAATTACCACAGAATTATTATGAATCATCTTAAAATAGTAAAGACAAAAAATATAGTAACAACTCTAATCATAATGAGTGTATTGGGGTGTAGTAACTCACAGACGAATGAAAAAGCATCTTCGATTCTTGTAGATACAACAAAAACAATAGCTACAGATAGTTCATATACTAATAAGAGAGTAGATCTTTCTGATGATAAGGAAAATGATATTGATAAAAAAGAAACAGAAATAAGTATTAAAAATAAGTCTGACTATTCAGATAAATTTATTGATGGACTCAAAAAATTAAGAGAGAAGAAGATCACACTTTCTGATAATCTGTTGATTTTAAATGATACAGATACTATTTATTTCCCCGAAACTCCAGAAATAGGTCGTCGAATAACATTAACGGGTAAAAAAGGTAATCTTGCAGTTGCCGTTATAATTAAAAGACTTAACTATACTACAATCGATTATAAAATTGAGATGACAGAATTTGATAAATCAAATCATACTCAAAATGGAAAAGCAGATATAGCTTCAAGCTTCTATTTTGGAGATGAATCTGATACAAGTGATAAAACGGGTATTTCTTATTTTTCAACAGAATTTACAGATCTAAGAGAAAATGATTGTTATACTTATATTCGGCTGGGGTATGAAAAAGAAACGGGCCCTTATTTACTTGGGAAAATAATAAAGAATTGCAATGAAAAACTACCGGATGTTGATCTTGACAATTTTCCAACATTAATAGAAAAATAGGATAGATAAAAATGAATCCAGAAAAAATAGTACAAGACCAATTAGATGCATATAATGATAGAAATTTACCTGATTTTTTATCTTTTTATACTGCTGATATCAAAATTTATAATTTTCTTGAGTCAGAACCATTTATCGATAACATTTCAAAACTAAAAGAAGTTTATCAAGATGTCTTTGAGAATTCTCCAAAACTTAGAGCGACTATTACAAATAGAATAGTATTTGGGAACAAAGTAATTGATAGAGAACAAGTAACTGGTAGAAAAGGAGTTGGTTTTAATGAAGTAGTAGTGATCTATGAAATTGAAAACGATTTAATATCAAAAGTTCATTTTATTAGAAAACGATGAGAAAAACAAAAGCTGCTCAATAGAAGAGAGGAGAAAATAAAATGCATAGTTAAAATATTTTGTCATATGAAAAATATAGATGTACCAATTGTAGTAGAAGAAACTTATATGACAACACCAAAAAATGTTTGGAAAGCCATAACAGAGTTAGACCAAATGAAAAAATGGTTTTTTGAACAAATTGAATCGTTTGAAGCAAAAGAAGGATTTGAAACACAATTTGTTGTCGAGGTCGAAAATCGAAAATTTACACACCTCTGGAAGATAACAGAAGTAATACCATATCAGAAAATAAAATATGGTTGGAGATATAAAGAATATAGTGGAGATTCATTCGTAACATTCGAATTGTTTAAAAATGAGAACCATGTAAAACTTAGGTTGATAACCGAAATAATACACAGTTTTCCATCGGACATTCCAGAATTTGCACGAGAGAGCTGTATAGGAGGCTGGGAATACTTTATTAAAAGTAGTTTAAAAGAATATTTGATGTCGAAAAAATAAGTGCAGAATGAAAATTACCTTCATAAATTGCCATATCATTGCTTGGGTTTATCAATAACTTAATGAATTATGGATAATAGAGAAATTAAAATAAGAGAGCTTGAAGAATCTGATAAATCACAAATGGCAAAACTTGCCAACAATAGTAATATATCAAATAATTTAAGAGATTATTTCCCTAACCCTTATGATGAAAAGGATGCTACATCCTTTATTGAGATGACAATACAACAGGATCCTGCGGTAAGCTTTGGGATAGAGTTTAGAGGGGAACTTTGCGGAGTTATATCTCTTATGTTACAAAATGATATATATAGAAAATCTGCAGAAATAGGGTATTGGCTGGGAGAACCATATTGGGGTAAAGGAATTACTACAAAAGCCGTAGACCAGATAACCGAATATGGATTTGAAAAATTAAACCTGATTAGAATATATGCAGGAATTATTGAATATAACACTACTTCGATGAGGGTTCTCGAAAAAAGTGGATTTAAAAAAGAAGGAATATTCCAAAAGGCAATTATTAAGAATGATAAAATTTGGGATGAACATAGGTATTATATCTTAAATAAAAAGATGTAGTAGTATGCTATAACAATAGTAAATAAAGAATAATAATGAGACTTTAGTTTTTAAAAAATGAAAATAATAGAGATAGAACTAAATAAAGAATATCTAATTACTAAACAAAGTAAAGAAGTAAGTTATAGTGATGTTTTTCAATTAAGAACCACATTATTAAATGAAGTGCCTAAACCAAAAGATTGCATGGTGGCATTCTTTAAATCCTTCTCACCGTTTTTTACAAAACTATTACTCTCTAGAGAGAAAATAGCCAAAAAAATGGGACTAAAAACGGCAACTAAACTAACCCATATAGAAAGAGAAGCATATTTGAACGAATTTGAAGGTAATATTGGGGATAGTATTGCAATATTTGATGTACTGGATAAGAATGATATAGAATTATTAACAGGACAAACAGATAAACATTTAGATTTTAAACTATCTTTTATTAGCTATAAAGAGGAGAAAGACACGATAATAGAACTAGCAACTGTGGTGAAAATTCATAATACCTTGGGAAAAATATATTTCTTTTTTGTGAAACCATTTTTCTAAATATTTTATGAAAAAAATATTTAGAAAAATGGAAAAAGAATTGTTGCTTATAGAAAAAAAGAAAGCCCATAAGACAGCATAATGACCTTCTATAACTTTAAAAATTCTTTAAAAATTGGAATATTTAATTAGAAGAGCGTCAATTTTCAATATTATAATTCTAAAAATGTAATATTCCGAAAACCTTTACTATATCTGGCCTAAGCGTTGTTTTGATTTTAATAGGTTAACTGGCAGATAATCAATAAAATAAAAAACCTTTGGTTTATTGATTTCTCTTAGATATATTTGTAGTGTACTAGATGACTAATACACTAACCATGATTCAAATTAAAGACTTACGGTTCTATTACCCAAAAAGCAAAATAATCCTGGATAATATCACTTTAGATTTTATCCCGGGAAACATTTATGGGCTTTTTGGTAAGAATGGTGAAGGAAAGAGTACATTAATGAAGATAATGACTGGATTGTTATTCCCAAAAGCGGGTTATTATCGGGTTTTGGGTGAAAATATTTCAGGAAGAAATGTAAAATGTCTTCAGGATATTTTTATGGTACCAGAAGATTTTGAATTACCAGGACTTAAGATTTCTACTTATGAACAAGTAAATTCTCCTTTTTATCCAGGGTTCTCTCGGGATCAATTTTATAAATTAATAGAAGAATTTAAGCTCTCGGCTGATGAAAATATATCAACTCTTTCTTTTGGTAATAAGAAGAAAGTACTTATTGCATTTGGAATTGCAACAAATACGAAGCTCCTGCTTATGGATGAGCCAACTAATGGGTTGGATATCCCATCAAAAAGTCAATTTAGGAAGATTATGGCTCTGGCGGTTGATGAGGGAAAATGTATTATTATTTCTACCCATCAGGTCCGGGATTTACATAGTTTGATAAATCATGTAGTGATATTGGATCAATCTAAAGTAGCATTTGATCAACCATTGTCTAATGTTTCTGAACATTTATGGTTTGGAAAACCTACACGAGATGCAAAAGAATCTATTATTTATTCTGAAACATCTTTTGGAGGAAAAGCTATGCTTTTTAGACAAGATAGAGATGAGACAGAAGTGGATCTCGAATTATTATTTAATGCCATTTTAAGCGAGTCTAATAGAATTAATAATGCCTTAAATACATTTCATGATGGAGCAATTTAACATTAAGAGAATAGGCAGTTTTATATATAGAGATATCATACTTCTAAAGGGAGCAATACTTACTACTTTATCTGTTGCCAGCGCTATTTTTTTTATTGTCTTTTTGTTTAGTTTACGAGGAGATCATCAGATTTCGAGTGGCGAATTTACGAGCATATTTGGTAAATTTTATGTAGGGCTAGGAGTACTATTCATTTTTTCAACTTTTAAAGAAGCGCATAACCAAAAATCAAACCATTTATATTTTTCATTACCCGTTTCATCTTATGAAAGAATAGCTGCAGCCTGGCTTAGTACTTTTGTGGTATATACTCTTGTATTTTCATTCCTTGGTTTTTTGGTCGGACAAATAACAATTATACTTGGTAGCATGTTTTCTGAAACGAATTTTCACCTGTTGCCTATATTTTCAGAAAGTTACTGGCAACTGGTTAAGGTGTATTTTGTCATACAACCCGTATTTCTTTATGGTGCTATCGCATTTAATAAAAATAGAGTAGGAAAAACATTACTTGTAGTTGTATTATTTGTTTTTGGGCTGGTAGTACTCAATATGATGCTTTTCGGGATGCTCAATTATGGGTATGATGTATTTTCGGGAGAAGGACTAGCTTCAGAAGCATTTGATAAGACAGGACAAGATTTTTCTGGAATGGGAAAAGGATTTTTTATGGGCATTTTTGTGCCATTAATGCTATTGGCAAGTTATTTTAAGATAGTTGAAAAGGAAGTATAAGGATGGATTTTGATGACAGCAAACCTATTTATTTACAAATCGTAGATTTTTTCTATGAGAATATACTTGTAAAAAGATGGCAGGAGGATGAAAGAATACCTTCTGTGAGAGAGATTGCTGTTATGGTAGAGGTAAACCCTAACACTGCGATAAGGGCTTTTACCTATTTGCAGGAACAAGAGGTAATCTATAACAAAAGAGGGATAGGGTATTTTGTTTCAGAAAATGGATACAACAAGGTTCTCGATATTAAAAGAAAAGAATTTATGGAAGAACTTCTTCCGGATATATTTAAAAAAATGGGACTGCTTGATATAAAATTTGAAGAAGTAAAAGACTCATTTAATCAATATCTAAATAATATAGATCATGAAAACAAGTAATTGGATTGTAATAGGTGCATTAGGAGCTGTTATTCTTTTTTTTCTGGCTTTTCAGTTTTCTATACATGATAATGTGAGGAAAGGAGAACTTCGAGAGAATGCAATTCGATATACAGAGAATATGATATCTGAAACAAGAATTGTTTCTGCGTTTAGCAAGATATCGGTTAGTCATGGTATTGAAGTTTTTTTTAAACAAGATAGTATAACTGAAGTAAAAGTAGAAGCCTCAGAAAATTTATTGATACATATCAAAACTGAAGTGAAGGATAAAAAATTAATCATAGAAAAAACAAAGAGAGAGGAAAAAGGAGATACCGTGAGAATATTTGTTTCTAATCATCAATTGGATTCACTACAGGTGAACTCAGAATCATATTTCGAAACAAAAGGAACAGTTTCTGGAAAAGATTTAATACTGGAATTTACAGATGATAGTAATGGAAATCTCGAACTATCATATGAGTCGGTTAAATGCTCTGCTACTCCTGGATCTAATGTAAAATTAAAAGGGAATACGAATGAAATTGATTTCTCTAACTAATCAATAGAGAAGAAAATTAAATTATCATCATCAATCAAAAAACGAATAGTATGGATTTAATCAAAAAAAACAAAATATTAGAAGATTATAAAATCAATGTAAAGCTAAAACTTTCTGCATTGTGGACCTCACTTATAGTATGTTATATTTATGGAGATTTTTTCTCTTTATTCGTACCCGGAGCAATAGAAGATATGATAGCTAAAGTCACCCCTATTGGTGAAACAACTCCTACGATAATTCTGGCTTTTGCAATAAGTATGGCTATTCCTGCAGTGATGATTTCATTGTCTCTATTACTAAAACCAAACATAAATCGCTGGTTAAATATCATTGTTGGTAGCCTTTACACTATTATAATGGCTCTTACGATGATAAACCCTACACCCTGGACAATATACTATATGTTTTTAGGGGTGATAGAAATTGCTCTGAGTTTATTAATCATTCGCTATGCCTTGAAATGGCCTAAGCAGGAAGCTTAGAAACAACATACATAATAAATCACAGTAGCGATATAGTTGTAAAACACACACTTTTTATCCTATAACCTACTATATAAAAGAACAGTATTAAGTATAGATATTACTTTTTACTATGGGAGTTTTGTTTCCAATATTTTCAAAAGGCAATCATCATCAATCAAAAAACGAACACTATGGATTTAATAAAAAACGAAGATTATCATGCACAAAATAGGACTGCAAGAATAGCAGGATTGTTTTATTTAAGCGTTGTACTAACTGGAATCTTTAATCTAGTGTATGTACCTTCAAAACTTATAGTATGGGATGATGCCTCTATTACATTTAACAATATAGTGACATCAGAACTGTTATTTCGAATGGGGATTTTAAGTGGATTGATTAGCTATGTATGTTATATAATGTTACCGATAGTTTTATACAAATTGCTTAAACCAGTTCATAAAAATTCTGCAATATTAATGGTAGTATTTGCAATCATTAGTGTTCCTATTTCTTATTTGAATATACAAAACAAAGTTGATGTTCTTTCTTTAATTGGTAATGCAGAATATCTTAAAGTGTATACTACAGAACAGTTACAGGCACAGGTAATGTTACTTTTGGAATCTTATCATAATGGAATTCTTATTGTTGAGGTATTTTGGGGACTTTGGCTCTTTCCTTTTGGATATTTGGTTTTTAAATCAGGTTTTCTTCCTAAAGTATTAGGCATTTTGTTGATGGTTGGTTGTTTTAGCTATTTGATAGCGGTATGCGGAGGACTGCTTTTTCCTAATTATGAAATCCCCTCCTTTGTTATGCTCCCTGCGAGTATAGGGGAAATAGGTACTTGCCTATGGTTATTAATTATGGGGATAAAAAAGGGCAAATGAACTCATATGTCTAACAACTAAGACATATATCTATCCGGATAAAATATCGAAATAAAATGTTTAAAACCTAAACATTTTAAATTTTAAGAAATCATCAATCATCATCAATCAAAAAACGAACAATTATGAAATCAAAACACGATGTCACAAACACGTTAGAAAACAATTCTGTAAAAACTAAAAAAGTACCAAAGTTCTATTTGTATGCTATGAGAGCTATTTACCTCCTTACCTTTTTAACTTTGGGGCATAGTACATGGTCAGAAATTATCAACCCTAGCGAAGTTTGGGGCCCTTATGATGGAGTTACCTATAGTTTCTGGGCCGCATATGCTACTTTAATGGGCTTAGGAATACGATATCCATTAAAAATGTTGCCTTTGCTTTTACTGCAATTATTTTATAAGTCGGTATGGGCCATAGGTATTGCATATCCTTTATGGTCTTCTGGTCAATTAGATTCGACCTCAGAAGAATTTCTTAAACCATTTCTTATGGCAATTCCTATTGACCTTATTGTTATTCCGTGGGGATACGTCTTTAAAAACTACATAAAGGAACTTTTTAGATTTAGGTAATCTATATCGAACTTATTTTTATTAGAAGTTAAAAATTTGACATTTATCATCAATCATCATCAATCAGAAAACGAATAGTTATGAAATCAAATGAAAAAAAGAAGTTAGAAATTCGAATCTATTTTACTGGTATAATAACTCTATTGGTAGGAACACATCTAATTTGGGACTATTACCATGAAGGTGTGCCAACCCACCATATTCTCCATCGCGAAGATTTACCTGGGATATCAAATTGGTGGGGTGTAATTGTCCTCCCATTACTTACTTGGTATTTACTATATCGCATCCATCAAAGATTAGTTAATAAAGAGAGATTGGGATTACCTCAAAATATGACCAGAATCATATATAGATTTATTGGAGCTCTTTCATTTGGGATATTGATCTCTTTCTTTTTTACTATTGGTTCGGATTTTCCAGGATATATGATGATTGGATTATGTCTAGTTTCATTTTTTGTTCCACTATACAGGTCAGAGCATTTACTGGGTTTTGTTATTGGAATGACATATACGTTTGGAGTAATTTTGCCAACAGGAATCGGGGTTTTATTGACTATTATATTTATAATTACTTACAAAATAGTGAGGACAGGTATGTTATATCTTATCTCAAAAAAGTAAGAACAAGCTAACTTTAATGAAAAAGGAATAGATTAAGAAATTGATCAGACAAATACAGTTAATACTACTCTTGTTGGCAATTTTTGACTACAGTACAAGAATGATTTTATTCCTTACAATAAGCTCTAATCAATTATTTCTAACAGTACAAGTTTAGTATTAAAAAACTCAATTCGATTACAATTATTTACGAGCTAGTCTAATAATGACTAGTTGTATAATAAGAAAATGTAAAGAATAAATGACTGCTTTTCTATAATCAAAGAAAGCCTTTCATATTAATTTTTTTTTAAAATAAGTATTAATCATATCATCATCAATCAAAAAACGAATAAAATGAAATCAGAAAATAGTAGTGCCAGTATAGCACAACCTAAAACTGTAAAAGCAGATAAAGCTTTGGGTGCGGCGGTAACGTTTTGGTTCCTTGTGGCTGTTATTGGTCAATGGATCTTTGCATATTATGTAACTTTTTTTTATGGTAGTTCTGCAATAAATGGAGATTTCGAGAAATGGAATGAAGTTCTTCCACATGGATATATTCCCGGAGAAACCATGGGTAATTTAGCTGTTGCATTACATATTGTATTAGCAATCATTATCATGGTAGGTGGGCCACTCCAATTTATTCCCCAAATTCGTATCCATGCTCGTGCTTTTCATCGATGGAATGGCCGTATATATATCTTCACTGCATTATTGATTAGTGTTGATGGGCTTTATATGATTTGGACTCGCGGTAATATAGGCGGGCTTGTTGGTCAGGTAAGTGTTAGTATTAATGCTTTTTTGATTATGTTTTTTGCTATTATGTCTTGGCGCACAGCCGTTGCTCGTGATTTTAATACCCACAGACGATGGGCACTTAGGTTGTTTTTGGTATCTAATGGTGTCTGGTTTTTTCGTATCGGATTAATGTTTTGGCTTTTTATTAATGGCGGCCCAGTTGGTTTTGATCCAGAGACGTTTCAGGGACCGTTTCTCGTATTCCTAGGGTTTGGTCAATTTCTAGTGCCACTAGCCATTCTAGAACTCTATCTTCAAGCACAAGATCGAAGTGGTACTACGGGTAAGTTTGCTATGACGACCCTTCTTTTTTTTCTGACCATCATAACCGGTATTGGAATTTTTGCTGCAACCATGAGCATGTGGCTTCCCCGCATTTAAGATATGTCTGTAATCCACTAATCGATATTTAGAAATGAAGAATATGATAATTGATAATCAAAAAATCAACAGAAAAACCGAACTGGAAAAAGTGTGCGATAAACTCTATAAAGTTGAGAAGACCAAAAACTATAAAGAATTCTATGCATTTATAAAAACAACAAGGCTACCCTTTATTCCTTGTCATGAGAAAAATACAGAAACAGTTTATCAAGAATGTTTCAGAATTTTGCACAGGATTGGCGAAATATCAATTCCTGTGTCTGTTGCTTTATCTATGCATTATTATATTCTGGCATCATTATCTTCTTTCCCTTTTCCAAAGAAAAGTATACAATATTGGAAAAGAGAAGTTTTACTAAAAAAGATAGAAAAAGAACAAATATTGATTGCCAATACCGGGTCGGTACGAACTTTTAAAGAGGTTTCTGGTAACAAAGATATAGTGGCGCAAAAAGAAAGAAATTTTTATATAATAAATGGTCGGGCCCCATATATGTCATTATCTGGTGTAGCCGATTATTTAGTATTCACAGCAACATTAACTAATGAGACTAAGGCAGTATTTTTTCTGCCTGCAAATGATGATAAAATTGAATTTGAAGATGCTGTATTTGGAGATACAATGAAAGGCTCGTTTACAAAATCAGTTACGTTCAAAAATTTAGTAGTGAGTAGCACTAATGTTATTAAATTGGATACTACAAATGAAGATGGATGTGAGCTTTTAATTTATCAAAGATCATGGTTCCAGGCACTGGTACCTGGTTCTTATTTAGGAGCAGCGTTCTGCGTGATTTTGCATTTAAAAGCGTTTAGTCAAAAAAAAATCAAGAATGATAAAAAGTTATCCGAGTCAGAAAACTTCCTTGATAGCCTTGGGGAGTTAATGATAAAATATAAAACTGGATACATGCTATGCGAGAATGCGGGAACTATAATAGCAAATTTTGAAAAAGGAAATAAGACATCATTAGAAAAAATATTTGAAGCCTCTGTAGTAGCAAAGTATTTTTCGACACATTTTTCTGAAGAAATTATTAATAAAACTAGATACGTAATGGGATCAAAATTTTTATCTCCTAATTCCTTAACAAATAAAATTTATAAAGAGATAGTATATGGAGTTTTACAACCTATGACTGATATAGATATAAAGGAACATTTTAGTAAATCAGTAATGAAGAATAAGAGCTATGATTTTTTATAATATTCGATTTAATAAGAATGAGGGTGGTAAAGTAGAAAGTTTAACTCTTATTGATAATGGAGAAGAAGTACAATCAAAACGGTTGTAAAGGTCTTTTAACTTCTACAGAATGAGAATTTTGAGAGGATATTATACAAAACAAAAACATCCCGATTAATTCGGGATGTTTTTGTTTTTTGACTATTGTGATAATACAATAGGAATTATTTTTTTTCTTCTGCCTGACCTGGGATACTAGCTAATTCTATCTCGAAAATAAGATCAGTATTTGGTGGAATCCCTCTATTCCCTCTTTCTCCATAAGCAAGATGAGAAGGAATAAAAATGATAGCTTTAGAACCTACATTTTTTAATTGTAATATACCTTCTTTAAAGCCGGCAATCATTTTTGCTTCAGCAGAATATGGCATTTGTGCAGGGGCATACCCTCTTGGATCATCAGCTCTACGCTGATTAAAAACTCCTAGTTCTTTTGCTTTTTCAGCAATATTAGTGTCAAAGACTCTTCCATCTGTGAAATACCCTGCATAATTTATACCTACAGTTTCTCCCGGCTTGGGTTGTGGTCCATCTCCCTGATTTACATGTATAATTTCAAGACCACTTTCTAATTTTGTTGCTGTACCTTTCTGTTCATTAAACTTTGCAGCAATAGCTTCATTACGCTCTTTTGCTAATCGTTCTTTTTCAGCCTTTTCTTCTTCAACAGCTTTTATCTTGTCTGTAAAGGCAGTTTCTGTATTAAAAGCTTTAGCTTCAGAACCTTTGCGAATGATATTAACTTCCATCATTTTTATCTCTGCTTCTGGTTTGTCTCCAGGAACCGTTTTTGTAACACCAATACTATCAATAATGTCTTGTCCTAAAACGATTTCTCCAAAAACAGTATGTTTTCCATTTAACCATGGAGTTTCTTTTAGCGTAATAAAAAACTGACTACCATTGGTATTTGGGCCAGAATTTGCCATTGATAAGATTCCTTTTGATTTATGAGAAAGTGAATCCACAATCTCATCCGGAAATTTATATCCTGGATCTCCTGTTCCTGTTCCTAAAGGATCTCCGGTTTGGATCATAAAATCTTTGATTATTCTGTGAAATATAATTCCATTATAATATTTTTTTCCTTTGTAAGTACTATCAACCATAGTATTGGTACCTTCTGCCAGAGAAACAAAGTTGGCAACCGTCATAGGCGTAAGATCATAGTGTAATTTTGCTACTGCTGTTCCTTTATTTGTAACGATTTCGGCATAAATACCTTCTTGTAAATCTGGATATTTTTCATTACAACTGTTGAATGCTAATGCAATAATAGCTAAGAATAATAAATTTAATTTTTTCATTTTTGTTGGTAATTAATTTTCTGTTGTTGATTCTTTTGTAATTGTGTTAAGTGTTACTTCTGCTATTAACGGAATATTTGTGCCAATCTTATTATCATCACCATAATATCCATATGCTTGGTAAGAAGGAAACAGAAATGTCACCATTTCACCTTGTTTCATAAGCTTTAATCCTTCTCTAAGACCTAAAAAAAGTTCTTCTTTATCAATACGGTATGTAATTGTGTTTAATTCTTGTTCTGAATAAATTACAGTGCCGCCTAAATCTTTTACATTATAATCGAAGGTTACAATATCTCCAAATTGCGGTGTGATAGTAGATACGGTATCTTTTTTAGTGTAGAAATACCAGAATCCTGTTTCTGAGGTTATATAATTATTAGTAGAGTCTTCATTAATAATTTTTTGAATTCTAGCCTCTTCTCTTGCTGCAAGTTCTTTATTGCGATTAATAGATTCACTAATAAAAGAACCAGATTTTATACTTATTGGTCTTCGGGCTTCAGGTGTTTTACAAGAAGAAAATAAAAAAAGAAGACAGAGCGTGTGAAGGGCTAATCTCATTGATTCAGGACTTTTTTATAAGTTGGTAAGATACTAATAAATTTTTCAACGGTATTAGATAATGATAGATTACTTCTCCCACCTGCAGCATTGTTATGGCCTCCTCCTTCAAAATGATTTCTTGAGAATTCGTTTACCGAAAAATCACCCTTAGAGCGTAAGGAGATTTTAATAATTTCTTCTCCTTTGTTTTCTATAAAAATAACAGCAAATTTGATTCCTTTTATAGAAAGCCCAAAATTAACAAAGCCTTCAGTATCTCCTTTTTTGAAACCATGTTGATCCAGTTCTTTTTGAGATAAAGTAATGTATGCTGTTTTGTATTCTGGTAGTACTCTTAGATTATTTAAAGCAATACCTTTTAATTGAATTTTGGATAGTGTATTAGTATCATAAATGCTTTCATGGATTCTAGTATTATCAGCTCCTCGATCGATTAGATCTGCTATTACTTTATGAGTAGTACTTGTTGTAGATCTATATCTAAAAGATCCGGTATCTGTCATTATTCCAACATAAATACAGGTTGCGGCCTCTGGGGTGATTTTATCCAGATCATTCAGTTTTTCTATGAAATGATATATCATCTGGCAGGTAGAGCTCATACCAGGATCACTATAAGTTACTTCTGCGTAATCATCGGGTTGTTGGTGATGATCAATCATAATAAAGGTAGCTTTGGCTTTTGCTAAAATATTCTCCATATCACCACTTCTAGAAAAGTGATTAAAATCTAAAGTGAAAATAAGATCCGCTTTTTCGATTTTGGATAACGCAGTTTTAATATCACTATCATACTTAAGAATAGTATCTTCACCAGGCATCCACTTTAAAAAAAGAGGATAATCATTTGGTGTAATAACCGTAACATCATGTCCAAAAGAAATAAGATAGTGATATAATGCCAAACTAGAACCTATAGCATCACCATCAGGATTTTTATGGGTTACAATTACAATATTTTTTGTAGAAGAAAGAAGTCTTCTTACCTTGTTTGTTTCATTAGTATTCATAGGTCAGCGAAGATACAATAAATAATATTTTAGTAATATTAGAACAATTAATTTTGTTGAGTCATTAAATTTAAGAATCATGAGATATATTGATAGTTTTCTAGTTATGTTCTTTTGTGTAATTCAATTCACTTTTTCACAAGATAAAGCGGCATCATCTTCAGATTTTGTTATAGCATTCGGAAGTTGCAATAAGCAGAACAGCCCTCAGCCTTTTTGGAATGAAATCTTAAAAAACACTCCTAATCTATTTATTTGGGGAGGAGATAATATCTATGCAGATTCTGATGATATGTCCAAAATAGAAAGTGATTATACGATACAAAATAGTAATCCGGATTATCAAAAATTAAAGAAAGTAGTTCCTGTAATGGCTACCTGGGATGATCATGATTATGGTAAAAATGATGCAGGAGTAGAGTGGAATAAAAAAGAAGAGAGCCAGCAGTTATTTCTAGATTTTTTAGAAGTAGGAAAGGATGATCCTCTAAGAGTTCAGGATGGGATTTATACATCAAGAGTTTTTGAAATTGAAAAAGGAAGCATAAAAGTGATCGTTTTGGATACCCGATATTTTAGATCTGCTTTAAGAAAGAGCACAGAAGAAGGAAGACGGTATGAACCATATGAAAATAATGAAGGAACTGTATTAGGAGAAGCGCAATGGAAATGGTTCGAAAAAGAGCTGGCATCCAATTATTCTGATTTTGTTCTTATTGTGAGTAGTATTCAATTTTTGTCATCAGAACATGGTTTTGAAACTTGGGGGAATTTTCCTCACGAAGTAAAACGGTTAAATGATATGCTAATAAATAATGGAGTAAGAAATGCTATAATGCTTAGTGGAGATCGGCATATTTCTGAATTTTCTATGAATAAGGTAAAAGGGCTTAAGTATCCATTAATTGATTTTACATCTAGTGGTTTAACACATTCATATGCCGCATATAAAGGAGAATCTAATAAGTACAGAATCGGTCGGGTAATCTCAACTCCAAGTTTTGGAGTGCTAAAATTTGATCTTGATTCTTATACCGTAACTATGCAGATTCGAGGTAAAAATAATATTGTATTACAAGAGTATAAACGACAATACCCTAAAAAATAGATTTGGAGATCTAGTTATTGAATGTACTTTTCTTTACCTATAAAAGGAAGAATAAATCTATTCGGATGTAAATAATTGATTCTTAATAATACTCATTTCATATAATAATTCTTGTTTTTGATGCTTTTATATATATTTTTGCACAAAAATTTTAAAAATCGGGTTTTATATACCTAAGTAATAATTTGAAATACTTCTGGTTATAAGAGGTGTTAGATAACAAAAACATACAATGGCAACAAACAGAACTTTTACAATGCTTAAACCGGATGCGGTAAGAAAAGGATACATTGGAGGAATTATTGAGCAAATTACTGCTTCAGGGTTTAGAATTGTAGCAATGAAATTAACTCAACTTACTACAGATGATGCTGCAGCATTTTATGCAGTTCATAAAGAGCGTCCTTTTTACGGAGAATTAGTAGAGTATATGACAAGTGGTCCAATTGTAGCGGCTATTTTAGAAAAGGAAAATGCTGTAGAAGATTTCAGAACCTTAATAGGTGCAACAAATCCTGAAGAAGCTGCAGAAGGAACTATTCGTAAAAAGTATGCTACTTCTATTAGTGAAAACGCTGTTCATGGTAGTGATAGTGATGAAAATGCTGCTATTGAAGGAGCTTTTCATTTTTCTGGAAGAGAGCAGTTCTAAAAAGATATATTTCTTATTACAAAAAAAGCTGTCTGTATATACATATACAGACAGCTTTTTTGTGTTTTATAAATTGATTATACCTTTTCTTTTATTTTTTTAGGAATACCATCTTTATGAAGTAAAATCCCTACGGTTTTCATTCTAAAATATGCTTCAGACATATAAAGATACCCATGTTGAGCTCCTTTAATTCCCCAAGAATTTTTGATCTTATAATACGTCTTTCCTTTTTTATCAATGCCTTTTCCTACTAAATGCATTAAGTGATCATCTGTAGTATTGTACTTTTCGAATTCTTTTTGTCGAGATTCGGGAGTAACTTTTTCTTCTTTGATATATTCTTTAAATGCATCTTTACGTTCTTTCTTATGGGTAAGAATAGCTAAGCCGTTTTTTTGAGAAAATCCTACTTCACTTACATCTCCATCCCAGGCTACAGTATACCCTTCTTTTAAAGCATGATCAACTACCTGTTGTAACTCATCAAGTGGGATATTATGATATATACCATTAGAGAAATTATCTGGTATTTCCAGAATAAAATCACTATTCATTGGATGGTGAGTGAAAGAAGTTAGTGTGATATAGTTATTTGCATCTATCCCAAGTTCTTTGGCAAACTCAATAGGAGTATAGGTTTTGTTATTGTAATTAAAGGTATCAGGTCTTTCTCCAAGATAGATATCTAACATTGCTTCATAACTTTTCCACCAGTTTTGTGAAAGAATTTTGTGTTTCACTGCGTTATCAACCATATTGGTTAACAATTTAATTAGTTCACTGTGATCATGACGATCCGCAATACTTCCGGCAAAACCTGTATAAGTTTCATTAGGAATAATTCCGTGTTTACGAATAGATTTTATAACATCATGCGCAAGTGCTCCTTCACTAAATTGGGCTTTACCTTGTCTTAATATATAATTTCGAGCTTTATCGGTGTATGTATTTCTAACTTGAAATAATTCTGATAAATCATGAACTCCATGCCCCAGACGAGCGATTTCTGATTCGATATATGAGGTGGTAGAAAAACTCCAGCACGTGCCTGTTTTTCCTTGACTAATAACAGGATTACACTTAAGAGATATTTCATCTGTTATGCTATAATCGGGATGTGTTTCTTGTGCATATCCTATAGATAAAAATAGAAACATGCAATTAATAAAAAAGAGTTTTTTCATTTTAGTTATATGATTTGTAGGCAATGAAGGTACAAGAAAATAGATAAATAAGGAAAACTCAACTAAAAAAATAGAGTAGTTATTTACCAAAAAATTCTAAAGCTAATATTAGGAGTAATCCCCAGTGATAATATATCAGAATTGATCAACTGGTTATTAAGAGAATTTGTTGTTCTAAACTCTCGATTTAGTAAATTCTTTTTATTGTATAAATTTAGAACAGAAAGTCCAATTCTGTATTTGATATTGGGATTGTATCCTATTTTAAAATCATAAATAGCAGAGAAATCTAACCTATGATATTCTGGAAGATTATTGCTGTTAATTTCATCAAATTCTAAGATTATGATTTCGCCACTTTCATCTACTCCAGATACATTAGTATAGGCTTTACCTGTATGCCAAATCCACCCCAGAGAGAATTGAAAATTATTAATTTTATAAAATTGAGACCATTTTACTGTATGTTCAATATTCCAATTACCAGGAAAAGATTCATTGTTATTAATATCTTCAAATGTATTACGGGTATTGATATAAGAATAACTAACCCAGGTTTTGTAATTTTTAAACCTTTTTTTTAGAAAAAGATCGACTCCAAAAATTCTACTTTCTCCTACATGGTGAACATTGTCTATAGGGTTAATAAAACCTGCGGTTAATGTGGTAATATCTTCGATTTGTTTATAATACCCATCGATATCCAGGTACCATTTATTTTTTCTAAAACTGCTTCCTAATGTAAATTGATGACTACTAATCACGGGAAATTGCTCATTGTTTGCCAATGTCCAGACTTGATTTTCAAGAGATAAGTCGCTCACGATAGATTCTTGTATCTGGCTGGTTGATTGACTTCTGTATTCTAAGCTAGTATTGATTTCCCAATTTTTGGTAATATATTTTTGAGCAAAAATCCGAGGCTCAATATAAGTTTTGTCAAGCTCTGCATAAAAATTGAAACGTAATCCAGCAGAAACATAAAAGTTTTTTGGATTATCGAATGTGTATTCTGCATATGCAGCATGTGTATTTAAAAAACGATCATCTTCATCCAGAATTAATTCATAACTAGGAGTAGCAGTAACAAAGGCATATCTGATCGTATTATTAGATAATTGATAACCTCCAGAAATGTTTTGATATTTTGATAGTTCATAATTTAACCCAAGTTCTGCACCATAATCACCAACAGTATTTTTTTTACTTTCGATTTCGGTTATTGTTCCTAAGTTTCGGGTAATAAACTGATAATTTAAAAGGTATTTGGTGTAATACCCACTTACTTTGGTATTAAAAGTTTTACTGTATGTGTGACTCCATTTAAAGTTATACCCTTCATTTTCTGTAGTAAGGTCATCATTAAAGGAGTCGACAGCGTCACTTCTTCTAAAATCTAAGTCATTTTTACTATAAATTGTATTAATTTCAATTTTGTCACCATCTGAAGGTTGTAGAATTAAATTTGCATTATAATCTATATAGAAAAAATCATTATTTTCATTGTTAAGAGCAACAGTTTCGGCAATTTTAGTATTCTGAAAAACGCGATCAGAGAGTTGTTTATAAGTAAATGTTTCTAAAACATCGGTATATGATCTTCTTCCTGATACCTGAAGTGATACTTTATCTCGTATGATAGGAATATGCGCTACTATATCTGCATTGATCATATTAAAGCCGGCCCCTCCAGAAAAACGTTCTGCAATTTGGTTTTCGGATTTAATATCTACAACTCCTGCAATTCTATCTCCATACTTGGCACTAACTCCACTTTTAGAAAAATTTACCTCTTTAGCTACATATGGGTTAAACGCAGATAGCATACCAAATAAATGCCCCTGATGATAGGTTTTTATACCATTCCATAGTACTAGATTTTGATTAGGAGAACTTCCTCTTACAAATAACCCAGAAGCAGTCTCAAAAGGATTGTTAACACCAGGAGTGAGTTGTATAGTTTGTAAAATATCTGGCTCTGTACGTCCAGGAAGAATTTCTACATTATTTAAATCAATATGAATAACTTCTTTGTTTTGGGTAATTCCCTTAGCCAAATATTCCTGAATAAAAACTTCATCCAGAATTTCTTCATGTGCATTGGTAAGGTATATTTTAATACACTCGTCGGTTAAAAACGATTTAGAATTCAGAACTCTTTGACGAAACCCCGGAGCACTAATTAAAATAACCGAGTTGTATGGTACCTGATTACTTTCAAAATATCCCTTGTTGTCTGTGGTTACATTGCTACGATTAGCTTTAAAAAAAACTCCTATGTCCTTAAGAGGCTTTTGCTCTTCGTCTAGAATATATCCACAAACAGAAATAGTATCTCTTTTATTTAAAACACTAATGGTTACAAAGTTTTTTCCAGTGATTTTAAATTGTAATTTCGTTTGTTGTTGTAATTTTTTAATTAAATCTTGTAGGGAGAGTTGGGGATTTAGGATTATAGAAATATTTTTATCCTTTATAAAAGTATCGATGTAAGAAAACTTAAGGCTATAAAATTCCTCGATTATAGGAATTATTTCTGGTAGCGGTCTATTATTGATAGTAATGACTTTTGCTTCTTCTTGAGAAGAAACAGATATGCTACATAAAAAAATACATACACATAGAAGTCTTATCATTCTATTACTTTTCTAATACCACAGTCTTGCCATCTTTCGATAAGCTATACTTCATGCCTAAGGTACTAAAAACTGTTCTAAGAGCAACTTCCTTATTATTATTTGGGAAAGTCCCTGTGTATATAGTTTCGAGATTTATCTCTGTTGTTTTAATTTTTAAATCATATTGTTCTTCAAGCTCATTAAACACATATTTGATAGGTATGCTTCTAAACGAACTTGTATTGCTAAGCCAGGATGGTTCCCGAGTGTCGAAAGTCCAATTTTCTGGAACAGTATTTTCTAGATTTCTATACCCTTTTCCTGCTGTTAGAATTTCTTTATTTTCCTTATTGGCAACACTAACTTTACCTTCAAAACAAGTAACTTCAAAAAAAGTATTTTGAGATTGCACATTAAATTGGGTTCCTAGTACAGAAACCTCACCGTTTTTGGTAGTAACAGTAAATTTACTTCCTTTTTTTACTTTAAAAAATGCTTCCCCTTCTAATGTTACCATTCTATTTTCTTTCCAATTCTCTTTGTCAAAACTTGCAATAGATTTAGCATTTAAGATCATTTCTGATCCATCTGGTAATAGTACGGATAATTGTTCTCCAAAATTAGTGTTGAAAGATTCATTGGGATTAAATAAAAAGATTCCCAGAATAATTGCAATCGAAGCTGCAACTGCAATATAGGGCCATAATCTTATAACCGAATTAGAATTTTCTTTTGCTGTATAACCTGATTTGGATTTTATAGTAGAGAGCTCTTTTTCTACATCATAATCTTTTAGGTCCAAAGCATCAGCACCAGCCATTATTTTTACATAATACTCATATTCAGGATGAGACTTAAACTCACGAAGTTCCTCCTCAGAAAGCTCTCCGCTAATCCATCTGGATAAGAATATATCGTCTTTTTTATCGTCTAACATAACTTCGGCATATAATATGTGAACGTTTTATTTTTAAATTACCCTACCCCTTTTTATTAAAAAGTTTTCCAGGTTAATAGGTTTACTCTAAATATTTCCTATTTTTCCTCTTAATGTTAATAATGCTTTATGCATCAATTTTTCTATAGCTTTTACAGAAACATTCGATAGCTCGGCAATTTCTTTATATGTTTTTTTATCTATTCGACTCAGCAGGAACACTTCTCTTTGGCGTTCTGGTAAATCCGCAATTGCGCTTTTTAATTTTTCCATATACTCTTTTTCAAGAGCAATGAATTCTGGTGATTCGTGATTGATATCTGTTTTACGTTGTGTAATATAATCTCTGTATTTAAACCTCACTTTTTGATGTCGTGTAACGCTAATTCCAAGATTGGTAGCAATAGTATAAATATAGCTTTTGGCTTTATCTATCGACACTTTAGAGCAATTGTTCCAGAGTTTAATAAATGCGTCCTGAACAATATCTTCTGCTTGTTCCAGATCTCCAAATTTGTAATAGATATAATTCCTCAAAAGTTTGGAGTTACTTTTGAAAAACTTGTCAAAGACTTGCTCGTTACATGTAGAATTATTGTTGTCAGACATTTAGGGGAATAAAAATATATTTTCAAATCTAGATTTTTTTTTCAAGCTATCAAAGAATAAAAAATGAAAGAAGGGGGGGGTAGGGTAATTTTTTTTTAAATCGTTTCATTTTAAGAGAGGTTTAAAAAGCTTCTGAAGAAAATTTAGTAACCCCTAAAATTATTTACGATGAAAAAACTTGGTATTTGGTATACGTTGATGCTTACGCTTCTATTAGGATTTAGCTCTTGTGAAACTGAAGATTTTAATAATGATCCAGAGGTAAAGATTGCTATAGATAACAAAGATGGAAGTGCGGTTTATAGTTTTGAAGCTAAGACAAGTGGGATTAGCAATGATGCACAGACGATTTGGTCTGTAGATGGAAATGATATAGAAGGCGAAGATGAAGAAAATATTATTAATCAGATTTTGGATTATTTGTTTGAGCCCGGTAAACATACAATTTGTGTAAGAATAATAACCGAGGAAAGAACAATAGAAGCCTGTACTGATATAGAGGTAGAGGTAGACGAAAATAACCCTTGTCCTGATTTGTTTTTTAGAAGTAAACATTACCAGGGGCGATCTACGTATAAATTTTTCGCTGACTTTAGAGGGATTCAAGAAGTATCTTATGGATGGTATATTAATGATAGATTGGTAGAAGATTCTGCACCTGATGAAGATAATTATTTGATTTGGGATTTTAAAGAACCAGGTAGATATGAAGTATGTATCAAAACAGAAACACCAGATTGCCCAGAAGGAGTTTCTTATTGTAAAGTTATAGAGGTTGAAGAATCAGATTTGGTTTGTCCAGAAGTTTCTTTTACAAAGGAAATAGAACCGGGAACCGTGGGCACTTATACTTTTGAAGCAAAAATAGAAGGTACAGACGAAGTAAGTCAAATATTGTGGTATGTTGACGGGAAAGATGTTGAAGCACCAAAAAATGATCCACAGGTAGGAAATAGAACTCTTGTATATCAATTTGATTCTGGAGCTCATGAAGTATGCTTAAAAGTGATTACTCCTGATTGTCCAGAAGGAGTGAAATATTGTAAAGAGATTAGAGTAGGAGATTGCCCAGATCTGTTCTTTGAACCAGAACGAGATGGAGATAAAGCTGCATATCATTTTTATCCTCGTGCATTTGAAGGAATCGATGAGGTTACGCTAGAATGGTTCGTTAACGGAAAATATGTAGGTAAATCACCAGAATTCCCTCACAACAATCCATTTTATTATGAATTTGATGGACCGGGAAGATATGAGGTATGCTTAATGATTGAAACACCAAGTTGTCCGAATGGTATTTCATATTGTAAGATTGTAGAATTTGAGTAATACTACTGATTAGATTATAAAGAACATAAAAGTTAGTTAGGTTAGATTAATTAGGTTGATTCCCTGGAAGCGAGGCCATGCTTTCGGGGAATCTTTATTTATAAGATTACGATGTAATATTATTTTGGTTAATGATTTCTGAAAAGTAAAATTAAATCATAGAATTTAATATAAGGATTGAAAGAAAAAGGCCATCAAATAGGGTGTTTTTTGTAATGACTTATAGGTGATCCTACCTAGAACGAAATCGAAAATCTAGAAATAACAGAAAGAGAATTGTAGAGATCTTTCCAACCCTTATTCTACAAGCCCTGAGGGATATGCGAGATAAATGATTTGTTTTTTTATTTCTTTTATCCAGAAAGCATTCCTTTAGATTTATGGTTAAATGTTTAATAGGATCCTTGACCGAAAGGTAGAAGATTGCTGGATGTATAAGGAAGGAATATTATTTAAAAAACTAAGCATAACATTGGTATAAAAAATAGGGGTGAGATTTTCTATCTCACCCCTATAAACTATATTAATAATTTAGCTAAATATTTGCTAATTCAAATCCCAGAAAAGTTTTGTTTCTGCAAGATCACCACCTATTGTTGTAGAGGCAGCTTGCCAGTTCGTACCATTTAAGGTTTGTTCTATTATAGGATACGTATATCTATTTGGGAAACCAGAAACAGGTTCGGCTGGTGTAGCTAATATTGGAAAATCTAAAAGTCTGATTGAAGTCCAACCTTCTAACCCTCTATTAAATAAAGCTATCCATTTTTGATTACCGATTACTTCTTTCCAAGGAGTAGTTGCTGTACTAGCTGCCAAAGCAGTATCATAGTCCACCGTTGCTTGAGCAAGGTATGTTACTGCATCTGCATTTGATCCTCCCCAGCTTTCTATTGATTCTACTACAGCAATATCATAATGACTTTTTGCTGTACCACCAACTGCAAAAGTTCTTGCAGCAGCTTCAGCTAGTAGAAACTCAACTTCAGCATAATCAAAAATTACACCTGGAGTTGTTGCTGCTTCTACCTGAGCAGATACATGAGAATGTGAAGAATAGTTTGACGTAGCTCCAATACCTCCTCCAACATAAGTACCAGTTCCTGGTACTTCTAAGAAATATAGAGGTCTTCTGGGGTCATTCAATGTATTCATCATATCTACAATCGTAACCGCCGCAACAAAATCATGCCTTCCACTTAAAACTAAATTATCATGAATAGGATTTGTATTTGGTGAAGCTGCTAAGTACGTAAAATTGGCATTATCAGCTCTACTGGTAAATACACCACTTGTAACAGCCGCTTCTACGGTAGTTTTTGCAAATGCATTATCTACATCAGATAATAAGATACCCATTCTAAGTTTTAAAGAAGAAGCAAACTTTTTCCATAGCGATGCATCACCACCATAAATATTATCTGCAACTCCAAAACTTCCTTTGCTTGTATCTAATGCATCAATTGCAACCGTAAGTCTACCAACCAATGCTTTGTATACAGTTTCACCATCATCATATGCAGGCAATAGGTTATCAATATCTAAAGCTTCTGTGTAAGGAACATTTCCAAAAGTTTCTATTAATATGCTATAAGTATAGACAGTTAAGATTTCTATTACTTGAAGCTTATTCGCTTTAACTTCAATATCCGAAGGAAGTGAATATTCTGTGTCTTCTATAATCTTAGCAGCTTCATCCAGGTCTTTTAAGACATCTTTATAAAGAATACTCCAATGTGTAGCAGGAATAGTTCTACTAGTTTGATCATAGTTGCTTTCATCTGTATAGGTTGTTTCTTGTAGATATTGAGCAAAAAGTTTGGTATTGTTGTTATTTACATTTAGATCTACTATTTGATCAACCAGATTCTTCTGTGCACCTGTAAATAAGGTTTCTCCAGGAACAGAAGATGGATCTTTAATATTCTCGTTCAGACTCTCGAGATTATCCGAACAAGAGGCTATAATTACCGCGGTAATTAGGATTAATATTTTTTTCATCTTAATTTTTTTAGAATTGTAATTTTAAGTTAAAACCAAAATCTCTGGTTGTTGGTAATGACCCAGTAGAGTACCCTTGTAGGTTACCAGAACTTAAACCTCCTTCAGGATCTTCATGAGGAGTGTTTTTGTCAATAATCCAAAGGTTTGATCCAATTATACTTATAGATACATCATTTAAGAAAGTGTAGTCAATTAATTTTTTAGGAAAAGTGTATGTTAAAGAGACTTCACGTAATTTTACATAACTAGCATCATATACAAAAGCAGCATCAGGTAAACCTCTACGATATCCTTGAGCACCAAATCGATCTGCTCTGATTCGCGTAGTATTTGTAGATCCATCAGGATTTACACCTGGATTGATAAAACCACCGCCATCGGCTAAAGTATTTCTTACAGGATTTCCTAAATCATTGATAAAAGCTGTTTCGGCATATAAACCAGTTGCCAGACCATAATACTGATCCAAAGCAAATATGCTTCCTCCTTTTTGGATATCAATTAAAAAGCTAAAAGAAAGATTTTTATAATTAACTTTATTAGAAATACCCATCAACCATTCTGGGTTAGTATCTCCTATTACATTATTGGATGCAGTAGTTTTTATATGTTGTCCATTAGAAGGGTCTATAACTCTCTGCCCATTTATGTAGGTGTAATCTGTACCATAAATAACACCATATGGTTGACCTACAGTAGCGTTTATTGTAACACCTCCTTGAAAGTCACCTAATTGAAGATTTTCTATACCATCTTCTAAAGAAACTACTTTATTTTTATTTTTTGACCAGTTTACATTTACCTTCCAGGATAGATCGTCGGTTTTTATTGGGGTTCCGGATACAGATACTTCTATACCTTTATTTTCAATTTCTCCTGCATTAAGAATTTTAGAAGTATAACCAGTTCCTCTACTAACAGGTACTCCAAAAATTTGATCAATAGAGTTGTTTACGTAATATGCGACATCAAATCCAAATCTGTTTTGTAAAAGTTTCATTTCTAAACCAATCTCAGTACTTGTTGTTCTTTCAGGTTTTAGATTAGGATTCTTTTTTACGTTTCCTACAGAAGTACTTGCGCTTCCTATAGGAGTGTTCACATTATAACTATCATATAAAAAATCAAAAGGAGCACTATTACCTACTTCTGCATAATTGGCTCTTAATTTACCAAATGAAATAATATCTGTATCCAAAAGGCTAGAAAAAACAAAACTACCTGCAATAGATGGGTAGTAGAAAGTACTATTACCTTTTGGTAACGTTGAAGAATGATCTCTTCTTATGGTACCATCTAAAAACAACATGTTTTTATATCCAAGAGATACACTGGCATACACACCATCAACTCCAATTTTTTCATCTCTTTCTACCGGTAATGGAAGAGGTCCTTTACTGTTTTGTAATGAATATAATCTAGGAACACTTAGCCCACCACTGGTAGATGCATAAATAGATTGAAAGTGATTTCTTCTAATATTAGTTCCTAAAATCCCTTTAATATTAAATTCATCACTTAAGTTTTTATCAAAATTAAACATCAAATCATAGTTGGTTTCTGTATTTCGAATATCTCTTCTTCCATATCCAGAATCTACATTACCTCTACTAACTCCAAAACGAGTAGGAACACTACCATTAGCTCTTCTTTCTTCCTGTAATTCAGAATATGTATCTGTAGCGACTCTACCTGTAATATTAAACCAATCTGTTATTACATAGTTTAGAGAAACATTTCCTAAAAAACGATTTCTAGAATCAGATTGATAATTCTCATAACGTTTCCAATATGGATTATCCCAATAAATTGGCGTAGAACCGGCATCTGCAGAAGCAGGGTTCCAAGTTACGTTTCTTCTTGTTGCAAAATAAATATCTTCTTGTTGTCTTATATCAACATTGGTTTGCCACCATTGTTTAAAATTAGATACAATATTATCATTATATCCTGTAGAGTTACGACCTAAACCATCTGTTTTGATATAATTAGCATATCCAGTTGCAGTTAATTTATCACTAAGTTTAAAACTTCCGCTCATAGAAAAGTTATGCTTCTTGATAGAACTGTTTGGCATCAAACCAGTTTGATCAAACATCGTGTAGTTTAATCTAAAAGAACCCTGATCATATCCTTTGTCTAATGATAACGAATTTGTAATTGTTATCGGAGTCTCAAAAAATGAAATAGGACCATTCTCAGCGTTTACCCATGGAGTTGCTGTTCTGTAGTTAGGTGATGCAGGATCAAAAGAATCCCATTGGTATACTAATACACTTGAATCAAAAGCAGATCCATAAGAAGCATCATCATCATATTTAACTGTTTGATCATCTGCTGTGCCATCTCCCAATATATCTTCCTGATAAAAACCAGGACTATAACCAGCACCATATTGTGTTTGGTATTTTGCAAATGTACTTTTATCAATAGATCCAAATGTCATTCCAGAATTAACTGTAATTCCAAGTCCTTTAGATTTACCACCTTTTTTAGTAGTAATCATAATAACACCATTTGCAGCTCTTGAACCATAAAGAGCAGATGCAGCAGCACCTTTTAGAACGTTTATAGATTCTATATCCTCAGGGTTAATATCTGATGCAGCATTACCATAAT
This sequence comes from Aquimarina macrocephali JAMB N27, assembly GCF_000520995.1. Taxonomy (GTDB): domain Bacteria; phylum Bacteroidota; class Bacteroidia; order Flavobacteriales; family Flavobacteriaceae; genus Aquimarina; species Aquimarina macrocephali. Next base: position 87,799 of record NZ_JACA01000003.1, on the reverse strand, counting down.
CATAATACCCTCCTTGAGCTTGACCCTGACCAGCAGAATTACTATTTGTATTATTGATAGGAACCCCATCAATAACAAATAAAGCCTGGTTACTTCCAGTTAAAGAAGCATTACCTCTAATAACAACATTGGTAGACCCACCTATATTGTTATTTTTTCTAATTTGAATACCAGAAGCTTTTCCAGAAAGTGCGTTTACAAAATTTGCAGTTTTTACTTTAGTTAAATCTTCTCCATCAACTTCTTGTGTAGAATATCCTAAAGATTTTTTATCTCTAGAAATACCAAGAGCCGTAACTACTATCTCTTCTAATTGAGAAGCCGTAACTTCTAATTGTACATTAATAGTTTTTTGGGTGCCTACAATAACCTCCTGATCTGCAAAACCAAGGTAACTGAAGAGAAGAGTACTTCCTTCAGAAGCTTGTAACGAATACATCCCGTCAAAATCTGTTTGAGCTCCACTGTTGCTACCCTTTACTATAATGTTTACACCAGGTAATGGCATGCCGCCATCATCTGTGACCTTACCTGTAATAGGGGTTTCTTGCGCAACAGAAAATTGCGTCACTAATACCGTTAGAAGTATTAGCATGTTTTTTGTTAATAATTTCATTATTGCATGTTAATTTTTGTTAGTAAGCAAGGTTATTAAGAAAAATTACAGGATAATAAGGATAATGTTTTTTTAACAAAAAATTAACTGAGAAATTGTAAGGGTAACTTGAAAAGACGACTAATTAAGATTTTTCTTTTTATAAAGAAGTTTTAAACCATTTTAAACCTTATAATTTATAAAACGAAGATTATCTAATATTGTGATTTAATATGTAATGTTTTTTTGATAATAACAAAGATGAATTAAAATTTATCGAGTTGTTTTGTTGTTCTTAATTATATTGGATGTATTTAGATAGTCTTTTGATTCTAATTTTATTTTATATACATTCATCCATGTTAAATAGAGAAATGGGGTAGGGTAAATGAATTTGTAAACGTTATAAATATATCTAGAACAGTTTCATATTGAATAAATTAAGTACATATTGTAAAGGTTTTATATTAGCATTGGTAATGTTTGCATATTCTTGTGTAAATGATGACTCTTTTTTTCCTGATAGTATAGATGCTAAGATTACATCAAGTACAACAATCGTATCTATTCTTAATGATATAAAAACAAGAAATTCGGTAATAAATGAAGAGGAGCTGTGTTTTACCTTTAAATATCCATTGATATTTGGTTATAATACTGATTCGACCATACGAGTTGATGATTATAAAGGATTACTTGGGGTAATTTCTGGGCAAAGTGCAAATTTTAATATAACCGGGTTACAATTTCCTATTCAGATAATGTTTAAAGGAGCTAATGACCCTCTTCTTGTAGAAAATGAAGATTCTTTGATTAGTGTACTTAGAGAATGCCAGATAAAAACATTCAGAGATATTTTTAATCATTTATATAAACAATGTTTTAAGTTTGAATATCCTATTACGCTAAGTGATAAAGAAAATAAAGAAGTTAATATTGATAGCGAGGAAAATTTTAGTCGTTTTCTTACGGATCAAGGGGCTATTTATCAGCCGAATTTTATATTTCCAATATCAATACTAGTTACTCCAGATCTTAAGCCGACCCAAGTATCGACATATTATGAGTTTTATGAAATCATAAATAATTGTATTGGCTGCCCTACAATACGATTTGAAATCCAACCTTTACAAGATAATGAGTATAGATTCATTCCAGATATTGAGATTATGGATGGGTATCAACTATTTTTTAAAATCAATGGAGAGATAATTGCTGATCAGGTTGTTGATGGAAACCCATTTACAAGGCAATTTACTCCGGGAACATATGAAACTTGTATAAAAGTGATTACCACTAACTGCCTTAGCGGGACGATTGCTTGTAAAGAAATTGTGGTAGAACCTATTTGCCCGGATATTACATTTACTAATGAACGGGTTACAGGTACAAATACATATAAATTTAACCCTTCTGTTACAGGGGTAAGTAATGATGCTACTATAGGCTGGTATGTAAATGAAGTTTTTATTGAAAACTCGCTGTTAAGTGCAGGAGTAATAGAGCTTAATTTGGATCAAGGGACAAATAATGTATGTGCTAAAGTAATAACTCCAAATTGCCCCGATGGTATAAAGTTTTGTGACGAGATAATAGTTCCCTAATCACTCTGTACATTGTTAATGACAACGCGTTAAATAGTAATACATCTTAACTGTAAAATCCTTTTCTTTTATCGAGTATAGAACACGATATTTTTGATAATTTTGTGGCAAACAAAATAAAGTCATGAAGTATCACACCAGAAAAATTATAAAACCAGGCGATTTAAATTCTAATGAAACCTTATTTGGAGGTAGGTTATTAGAATGGATAGATGAAGAAGCGGCATTGTATGCAATTATACAATTACAAAACAGAAGAGTAGTGACTAAATTTATGTCTGAAATCAATTTTGTTAGCTCTGCAGTACAAGGTGATATTATTGAAATAGGAATGGACGTTGTGAAATTCGGAAATACCTCTTTGATTCTTAAATGTGAAGTGAGAAATAAGTTAACGCATAAGACAATTATTAAGGTAGAGAATATAACGGTAGTTAATCTTGATGTCAATGGAAAACCAGTATCACATGGTAAAACTAAGATTATACATGAAAAAGAGGAGTTACCTCAGAACTAGTTTTTTGACTAATACCTTGCCTAGTTCATCATTGAGGTTGTCTATTATTTTTTGCCTGCCATAGCTAAGTTCTTCTCTTAATACAGATGATGTAAGTTCAACATACACAGTTTCTCTTTCAAGTTTAATATTCCGTGTATATTTTGTTATTGCAGGCCCCATTATTTTTTCCCAAACATCACGTACAGCAACCTTGTCTAATCCTTTTTGTAGATTATTGTCTGAAACAAAGCTTTTTAAAGCCTCTTCCATACTCTGATGTTCTTGATGACGTTTTGCCATTATAATTTTAGCTTTTGATATCGTTGATAAAAGTAAACATTTCCTGTTTCATTCTTGAAAACTATCTCGTTTTCTTTTGCAGAAATAATGGTTTCTTTCCATGTCGCTAACGAGTTTTTATAATACAGCCTTACACTATCATTTTCAATAACTATAGTGAATATTTCCTGATTATTGGTAATTATAAAACTTCCATCCAGTCGAGGTCGTACTTTTTTACGTATTCCTATTGAATCTTTAACTTCAAAAAAGTCAATATCCTGATTGAACACATATTCTTTTTTGTTTTCATCTGGCAATACCACCTTTTTAATTTCCCAATACCCATCCAAATATTGAATATACTCTTTTGGGTTGGTGGTTGTACAGGAAGTGACATATAGGAGTACTACACAAAATAAAACTCGTCGCATATTTTATCTGAGTGTTTTTTATTTATCAGAAGAAATTTTAATAATCTCTATTTCTCTAATTCGTTATTTTTCAACTTAATAATTTTGTATGATTGCGATATCTTTTTTACCACACTTTCAGTTCGATCTGCATGAGTATCACTAATGAATAATTGTCCAAAATTTTGATCATCTACCAATTTTATAATATGTTCTACACGTTTTTCATCGAGTTTGTCAAAAATATCATCAAGCAAGAGTATAGGGTTTACTTTACTTTGTTTTTTAATAAAATCAAATTGAGCTAGTTTTAAAGCAATAAGAAACGATTTTTGCTGTCCCTGGCTTCCGAATTTTTTAATAGGATATCCTTCAATCTCAAAAGACAAATCATCTTTATGAACTCCCACACTGGTATATTGTAGCATTCTGTCTCTAGAAAGACTTTGTTCTAAAAGAATTAGTAAATTAGTTTCGGATAGCTTACTTTGATAAGAAAGAGTAACACTTTCTTTTCCAGAGCTAATTGCTTGATATCTGCTTTCGAAAATAGGAATAAAAACCTCTAAAAATGCTGCTCTTTTTTCGTAGATAATACTACCGTACTCATGCATTTGCTGGTTGTATACCTCTAATGTGGTAAGGTCAAAAGTATTATTGGCAGTAAAGTACTTTAATAGAGAGTTACGCTGTGATACAATTTTAGAATATTTTAATAATGTTTTTAGATAAGATTGATCACTTTGGGAGATCACACCATCTATAAATTTGCGACGAGTATCACTACCTTCTGTAATTAGATCTCTGTCTGCGGGAGAAATAATTACCAAAGGTAAAAAACCAATATGCTCGCTAAAAGTATCATATATTTTTGCGTTGCGTTTGATTACTTTTTTCTGCCCTCTTTTTGCACTAATAATAACTTTTTCATCACGACCTTCTTTTGTGTAAAGACCATCAATAACAAAAAAATCGGCATTATGCTTAATGTTTTGACTAGTAATTGGATTGAAATAGCTTTTACCAAATGACAAATGATAAATAGCATCCAGAATATTTGTTTTTCCGACCCCATTATTTCCAACAAGACAGTTTATTTTATCGTCAAATTCAAAATTGATGGACTCGAAATTTTTATAATTAAGTAAAGAAAGAGAATTTAAAATCATAAAATATTGATCATCAAGGAGTCCCGACTTTAATAGAATTCTTAGTTAACCGACGCAAATTATTGAAAAATAATAAATAGTTGTGCTTTTAATTGTGAATAAATATTTTATTTTTGCCGTTCATTAAAGAAAATTTATGGCAACTTACAAGAAACGTGGACACAAACCAAAAAACAAAGCTGAAGAAGTTGAGCAAATAGAAGACAATTCAACAACTGCTGAGGTATTTAATACCTTAGATGAAGGGGCTTCCAAAACTGAAGAATGGGTTGCAGCTAACCAAAAATACATACTAAGTGCTGTCGGAATGATAGCCGTTGTGATATTAGGATACCTTGGATTTCAGAAATTTATCCAGGAACCAAAAGAGGAAGAAGCAGCTAATGAGATGTTTACAGCACAACAGTATTTTGATAATGCTGTTAATGGTAACTCTAAACTTAGCGATTCATTATATACTTTAGCTCTTAATGGAGGAGAAGGAAAGTATGGTTTTTTAGGAATTATAGAGAATTATGGTAGTACCGATGCTGCTAACCTATCAAACTATTATGCTGGATTTTCTTACCTAAATATGAATAAATACCAGGAAGCAATCAATTACCTTGATAGTTTTAAGAGTGATGATGATATATTAGGCCCTTTAGCTCTTGGAGGTATTGGTGATGCATTTTCTCAGCTTGATCAAACAGAAGAAGCATTAGGGTATTATGAGAAAGCGGCTAAAGCAAAGGTAAATGACTTTACTACTCCGAAGTTTTTATTAAAAGCAGCAATTACTGCAATATCTCTTGATAAACCAGAAGTTGCAATTCCGTATTTAGAAAGAATTAAAGAAGAATTTCCTAAGAGTGTAGAAGCTAATCAAGCAGATGTACATCTAGGTAAAGCACAAGCAATGAAGTAATAGTTTTGTGGTTCTAATTTTCAGTTTTTTGCTGAAACCTGAAATCCAAGACGCGAAACCAATATGGCTACAGAAAATAAAAATTTATCACAATACGATAAAACAACTATCCCAAATGCGAAAAATTTTCGGTTTGGGATTGTTGTTTCAGAATGGAATGAAGAAATTACCCAAGGGTTATTTCAAGGTGCATTTGATGCATTTATAGATTGTGGAGCAGTAAAAGAAAACATAGTACGCTGGAATGTACCCGGAAGTTTCGAATTGATATATGGGTGTAAGAAAATGCAAGAATCTTTTGATATGCTTGATGCTGTTATCGCCGTAGGGTCTGTTATACAAGGAGAAACCAAACATTTTGACTTTGTTTGTGAAGGTGTTACGCAAGGAATCAAGGACTTAAATATTGCTAGTGATATCCCTGTAATCTTTTGTGTACTTACTGATAATACACTACAGCAATCTATTGATCGTTCTGGAGGAAAGCATGGTAATAAAGGAACTGAAGCAGCAATTGCAGCTATCAAAATGGCGCAGTTGCGTAAAGATGCAACTTTTTATAAATAAGAATTCTCTGACTAAAATCTAAGCGGTATAATCTTTGCTATTTATATTTTGATGTTATTGTAATGCTAAAAACTTTACATTACAATGCTTTTTAAGTATATTTGGATAATCAAAAAGATAGAAGCAGATTGTGAAGTTAAGTATCCCAAAAAGAAGGAAAAACCGAAGATTCAATTACACCCCTAGGTACTATGAAGGTAAAAGTGGAGGTAATATCTATAATTTTGAGAATAAAATTACCAAATACAGGGATGCTACAAATGATATAGATTTTGGTTCACACTGGGCAGAAGCCCGTACATCGAGTCGTAATCGAGGTAATCGTGAAATTAATAGAAAGGTTATTTATATTGCAATAATCCTGATCTTCATCTTTTTGTATATAATTGATTTTGATTTATCCATATTTACTGCACGACGATAGATGTCTGATATCATTCAACTATTACCAGATCACGTAGCTAATCAAATTGCTGCCGGAGAGGTGGTTCAACGACCAGCTTCAGTAGTGAAAGAGCTGTTAGAGAACGCAATTGATGCTAAGGCTACGCATATAAAATTAATTATAAAAGAAGCTGGTAAAACTCTTATTCAGGTTATTGATAATGGATCAGGAATGAGCGTTACCGATGCCAGGCTGAGTTTTGAACGGCATGCTACTTCAAAAATAAAAGCGGCAGAAGATATTTTTCAATTAGATACCAAAGGTTTCAGAGGAGAAGCTCTGGCTTCTATTGCTGCGATTGCTCATGTAGAGTTAAAAACGAAGCAAGAAGAAGACGAGGTAGGTACAGAGATTAATATAGAAGGTAGTGAAGTGATTTCTCAAGAAGTATGCGTAACTCCAAAAGGAACTTCTATAAGTGTCAAAAATTTATTTTATAATATTCCTGCAAGGCGAAATTTTTTAAAATCAAATGCAGTAGAACTACGCCATATTATCGATGAATTTCATCGGGTGACTATGGCACATCATTCTATTAAATTTGATATGTACCACAATGGTAGTGAAGTTTTTAACCTGCCTATTACAAATTGTCGCCAACGTATTGTAAATATTTTTGGAGGGAAAACCAATGAAAAACTTGTTCCCGTTGAAGAAGAAACAGACTTAGTTACTATAAGTGGATTTATAGGAAAACCAGAATATGCCAAGCGTACTCGTGGCGAGCAGTTTTTCTTTGTTAATAATAGATTTATTAAGAGCCCTTATTTAAATCATGCTGTTAATGCCGCATTTGAAGGTTTGCTAAAAGATAAAGCACACCCAAGCTATTTTGTATACCTTACTGTGGATCCCAAATCAATAGATATTAATATTCACCCTACTAAGACCGAAATTAAATTTGAAGATGAGCATGCGTTGTATGCCATGTTAAGAGCTTCGATAAAACATAGCCTTGGGCAATTTAATGTAGCACCTGTATTAGATTTTAATAGAGATGCTTCGATGGATACACCTTATGAGTATAAGAGCAAAACTGCTCAGACACCTACAATAGAGGTAGATCGTAATTTTAATCCGTTTAAAGATGAAAAAGTATCTGGTGGCAGCTCGTTTTCGGGCAAAAGCCATACATCGTTTAAAAAAGAATCTGCCGGAGACTGGGAGAATCTGTATGTAGGGTTAGAATCTGAAATGACAACCATCAAGTCTACTGAAAATGATTTTTCTTCAGTAGAATTCGAAAGCGTAGAAGTTACAGGATCATTGTTTGAGACCGATGAAAAAAAAGTTGGACATCATACAACGTATCAACTTAGAAAAAAATATATTGTTACTACCATAAAAAGTGGGATGGTGATTGTTAATCAAAACCGAGCACATCAAAGAATATTATACGAAGAGTTATTGCGTAATATTACTATGGCAAGTGCTGTAAGTCAACAATTATTGTTTCCACTGGTACTTTCTTTTACCAAAAAAGAGATTGAACTTCTTACTACTGTAAAAGAACAGCTCGAAAATACAGGGTTTGTTTTTGGAGAGTTATCCCCCGGAGAAGTTGAAATTATGGGAATACCATCGGTTACTTCAGAAAAAGAAGTAGCTCAACTTTTGGAACAGTTGATTAGTGATCTCGAAAGTGAAGTGCCAGATAGTGGTTTTTCTCAGACAGATTTGCTAGCCAGATCCATTTCAAAAAGTATTGCAGTGCGAGCAGGAGTAGAATTGGCTTCAGAACAACAACAGTATATGGTAAATAGCCTGTTTGCATGTACTGAGCCTACTATAACACCAAATAATAAGCCGACTTTCATTACGTTAACAGTAGATGAAATCGATAAGAAATTTTAATACATAAATGGGAAGGATTACACCAGCTGTTAAAAACATATTGATTATAAATGTCATTTTTTGGATAGGAGCACTTTCGATAGCTAAAGGAGTGTTGTTTAATAATTTATTTGCATATCATTTTGTTAGTAATGATTTATTCAAACCTTGGCAGGTAATTACTCATATGTTTATGCATGCAAATTACGTTCCTACAGAGAATGGTCAAACTATTTACTTTCAACATATATTATTCAATATGTTTGGTTTGTGGATGTTCGGAACACCAGTGGAGCGATTTTTAGGAGTTAAAAAATTTGTTTTTTTCTATATTTCGGCTGGCCTTGGAGCTTTATTGATACATGCTGGTTATGATTATTTTCAATTTCAGGATTCATTATCTCAATTGGTAAATGCAGGTTATGAGCGTGATGTAATTTTTGACGTTCTTAACCAAGGGAAATATATGCCAGTTTGGGAAAATACCTTGAGTCCAAATGATTTCAAACAATTAGTAGGGAATTTTAATGGAACATTAGTAGGAGCCTCTGGTGCATTAATGGGAATTTTGGTGGCGTTTGGAGTTTTATTTCCAAATCAAGAACTTATGTTAATCTTTTTACCAATTCCTATAAAAGCTAAATACTTTATTCCTGGAATTATTTTATTAGATTTATTTTCTATGCTTACTGGGTATTCTGTCTTCAGCCCTTCCAATACAGCTTATTTAGCACATTTGGGTGGAGCTCTCTTTGGGTTTATTATGATATGGTATTGGAAAAAGAATTCGTTCAATGATAAACGGTGGTATTAATCGATGACAGCAAATAATCTATCATATCAGTTTAAAACAGCTAATGTAATCATTAAGCTTATTGTTATTAATGTAGCTTTATTTTTATTCGCTACACTAGGATCCTGGATTTTTAAAACAAACTCTGGCGCTTTGATGGAGTGGTTTGTTTTACCTGTTGATCCTGGATCGTTGATCATACAACCCTGGAGTATTCTCACGTATAGTTTTTTGCATTTTGATTTTTGGCATATTTTCTGGAATATGCTAGTGCTATACTGGTTTGGACAATATGTTTTAAACTTATTTACCGAAAAAAGATTTCTCACAATTTACTTATTAGGTGCTATCTGCGGAGGATTATTATTTGTGTTGGCCTATAATGTATTTCCGGTTTTAAATAACACATTAGCATATTTAATTGGAGCATCGGCTGCAGTTCGTGCCATTATGATTTTTATTGCTGCATATACACCAAATTCTGAAGTACGAATCTTTATGTTTAACATCAAATTATGGCAGATAGGGGTGTTCGTAGTGCTTTCTGATCTTATCCAAATTCCTACATCTGGTAATGCTGGTGGATTGATTGCTCATTTGGGCGGTGCACTTTTTGGTTATATATATGCGATTCAACTTAAAAAAGGAAATGATATTGGTTCCTGGTTCGAAAAACTTATGGATGGGTTAAGTACCATGTTTACTTCAAAAAAGAAAAGCCCTTTAAAGACAGTACATAAATCAAAAACTCATAAAAGAGCCCCTAAGAAAACAGTGACTTCTTCAGTTAAAACTCCTAATCAGAAACAAATTGATGCTATTTTGGATAAAATTAGCAAAAGTGGTTATGATAGTTTAACCAAAGAAGAGAAAGATTTTTTGTTTAAAGCAGGGAAGGAGTAGTTATGAGGAAAGTAATTAGCAAGATCGTCTTTTTGATGAACGCTATGGCAGCTTCTGCCTTGTTACTGTCCTATTTACTACCTTATGTTTCTCCAAAAACGTTTCCGTTATTGTCTGTGTTAAGTTTGGCAGTACCAATTCTAATTGTGATTAATGTGTTGTTTCTGTTATTTTGGGCAGTACAACTCAATAAAAAGGGAATACTTTCTCTGGTTGTACTAATTCTTGGAATTTCTCACGTATCTTCATTGTATAAGCTTAGAGGAAAGTCAACCGATGAGGTTGAGGATGGTATTTCATTGATGAGTTATAACGTACATAGTTTTAACCGTTTTTTTTGGATAACCTCAGAAACAATTCCCCGGGATATTTCAAAATTGGTGAAAGATCAAAACCCAGACATCTTTTGTGCTCAGGAATATTATAATAATCCGGATATCGATTTTAGCCAATATGTAAATAAGTATGAGTATTTTAATCACAACAGTAGAGAATTAGCATTGGTTATCTTTTCGAAATTTCCGTTTATAAATAAAGGCTCTTTAAATTTTGAGAATACGGCTAACAATGTGATTTTTGCAGATGTAATATTTCCTAAGGATACTATTAGAGTGTATAATATTCATTTACAATCTCATAGGATTAGTTCTAAAACAGATGATTTGGCCAAGGCAGATTCTCAAAAGTTATTAAAACGCATCGGAGTATCTTTTAAAAGACAACAAACTCAGACAGAGCAGCTTATAGAGCATATGAAATCTTCTCCATATAGAAATATTGTGATGGGAGATTTTAATAATACGGCATATTCATATGTATACGATAAAATTAGATCAGAAAACCTTCAGGATACTTTTAAGAAAGCAGGAAAGGGATTTGGTAAAACTTTTAAGTTTGAATTGTTTCCGGCTAGAATTGATTTTATTTTAGTACCCGAAGAATTTGAAGTACAAGGGTTTAAAAGCTTTGATCTTGAGCTTTCAGATCATTTTCCTATACTATCAAAAATAAAACTTTAGCTTTTTAAAGGAGCAATACCATTTTCTTAATGATTCATTATCATATTACAATCCATCTATACTAATAGCGTTTGTTTCCATTTTTGCTTCCCAATCTTCAAAGAAAACTGCATGTTTGTTTTTCATCATTTGCTTCATTCTTTCTTTTACAGACTGTTGTATTTGAAGGGGTAATGTGTAGAATTTTTTACTGATTTTGGTTAACCTTCCATCATAATTGCTATTCTGATGTCTAATAGTTACTCTCCTTTTGTTATGATAGATAATAATCTTTACTCTACCATCTGTATATCCATCTTGTCCCATAGTGCCATAAACCAATACAAGATCTGCCTGGCCATCATTGTCTAAATCAGATAAACTTGAGTATTTGTTCCAAAATCCAATCGATGTTTCCCAATCTTTATCTATATCATCTTTAATAGAAGATTTTTTTTTGAACTGTTTGTTTCTATAAGATAAATTAAGTGCTTTTATCTGGTCATACAAAGTGTCATTTTTTTCATCTATTCCTTTAAAACGTTCTGATAATAACAGGTAATATTCTCCCAACTCGTCTTTATACGAATATGCCTGGTATATAGGGGAGACAATATCGAACCGCCTTTTTGTTCTTTTAGTAAAAGTTGATGCGATTTCTTTATTAGAAAGTCTACGGGCCATTTTTGGATCGAATGAAATAGAATCAAGCCTTTTTAGCTCTACTATTGGGGTAGAATCCTCTTTTGTTACTTGTTGTTCAGTATTGTTATTGGAATCTTTTGTTTGTTTTCCACAAGAAAATAAGCTAACAATTACGATAAAAAATAGAAGTTTGTTCATAGAAAAAAATAGATTAAAAGCAGTTTCTTAGCACCAGTTCTATACTAAATGTAATCAATATTTTCTAAAATGGAATGTGTGAGCTATTTTTTACATCATCCAGCAATCAAGCTGATCTGTAAGAATATGCCATAGTAGAGCTAATCCGATAATTCTCGTTTTAGGAAAAAATAACATAATTCCATATGCTGTAATAGCATAATAACTATGTAAAGGATGGAATCCAATACTACACCGATTAGGGTCAAAAATTTGATCGGCCAAAACATGATCGATATCGATTAGCATAGCTGCTATAAATAAAAAATAGACCTTCTTCCACTGTTTAGGGAAGAAGAGTACTGCGATGAATAATGGAACTATGAAATGAAACCCATAATGTAAGATCGGTCGGATCATAGAAAAACAGGTTGATTCTCAAGATAAGTCAAAGCATTGGTCCCTTCATTAAATACCAAATCTAAAATAGAGAGGTTAGGTATAAAACCATATTTGTCTTCAAAAACTTGAATATAAGGTTGAAGATCATATGACTTTGTTTTTTTTGCATTTACCAGATTTCGCAAATCAGTAACTTCTTTGGGATCCTTGTCATATGTAGTAGTTTTAGAAAAAGAAGTATCTAATTGAAGACAGTCTAGTACGACTTGCATACATTCATAATTGAAATCCAGAAGAAATTCTTTGGGTTTTTCAAATAAGTGAACAAATTCATGTTCATAATATTCAAAAAACGGCGAAGTTCTGTAAGCAGTTTCAAGAGATTTCCAATGCAATGCTTGCCATTGAAAATCATTCTCGATACGAACATCCCTGTATAATTGTCTTTCTTGCTTTTGATTATGCTTAATAGGAATGGACAATAAAAGTTTACCATTTGCTCCATAGACATAAGTACGGTTACGATAGGTTTGTTTTTGATAATTATCTTCATTTTCAAAAACAACAACATCAGATTTGGCTACAGCTACATACTGCAGTATAGATCCAAAATACATAGGATGGAGTAGGGATGTTTTCAATTTTATGGTACTGGGTGTTAAGCTCCTTTTTTCCTTTTACGATATTGATTATAGATAATCCAGCCAGCTAAAACAATCAGGAAATATTTAAAATAGGAAATCGGTTTTCCATTTCCTCCAACGGTAGTGAACATGCGTTCCCATCGTACTTTGTTAAAAAGCCCTTTAGCATTAGAATCCCAGCTAAACCATACAAAAACAGGTTTCCCTACAATATGATTAGCAGGAACATAACCCCATACACGACTATCTTCACTGTTATGACGATTATCACCCATCATCCAGTAGTAATCTTGTTTAAAAGTATAGCTATCTATAGGTTTGCCGTTAAGGAGTACTTGCGTGCCATTTACAGATAGTTTATTGTCAATTCCCATTTCAGAACCTTCATAGACTTCTATAATTCTTCTGTAAAGGGAGAAACTTTTGAGATCCATTTTCACTGTTTTACCAGCTTCAGGAATATAAATTGCACCAAAATTATCAGAGTTCCAGTTTACTTTACCATTATTAGGAAAGATTTTAGGATCTTTTAAACCTTTTGGAGTCACATTTCTCTGTATACTAGCTATGTTTTGATGATTTTTAAATCGAGAAGCAGCTTCCTCGGTCATACCGTGAGCACTAAATTGTGAATTGTTATATCCAAACTCATTAGGCTTTATTTTATAACGGTTATATAGGTTTTGAAGATTGAAACTGCTACCCTTTGTAGTTCCAGAATATGAAAACTGTAATTGAGCTCGTTCTGGTAATTTAGTTTGTTTTCCATTAACATAGACAAAACCATCTACTACCGCCAGAGAATCCCCGGGAGTACCTACACAACGTTTTACATAATTAGATTTTTTATCTATAGGTTTATAATGATGTTTACCATCGCTATATTGCTGAAAAGCATTTACGGTATCTATTGGCCAGCTAAATACAACAATATCATTACGTTTGATTTTTTGAAAACCAGGTAATCTAAAATATGGATATTGTGGTTTGTTAGAATATGATTTGGTTCGTACCAGTGGGATTGTATCATGAACCATAGGAAAAGATACTGCTGTCATAGGAGTACGAGCACCATAATGAAATTTACTAACAAATAAGAAGTCCCCGACCAGTAATGTTCTTTCTAAAGAACCGGTAGGGATGGTGTAGGGCTGCATAAAATAAGTGTGTACTATAGTTGCAGCAACAATTGCAAATAGAATTGAACTTACCCATTCTCCTGTTGCGGTTCTTGGTTTTAGATCTCGATCTTCAATATAAGTTACATTGAGCATGTAATTGACATAAAAGATATAGAATCCAAGAGTAACGATAACCAGAATGGTATCGGTGGTAGAGTTTTTCCCAAAACTTCGTATCGTTTCTACCCAAATAACAGGGAGCATAATAACATTTATTACAGGGATAAATAACAATATCACCCACCACCATGGACGATTTATAATCTTCATTAAAATTACAGCATTATAGACCGGGATAAGAGCCTCCCATGCTTTTCTACCCGCTTTATTATATAATTTCCAGGTTCCCAGAAAATGAATAACCTGTAGTATCAGGAAAAAAATAAACCATTCTGTAAGTATCATCTTTTAATATATTTTTTAATATAAGTCCCTTTTATCTGTAAAGTGTTACACTTTTTATAAACCTAGTACATCTTTCATACTATAAACTCCGGTTTTATCTTTTAACCATTCGGCAGCGACAACAGCTCCTAGAGCAAAACCATTACGATTATGTGCAGTGTGTTTGATTTCTATATCATCAACGAGAGAAGAGTATGTTATGGTATGAGTACCGGGAACTTTATCAATTCTTTTTGCAACAATCGGGATGGTATTTTCATCACCTTTATCCAGTTGCCATGCCTTTTTATCTGTATTTTGAATAACTCCCTCTGCCAGTGTTATTGCAGTACCACTTGGAGCATCTAGTTTTTCGGTATGATGAATTTCTTCCATAGATATAGCATACCCTTCTAAAGGGTTCATCATCTTAGCAAGCTTTTTATTAAGTTCGAAGAATAAATTTACGCCCAAACTATAATTTGAAGCATAAATGAATCCTCCTTTTTTTTCATTACATAATTCAAGGATATCATCATAATGATCTAGCCATCCCGTTGTACCAGATATTACGGGAACATTGGCATTAAAACAATTGGTGATATTATTTACTGCTGCGTCAGGAATACTAAAATCAATAGCTACATCGGCTTCAGAAAGATCATATGTAGTATCACCTTTATCTACTTTAAGTACTATGGTATGACCTCTTTCTATTGCGATCTTTTCTATGGTTTTACCCATTTTGCCATATCCCAGTAGTGCAATTTTCATATTTTGGTTGATATTAATTCACTAAGCTCTTAAGGATTAGTATTTCTTAAAAGCTATAGTTGAGTGATACGCCATAATTTGGTTTGGCATTAAACTCATTAAAATTTATTTTTGGTTTGAACGAGAGATCTTCGGTTACGTTATATTGTAATAAGTGAGCCGTAACGTTTGCATCTACAATATTTAAAAGATAAACTCCTACTGTTATTAACAGTGATAATTCTTTATCTCGACGAAAACGTTCTTGCAATGATATTAATTGATCATTTGTTATATTCGGAAACTCATCATCTGTAAAACCTGCCAGTCTGCGTTTGTATATATCCCTAAAGCGATTATACTTATTGTTATTATCGATATAGAAATAAATACCTGTTCCTAATGCCGCATATACGATAGGGATTTTCCAATATTTTTTAGTGTATGCTTGCCCTAATCCCGGTAGAACTGCAGAATAAAATGCTGCTCTAGCGGGAGCCAAAGGCTCATAAGGACGTATTTTCCTTTCCCTTTTTTTCTTTTTTACAGGAACTTCTTCTGTAATAACTTTTAATTCTTCATTTTCTTGAGAAAGAATATTTTGAATAGAAAGTAGTACAAAAAAAATAATATAAAAGAATTTAATCTTCACTATCTATAAGTTTCTTTAAGCGTTTAAAATCTTCTTCTGAAGAAAATGGTATGATAAGTTTTCCACTTCCTTTACCAGAAACTTTTATATCAATTTTTGCGCCAAAATAGTCTGAAAACTCTTTTACCCCTTTGGCAATGTGTTTTGGTAGCTGATTATTAGTAGAAGAAGCCTTGGCATTAGGGGTGTTTTCTGTTTTATCATTAAGAGATCTAACTATTTTTTCGGTATCACGAACAGATAATGATTTTCCTATAATACTCTCATAAATATCCAGTTGCTGTTGCTGATCTTCAATATTTATCAAAGCACGACCATGCCCCATAGATATAAAACCATCTCGCATCCCTGTTTGTACAATAGGATCTAGTTTTAGTAATCTTAAGTAATTAGCAATAGTAGATCTTTTTTTTCCTACTCTGTCACTCAATTGCTCTTGTGTCAGACTAATCTCATCGATAAGACGTTGATATGATAGGGCAATTTCAATAGGATCTAAATCCTGTCGTTGAATATTCTCTACCAATGCCATTGTTAATGACTCTTGGTCATTAGCAATACGAATATATGCAGGTATTGTTTTTAACCCAGCTAATTTTGAAGCTCGAAAACGACGTTCTCCACTTACTAACTGATAATTGTCAAAATCTAATTTACGAACTGTAATTGGCTGTATAACGCCAACTTCTTTTATCGAGGTTGCAAGTTCTCGTAATGTCTCATCATTAAAACTAGTACGAGGCTGAAATGGATTTACATCTATACTATTTAGATCTAATTCTATAATATTACCAACTACTTTATCGGCATTTTTGTCCTCTACTGATTGTATATCATTATCAGGATCTTTTAATAGTGCCGATAATCCTCTTCCTAGTGCCTGCTTTTTAGTTGCCTTCGCCATGAATCCTTAACTATTTTTCTTAATAATTTCGTGTGCCAAACTTAAGTAATTACTGGCACCTTTACTAGAAGCATCATAATTAATTATGCTTTCACCATAACTTGGAGCCTCACTTAAACGAATATTCCTCTGAATGATAGTTTTAAACACCATTTCATTAAAGTGTTTTTGAACTTCTTCTACTACCTGATTAGATAATCTTAATCTAGAGTCATACATCGTTAACAATAACCCTTCGATATCCAAATTTTTATTATGGATTTTTTGTATGCTTTTTACTGTATTTAAAAGTTTTCCTAGTCCTTCTAATGCAAAATATTCACACTGAATAGGAATCATTACCGAATCAGCAGCAGTTAATGCATTTAGAGTTAACAAGCCGAGAGAAGGTGCACAATCTATGAGGATATAGTCATATTTTGACTTTAGCCCTTCGATTGCTTTTTTCATCATATACTCACGTTGCTCTTTATCAACAAGCTCTATTTCTATTGCAACCAAATCAATATGTGCAGGGATAATATGCACATTAGGAGAATTGGTTTCTAAAATTGCATCTTCAGGCTTTATGGTATGCTCTAGAATTTGATACGTCCCTTTTTCAATAGTATCAACATCTAACCCTAGTCCAGAAGTTGCATTGGCCTGTGGATCTGCATCGATCAGGAGTACTTTTTTCTCTAAAACACCTAGAGAAGCCGCTAAGTTTACAGAGGTGGTAGTTTTACCTACACCACCTTTTTGATTTGCAATTGCTATTATTTTACCCATGAGGGGAGATTTGGATTTAGTAGCGATAAAAATACAATTTATTATATATTATAAAAATGAAAAATGTTAACAGTAGGAAATAAAAAAGACCATCCCCCTTTAAGGATGGTCTAACGTACTTTTATTATTGTTAATAAATACTTATTTATTTTTTTTTGCTCTGATCATTGCTTCTAGTTGATCCCACATTTCTTCAGGAATTTGTTCAAGAAGATTAAATTGCCCTGCTCCTTTTAGCCATTCACCACCATCTAATGTAACAACCTCGCCATTTACATAGGCAGAAAAATCGGATACCAAATAAGCCGCAAGATTAGCAAGTTCCTGATGATCCCCTACACGAGCTAAAGGCACTTGTTTAGCCATATCAATCTTATCTTTTAAATCTCCTGGTAAAAGGCGGTCCCATGCTCCTTTTGTAGGAAAAGGACCCGGAGCGATCGCATTAAAACGCATTCCATATTTTGCCCATTCTACAGCTAATGATCGAGTCATTGCCAAAACTCCTGCTTTTGCAGTAGCACTTGGTACTACATACGCCGAACCTGTCCAGGCATATGTTGTTACGATATTTAGAACAACAGTATTTTTGTAATTATTTTTAATCCAGTGTTTTCCAAAAGCAAGTGTACAGTTTTTGGTACCTTTTAACACAATGTCAATAATGATATCAAATGCACGATGTGATAAACGCTCTGTAGGAGAAATAAAATTTCCTGCAGCATTATTAAGTAACACGTCCACCGAACCAAAAGCTTCAAGAACCTTGTCTCTCATTGCTTCTACCTGATCATATTCTCTTACATCACATTGCACCGGTAAACAGGTACCACCTGTTTCGGATTCTAGCTCTTTGGCCGTATTTTGCAATTTTTCTAGATTACGTGAAGTAATGGCAACATTGGCTCCAAGTTCTAGAAAATATCTCGTCATAGATTTACCTAATCCGCTACCCCCACCGGTAACAACGATATTTTTTCCTTTTAGTGCTCCATCACGAAGCATTTTATCTTTATAATTCATATTTGTATCAGTATTCTGCTAAGATAACAAGTTATAACCATAAACTATGCATGCATAGTTTATTTTTGTTTTCTTTTTAATGTTTAGCTAAAATACTATTATTTATAATGCTTAAAGTAGTGCGGGATTAAAAAATAATTATCTAATTATTGTGATTACCTATAATCATTAGAAAAGTCATGCGTCATACTCTCATAACATTGCCTAATTATTTTTGTGTATTTTTATAAAAACACTACCACTATTTTTGGTATGTATTATTAGGGAAAAGGAATATATTATTGAAATTATGATTACAAAAATTAAACAACTATCACTGTACAGAATAGCAACGTATAATGTTGATTTTATTAGCGAAATTATTTTTAAAAGACGTTTAGCTTTTAAAATCTTATTTTTTACAGTAATCATAGGGAATAGTGCTTCTGTCTTTGGTCAGCCCAGATCAAACCCAAAAGAAATTTCGGGATATGTAACTTATAATGATTCTCCTATTAAAAATGTAAATGTCGTAGTGAAGAATACAGATGTGAAAACAACTACAAATAAGAAAGGATATTATAAAATTAAAGCTTCAGAGAAAGAAATTATACAGTTCTCTTCTGTTGGTATGAAGCCGGTTGAAATTATTGTTGAAGACGTGACTAGACGTCTAAATATTGCTATGGTTGATGAGTTAAATGAACTTGGAGAAGTAGTACTTAAGACTAATAAAAAGAAGAATCGTTATGGGGAAGAAGAGGAGTCTACAATAACAACTTCTTATGGGGAAATCAATAAAAAGAGTGTCTCTTATGGAAGAATAAAAAAGATTAGAGGTAAAGAACTTACAGTTCAGGGAACCAGTTTAATTGAAACATTAAGTGGTATTGTAAAATATCTAAGTATTGAAAACGGTAGAGTACGAATAGTGCCTAATTTGTCTATTTCAAATCCAGAGGAAAGTTTAGCTGTTTGGGATATTGATGGTACTGTATACGAATACCCTCCTAACTTGGCTGTAGGAGATATTGATAAAGTTACAGTACTAAAATCCGTGTCCGCAACTGCAAAATACGGCATGCGGGGATCAGGTGGTGTAATCGTTGTAAGAACCATAGGAGTTAAATCTGTAAAACAAAAAAAAGGAAAAAAAAGAAAGAAGAAAAAAGGAAAACAAAATGGTAATGGAGCTGTTCCTTATACCTCGGCAGAATCTAAGATCTCCTTCCTTGCCACTCTGGATACAATTTCTGATCATAAAACATTATCTAAATTTTTTCAGGGACTTTCCTCTAATTATATAGAAACTCCTAGTTTTTACCTGGATGTTTCTAAATATTTTAAAACGGAGAAAAACAATAATTCTCTATCATCACAGGTGCTATCTGATGCTCAAGATATTTTTACGAATGACCCAGAAGCATTGAAAGCTATTGCATATACATATCAGGAACGTGGTTTACATCAAAAAGCTGTTGATGTGTATACCAAGCTTGTAGAATTAAGACCATCTTATGCACAATCCTATAGGGATCTGGCAAATGCATATACAGAGAATAAACAATATAAAAAAGCCTCGAATATGTATCTTCAATATTTGCGAGAAGGTAATTATATACTTGAAGAAGGGATTGAAAAAATGGTATATAGTGAGATGGCATATTTATACACATTAAAAAAGGGAGCAGCTGGTATTAAAGAAAATTCTGAGATTAAAGGATTGGGATTGCAAAATTCAAAAAGCGATATTCGTTTAGTGTTTGAATGGGATACCTCTGAAGCAGAGTTTGCAATAGAATTTGTTGATCCCCAATCTAGAGCGTTTAATTTTGAACATTCTCAGGAAAAGGATAGTAAACGTATTATGGATGAAAAGCAGAGAGGATATTCTTCTAATGAATTTTATCTTTATGATTTGACCGAGGGGAATTGGTTTATTAATATAACTTATTTAGGAAATAAAAAGGATAAACCTTCTTATGTAAAAGCTTCGGTATATAGAAATTGGGGTAAGATCAATCAAACCAAAGAGGTCAAACTTTTTAAACTCAAAAGAAAAAATTATAAAATGGGACTATTAAAATTGAACTCAAAACTACCTAGTTCAGAATATTAATTGCTTAAATAGTTAATAAAAACATAAAAATTACTGTTTGTCGTCTTTATGTATAAATACGGCAAAATCTTTGTGGAGTTAAAAAATGAATTAAAATCAAATTCAAAATAACCTTTATAAGGTTGATTTTTTCATTTAATTCTACTCATAATGTCCACAAAAAAACACTCAGCTTTTTTGATGATTTTAATCATGATGACAATGGGGGAGTCTACCCTTTTTGCTCAGTCTAAATCAAACCTAAATAAAATCTATGGATATGTTACTTCAAATAATATCCCTCTAAAGAATGTAAATGTTTCAATACAAGATAAAAATAGAAGAACTATTACTGATGAAAATGGATATTATTATATAGAAGCTTCAGAAAAAGAAGTCATTTATTTTTCTTTTGTAGGAAAAAAAACAATAGAAGTTATTGTAGAAGATGTCACTCAGTTTCTTAATATAAAGATGATCGAAGATGTCAATACGCTAGATGAAGTATTAGTTAAAACTAATCGTCATGAGAAACATTCTATGAAGAATAAGCCTAAATTATCTAAACTGAAAACAGCATATGGGGAAATTGATCTAAGAAGTTCACCATTTGCTTCTAAAATTGTAAAAGGAGAAGATCTTAATGTAGGAGCTATTGATTTAATAGAAGCGATTAGGGGACGTATTCCAATTTATGGTATCGTCTATCAAGGTTCGGATCCTGTAGGTAATGAAGGTATGACAGTGGGACATGGTAAAAAAAGAGTTAGAATTTTACCTAGAGTTTATACTATGTTTAATGAAGGAAGTGGACTGGCAATTTGGGATGTTGATGGCTTTGTTTATGAGGAAGCACCCCATATTGATTTGAATGATATTGCATATGTAGCCGTACTTAGATCTGTTGCGGCAAGAACAAAATATGGAACAAGAGGAGCAGGAGGAGTTATTGTTGTTACAACAAAGAGTTCAATGTTGCATAAAACACTTAAAACAAAGCTTGGAACCAATGAAAATCAGTATCAAAATAATGCTTTTCCCTATATTGATAAAGGATCTAATATTATAGGTGTCTTAGAGAAAATAGATTCGAATATCAGCGAAAAAAAAGTGTATGAAACCTATAAAGCTCTATCTACAAAGTATCAAAATTCATCAAGTTTTTATCTTGATGTAGCTAATTACTTTAGGCAAGAAAAAGAAAACAACAAACTATCCTTGTTAGTGCTGTCAGATATGGAAAAGATGTTTGATAAAAATGCAGAAGCACTTAAAGCTCTTGCATACAAATACCAGGAATTAGGTGAAAAGTTGAAAGCTTTGCATGTTTATAATAAGATTATTCATTTAAGACCATCTTATGCGCAATCATTTCGCGACTTAGCTAATGTGTATTCAGAAAACAAAGAGTATCAGAATGCTTGGGATATGTATATGCGATATTTGCGTAGAGGTTTTAAATTAGAAGAGAAGGGTATAGAGCAAGTTGTTTATAATGAAATGAAATACTTGTATACACAAAAAAAAGAGGAAGCAAAAATTAAAGAAGTTTTTAAGATTAAGAAAGAGGAAGAAGAAACGTTAACCAGTGATGTTCGTGTTGTTTTTGAATGGAACACCTCTGAGGCAGAATTCTTATTAGAATTTGTAGATCCTCAATTAAATTCTTTTGCTTATGAGCATTCTTGGGCAAAAAATAGTGATCGTATTTCAGATGAGAAACTAAAAGGGTATTCTTCTGATGAATTTTTCATTTATGATTTAGGTAAAGGAGAGTGGCTTATAAATATCACTTATCTAGGAAATAAAAAGTATGCTCCCACATATTTAAAAGCAACAGTTTACAAGAATTGGGGAAGAGAAAATCAAACAAATCGTATAAAACTGTTTAAACTTAAAAGCTATAACTATAAGATACAACTGTTTAAGTTTAACTCAATATTTAGATAATACCTACTTAAATACAGAAATTAAAATCTCTAAAATGGTGATTGCCGCATCACTTATTTTTGTTCCTGGTCCAAAAATAGCAACTGCACCTGCTTCAAAGAGAACATCGTAGTCATCAGGGGGGATAACACCACCAACAATAACCATTATGTCTTCTCGTCCATATTTTTTAAGCTCTTCGACAATTTGAGGAACCAAAGTTTTGTGGCCTCCTGCAAGTGAAGATACTCCCACGATATGTACATCATTTTCTACAGCCTGTTTTGCAGCTTCAACAGGGGTTTGAAATAGCGGACCAATATCTACATCAAAACCTACATCGGCATAACTGGTCGCAACTACTTTTGCACCACGATCATGACCGTCTTGTCCCATTTTGGCAATCATAATCCTTGGTCTGCGACCTTCTAATTTAGCATATTGATTTGCTAATTCTCTTGCTTTATTAAAAGATGCATCATCTTTTATTTCTTTTGCATACACACCCGTAAATGATTTGATTTCTGCTTTATATCTTCCGAATTCTTTTTCTAAGGCATCACTGATTTCTCCTAACGTAGCTCTCAGTCTTGCGGCTTCTACTGCTAAAGCTAATAAATTTTGACTTTCATTAGTCGCTGCTATAGTTAAATTATGTAATGCTTTTTGTGCAGCCTTCTCATCTCTAGAAGCTTTTACTTTATTAAGCCCCTCTATTTGCTGGGTTCTCACAGCTTGATTATCTACTTTTAGAGTATTAATAGCCTCTTCTTCTTCTAGTTTAAATTTATTAACTCCTATGATTATATCTTGTTCGCTATCGATTCTAGCTTGTTTACGTGCGGCAGCTTCTTCTATTCTCATTTTTGGAATTCCTGCTTCAATAGCTTTGGTCATTCCTCCAAGTTCTTCTACTTCTTCAATAAGCTTCCACGCTTTTTCGGCAATATCGTTAGTTAGGGATTCTACATAATAACTCCCTGCCCATGGATCAACTGTGCGGGTAATCTGAGTTTCTTCTTGTAGGTATATTTGTGTATTTCTGGCAATTCTTGCAGAAAAATCTGTAGGCAGTGCAATGGCTTCATCTAGTGCATTGGTGTGTAAACTCTGTGTTCCACCAAAAGCAGCAGCACTTGCTTCTATACAAGTACGAGCCACATTATTAAATGGATCTTGTGCAGTAAGACTCCATCCACTGGTTTGACAATGCGTACGGAGCATTAAAGATTTTGGGTTTTTTGGATTAAACTGCTGGATCAATTTGGCCCATAGCATGCGTGCAGCACGCATTTTGGCAATTTCCATAAAATGATTCATGCCAATTGCCCAAAAGAAAGAAAGACGTGGTGCAAATGAATCGACATCCATACCTGCTTCAATCCCTTTTCTAATATACTCTAATCCATCTGCTAATGTGTATGCCAATTCGATATCACAGGTAGCACCAGCTTCCTGCATGTGGTAACCAGAGATACTTATAGGGTTAAATTTTGGCATATTCTTAGAGCAATATTTAAAAATATCACCAATGATTCGCATAGATGGAGCGGGAGGGTAAACGTAAGTATTACGTACCATGAACTCTTTTAAGATATCATTTTGAATAGTTCCAGAAAGTAGATTTTTATCTACACCTTGTTCTTCTGCAGCTACAATATAAAATGCCATAATGGGTAAAACAGCTCCGTTCATAGTCATAGAAACAGACATTTTATCGAGTGGAATCTGATCAAATAGAACTTTCATATCCTCTACTGTATCGATCGCTACTCCGGCCATACCTACATCACCAAACACACGTTCATGATCACTGTCATATCCACGGTGTGTAGCCAGATCAAAAGCTACAGATAGTCCTTTTTGTCCCGCAGCAAGGTTTCTGCGATAAAAAGCATTACTTTCTTCTGCAGTAGAAAAACCTGCATATTGTCGTATTGTCCAAGGTCTACGAACATACATTGTAGAATATGGACCACGTAAATAGGGAGGAACTCCAGCAGAAAAATTAAGATGATCTACATCACTAATATCATCTTTTTCGTAAAAGGATTTTATATCAACTCCCTCTGAAGTAGTAAATGTAGAAATCTGTTGCTGTTTATCAAGGGTAACTTCTTTTGATAACTGGATATGTTGTACGTCTTTTCTATTCATTACTCAAAACCTCATTTTTTAAAATGATAAATTAACAAGGCTATAAAATTAAGGTTTTAAAAACGATTTTTATTAAAAAAAAACGGATTCGAGTTTAAGTTTTTAGAGAATAGTAAAAAAATTACTTAAATGCCTTTTCGATAACCATTAAGATAGAGTAATATACATCAAAAGCTATAAAGTTTTTTATTTCTATTGCACAAAATTCTTTGTCCGGAATATAATAGATTCTTTGCGAAATTAATGAAGTACTAACATTACCATCTTCTTCGAGAGTAGAAATAATATCTTTAAAGTCATCGCTATCACTTGTGTTTTTAAGGCATTGAATATATCCACCTCTATAATTGAAAATTAAGATTTCTTCTCCATTTTTTTTACTTGTAGTGGGTGTAGACTTTTTTACAGCTTCTTGATTTTCGTATTCGCTTAATTTGATCCAAAGAGAGGTTTTATTATTAGCAATCTTTTTGAATTCTCGAGCGAGTTTAATAGAGTTATCAGAGGGGAGTTTTCTTAAGTCAATTGATAAACTGGCAACCTCGGCTAAGAAAGTTCGATAGGTTTTTATAGAGTCTGTGCCAAATTTATAGTGAGCAAATAGGTCATTCTCAAAAGAATCATATGCTTTTTTTATGATACCGGTTTCATCTACACTAAGGCAGTCATAACCAGACTGAGAATAAGTCACCTTTATGCATATAAATAAAGTTATGACTATAATTCTAGATCTAATCTTCAGGGGCATTGATTTAGATTTAGTAATGTTAATGTATAGGCTAAATTTTATAATTCAGCCGGGAAGTTAACAATTAGTTAGCAAATATTAACGTTTTATTGTGTTTTTTTCTTAAATCCGAAATTATTGCCGTTGTTTTTTGTGAAATTCAATATGAAATAAAATAGGAGGTAACACCTTAAACGACTTATGTATAGGTGTTATATTTTCTTAGGTAATTACCCAAATGCTTTCTCTATTACTAGCAAAATAGAATAATAGATATCAAAAGCGATGAAACTTTTTACCTCATGAGTGTTAAATTCTTCTCTTGGTAAATCATGCAATCTTTGTGCGATTAGAGATGGACTTACATTACCATCAAGCTCTAAAGTATTTACAATATCCTTAAATCCTTCGCTATTGCTATTGTTTTTTAAGCATTGAATAAACCCACCACGATAATTAAATGTCAAAACTTCTTCTTCTTTTTGTTGAGTAGTTTTTGGGCCAGAAGTATTTTTTGAAGCTACCATTTCTTCATCATATTGACTTAGTAAAACCCAAAGAGAATTTCTGTCGGTAGCTTTTTTCTTGTATATACGCGCTAGTCGTATAGAATTCTTAGAAGGAAGCTCTCTTAGGTTTATGGATAAGCTATATACTTCATTAAGAAACGTTTGGTACGTTCTTATGGTGTCATTGTTAAATTTATAATGATGAAATAAATCTTTTTCAAAGGAATCAAAAGATTGTTTTAGTAATCCTTGATTGTCAATCTTGAGGCAGTCAAAATTTTGTTCGGTGGTTTGAGTATTACCTGTAGTACATATAAATAGAACTAAAAAAAATAATACAACCGTATATTTAATCTTTAGGGGCATGAGATTAATATTTAGTTATAAAAAAGTGTTGCTTCCTTGTAAAGTACGAAAAATTAACGACTTATGCTATGAGTTCACGGTTTTTCTTTCTATTTCCTGAGGCAATCTTTTTGCTATTATTGGAGATAAAAGTGTTTTTCGAACTCTTTTATCTGGAAATACCGGTTTTTGAAATTCTGGAATATGTTCTTCGGGATTTTGATATTTATTGGTCCCTGTTAATATAATTTCTTGATTATCGAATAATTCTTGCTCTTTTTCGGCACTCTCTTTTATTTTTTTCTGAATAACCCCTGATTTTAACTGGTTCAGGAAACCACCGCCTTCTTCAATATTTTTAAATATTGATAATGCCTTATCGGCCATTTGTTTTGTTAAACTCTCAATATAGTAGGATCCTGAAGCGGGATTAGCAAC
Source organism: Aquimarina macrocephali JAMB N27 (assembly GCF_000520995.1). Classification (GTDB taxonomy): domain Bacteria; phylum Bacteroidota; class Bacteroidia; order Flavobacteriales; family Flavobacteriaceae; genus Aquimarina; species Aquimarina macrocephali. The sequence goes on along the minus strand of NZ_JACA01000003.1, from coordinate 61,076 downwards.
CAGATCAAAGTAGCTTTCGTTTTTTAGAATTAAAAGTTGATTTAACGAAATTCTCGTTCCAAAATCATTTTCGAGATGATAAATATCGTCATAAGGTAGATTTTGAATGGTATCGGCACCTCCTAATATTGCACTCATACATTCTGTAGTAGTACGTAACATATTTACGTTATAATCCAGAATGGTCTTGTTTCTATGTGATGGATATGCTAAAATATGACACTCTGTTGTAGCGCTATATTCTGGAGCCAAAGTGCTCCATAATATTCTAAGAGCTCTTAGTTTAGCTATTTCAAAAAAGTAATTACCACCTACCGCAACTTTAAAAACTACAGGTGTTTTTTCTAAAAGTGTACTTGTAGCGTTTTCAAAATGATTTAAGTATTCATTGGCATGAGCTAATCCATATGCTAATTGTTGTACCATTGTAGCACCAGCATTTTGATACAACCCTATATTAATACTAATACTGTTTTTAAGATGTTTATTCTTAGTGATTTGATCTAATGAAGCATGATCTTCTTTTAATGTCTTATACCAGTTTCCTGTACTTGCCAGATTATTAATAATATCTGTTAATATATAGATACTTAGATTAATTTCTTTGGCAATATCATTTAGTTTTTGAACATAAGAAGAAGAAAGAAATTCAGTTTCTATAAAAACAGAGGTATCAGAAGTAATATGTTGTAAAAGACTTTTTGGATCAATATCTTCTTGTGAGATCACAAAATGAATACTTTCGGCACCTTTTTTAATAGCTTCCAGAGCTTTTTGGTTACCAATAATTGCTGTACTAACTACTATTTTTACAGAATTTTTCCAAGTAGAAGGATGAGATACAGAACCGTTTTCGATACTGTCCTCCTCATTGTAAAAAGGTTTTATATCAATGCCTTCTAAAGATTTATAAATCAATGCTTCATTATAATCTGCACCTTTGAGATCAAATTGAATTTTTTGTTTCCATTGTTTTGCAGAAACTTTTTCAAAACCATCGAATAGGGATTTAGTCATCTTTTTTGTTTTTAGGTACACTATCTTCATACTCAATAATGTATATTTCTTCATTATCTCGCTTCATAAAATATTCTTCTCTTGCGAATTTTTCAAGCTCGCTACTGTCTTTTAATACTTTAATATCCTTCTGATCCTTTACAATCTCCTTCATATAGTATTCTTTATTATCTTCAAGCTCCTGGATTTCCTCATCTAATTCTCTATGAATCAACCAGGAATTCGTGTCAAAAAACAGCATCCAAACTATAAATAACAGAATAATGAGCACATATTTATTTAAAAATATGGCAAATATCGGGATCAACGCCGGTTTATTTTTTAGTTTCTGAAAATATTGTTTTAACTTCAATCTAATTGAGAATAATATTCGTTGTAAAGGTACAAAAGTTAATTCAAGCGTTCTTTAATAATGGTACGTACAATATCAATAGCTACATTATTATAGTTGTTGTTGGGTATAATAAGATCAGCAAATTCTTTGGTTGGATCAATGAACTGTTGATGCATAGGTTTTAATGTGTTTTGATATCGATCCAAAACTTCATCCATATCACGTCCACGCTCTGCTATATCCCTTTTAAGTCTTCGTATTAGTCGTTCATCACTATCTGTTTGTACATATATTTTGATATCAAACATTTCCCGGATTTTTGGGTTGGTAAGTATTAAAATTCCTTCAACGATGATTACTTTGCTTGGCGCTGTACTAACAGTTTCGCTAGTGCGATTATGTTCTACAAAAGAATATACAGGTTGTTCTATTGTTTCGCCTTTTCTAAGTGCGGTCAAATGTTGACCTAATAGTTCGAAATCTATAGATTGTGGATGATCAAAGTTTATTTTAACTCGTTCTTCGTACGCGAGATGACTTGTATCTTTATAGTATGAGTCTTGTGATATGACACAAACTTCATTTTCTGGTAATTCATTTACAATTTGATTGACAACAGTAGTTTTTCCACAGCCTGTTCCTCCGGCGATACCGATAATTAGCATTTCTGATTTTTTTGACAAATTTAAAGATTGTTTTTGAGTAATTGCGCATCAAATTTCTATTGTCGTAAAAGTTATAGTGTACCTTTTGTCGGATCAAAGAAATATACAAGAGATTTTATCACGGATGATATAGGACTCCAGAGGAAGAATCTTTTCTGGCTCCGGTAACAGATTGCAGGCAATTTATTTCATTTCTTTCTCTAAGTACTCCCATAAAAGCAAAGATCAGTGCTTCTTTAAAATCAATAATCTCTTCTGATGGAATAACTACTGTCGCAAAACCGTCTAATTTTTGTTGCAATATTTGGATAAGAAAATCATTTTTTGCGCCACCACCGGTTACCAGTATAGAACTGTTTTTATGTTTAGTTTTTTTAATTGCATCTGCTATTTGAGTAGTAATATGGTGAACAGCTGTATGTAAAAGATTTTCTGTAGTATCCTGATTATGAACAATAATTGGAATCATTTCTTCGGTAAACCATTCATATCCCAAAGATTTTGGAAACGGAAGCTTATAATACGATAGATTATTTAAAGTATCTAGTAAGGCAGGATTTAAGGTACCTGTTCTAGCGATCGCCCCACCTTTATCATATGCTTTATCTATAGTCGAACAAATAAAATTAAGTAGCATATTGGCAGGCGAAATATCATAGGCAATTCTTTTTCTCCCACTATTAAAAGAGATATTGCTAATTCCGCCCAGATTAAGACAAAAATCGTATTGATCAAATAATAACTGATCACCTATAGGAACTAGAGGAGCTCCCTGGCCACCCAGAGCAACGTCATTGGTTCTAAAATCACAGATTACCTTTTGCCCACATACATTGGCCAGATGTTGTCCAGATCCTATTTGATATGTTAATCCAATCTCGGGTTGATGAAAAACAGTGTGACCATGGCTGGCTACAAAATCTACCTGAATGTTGTTTTGATTCATGAATTTTTTTACCTGATTACCCAACCAACTTCCATATTCGTTATGAAAAGTCAATAAAGCCGTTGGTTCGAGATGTACTGTGTTTTTTAATTGCTCTTTAAAAGTAACATCATAATCAATACTATCAGTATTAATAATAGAGAATATCCAGGTATCATTTTTCTTCTCAAATGAGCAACAAACAATATCCAATCCGTCTAGAGAAGTCCCAGACATTAAACCGATTGCAGTGTATTGATTTTTAACCGAACTCATATCTTTTTATATTGAAAGTTGTACAGGAGATAGACCAATGGCTTTATGTTGCCCAAGAAAGTGTTTGGCTCCTACCTCTTGAAAAGTTTTAAAATTCTGATATACAAGTACTATGTTATTTATATTTTTAGTTTGTAATATTCTCAAAACATATGGATTACCAAACAAATATAAAGTTACATTTTTTGTGGTACTTAGCTTTTCTATAGCTTGCAGTATCTCTGGGTCTATACCAAACTCATGTATTGGTTTTATTGAAGGTGGAAACAATGCTATAAGAATATTATTACCAGAAATGGTAGTAGAAAAAGATTGGGTATATCTTGATTTATTAAACTGTTTGTATTGTTTAATTTCTTCGAAAAAGGTACAATTTTTACTATTTCCTATAACTACAGCTTCAAAACTTTCGATATTAAATTTTTCAAAACTTTCTTTATCCGACTTATAATGAGTGAGTGATGCTTTAGCGATGTTACTATTTAAAGAAGCTTCTTTTTCAGGATCAAAAGTAGGCTTCGAGATATTCTTTTCAAATGCATCTTTTTTAAGCTTTTGAATTCTTGTAAAACTTTCTTCAATTTGCTCGTCAGTTGCATTTTTTTCTATGGTACGAATACCTTCTGCTACATGCTCTGCAAAACATAGAATATCATTACCTGCATCAAATGCTTTCCATTCTAATATTCCTTTTTCGGGATATAATTTAGAAACACTATGCATATTAAGGGCATCAGAAATAACAACACCTTCGAAACCCAATTCATTTCTTAATACTCCTTTAATAATATCTTTTGACAAAGTAGCGGATATATTTTTTCCTTTGGTTAAAGAAGGTACAGCCAGATGTCCGATTAAAATGCTATCAATTCCCGATGCTATTGCTTTTATAAATGGATACAGTTCTTCATCATATAATTCTTGTCTAGATTTAGAGATTACTGGAAGCCCAAGGTGTGAATCTACAGCAGTATCCCCATGTCCTGGGAAATGCTTAAAACAGCCTAAAACCCCTGAAGCTTTAAGTCCTTTGTAAAATGCTAAGGATTTAAGAGTAACCTGTTCTTTTTTTTCACCAAAAGAACGATAACCGATTACAGGATTATTGGGGTTGACATTAATATCGGCAACAGGAGCTAAATTGAGGTGAATTCCTATACTTTTAAGATCATTTCCTGTGTATTTCCCTACTTCGGTAATCAAATCTGATTGATCATCGGGTATTGCTCCTAATGTTATGGCATAAGGATATTGAGGGGTATTTTCTACACGCATTGCCAATCCCCATTCTGCATCAATACTAATTAGTAGTGGGGTAGGAGCTATGTTTTGATAATGTGTTATAAGTTCTGCTAGTCGTTTAGCACTATCTTCATTTCGAATCACTTTTTTCTTGTCCTCAAAGTTGGTAGCAGCACTGGCTCTACTATGAAAAAAGGTAAGACCTCCTACTTTATAATCTAGTATTAATTTTTCGACTTCTTTTATTTCTTGATCCGTATCATTAATAAATGCAGCAGGAAAGAAAAACTGGCCAATTTTTTCGGTTTTAGAAAGGTTGGATAGATTCATTACTTGCATTAATTTAATTTTTGTCTTTCTTTCCGTAAGTAGCGGGATATTGGATGTATCGAGTAAGGATAATGCCAGGGATTGCGGCAATGGCAACCCAAATAAAGAATCCGGTATATCCAAGAACCTCTTGGATGAAACCACTAATCATACCTGGCAACATCATACCTAAAGCCATAAACCCTGTTGCGATTGCATAATGAGAAGTTTTAGAAACACCCTCTGCTACATATATCAAAAACATAAGATAAGCAGCAAACCCAAATCCATATCCAAATTGCTCAATAATAACAACTAATGTAACAGATACTACAGAAGATGATTCCCAGAAGCTTAACAAAACATACAATACATTAGGCAGGTTTAAAGCTAAAATCATTGGAAGCATCCATTTTTTTAATCCATATATCGAAATAGCAATACCTCCCAGAATTCCTCCTATGGTTAAGGCTATAATTCCAAATGTACCATAAATAGTACCTACCTCGGTAGTAGATAATGCTAATCCACCAGCTTCTTTCTGATCTAATAAAAAGGGAGAAGCCATTTTTACCAATTGGGATTCTCCTAATCTGTAAAGAAGAATAAACGCGAGAACAATACCTATTTGTTTTTTTTGAAAGAAGGTCTTAAAAACATCTAAGAAACGTATTGGATTATCTTTAGAATCCTCGGTTTCATTTTCCACTTTTGGAGTTGCAAAAAGATTGATTACTGTTAATAGAATCATGAAAACGGCAGTGATAATCATGGTATAAGACCATGCTTTTTGATTATTACCGTAATACCCCTCTAAAAAACCAGCAAGTACTACAATTAATCCTTGTCCTGTTACCATAGCCAAGCGATAAAAAGTACTGCGTACTCCTAAAAAAAAGGACTGTTTTTTTTGTGTAAGGCTAATAAGGTAATATCCATCAGAAGCAATATCGTTTGTGGCCGATGCAAATGCGGCTATCCAGAAACAAGAAAGACTAAGGACAAAGAAATTATTGGTAGGGATCGTTAAACCTACTCCCAAAAATGCTATAGCAATAAGGAGTTGCATACCTAAAAACCAATTACGCTTAGTACTTTTAATATCTACAAACGGGCTCCATAGTGGTTTTATAACCCAAGGAAGGTAGAGCCAACTGGTATACAATCCAATATCAGCATTACTAATTCCTAGTTTTTTATACATGATTACAGAAAACGTAATGATAATCACATATGGTAATCCTTCTGTAAAATATAATGAAGGCACCCAAGCCCAGGCGTTTTTGTCTTTATTAGGTTCTGTCATGAATTGTTATTAAGGAAAGAAAGATACTTATAAATTATTAGTAATACCTGATTTATATTTTATCGATATAATCTAGTTCTAGCTTATCCAGATCTATCTCTGGGAGCGACTTTTTATAAAAGAAATCAATGATTTGATCTACAAGATACGAATTGATTTTGTCCATTTTTTTTTCTTCAATCATAGTGAAGATATTCATTGCTTCAGCCTTTTTAAACTCTTTGATTAATTTATCTGGCTTTTTAACTGCACTCATACCGTTATACTTTTCCATTTTTTTCTTCATCCATCTATGGCTAACTAGTTTTATTTGAGTATCATGAAAATCTTTCCTTAGGAGGTCTATGCGTTCTATATTATTTTTTGCTTCCTTCTGTGTACGATTTAATTGTATTTTAGCTTTGGTAAATTGCCTTTCGAATTTAAAATCAAGACGACGCATATCGTGTTTCAGGTGCTGGATTACTTCATAAAGTGCATTATCATATATGGTTAAGAACTCTTCATACGCATACAATGCATCAAGAAATACAATGGCATCCTTTCGGTATAATCTAGGTATTGGTTGATCTTTTACTCTTTTAAATAAGCCAGCAAGTTCTACCTGTTTTTCTTCAGGGATGTTTGTAAACCATGAGTTATTCTTTAGCGCTCTTAATTTTGTAGTGATATCAAATCTGGTACCCTTATAAAGTTCTGATTTATAACTAAACCTATATGTGTTGGGATTTTCTTGGGCATTACCATGGGACATGATTAGAAATACAGAAATGAATGCTAAGAATTTCATATGTCATGTTTAATTAGTAAAAGCTTTTTTTGAGTTGCAATATAATAAAGTAATACTAACGTAGCATATGATTAGATTGTTATGTTATACACAATAGACTTGTAGTTTTATACATTTAGGGGTTATTTCCTAAATAAGAAAATTTATTTTTAATCGGGTTTGATCAATTATAGCGGTATTAGCTAAAATACAGTGATTTACTCTTAGCCTAGAATGTTATTTTAAACCTTCTAATGATTATGAATGAAGAGATACCATACGCAAAATACGAGCCTAGTTACCCTAGGGCAAATGGAATTGAAGTCTTATTAATAGAAGATCTAATACAAAAGTATCGTGGTGTGATATCTTCTTTTCCAGAAACACCACATAAATTAGAATTTTATTTATTAGCTTATTATACAGAAGGAGAAACAGAACATTTAGTAGATTATGTATGGCATAAGGTTGAAAAAAACAACTTGGTGTATTTGGCTAAAGGTCAGGTAAATGCATTTAGGTTTAAAGAAAATGTGAAAGGTTTTATTTTGCTTTTCACAAAAGACTTTTTTGAGATGCGACTTAATGATTTATCTAAGGAAACTATTATACGTTTATTTGCTCCTCATCTATTTAAGCCAATACTTCAAGTTAATGAAAGTTCTAATATTGGGGATTATATAAAACTCTTATATAAAGAATATTATAAAGAGGCAGATGGTTATAATAAGAGTGATACTATATTTTCTTTGTATACTATCATACTTTCTAAAGTAGAACAAATAAAAAGGGGTCAGACTTTTTCTGGAAAATATTCTGAGAGTATAGTGCTATTTCTAAAGTTTATAACGGCTTTAGAAAGAGATTATATAATTAGTAGAAACGCTGATTTTTATGCAGAACATTTAAATATAACCTATATGCGCTTAAATATCGTTTGTAAAGAAACGATTGGGATTACTGCAAAACAATTCATTGACGGATTTGTGATCCTAGAGGCAAAAAGAAAATTAATAAACTCTAATATTAAAAGTACAGAGTTAGCTTTTTTAATAGGTTTTAAAGAGGCTACTAATTTTGTGAAATATTTTAAAAAATTGACAGGCTTGACCCCAAACAACTTTAAGAGCCAATATTCATACCACCATCTTATTTAATATTCACCATTTTTACATCAATATTCATCTAAACGTCTCGTGAACTTGCCTCCAATATCCTTTTGTTGAACTTTATCCTCTTGATTATTAAGTCACTGTTTGCAAAATATTCCTATACTTTAATCAATAGCTTAAATCTTTAATTTAATGACGCTAGACTTGTCTCTAGGATTATTTTTTTGACGATTTTGTGATTTTAGAAGCAAAAAGAAAATTAATACATTGTATTAAAAGTACAGAGCTAGCTTTTTTAATCGGCGTTAAAGAGGCTACTAATACCATTTCTAACTTGAATTCACCCAATAAAAACATGTCTTTTTACTTGATGCTTCAACATAAAAAATAACCGTAACTAAGGCTATGCTCGTTTTTTCTTTTTCGCCTAAACTAAAAATCTGATATTTTTCTTATGAGCAAATTCAAATCAGAACTGGTATAATTTTAAAAAATGGATAGGCTTAATCTCAAATAACTTTAAGAGCCAATACTCGTATTATCATTTTTATTAATATTTACCATTTTTATGCCAATATCCACCTTTTGTTTGTTTGTTACGTTGGTTAGTTTTGTAACGATTTAACACAAAGAATGACAATAATTATTTGTTAACCTTCAACTTTAGAATAAAATGAAATCAATTAAATTAATCTTATCAGGGGCTTTGTTAACTACCCTGTTTATTTCTTGTGAGAAACAAGAGGAAACTAATACTATGCCTGTAGAGGCAACAACAGATCAAGAACATGGTCTAATAACTAATGATAATGTACCTTCTACTGTTTTAAAAATTAATGGAGAAGAAGTACGAGTAGGTGATCTTGGTAATGGAGAATATCTTTTTAATGGAGATATGGCATTTACAAAAGAAGGATTGTCTAGTTTTTTAAGTGATGATGAAAAAGCGAATTGGGGAGGCCAAAGAAGATGGACTAACAATACGATTTACTATCAGTTCGCCCAAGGTTTGTCTTCAGGACGTAGAAGTACTATGCTAAGAGCTATGAGACATATCTCTAGCAGAACACGTGTTAGGTTTGTTCAAGGCCGTGGTAGTGGTAATTATGTTAGCATTTTCACCTCAGGAAATGGAACTAATTATGCTACTGTTGGTATGAGGGGAGGGGCACAAAGCCTTTCTATATCAACCAATAGACTTGGTATTGCAATTCATGAATTGGGGCATACTATTGGTTTGTATCATGAACATCAAAGAAGAGATCGTGATAGTTACGTAACAGTAAATTATAATAATATTCCTCAAAATTTTCACAGCGATTATCGTAAAAAAGGGCAAAATGTCGGAAGCTTTGACTGGAGATCAATTATGCTGTATCCTACGGTTAGTAGAGGTGGTGGATACGAAATGGTTCGACGAAGTAATGGTCAGCCTATTACTACTTCATTATTCTCAAATAGTGCTACTTTAAGTAGTGGAGATGTTGCTTGTATTAATAGATATTACCGTTAAATTTTAATAATTATTTATATATAAATAATTATTGTTTTTTTTAAAAATAGTTGTCTGAAAAGTAGACCTAAAAATCGAACATTTAGTTTGAGATTGGAAATCTATTCTTTAGACAGCTATTTTTTTTGTTTTTTTAAATATTGATATACAGGGTGTTGATCGCATCAGTAAATGTTTAAAGTTTGAAAACGTGAAGTTTCAAAATACTCCGAAGGCTTTCTTCCAATGTTCTTTCGTTAAGCTGTATCTTTTTGGTTATTAATACCTTTCTTATATAAAATTACCTGCTAAAATTGTTTCTTTTTACTCCATGTTTCAAAATAAAATGCATCGATAGCTATGCTATACCTGAATTTTCTTTTTTACCTGAACCAAAAATAATTCAATTCAGATTACAGTAATTTCATATAAGAAATGGTATAAGTTAAGTATCTGTAAAAAAACATTCCTATACTTTGACCAAGGATTCCAGCCTACGCTGGAATGACAAGCAAAAAGCATTGTTTTTTAGTCATTTTGTATTCCGGCGTAGGCCAGAGTTAGTTATTAATAAATTTTAAATCAGTAGTTTAAGTTCTTAGTGTAATGACGTTGGACTTGATACTAGAGCTATTTGCTGACGGATTTGTGATCTTAGAACCAAAAAGAAAACTAATACATTCTGTTAAAAGTACAGAGCTAACTTTTTTAATTGGTTTTAAAGAGCCTACTAACTTTGTAGAATATTTCAAAAAATAGATAGGATTGACTCCAAATAATTTCAAAACCCAATATTTACATCATTTCGATATTTACCATTTTTATATCGACATTTACCTTTTATTTGGTTTTTTGTTCATATAGTTTTACTGCGATTTAACACAAATATTAAGAAAATAACAATAATTATTTTTTTTAACTCACAAACTTAACTAAAAATGAAATCAATTAAATTAATTTTATCAATGGCCTTTTTGGCTACTCTTTGTTTTTCTTGTGAAAAACAAGAAGAGAATGAAGCTCCCGTAGAAACGGCAATAGGGGAAGATACCGAGGCTAAAGAAGTCTTGTTTAATAATCATGTTCCTACAACTATTTTAAAAGTTAATGGAGAAGAAGTGGCAGTAGGAGATTTAGGAAATGGAGAATATCTTTATAATGGAGATATAGTAGTTTCTGAAACAGACCTATCTGAGTTTTTAAGTGATCAAGAGGGGGTAAAGGCAAATTGGGCAGGAGCAAGGAGATGGGCTAATCGTACCATATATTATCAGTTTGCTTCAGGTTTTTCTTCATCCAAAAGAAATACTGTTTTAAGTGCTATGAGACACATTTCGAGCAGAACGCGAATTAGATTCGTTCAAGGTCGTGGTAATTATGTTAACATATTTACCGATGCAAGAGGAGGTAATTATGCTACTGTTGGTATGGCTGGTGGAAGACAAAGTTTCTCTTTAGGTAGAAATAATCTCGGTGTAGCTATTCATGAATTAGGACATACTATTGGTTTACACCATGAGCATTCAAGACCAGATCGAGATCGACATATTCGTATAAATTGGAATGCAATTCCTAGTGATAGCCGTAGTAACTTTAGAAAAACTGGAAATAATTATGGGCGTTTTGACTGGAATTCGATTATGTTATATCCTTCTAGAACTAGAAATGGAGTATCTGATATGGTAAGCATCAGTACGGGTAGACCTTTTAATAATGCGATAGAAAGTGGTAGAAACTATTTAAGTAGTGGTGATATTGCTTGTATCAATGCATATTATCGTTAAACTTTAATCATCATTATTTAGATAATTGTTGTTATTTTTTTAATTAAAACAAGGTTATCTGAAAATTAAATCAAAAACTAACGTATTGTTTAAATTTTATCATCAATAGCTGGTGTTAAAAACGTGAAATTTCACAACAAATTTACTTTTCAGATAACCTTATTTATTCAAAATTCACAAACGGATTACTATTGTTACATCAAAAGCTGTAATCCCATAACAAGAAATACAGAGTAAGAGGATGATAAAGAAAAATAATTGATGTTATTTTTCAACTTTACCAACTTCTTCAACGGTAACCATTTTTTTCTGGGTATTACCCCAACTATTCATAATGTAATTCATTACATCTGCAATTTCTTCGTCTTCAAGACCTAATGACGTCATCGCACTATTATAAGTCTTTCCGTTAACTTTGATAGGACCATTTAACCCATATTTGATAGAATAAATGCTTTCTTTTCGTTTATTAACTAACCAGTCTGATCCTGCCAAAGGCGGAAATACATTAGGAGATCCTTTTCCATCAGGAAGATGGCATTGCATACAAAAATCAGTATAAATTTCGTTTCCACGAGCTATACTTTCTGATAGTTTAGCATCTTGAATTTTTGATACAGGATATAGAATATATTCGGGATCTGATTTTTCTTGTTGCGCAACAAGTGAAATACTTATGATCAATATGGTAATTTCTATTACGAAGAAGCGTTTTAAATATTTTTTCATGCGTTTACATGTTTCTAATTTAATTCGGAATTATTTTCACAATACCTTTATTTTCTACTGCGACATAGATAAATCCATCTGGTCCTTGCCTTACATTACGAATACGCCCCATACCATCGAGTAATTTTTTTCGTCCTGTAACTTTAGTATCGGTTAATTCTACCAGTTCAAGATATTGAAATATTAATGAACCTACTAATAGGTTGTTTTTCCATTGGGGATAGATATCACTTGTAATAAAATCCATTCCGCTAGGAGCGATAGAAGGAACCCAATAATATATTGGCTGTTTCATTCCTTCTTTTTTAGTGATATCTGTAATAGATGTACCACTATAATTAATACCATAAGTGATTACTGGCCACCCATAGTTTGTACCTTTTATGATTGGATTAATTTCATCACCACCTTTAGGACCATGTTCATGAACCCAGATTGTACCATCGGGATGTATTGCCATTCCTTGTGGATTGCGATGGCCATAAGAAAAAACAGCTTTTTTTGCTCCATTTTTGGTAACAAAAGGGTTGTCTTTAGGGATAGATCCATCATCATTAAGGCGGTATATTTTTCCTCCGTCCTTAGTAATATCTTGAGGGTTTACATCTCTATTACCACGATCTCCAATAGAAAAATATAGGTATCCTTCATTATCAAATTCTATTCGTGATCCAAAATGATGCCCTTTTGTAGTATTGGGTGTTCCTTTATAGAGTTTTTCTATATTGGTCAGTTGATTGTTTTCTAGTTTGGCTCTAATCAAAGCTGTGTTACCACCTTTTTCGGTACCTTCTTTAGAGGAATAAGTGATGTATAGCCATCCGTTTTCTTTATATTTAGGATGTAGCTCTATATCCAACAACCCGCCTTGATTACGATTATATACTTCTGGGACATTGCCAATCGAGGTTTTATTACCATTTTTAAAATGGATCAATTCTCCACTTTTTTCTGTAATGAGCATACTGCCATCAGGCAACCAAGCCATTCCCCATGGGATTTGCAAATCAGGAACAACAACTTCTGTTGTATAGTTTTTAGGATCATCTTCTAAGGTAATGTCATTTTCTTTTTGTTGCTGTGCGCAAGCCGAAAACACAATGGTTAGAAAGATAAGAAATGACGAGAATTTCATAGATTTTTTGTTGATTCCCGAAAAATACAAAGAAATATTAGTTATAATCTATATTTTATGTTAATCCCTGTGTATGCATTAAATGGTAAACCGGGATAGAAATATCTAGGAGAATTACCACCAAACCCTCTGGCATTGATTTGTAATTGAGACGCATACTTAGTATCTAAAATATTATTTGCGCCAAAAAATAAGTCATACTTAAGGTGAGATCCAATGTTACTTTTAAAACCTATTTTGCCATGTAGTAATTCATAGTTTTTGCTAAATGTTGTGTTTGCATCGTTTGCAGGTATTTTACCTACAGTCTGAAAGCTAAGGTTACCATAGAACCCTTTTTGAGCTATAAATTCGATTCCTGAATTGGTAACTTCAGAAGGAACACCGGTAAGATCGTTATTCGAAAAATCAGTATCCAAATCTACAAAGTCATCAAATTTATGGTCATATATTGATGCATTGAAAAAGAATTTTAATACTCCAGACTTTACTTTTATAATATCATAATTCAATTCTAATTCGGCACCATTATGTATGGTTTTTCCTGCATTAATAGCAAAGAAATTATCATCGATAGTTCTTCTTGAAACCAAAAGATCTTTAACTCTAAATTGATATAATGATAAAGATCCATAGAGCATATCCTGTAATAGACTATATCGGGTACCGATCTCATAATTCCAACCTATTTCGGGTTTTATATCGGGATTAAAAAGACCATCAGGCAATAGTGTTTCTGAAGTAGTAGGAGTAGAGAAACCGTGGGCAATGTTTCCGTAGAGCGTAAATTGAGAATTTAGAGAATAATTTATTCCAATTTTGGGAGAGAATATGGGGTCAAAATCGAATTTGCCAGAGCTATCTTCTCCATCAGATAAGAATTGATCATCGATATCAAAAAAAGTCTGATTGAGATTTATACCAACATTTACTCTAAACTTCTTATTAATCTTATAATTTGCTTCAGCAAAAATGTTGTAATAGTATCGTTTTTCATCGAGATCAGAAAGTTGATTGCCTTGTACACTACCTGTTCCAGCAGGGAAATCCTGATATAGATTTTCAAAAGTCTTACCAGTATAATAATCAAAGAATAATTCCCCACCTGCGGTCCAGTTTAATTCCTTACTGGCGATTAGATGACTCCCTAAAACTCGGTTTCTAATACCAAAACTTGTTGCATTTTCTTTTAGTATATTAAAAGGTCTAGACTCGTCATTGTTTCTAAAAGAACTAAAAACACTGGTGTTATGTGATGTTTTTGAATTATATTTATGTTTCCAGGTTACTCCTAATAGTCCATAATCTACATCTTCCGAACCTTGAGCACGCCCCCAGGTAAATGCGGCTTGTCTTGGATTGTTTTCAAAATTTTCCTGATCTAATGAACTGGGAATACCAGCATTAAGGTTAACATAGCTACCTAAAATAGAAAAGCTATTTTTCTTTCCAGCATCAAAACCAGAGGCCAGTGTCACTGTATTTCGATCATATTCATTATTATCTCGATAGCCATCAGTATGATTATTGCTATACAGTACTGTAATATTAGATTTTTCTTTGGATATAGCAGCTTTAGCCAGAATTCTTCTTAGTCCATAACTCCCAAGTGATGTAGTTAATTCACTCTCAGAAGTATTTGTATTTGCAAATTCGGGTTGAAATAAGATAGTTCCTCCTAATCCTACACCATAACTGCTTGAAGAAGGTCCTTTATGAATTTCTATGCTGGATAAAGCACCGAGTTCTAAATCCTCTATAGAAGATTCTCCATTTCCATCGGTTAATGGGATATCTCCAAAATAGGCTCTTATATTAGCTGTACCAAATAAGTTTCTGGCCCCGATTCCTCTAATTGTAATTCTATTGGTGTTTAAAGTACCGTTTTGCATAAAAACACCAGCAACTCTATTGAGAACAGGGTGCAACTCAATTGAGTTTCCACGATTAATATCATTAGCTGTAATAGAAGAGACAGCCTCTGTTGCATACTTATGTTTTTGTGGACGAAAATAATCTTCTATCACAACCTCAACTAAATTTGTAATGGGAACTAATGCTATTACAATGTATTCATTCTTAATATGGTTATGTTTGTTAATATCTATAGAAGTTTCAGTATAACCATCTTTGAAAAACTTTATTTTGCCTAAAGATTTTATAGAAAACTTGCCATCAGTATCAGTAAAAACTTTGATATTACTACCTGTATCAAGAACGCTTACATTGGCTATTGGAAGTTTATTTGAACTATTTATGACAATTCCTTTAGTGTCAAATTGTGAGTATACAGAAAAGTGACAAGCGAGTACTAAAAATAAAAATATTCTTTTCAAGATTTGTTTTTCCTCAAATATCGGAAACTAGAGGCAATTGGGTTTAAAAAACATGATTGTGTTGATGAATATTATGATTTTTTAACGATCAGATAGAGTAATTCTTATACCGAAGAAAATATACAGCTGTACTATGAAGTAAAAAGTATTCATTTTTTATAGAGGCCAGTTGTTATATAAATTCCCCTTATCAACTGACCTGCTATAAAAAACAGAATTATCCAAAAAAGAAACAGTGTCATTTTTGGACCCCCTAAATATTTCCTTCTTCTTTATTTATACTATGTAATCGTCTCTTGTCCTTCGTATATTCAAACCAATTACGAACTATTAGTATAATTAGTACTATTAGTATTATGATTTGAACAGCAATCAATACAATCATCTTTCCCTTTTTACAAGAAGTATGAAACTTCTATTTTATCCGTTATATAGTTTTGACACATAAAAAAAAAAAAAGTCACTTTAGATTCATTACTTTATAATTTCAACTTTTTTATCCACTATAAGTTTAATAGGATAGATTACTCTATTATTATCATTACTTTCTACTATCATACTAATATTATCGATAGAAATAATAACTCCTTCGTCACCTTCGATTCTAATTTTTTGTCCTACTTCAAAATTTTTCTTAGAATAGAAACCTAGTAATAATCTATACACAACATCTCTAGAGCCTAAACCTAATGCAAGTACAAAAGTGGCTAAAAAAGCTCCCAGAATTAGAGAAAGGTTGTTTGTTATGATACTAGTATTGATACCTGCTTGATTTAAAGCCGTAATAGAAACAATTGCTACAATACTAAAAAAGAGGATAGAGCTTATTATTTTAGATCCACTAAGATCCAAAGATTTTAGCAAAGCATAAACAGATTTTCTTACTAAAGAAGCCAGGTATAATCCTAATCCTAAAATTACAATCGAACTGAATATTTTGGGTAAATAATCGATTAATCTTCCTGCACCATTCGAAACCATATTTAAACCAAACATATCAGCTCCGACAATAACCAATACAAGAATTAGAAACCACTTAACAAAAGCTAGAATTATTTTGGTAGGTTCGATTTTGGTAGCAGAATTAAAAAGAGTCCCATTATCACTAATTTTAGATGCCAAAGTATCAATTTTGGTTAGCTTCAAGGATTTTTTTAATATAAAAAGAATGAATTTTACAATCATCCACCCGACTAAAATGAACAAAATGGCGCCAATTATATTAGGCATAATCTCATATAGTTCATTAAATATATTTTCAATCAATTTAAAATTTAGAAATTTTTCCATACGATTTTTGGAGGTTAGTCCTTAGTTTTTGTTAGAACGACTTACTATTTTAAAAAGTTCTTCAAGAGAATTTGGATATTTTATAGCAAATAAATCAGCCAGATCTAGTGATAGCTTTACTATTTCGACATCATCGAGTACCTTTTCCTTGATAGAAGCAGGTAATTCTTCATTTTGAATAATTTTTTTAAATGGATTTTTCATTTTTTGTGGGGTATTAGGTTTAAAAGGTGTTATAAGGTTTTATATAAATTCACTAATCTAGATTTGGCTCGGCTTAATCTCATTTTTACAGCACTATTTCCAATATTTAGAGTTTTTTCAATTTCTTTTATAGTGAGATCATCCTGATATTTCATCATTAAAATGATTTTATCTTCGGGTTCAATTTTTTTTAGTGCCATTGCTAGTTTTTTGGACTTTAATTTCATCATATCTTCATCATCTATTTCTTCTGATGGGTAATCAACGATAATATCATCGATTGATACGATTTTCTCTTTTTTCTTTTTTTGAACCCTCTGTACATAATTCACACAGAAATTATAGGTGAATGAATACAACCAGGTAGAAAATTTAGAATTTCCTTTAAATGTCTTTAGCTTGGCGAATAAAAGAACAAAAATATCGTGTGTTAAATCTTGCGCCTCTTCATTAGATTTTACAAAACTCAAGCATTTATTATATATAGTTTTTGCATATCTGTCATAAAGAATTGCATATAGCTTAGTATCCTTACTTTTGGCTATTTTGTAAACAAGCTCTTTATCCTCTAAATTTTCATCCAGTTCTGTCTTCTTCAACCTGTATTTTTATTACATATAATCCCTCTAAATAATTTAGACACAGCGTATCTAAAAAAGTCACTTTTAATTTATTTCTTTATTTCAAAGTGATTGCGGTACCTCTGTTATGATTTGTTTTAAAGCGATGTGTTTATGGTATTTAAATATCCAAAAACACCAATCTTTGGGGCTTGAGTGAAGGTTTAAAAGAGTTCAAAAAACATTTTTGAAACCTTAATTTAAGTAAAAAATAAAAGTAATAGTATGATTTCTAAGGTTTTCTTGTTTTTAAAACTCTTTTAAACAGTTAACAGATGAACTGAGAGCTTTCACAGATTAAAATTTTCTAAAAAAGATAGGAGTATCACTTTTGAAATATCAAATTCAAAAAAATGATGCGAACAGTAAGTTTTATACTATTTTTTTTCATGGGATTCTCCATTATGATTGGTCAGGAAATAAAAATATTGAAAGGAACGGTAAGAGATCAGATAACCCAGGAGATTATCCCTTATGCTACAGTAGCAGTTTATAATAATAAAAAAGAATTAGTTGATGGTATTTCGACTAATGATGATGGTCTATTTCTGTTAGAAACAGATAAGATATTTACCTATTTTGAAGTTAGTTTTATTGGTTATCAAACTTCTTTGGTTCAATTTTCTGAAGTTGACGATCCAACGAATATTTCTATCCAATTAGAATCGATGGCAAGCACTCTTGAAGAAATTGTTATTGAAGCTGATCGAACTACCACACAGCTTAAAATTGATAGAAAAATTATTGATATAGGAGCAGATCTTCAACAATCAGGAACTACAGCACTCGAAGCTTTTGATCAAATCCCAGATATACAAACCGATTTGGGAACTGGTAATATTTCATTAAGAGGTAGTGATAATGTGAAATTATTAATCAATGGAAAACCTTCTTCCCTTGACGCAGTGGAGTTATTAGAGCAAATCCCATCATCTTCTATAAAAACTGTAGAAATTATAACTTCTCCATCAGCAAAATATCAAGCAGATGGATTATCAGGAGTTATAAATGTTGTTTTAAAAAGAAATGTAAATAAGGGGTTCAACCTTAACCTCAATAGCGCACTAGGAACAAAACGATATAGTTATGGCATTGATGGAAACTATAATCTCTCATTTATGAATTTTAGATTTAATGTCTCGCAATCTGGAAGAGAAATGGATAGTAAACAAACTATTAATCGATCTTTCATAAATGGCGATACTCAGGGAATTTTTACTCCTCACGATTTTAATGGCAAAATAAAAAGAGGAATAATTGGATTAGACTTTTTTGTGGATGAACATAATGAATTCTCTTTGGGATTTGATTATACCGATGATTATCATAGTTTTTATAATAATTCACAATATTTTGATGTGACCGATCGTGATGATTTTACATATACTCGTAACTCTGAACATTCACATTTTACTTCTGTTTTTAATGCTAATTATCGCAGAGGATTTAATAAGGAAGGGCATTTTTTAGAGATTGACTATAATCTTAATGATAATAAAAATGAGTATCCATCCTCTGATTTTGAAGACAGTGCTTTTTTGTTTGACCAAATAATAGAAGAAGATAATAAAATCCATGCCATATCATTAGACTACGCATTACCTGTTTCAGAAAAGATTAAAATAGAGACAGGAGCATCCTGGAATAGAAGTGATACAAAAAACCAACAGTTTTTTAGACCAAATAATGAGATATCTACTTTAAACACATTTGATTATGAAGAAGAACTATTAGGTATCTACGGGCTTACAAAATTTAGTATTCAAAAATTAGATTGGCAAGTTGGATTGCGATATGAATATTTCTCATCAAAATCTCAAAATACACTCAATTCATCAACAACAGATTTACATTTTTCTAATCTTTTTCCATCGATACACATGGGCTATACATTTAGCGAAGGTAATACACTGGGTTTAGGATATAGTAAACGAATCTCCAGGCCAAATTTGCATCATATTAATCCTTTTCAGTTAGGGAACCCTTTTTTTAGATTTGATGGTAACCCAGGATTAAGACCAGAATCAAGTGATAATATTGAACTTAACTACCAAAATAATAAGAGAAAATTAAATTGGTCTGTTACCACATTTTATCGCTACAGGAAAGATGTTATTCTTTGGGTAAATACTATAGAAGATAATAATGTACAGGTGATCTCATTTCAAAATATTGGAATAAATCATTCATTAGGTATTGAAGCTACTGTAAAATATAAGTTTACTAAGTATTGGAATACCATACTTACCGGGAATTATTATTACACAATGACAGATCAGAACAATCTGGTTACCTGGGATGAATTATACTCATCTAATCTACAATTAAAAAATACATTTAAAATCACTAAAAAGGTGAGTACAGATATAACATATCGACATACACCCAAGAGACAAAATGCTTTTAATTATATAGAACCAAGACATAGAGTTGATTGGGCGGTAAGAGCAAAGTTTTTGAATAATAAATTAACAGCCAATTTAAGAGTCATAGATGTATTAGACAATAACTTAATGAAACGAAATACACGTACTACCGAATTTAGCCAACGTACCGTTTGGAAGTTTCAATCACAAACACTGGGATTTCTATTTAGTCTTAAGTATACACTCTTTAAAAATGAGGATAGAGCAAGAAACAGAAAGGAACGAGAATATAGACACAACGATTCTAGCAATTAAAAAATAATACAAGTAAAAAACTATACGCAATGCAGATAAATTCTTTTATGTCAACGGTAATAATGATTTTTATGTTAACGATAATCGGTTGTAAACCAAATGATTTTGTTGAAGAAAAAATCTCTTCTCAAGAACTTTCTCAATGGAGAACAATAGGAAAAGGTAAAACCTCGATTAAAGATCATGAATTTGTTTTTGAAGAAATTGATAGCTCTGATGGCTTCTTTTTAGTAAGTCCTAAAAGCTACCAGGGAGATATGATAGTACAATATAAAATAAAGGCTTTGTCAAAAGCATCAGTACTAATTGTACTATTTTCTGCATCTGATACCGCAGAAACAATACAATTAATGTTACCTGAAAAGAATGCTAATACCGAAGATATTTGGGAATGGCGAAGAGAAATGAATCATTATAATGTAACATTTAATAATAAATCTCACGGGTATACTCCATTCTTTTACAAAAATATTTCTTCTTTGGAGCGAGATTTCCATCTCCGAAAACAAGAAAATATAATGAACGATAATCAATGGATTAGTGTAGAAATTGGTAAAAAAGAAAATGAAGTGTGGTTTTCTCTTAATGATAGTATTATTTTCGAACGTACAGATTATAATCCACTTCTGGGAGGGCATATACTTTTCAGAATAAGTGGTGCTACCACCCAAGAAGAAACCATTCTAGCAAAAGCATCTATAAAGGATTTGATGATTTATCATCAATAAAAGTAATACCTTAGTAAGGTTTAATAAAAGAACGTGTGAATAATAATTCTATGTATTCAAAACTAAAAAAAGCAGAACCTGTATTGCATCTGCTTTTTTGGGGAGTGGTACTTTTTTTTCCATATATAAAGTATCTGGGAAGAGAAGGAGGGTACCCTATGAGTTTTATGCATGAGCTAGTTACATTGGTATTCAATATGATACCTACATATATCATGTATCTGTGGTTCTTTCCTTTAAAAAATAAGAAGAAGTATATTTTTTTAGTACTGTTTGTTTTTAGTAGTAATGCTTTAATCCACTATTATGCGGATAATCTTTTTCACCTTACAGAAGATCATAAAGATCATCAAGATCATCGCTGGAAATATGTAGTTTCTAGCTGGGTGACGTATTTCTCCTTTAGTTTGGCTTTTTTTGCTTTGTATTCTATTAAAAAGTTATATGCTAAACAGCTTGAACTAGATACTACAAAACAAGAAAAACAACAAGCAGAACTCAGCGCATTAAAAGCACAAATAAATCCTCATTTCTTATTTAATACGTTAAATAATATTTATGCAAATGCCTTAAAAAAAGATGAAAAAACTCCGGATTTGATTTTAAAGCTATCAAATAGTTTTAGATATGTACTGCATGAAGGGCAAAAGGAAAAAGTAAGTTTGTCTCAAGAAATCACTCATGTGAAAGACTATATTAGCTTGCAGGAAGAGCGATTATCTACCAAAATAAAAGCTACTTTTTTTGATGATATTGATAACTCTAAAAAAGAAATAGCTCCGTTACTCTTAATTCCTTTTGTAGAAAATGCATTTAAGTATACTAGTATTTTAAAAGGTAAAAACCATCAGATAATAATTAAAGCTGTATTAGAAAAGGATCACTTCTCTTTTTATTGTGAAAATCCATATAATGAAAACAAAAAACCAGAGATTGATACAAATTGGCAAGAAAGTGGTATTGGGATAAAAAACACTCAAAATAGACTACAGTTATTATATCCAGAGAAATATCAATTGCAGATTAAGAAAGAAAATAATGTGTATAAAGTAATACTCACTATCTCATTATGATAAATTGTTTGATTATAGAAGATGAACACGGCGCACAAGAGGTGTTGCAAAATTATATTGAAAAGACCCCATTTGTGAACTGTTTAGGAGTTTATGAAAGCGGATTGGATATTAGATTAGAAAAACTAAAAGAAGTCGATTTTATGTTTTTAGATATTCAACTGCCAGAGTTAAATGGTTTATCATTTTTGAAAACACTTATCAATCCTCCAAAAGTAATTGTAACCACTGCTTATCCAGATTATGCAGTAGATGCTTTTGAAGAAAATGTATTGGATTACCTGGTAAAACCATTTTCTTATGAACGCTTTTTTAAAGCAATTACTCGAGTTAGAAATCAAATAAAGATTACAAATAACGAAACCAATAAACAGCTTTTTCTATATGCAGACAAGACGATTTATAAAATTACTATTGATGATATTTTATATTTAAAAGCCGAGGTAGATTATGTAAAAGTAATTACTAAAGAAAAGTCTATTTTACTGTTAGACAGTTTACACAATTGGGAAAAAAAACTGTATGACTATAATTTTGTAAGAACTCATCGTTCTTATATTGTAAATTTTGAGAAAATAAATAAAGTATCTGGAAACTTGGTGTATATAGCAGATGAAAAAATCCCTGTTGGAAAAACATATAAAGAAGAATTCTTAAAAAAGATGAAATATATAAAGTAATACTACTATTTTTAAAAGATAGCAGTTTTAAGAATTCAATACCTATCTTTTAGCAAAATCCTTCCTAATACGACTTAAAGTACTATCTGTTATTCCTAAATAAGAAGCAATATATTTTAAGGGAGCATTCATAATAATTTCTGAATTTGATTGTAAAAGAGCCTTGTATCGTTGTTCTGCTGTTTGATTTATCATTGAGATAGTTCTTTTCTTTGAGGCAATAAATTCTTTAACCAGGATAGCTCTTCCAAAATCCCTAAATGCTGGTTTGTTATGAAAAAGAGTGTTTAATTGTTTGTATGAAAATCGGTATCCTTGACAGTCGGTAATCGCCTGTATATTTACTTGTGAAGGTACTCTTTGAAAAAAAGAAGTAACCTCAAAAACAACAGAATTTGAAGTGTAAAAATCAGTAGTAACTTCATTACCTTCAATATCATATAGATACGTTCGTAACAGGCCTTTTTCAAAAAAGTAGTAGTCATCACTAATTTTACCTTCTTGAACAATGAATTCTCCTTTTTTTAATTCTTTGTATTCAAAAGATTTTGCAATATCTGTAGCGTTTGCTTCGGTAATAGGAATAATTTGTTGTATAAATGCTACTAAACTGTTCATGCTATAAAATCATTTATAATTATAATTGTTTTCAATTTAAATTTCCTTCAACAAATTCCATAAAGTTACTCCATTTCTTGTATCAACACTTATAAAAATAAAATACAGGAAGAATATCAATACCTATAAATACGATCTGTATCCTTTTTGTGTAATAGATTGTACAAAATAAATTATTTACTCCTTGTCCGTTTTTATTTGATCGATGAATATAATTTTATCATTAATCTTTGATTAGAACCAATTTCAAACTTATTTTATTTTTAGTTAATTCTTCTTGACAAAAGGCAAGAAATTATTAATGTTAGCATTACATGAATAATTTTACGATTATTTTTAACAGGCCTAATTTTTTTAAAGTGTACAATGATTTCCCTAATTTCTGTAGACTTTGTTTTGGTTTTCCAAGATCTGCAGAAATATGTTTAATTCTTTCGTCATGTACCTGCCCTGTTAAATAGAATTTCTTAATCATAGTGTTTACGATTTCTTCTTGTTTTTCATAAAAATCGTGATGCCCACTATCTGTAATAACGACCAAATGGCCGTTAGGTAAATAGTTAATTAATTCTTTTGCATTTTCTATGGGAGAACTTACATCCAGATTTCCATTGATTAGTAAAGTAGTTACATCTGAAGTTTTGAATGTTCTATATTGTTTAGGGATCATTTGTATATCCCATTCAGAGTGATTGATTATTTCAAATAGTTTTGATAGGGGGGCACCAAGTAAATTGCTTTTAGAATCCATTGCAGTAGTATAATTTCTTTCTGATTGGTAATCAGCGGTAATGGATTTTGCAAGAAATTCTCCCCAATAGAGTTTTTTTACATTAGGTAGAAGATCATACATCATAACCAAAAAAGCTAACCCACTAAAATCTCCTCTTTCTGCAGCAATAAATGCATCAAATACTTGTGCTGTTCCTGCTGTTGTGT
This sequence comes from Aquimarina macrocephali JAMB N27, assembly GCF_000520995.1. GTDB lineage: Bacteria > Bacteroidota > Bacteroidia > Flavobacteriales > Flavobacteriaceae > Aquimarina > Aquimarina macrocephali. The sequence continues at coordinate 36,812 of NZ_JACA01000003.1, read as the reverse complement.
ATAACATACTAAACATGGCTACCCTAACTTTTCCTGGATCAATATTAATTTTTTTCCATTTTACGGGTAACTCAGAAAATACATTTTGAATGGTCCGAATTATGTTGGGTGATCTTTTAAGGTTCGAAGGATTTTTTTTCCACAATTCGCCATATTTAACAAGAACATTATCTATTTCTTGTGGATCCCAGGCAAAATGCCCTGGAGGGTTTATACCTCCAATTGCACTTCTATAAATGCTATTTGGGTATCTTAATCCGTATATATATGCTAATCGTGTTCCATAACTAGCGCCAAATAGGTTTATTTTGTCATAGCCTAGTTTGTTTTTGGCAAGTTCAATATCATCTATAACTTCGATCATGGTATAGCCATTAATATCAACACCGTTTTTCTTATACTGCTTTAATTGATTTTTTAAAACACGACCTAATTTTTTTAGGTGTTCTGGAGAAAAGACCTTTGTATGATGTATCAGTGCTTTTTCAAATGTTTCAGAATCAAGTTGCACAGAGCCATCAACCCCGCGATATCCAACCATAATTATATCATGATTATCAAGTAACCATAATCTTGGGTTTTTCCATATGTTTGAAGCTCCTGGACCTCCGGCCAATAAAAAAATGGGTTCTTTTGGTTTATTACTTGTAGAATGTAATTTGATTACTGGTATAGTAATGATACGGCTATTGGGATTATTTCGATTTTCTTTGACGGCTAATGAAAAGTAATCGGCCTTAATTTTCTTTGGGTATTTTTTAGTATTCTTATTTTTAAATGTCCCTCGTTTTATTGTAATATCACCTTCTTTCAAAGTCTTGCTTTTAACAAAAACCGGAATTTTAGAAGCACAAGAAGAAAGAAGAATACTACTTAATAACGCAATGATGATCGTTTGGATAATGTTATAGATTTTCATTTACAAAAGTTTGCTTAATTGAATTTTTAAGGCAAACATATAGGTATCAAAACGGTATCACGCTTCAACTTGTAATCTGACACTTGTTTTTCTTTAAGGTACTTAAGAAAGGTGTACGTTATAGCTATTTTACAACCGATTTGAGATATTCTGAAGGTGTTTTTCCGGTATGTTTTTTAAAATACCGGTTGAATGATGACTTAGAATTGAATCCACAATCATATGCTAGAGCTAATAATGTGAATTGTTGATTTTCTGGAATATTAATTAGCCTTTTAAATTCTTCTACCCGAAAATCATTGATGAAATCATAAAAATTCCTTTCTTCCTTTTTATTAATTATCTCAGATAAATAATTAGGATGTATGTTTAGTTTAGAAGCCAGATCATTCAATGAAAGGTTATTTTCTTTGTAATACTCTTCCTCAGTCATTAATTGCATTAGATTCTTGTATGTATCTTCGGCTAATTTATCGGTAAGACCAGATTTTATATATTTTGTTTTTTTACTTTCTTTTTTAGATATTCTTCTTTGATTTCTTTTTAATACCAAATTTTGACTGCTAAAAATATCTTTTTGTTGTATTCCAAAAAAACCAATTAAAATTACGAAAACAGAAACTCCCATGAAGATATAGATGTCATTATTTGTGAAAATCAGGATACTCCATATTATACCTAAGCCATATATCAAAAATTGTAACCATCTTAAATCAATCTCTTCTATATTAGAAAACTGTATCAGGATATTTTTTTTATGCCTTTTTAATAAAATACTAGACCATAGTACATAGATGATACCCGATATATAAATTAGCGATATGCCTATAGCCATAAATGTTTCATAACCCTTACCTTCATTTTCAAACACTTCTATTTTTTGCGCACCCGAAAGGAGAAAAAACGGAATCAAATAGAGGTAAGACAAAATAATTGGAGCTAAATGCAATAGAACACACCAATTCTTTTTTGGAAATTGATTGGTAACAGCAGATACGTAGTAATATAAAAATATGCCATGAAATAAAGGAAGGGGGAAATGTAACCCTAATAAGTGAGGAGATTGATAAATGTGCTCTGTGAAATTAATATGAAAAAGATATAAATGAACCGCGATCAGGATCATCCATCCCAAAAGAATCATATCTGATTTTGATTTATTCTTTTTATTAAGAAGTAATGCAGAAATAAATAAAGCAATACTAATACCAGCTATGTATATCATTTTTTATCACTAAAGCAAAGTCAAAAATACAGAAACAATATATTCTATTTTTTTAAGTATTCTAAGAATATGGGTATATATTGATGTGATAATGGACAGGATAGGGATTTAGGTAATATAGTATCATGTTCTTTTAGATATATTATCTTCCAATTATTAATATTGTTCCTATACACCAACCGAAAACTGAGGCCAAATGCCAAATTGCCCATAGTATTCGTAAATCTCTTTCTTCTAATTCAGAACTTTTTTTTGATAACATCAAACTTCCTTTCCTTCTTTTGTTTTTGAAAATCAAATATTCTCCAAGAATTGAATGGGCAATCCCTAAATGAAAGCATAAAGTTCCTTCGATTAAAAAATATGTATTCATTAGTAGTCTATTCTTATGAGGTTATTTTTCAGCACACAGCTATAGAGTTTGATTGTGTTTTTTAAATTCGCAATTTGGGTAAAACCCTTATAGGTAAGACATCTATTTTATAAATAGGGTCATTTTATAGTTGTTTTACTGGGACTAACAAACAAAACTGAGATACTTTATAAATTCGGTAGTTATTGCTTTTCAAAATTCTTTATTTCAACTAAAAAAGATAATGTTCTATTTAAAGAAGAATTTGCTGATTCGTCGGTTAGTAAAGAGTTTTTACCCAATCGTGTCCAAAAAGTAGAACGTTGTGCTAGAGCACCATATTTACCCAAAATCCAGAATGATAGAGGAAACCACAATATAGAAAATCCTACATGTATAATAATAACAATAGCCGCTTTTTTCCATATTTCTGGGATCAAAACTAATGGATCCATAGAAAAAAAGACAATCATAAGTAACCAGAAATAAATATTTGATAGAATGAAGATAAACTGATTGTGTTTTAATCTTTTTAATTTAAGACGTTCAATAATTTTTTGAAGCTTTACAATAGGTTCTGTATACTTAATTTTGGACATCGAATTTAGTTGCGCTACATTTTTATAAAATACAATCTTGGATAGTAATATTAGTAGTGCAGCAGAAACAGAAATACCAATACTTTTAAAGTTCATTACCAAAACAATCCAGGCATATATAATGACCAATAGATTAAAAACCATATAGAGAACACTTTGTGCTTTCATTCGTTTTAGATTAGAACCAATTTTTTTATACTTAGATTCTTTAAATAATTGGATCACTAAATTTTCGTCGTTAATTGAAGTATTATAATGATCACCCCATTCTTCTTGTATATTATCTAAATTCATTTTAGTTTTTATTAAATTTTTCTTTCAACTGTTTTTTTATCCTTGATATTTTGGTAGCAACATTGGTAGTAGATATACCTAGGGTTTGACCAATTTCTTCATAGCTATATTTTTCTAAATAAAGAAGAATCAATGCTTTGTTCAATTCGCTTAATTGTGCGATAAAATAATAGAGTTGTTCTATATTTTCTGAGCTTTCTGGGTTTTGTTTATACGATGTAGAAACCAAATCCTCATTGAATGTATCAGATTTGTTTCTTTGGTAATTTGATTTACGATAAAATGAGATGGCAACATTTAAAGCTATTCGATACATCCAGGTAGATACTTTATAGGTGTCATCATATTTTGGCCATGCTTTCCATAATTGTATGATTATCTCCTGAATAAGATCTTCTCTGTCATCTATATTTTTACAATAAGAATTTGCAACTTTATAAAGAATGCCTTTATTGCTTCTTAAAGTTTTAGTAAATGTTTCTTCATTCAAAAGCATATTAACTGTTGTTTACCTTATTATTCGTTTGGAATTATAAAAAATCACAGATAATTTATTTTTATGTCAAAATTGAATTGATTGCTAGGTTTTTATATGCACTAAGATAAGTAAGGTATTGGTTATTTATTTAAGATTTTAGAAAATGCAAACAAATAATAAAGTTCAATCACATTTGTGATTGAACTTTATATTTGAAGAGATACTGGTATGTAAAAGAATAGAAGTACATTTTATATGCTGTACCTATGCTTTTGTTAGATTTTTCTCAAATTAAAAAAACTTATTAATGAAATAATTACTGTAATTAGTACTAGTGGAAGCATAGAATTAGCCCAATTAATGGTGTGGGAAATAGATGCATATTTGGGCTTAAATTTCTTCCATTTCTCATTTTTAACTGGATAATTTTCGAATATTTTGGGATAGAAGTATAGTCTTAATTCTTCATGGTACTTATCTAAATGATCCAAAAAGAGTAAATGGTTATTTAAATCGGATCGCGCAATTTGATTAAAGGTTAATTGAGTATGCATCGTAGGTATTGCTAGGGATATTGCATGGCTTACGTTTTCTCGTAGTTTTATTTTCTCCTTCATTATTTTACTGGATTCTAGAGATTCGTCATCACCCATCTGTTGCATTCCATAATACCAGAGCCAGCTAAATTTGTCTTCGGGAACAGGATATTTTTTATACTGTGGATAGTGAGCAAAAAATTTATCCATAGTAACTTCTTTTGCCATATCCCATTTTTTATGATACCCATCTCGTTGTTCTACCATGGTTTTTAGTGTTTCTGGTACAGGGTATTTATTTATGACATAATTGTTTACCGAGGCAGGAAGTAATATGGTAAGTAGTATCCATAATGAAAGTAATGTCAACGCATTAAAACTCGAATTTTTTCGGTAAGAAATAACAATAAAACATAAAGAAGTCCAAAATGCCAAATACAAAATACTAACACTTATAAAAGCCAGAAGAGCTTCGTTAATTGGTAGTTGTAAAATAATAATGGCCAATAAAAAAAGTATAGCTAATACTGTGTATAGAAAAAATACTCTTATAGATAACTTTTTAAATAAAAATTTAATAGGAGAGGAGGTCTGAGCAGTTACCAATCGCCATGTTTCAGCTTCTTTTTCTTCAGAATACAAATTAAATGTTAATGCGATAAGTAGTAACGGAAACAAGTAAATGATTACAAATCCAAGATCTAAATTTCCGGATAGTAAAAGAGATGGATTCTCAAAATCGGTATCATACTTTTGCCCTTCAAGACCTCGTATGGTCACAGCTAATATCGATGGATTTACATCTCGTTGACCAATAGAAAGTCCTGTTAAATTATTTGACTTCTTGACTAGAGAGAAACGCAAATAATAAAGTAACAGACCCAAATCATCATTATGATATTTTACATTTCGTTTAATACTCTCTTCTTGAAATGACTCGGCTTCAATAATTGCTTTTTCTTGCTTTTGGGTAAATTGTTTTCCGATGAAAATACTTATTATACCCACCCCTAGAAGAAGCACAAGAGAAATAGCTGCTATTTTGGTTCGAATAAACGATTTGAATAATATGGAATACATAGTTATATGACTTTTGTTTTTTTAGATAAACTTCTTACGATTATAACAGAGAGCATACTCCAAAGAATCAGTGAGAAAATGGATAAAGCTTCGTTTTTCAGAATAGATATGGTGGACAAATGATCATATTCGAAATCAGGAAACGCTTCCCAATGACTTTTATCTATAATAGTAGAGGCACCTGTTTTTTTGTTTGAAATGAGTTTCATTTGTAACGAATTCATTTCTTGTGCAAGTTGATAACGATAGCGTTCTGCCTGGTGCTGAAAATGAATATAGGATGCAAAATCAGTTCCCGAAAAAGCCATAGAAATATGTTTTATTGCTGTATATGGATTAAGTAAAGCAGAGAGCCTTTCGATGGCATTTTGACTTTTATATGTAGCCAATAAATTATTTAAATGTTGATTGTAAATTGAAGCACTGATTTTTTCGCTTTGACTCATGATAAAACCTCCATAGTTAAAAGGTAATTGATCCACAGATTCAACATTATTTGCCAGAAGTACAGAATCTTTAATTGCTTTATAATGAATATCATCTGGATTGTGACTATCTCCTTCTTTTATCAAATCGTTTTCTACAATAGATTCGAACTCTATTTTTGAAGGAGTTGGATAAAGGTAATGCCCAAAAGCTTGAAGTGTTTTGGGAAGGATAATGATAAAGAATAGCCAGATTCCTAAGAGTTTTATTAAAGAATCTTTGGCAGTTTTACTTATGGCAGAAACTAGAATGGTTATACTACTAATGATACCAAAAAAAAGTACATAACTCAATACTAGTATAAAGTATCTTGTTATTTCAGAAGATGTTATGGGGGTGCCTTCTGCAAAAACCATAAATAATAGAGTGATGATAATTACCGGGATAAAGAAAAACATGGCAAGACTCATTAAACCAAGAGATTTACCAAAAAATATTTCTCTCCAAGTGGCCCCTTGATTGATCATTATTTTTAAGATGTTATTTTCTCTTTCACTAGCTAAAGCTCCAAAGCCTAAATAAAAAATGAGTAATGGGAAAATGATTTTTAACAACATAGCCAAACTTACTTCTCCAAAGCGAAGCAAGCCCGTAGATAGGCTTGCTTCTGAGAAATTTATGGTATTTTGTTTATGAGCTTCTAAAAAAACAGCATTCCCTGTATAGTTTTCCATTCCAAAGTCAAACAAACTTAGTTTGTGTTTTAGACGAAAAGCAAAAGATCCATAATGTGCCATACGATGCGGGTGCTTATCTGGATTACTCTCCCAACTATGCCTGGCTTCTTCCTGATAAAAATTACGAATACGGTTTTGAGTATTATAATTATCCCATCCGCTATAGGCTGCAAATGCAATTAAAACAGTCACCAAAATCATAGTAACATGTAATACTTTGGATCTAAAAGTGGTTTGCCATAATTGTTTGGCGAATAATATAATTACTGACCTTCTCATAGATTTAAAATTTATAAGTTGTTGTAAGCGTTATATTTCTAGGAGCTCCAGGAAACAAACGCGTATATGTTTGTGCACCCAGCCAATAGGTTGTATCGAATAAATTACCCACATTTACAGCTACCTGTAGATTACTTTTTGTAGGACTATAATACAATGCTGCGTCAAAAATGGTAGAGGCTGGCACTTCAAAATCACGTGTAAACCAAGGGACTTTACTTCCTTGATGTTGTACGCCAAAACCAATGCCCACTCAATATAGACCCATTGTCGAAATTGTAACGTGTCCACAGATTTGCACTATGTTTTGGTACGTTCTCTTTTCTGGCACCGTTCAAAGTTACATCAGCATCGGTTACGATAACGGCATCGATATAACTGTAAGAAGCGTTTATTTGCCAGTTGGGTAGTAAGTAGCCTGCTATATCCCATTCAAATCCTCTACTACGGTCGGCTCCACGTTGTACTAACAAATCAGGTTGCGAAGGGTCATTGGCACTCATTAGAATGTTTTTCTGATTAATTTCATAGAAAGCCATGTTCATTGTTATCTTTTTATTAAACAAATCAGCTTTCATCCCTATTTCTTTTAAATCGGAAATCAAAGGCTTAAATCGTGAAGCTGATTCATCAGCCCAGAAAAATTGACCTGTACTAGGCAATAGGGTAACGGTATTGGATTGAGGTTGGAAACCTTCTAAATAAGTTCCGTATACGTTAATATTCTTATTTACAGCATAGGTTATACCGATTCTTGGAATAAGCCTTTGGTTTGTGAAAGAAGATTCATTGGTCGTCTTATAATGAGTTATATCCTCAAACCACTCATTTCTTAAACTCAATAATAAAGAGAACTTGTTCCATTTCAACTGTTCCTGAATATAGACGGCATTACTCATGGTTAATGCAGAAGGAACTGCGATACGTGAGTTGATGGTGTAATCTTGAATATTTTGTATGGTGTATGATGGGTTTGCCAAATCAAAATGATTAACATTGGGCTTGGGTAATGTAAGCCCCCCAATAGTAATGGTTTGATAATCTGATGCATTTGCTGGATCAAAAGATCTGGTGACACTACCATCATTTAATAAATAACCTCTTGCTGAGTTTTGACCACCTCCTTTAAGTTTTTTCCAGTAGTGCAAATCATATCCAACCAATAATTTGTGATCTATTGACCCTATTTTGAAATCAAAATTGAAATAACTGTTTACATTATCAATGCTCCAAAACTGCTTTCGTTGTACAAATCGCATAGAGACCAAACTGGGAATAGGCTCGTTTGCAATATCTACAGCAAATGCATTTGTAGTACGATGCTCCTGTAAATCTTCAGTCCAGGTTTGTTTCATGTAGGAGGTATTGAAAGTGATATTGGGACTGAATTTATGAGAAATATTTCCCATAATAATTACTTCCTTTGATTTGAAGAAATCGCTAGAGGCTCCTAAATTGAGACTTATCGGTGTGCTGTTAAGGTTTGTTTGGCCAGCTACAGCACCAAAAATAGGTTGCCCACGGTCTAAATTGCCATTCATGTTATTGAATATGAATTCTGCATTGATGGCGGTTTTTTCGTTAGGAATATAACTGAACGATGGTGATATTAAGATTGATTTATTACTTACTAAATCACGGTAAGATTGCGCTGATTGGTATGCTCCATTTATACGGTATAGCAACGTTTTTGATTCGTTAAGTGGCCCTGTAAAATCTAAAGTCCCTCTCATAGTACTAAAACTACCCACACTCAAACTCACTTCTTTTCTATCTACCGATAAAGGTTTTTTAGTAACCATATTAATACTTCCACCGGGATCAACACTGGCAAAAGTTGCACTCGCAGGCCCTTTTATCACTTCTACTCTTTCAATGTTAGAAGTAAGTGGCTGTAAGAAATAAAACTGCCGAGTACGCATACCATTAATGATCTGCCCTTCTTCGTTTTGGCTTATACCTCTTATATTGTACTGATTATAAAAACTAGATGGACTAACACCACTAACTACTTTAACGGCATCTGCTAAGTGAAAGGCTTGCCTATCGGCAATTAACTCTTTGGTTACCGAAGCTATGGCCTGTGGTAGTTCTTTGTTTGCAATAGCTATTTTGGTAGCAGAGAACGAATAGTCACTATTATAATCTCGTTTTGTACGCCCTACTACTTCTACGGTTTGAAGTTGTTGTACATCTTCTATTAGCGTTATCGTGCCGAGATCATATTCTTTATTTTCTAGAAAATCATAGGTCTTGGTGATCACATAAAAACCAACATAACTTATCTTAACTTCATAAGTTCCTGTTTCTTGCAAAATAAAGTTGAATTCTCCGTTTTCATTAGAAATAGTTCCTTCTTTTTTTTCTTCAGTAGTAAAAGAAATAGTAGCACCAAGAATACTATTTTGTTTGTCGTCAATAATTTTACCTTTAATATTGATTTGAGCAAAACTTTGTAGACAAATAAGAGCAAATAAAATAATTAAAATATATTTTTTCATGGGGTAATTTTTAAATGGTTTCTAAATACAATTCGTTTAATTGGTTGGCATCGATGCCGCTTGTTTTAATCTGTTGAACCAGAGAACCTTCTTTCATGATTCCGATAGTAGTACCTACATGTACTGCGTTGAATATATCATGAGTGGCCATAAATATGGTTTTACCTTCTTTAACAAGTTCTTTACAGGTTGTAGTGAATTCTGCTGTTGCTTTAGGATCAAGGCCAGATGTAGGCTCATCCATAAAAATAACATCAGCATTTTTTGCAACAGCAATAGCAATACCTACTTTTTGTCGCATCCCTTTAGAATAGGAAGATAAACGTTGGAGATGTGCGTCTTTTTGCAATCCAGCTTTAGTCAAAAATTCGCGTAATTTTTCTTGAGAGTATTTATACCCCGCCAAGCGACTGAAAAAATCTAAATTTTCTATTCCTGACAAGTTTCCATATAGCTGAACTGTCTCTGGGATATAGGCTGTTTTTTTCTTTATAGCAGTAGTGTTGGATTTAATTTCTTCATTACCGATTAAGATTTGCCCACTATCGGGTTTTATAAAACCAAGAAATAAATTAATGGTTGTGGTTTTTCCCGCCCCATTTTGACCAAGGAGGCAGAATATAGAACCTTGTTCTACTTGAAAAGAAACATTGTTTACTGCTTTTTTTCCGTTATAGGTTTTTGACAAGTTTTTTGCTCTAAGCATTGTGTTTAAAGTATTATTGTATCTCTAAAAAGAGACCGTATTAATAAATAGAGGTCTAATCTTAAGGGTAGTAATTAAATTGAGATTTTAAATAAGAAAATAACCATTCCTTATATCCAAATGTTTATAACCATAAGGTTATATGCAATTACAGTCTAATTAGAGTACTTAAAATTGGAAATCGTTAAGTTTTAAGCCCTAAAAACATGAGTAACAGAAGAAAGTCAAAGCTCATGAAAACATAAACCGAATTATCTTTTAAGACTATGAGAATTAGCATTTATGGGTAGCTTCATCTCATTGATTTAAGAAAAACCTCAAGTATAAAACCTGATGAGTAATCGCTTAAAAAGAAAGAGTTTAATCGTTAAAAATGAAAATAGAGTAAAATAACTATGCTAAAAAAGGAGGAGGTCTCGAAAATAGATTTGTAATATTTACATCACTACTATAAACGAAGTTGTAGTGACTTATTACATTTTTTTGAGTATAGAACTCAAAAGTACTACTCACATAGTTTTGGCTGGTGTCATTAACAGCAGCCGGAGTAAAATTGGTTATAGAAACGAGATCGCAAACTTCACAATGTTCTATACCATCATCATTATGAGTAAGTACATGCAAGCCTGCCACTTTCAGAGAAAGAAAAATGACAATAAAAATATAGGTAATGTAATTTTTTAAATCCCCAATTTTCATAACAGACAAACCTACCAAATAATATGTAGATAAAATGTTAAGGAGTTCTAAATTATTTGAATAGCTAGAAATGATCCAACATTGGTATGATATGATTTTAAAAATTGGTATGGTATACTTTACAAAATCTTAGATAGTTTCGTAGACAAGGCTATTTATAACCTTACATTAGTTCAGAAATTCAATTAAACTATAGAAACTCGTGAAATATTTTTATCTTATACTAATCATTGTTGTTACCGCTTGTACTAAGCAACCGGAAACAGAATTATCTCGTTGGGAAAATCATAGCATTAATACAGAGATTATTCGTGATGATTTTGGGGTTCCCCATATTTATGGAAAAACAGATGCCGATGCTGTATTTGGTTTGTTATATGCACAATGCGAAGATGATTTTAATCGTGTAGAGAGAAATTATATTTGGGCTATCGGTCGACTGGCTGAGGTTGAGGGTGAAGAAGCACTTTATAGCGATCTTAGAGCAAGATTGTTTATGACCAAAGAAGAAGCTATAGAAAACTATGAGAAGAGCCCAGAATGGTTAAAAAAACTTTGTATCGCTTTTGCAGATGGTATTAACTATTATCTGCATACACATCCCGAAGTTAAACCAAAATTGCTAACACATTTTGAGCCCTGGATGCCTATGTATTTTAGTGAAGGGTCTATAGGAGGTGATATTGAACGCGTATCCACAAAAGGAATCAAAACTTTTTATGACAACCAAGAACCATCACTTTCAATCAGTAAAGTAAATGACGGACTCATACGTCTTGCTGATAATGAGCCCAGAGGTTCTAATGGGTTTGCCATTTCAGGAAAATTGACAGCCTCTGGTAATGCTATGTTGCTCATTAATCCACATACATCATTTTTCTTTCGCGGAGAAGTACATGTGGTAAGTGAAGAAGGTTTAAACGCATATGGCGCAGTAACTTGGGGACAATTCTTCGTTTATCAAGGATTTAATGAAAAGACAGGGTGGATGCATACCTCTACATATACAGATATTATAGATGATTTTGTTGAAACCGTAACCAAAAATAAAGATGGACTACACTATAAATACGGTGATGAACTTCGACCAGTAGAAACATTGGGTGTAGCACTCAAATACAAAGAAGGAGGGGAAGTTAAGGAACGGAATTTTGAAATGTATCGTACACATCATGGCCCAATTACACATAAGATGGATAATAAATGGGTAGCAACGGCCATGATGTGGGATCCGGTAAAAGCTTTAACTCAATCTTTTACCAGAACCAAATTAGACAATCACAAAGAATTTAGAGAAATGATGGATATACGCACTAATTCTTCTAATAATACTGTCTATGCTGATGCCGAAGGAAATATTGCATATTATCATGGCAATTTTATCCCGAAAAGGAATACAAAATTTGATTATACAAAACCGGTAGACGGAAGTGATACTGATACCGACTGGAAAGGATTGCATACAGTGGATGAAGCTATTACTTTGTTGAATCCAGCTAACGGTTGGATACAAAATTGTAATTCTACGCCTTTTACAAGTGCTGCAGAATACAGCCCTAAAACTGAAGATTACCCTCGGTATATGTCAAGAAATAGTGAAAATTTTCGAGGTATTCATGCCATACGATTATTGAAAAAAGCAAATGGATTGACATTAGAAAAGCTAATTGAAATAGCGTACGATCCCTATTTACCAGCTTTTGAAGGATTGATTCCAGGATTAATAGCAGCATATGATCAATCTCCAAATCCAGAAAAATCTTTAAAAGAACCTATTGAAATATTAAGAAATTGGGATTTTGCCGTGTCAAAAGAATCAGTAGCTATGTCATTAGCACATTACTATGGTACTATTTATTTACGAAAGGGAAACACACCCAAGCAGTTAAAATTTATGGAAAGAATCAATTATTTTGGTTCAGAATCACCTATAGAAGAACGCATCGCTATCTTTAAAGAAGCTGTATCCAGACTAACAGATGATTTTGGTAGTTGGAACATTCCCTGGGGAGAGATTAACCGTTATCAACGACTTAATGGAGATATCAAACAACCTTTTAATGACCAAAAACCAAGTATGCCTGTAGGGTTGGCTTCAGGTAGGTGGGGAGCTTTAGCTTCGTATGGAGCCAGATCTTATAACGGAACTAAAAAAATATACGGAACATCAGGTAACAGTTTTGTAGCAGTAGTAGAATTTGGAGATAAAGTAAAAGCCAAAAGTATGCTGGCAGGCGGCCAAAGCGGAGATCCAAATTCACCACATTTTGATGATCAGGCACAACGGTATGTAGATGTTAATTTTAAAGATGTTGCTTATTATCGGGAGGATGTAGAGAAAAAAGCCAAAACCGTTTATCACCCTGGTGAAAAGAGTAAAGACAAATAATACCAGTTATACTTTGAATTTACTGTAAAAGAAAATAATTAATACTGATAATCAGTTAATTATAGTTTAAGAGCACAAAAACAGATCAAAATTTACTTGATAATTCGACTAATAAATCAAAGTTTTAGCACCTTTATTCTTTGTCAAGAACAATATAGGTACTGTTTTTATTATCATTTCTTTCTATATCGAGATAGAAAAACTCCCTTCCAACGGACAGAATAATCTTCTTATGGAAAAGCTTCATAAAGAGTTAGTACAAAATGCCTATATTTTTCATCTCCTAAATTCTATGAATTTATTTTCTTTCAGGCTTAATACCTGGCTTGCCCCGAGGATATTTACTACATTGAGTTTTTATCTGTTTCATATAATTCAATCGCCTTTAGATAATTTATTGCACCATTCATCGTCATATCATTAATGAAACCATCAAGTTCCGAATGATTTTTTTAATCCAACTAACTAAAGAATCTACCTCTTTTTTCCAGATAGTCCAATCAGCATCTTTACATTCTAATTCTTCAATTTTCGAGATTTTTCCAGAATTAAAAGAAATTTTATACTGGCAAGTCATAGGGTTATTTTTTAAAAATTTAAGACGAGCAGATTTTAAAGTGACAGAAATAATAACCTGATTGTTTTTTTCTTCTAGTTCAACTATTTTATAAGATGTTCTAAATACGGAATCCCATTTAAATTCTTCATAGAAACTATCTTGGGCATAAGGCATGATGTAATCTCCTGCAGTAATCGTAATACTATCGTTTATAAGTGTTTTTAATTCGTTATAGTTAGCTTCATCTCTGGCATTATAATATTTAGTGACTGTCTCTTGATGAGTTAATTTCTGATCGTTGCATCCCATTAAGAAATACAAAAGAAATAATATGAGAAAGGTATTTTTCATTGATCGTTTTATTGAACTTTAATTTTCTAATTATTGGCTATCATGATTCTTTTTCTCAAAGTCCTTCCATCTTTTAATTGATCTTGATCGTTTTTTCTTCTCACTAATTATAGCCGAAACAGCCTTTAATAAAGCCACTGTAAAAAATAATATAAATACCCAGATCATCGCTTTATTGAACTTTTAATTTATTATTCCGCACGGAAAACATTTCCGAGCTACCGGGCTTTTATTTAATTTCCCCACTGTCAATTTGTTTCATAATATCTTCAACTTTTCTTAAATCACAATGCTGATAGGTAGTTCTTTCAGATGTTTCTCCACTAAACTCCAGAAGCTTTCGTTCTCCAATTTTTACATCAAACCTATACTCTCCATTATCATCAATTGCCAATATTCTCCATTCTTCTATTTTTTTCAAAAGGAATTTTTCTATTAGAATTACATATTTTAATTTAAGGTCAGAATCAAAATATGGGATTTCGATGTTTTTGACATTTGGCAGGTTGGATTTTTTAATTTCGATTGTTCCCCGTGCATAAGGAAATTTTGCTCTGTTTTTTAGTTTATTATATTTCTTATTTTGAGGATATAGAGAATGAATTATTTTCGTTCCTTTATATAGTATTAGGTTTATTATATCAACATCATTATTTGGAAAAGTGAATTCTCCTAAATACTTTTCAAATTTGTCAGAGTCTTTATGTTCATTATTCTTTAGAAATTTTTCTTTCGAATATATTTGATCTGCAATTTTAATATAATCTACAGGTGCAATTTCTTGAGGAAATTTGGACTGAGCCCAATACCCTTTTCCTTTTGGGTAAATATTGGTTGTCCAATAATGATGTCTTTCCTTAATATGCTTATAGGCAGTATAAGAGTTTCCTTTTGTAAGTATTAAATTTTTATCAGAAACGCAAACTACATCTCTACTTGTGAGTTTTGAAATATTAGCAACTCGTATTCCATTATACTTGAATATTGGGTTTGTTGAAACCTCATTTTCAATGTATTAAATATCTTCTTTATTAAAAATTTCGTTTGTCATTAAAACGTGAAATTGTCAACAGTTGTGCTTTATCAAGTCGTTTAATTTAATAAAACACCCCATACCCAGAGTTAAACTGAATATGGGGATTATTTATAATTTTTACATTGCTTCTAAATTATTAAAAATAAAATAAATGAGGTTTATTTCCCCAATTAATTAATAAACCATCGGTTTAGTTTACTAGTTTCAATTTTTTCTTTGTGTTCTAGTAAAGAATTTCATTTCTATATGTAAGTTAGCTATTAATTTTCCCAGTTCTACAAGAGTTTTATGCCTACATTTTGAAATTGTTCTTTCATAAGAACTATAAATTATTTTTTTGTTATTAATTAATGCAGGAAACTTTGTCAATTTAATTATAATTTCTTCTTTCTGTGATTTTAACTCCTTTGGAAACTCTAAACCGAATGTACTATGAAGATGCTCTAAATTTTCAATGAGACGTTCTTTTATGTTACCTTTTCCTGTTGTCATACCATAAATTAGAAGAGAATATTTTTCCATTAGGTAATTATAATCTTTCACATCCATCGGTTAATTGAACTTTTAAAGTTTATAATGTCTCACACTACATTTTATATACGTAGTAGCTGCCTATCTAATACCTTCCAACGTAAATTCATCTTCAAAAATAAACTTACACAATGAAACAGAGGTTGCTGCAGCAAGTGCTTGATAACCATCATTTTTTTCTCCATCTGCCCAATCACAAACCGATTTCATGACAATCCATTGTTTATTATGTTTCGAAGCAGATGACCAAACACCGCTTGATTCCATTTCACCTCCAATTGCATTTGGATATTCAGATGTAAGTTGGTCTTTAAATGTAATATCATTTACTAATTTTTCTCCAGACAATAATGGTCCTATGTGCTTAGATACTATAGTACCATCTGGTCTTTTAAACTCCCAACCAAAAACATTTCTAATTCTGTTTAGAAGAGCAGGACTTGATACTGGAATTGGATTCCTATAGTTTATTTCTCCTTTACTAACTTTTTGATTTTCATAAGGAATAATTGAATTAGCTACTAAAACATCCCCAGGATTATGTTCAGTTTTATCAACCCCGAACGCAATACCTACCATCGTAATTACAATAGGATCCCACATTCTTATTAGTGATTCTATTGAAAGAATAGAACCAGAAGCACCTTGAGTACCCATTGTTGACATTGTTACAACTGCATTTTGAAATCCAAATTTGCCTAAATAATACGTTTCTGTTCCATCTACTACTTTTATTATTTTTGAATTTCCATCTGAAGGTTTTAATTCTTTTAGTATGTATTGTAGTTCTATTTCTACCGCGCATACAATCGCAATTTTTGGATGAAATTTAGCTATTACATCATCTTTTGATTTAGATTGAATTTTTGGGATTGGTTTTTTAAACCAATCTTCGTTTGACATATCAAGTTCATGTTTATTCTCTGATTCTTTTAATGATAATAAAGAATTATTATCAAAGGTTGTTTTACCTCCTTCAAAAAGACTTAAGGAATCCAAAACAAATACTGTCATCATAGTTGCTGGTCCACCTTGAATATACCAAAAACCACTATCGCTTTGTTGGTCTTTTAACCATTCAACACCTTTTTTACATGAATTTTGCCAACCTAAAGGTTTATATAAGCATAATGCGTGAATAGCAAAACAAGTAGACATAATACTTCCTTCCTCATCAATTGAGGTAATTGGCCATGAGCCATCTTCTAATTGGGTGGAATAAAGTACACTTGTTGCATTGTCTAAAATCGCATTATCAATTCCTTGTGAATTAATTCGTTGCCAAACAAAAATTATAGAACTAGCTATTGGCAAATATGAAGCTTTTTCGTATCCCTTTCCACTCGGTAAATGCCAATTAGTTACCCAAGGTTTATCATTTTCAATAGGGCCATTTATGAGAATCCAAAGCAATGATTCTAGTGCTACTTTAGACGATTTTTCAATAAATAAATTTGATCTAACGTAATAAAATAAGTCCCAAGAATACTTATAATGTTCTATTCCATATTGAGTTGACGCATTTAAATTATTAATTGTTGAATCAACCCAAGGATTAAATCCTTCAACATTCAACCATTCTACAGTTCTTAAAAAGCTTGCATCAATAAATTCTTCATCTTCATCTCTGAAATCAAAAAATCGTGGTAAATTTCCATTTTTATTTAATATTTCACTGGCTTCACTAAGTGATATTAGATTTTCTTTGGCTCTTTCTTTTATTTTTTCAGGAATAATTCGAAAAATAGAACCTCTTTGAATATCAAAACAAATATTATTATGCCACCTTCTTTTTATTTCATGAGAAGTCATTAAAATTTCTCCTCTACTTGCAAAATAAATCAATGCTTCAGATGACGAATCTGCTCTTGAATTCATAGCTTCAGGAAGTAACCATAATTCGGCTCTTGTGACTCCAGAAGTTTCTTTATTTAATCTTTCGTGTGTTTTTATTCGTATCTCATCCAATTCTGGCCAAAAGTCCTTAATGTGAACTCCAAAGTGACCAGAATCAAACTTATCTATCACATCAAATCTTGATTCTATATATTTTTTTTCAAAAATAATATTCAAGTAAGGAAGATCTAACCATAATTCATTAAATATATCAATAGTAATATTACCTAACCATGACCAAATTAAATTATGTAATTGTGCATTTATAATTGTTAACTCTTTATGAGAAAGAGATTCCAACCATTTTTGAAATTCTTTTTTCTTTAGCGCATTTTTCAGTTTAGGTTTTTTTGTCATATTTTATTTCTCAGGTATTTATCTTTATATAATCGTTTATTTAGACTTTAGTTTCTTTATTATATAGGGATTGTTATGCTTTATATTATCTGGATTAAGGTTTACTAAATATTCATTTTTTTTATAATATCTTTTTAATTTTTCGTAAAATTCAATCTTTGAGTATTCTTTGTTTCTAGTATTACAATAAACTAAGTATCCAAAAAAACAATCTATTCTTTTAGAATAATTATTTATTATATATTTCTCAAAATATGATAAACAAATTGAGCCTATTCCCTTATTTTCAATAGATTTAACCTTTAAATCTTCAATCTTGCAGTATGAATAAATAGAAAATACAACATAAAATATTTCATTATATCTACTTCCACTTTTGCATAAACCTTTACGAAGAGGCATCTCTGAATATATTGAAAATGTATCTGTATGCTTATCTAATAAACAATAACAAGAGTATTTATCTATTTGAAAATGATCTACATAATTATCAATGATATCCATCGTTTATTTAAACTTTGTTAGTATTCAAAATCATCCGATATATTTTAATAGTCCAAATGACAAAGTAGCTAAACCAATCATGATGGTCAAGGTTGAATATCCTTGTAGTTTAGTATTATTATTCTCAGATGTTCCTCAATTCAAATCATAAATAATAAGACCAGATATGGTCAATAAAATCCCTACTGCTAAAAATGGATTCATATTATCGTTTATTTAAATTTTATAATTGTTATGCTATTCTTTAAAGCTATTACTATCTTTAAAAAACAATGTTCCGTTATTAGAAGTATACTCATGTGTAATTGTTACACATCCTACTTTTAAATTTACTAAGTAAGGTCTTGTTCCCATGTTATTAGGCTTAAAATCAATAGAGTTGTCGGTCATATCCTGCTTAACTTTATACCCTAAATTATATAAATCATTTTCCTTGATCATCGGTTTATTAAACTTTTAGTAATCAAATACATCAGATTTTTCTATTGCAATTTCCATTGATTATTTGATTTATCAAATTTTCATAATATCTTCTTTATGTTCTGGAAATAAATCAACATAAAATTTGTTTATCAGATTTCCTTCATCTGATAAATGATAAGTGAATGTAATTTCACCTCCTACAATAGCATCACGGTACTCATTATCCTGTTCCATTCTTATAGGTTCTTGCTCGTTTTGTTCTCGGTATACTAGACCTAAAGAAATAATCTTTATTATGAACCTATCTGGTATATGCTCCATAAAATCCGATATGATATGGGTAAAAGGGATGACAATTATCAGCTTCATAATCAAATAGAACTAGATGAAGGCTTCTTTGAGATCGTTCCCACCAAAGAAGACCAGGATAGGATTGCAAAGGAGATAGAGGATAACAAGGGAAAACTTAAACGGGGTAAAGGAAGTCAAAGACAAGCCTGTGTATTGGTAATCGTAGAATCAAAACCTGTAGAATTCTCTGAGAAATACAAACATAAAACTTCAAAGAAAGTGGGTTTTATTAAAATGAAGATCATAAAAAACCTTAAAAAAGATACTACAAAACAAAAAGTCAAAACTAATGTGGACACAAAAGCATCTGCCACAACAGATGGAGCCAACAACTATAATGATATCAAGGAACATTTGAATGATCATCAAGCAGTAGTAATACAGGATAAAAGAAAAACCTCGGAAATACTGCCTTGGGTACATATTGCTATCAGTAATGCCAAAAGATTGTTGTTGGATATACATCATTCTACTGGCATTGACTATTTACAAAGTTATCTGGATGAATACTGCTATAAATTTAACAGAAGACACTTTAAGTTCATGTTTCACAGGGCGATCATAGCAGTAGTTACAAACAAATGGACAAACAATGTGCAAACTACCTGATAGTCATATTAAAATAAATAATTGATACTTAAAAAATTATAGAAAACCTCAAATAATTAGTGTACCACTACAACGGTTTGAGCTTACTTAAAATACAGACAAACCACTTTTCGTTGTTAAAAAAGGGAGCAACTGTTCATTTTTTGCTTAAAATTTTGTTAATAAATTTATTTAGGTATATATTTATTGGGTAAACACTTCGGAAAATTCTCATAATTAATTCACCCCACTTGAGAAAAAAATGTACTACTCATATCATTAAAACATTTTAATGTTATTGATACTTTGAGTATTTTATTAAGCCTTTCATAAGGGAAAAGGTTTTCTGTTTTTTTTTAAGAATAACTTTAATTTATTAAGTTATGAGAATAGTTGCTTACTTTTCAAGTGATAAGAGTTGTAAATTTTCAATATTTAGAATAAAATCATTCTATACATTTTTAGGGTTATTTTTACTAATACTATATGCTAAACAGTTTTTAAGTACTTCTTCACAAATTTATTGTTCTAAAAACATCTTAACGTCTATTTATCTAGATCAAACTATTAAGCTTATTAACACATCAAACATTTGTAATATATACATTCCTCCTGACTTTATTTTTTGATTCAAAAATCAAAAATTAGAATATGCATACTCATATATAATCACAGATATCGCAACATACTATTATGATTTTCATCAAATAGTGCATGTAACATAGATAGATGTAGTTTAATAAAAATTAGAATGCTAAAATCATTACTCCTATCTACCAAACTTTTATTTGATGCATCTTGTATTACAAAGATGGATTGTTTTCGTGTATTTATATTTTCCCTGTTTGGATCTATCTTTTGTATACATGCTCAGGATGCTGAATTACTTCCTGATGGCCCTATGGCAATATGTATTGGTGAAACGACAACACTTCAGATCATTATTGGAGCAAGTATAAATCCCTATACCGTAGTGTATTCAGATGGTACAAATAGTTTTATTATTAACAATTATAATAGTGATGCCGATCCCGATAGCCCTACTTTTGGTGGTGATCCTATTTTGGTATCCCCAACGGTTACTACAACATATTCTTTGATAAGTGTTACCGATCCTTTTAATACATCACTTCCTATCAGTGCATCAACAGTAACAATAACAGTAAATCCTTTACCATCAAATATAAATACGACTGTAAACTCTGGTAATCCTATTTGTTACAATACTCCTTTTTTAATTGAAGCTTATGCTACAGATGCTAGTACGTATGAATTATGGGATCAGGCTAATGCTGTAAAAATTGGAGATATCCCAATTTCTATTTCCATAACTACCAATACTAATTATACGGTACAGGCTATTAGTACTGAGGGGTGTACTTCTTCAGAATCATTAAATGTTGTTTTAGAAAGTAGTATTCCAAGTATTACTGGAGAAGGAGATAAAACTATTAACACCAGTATTAATAATTGTAATCAAACGTTACCAGATTATATTTCTACTGTCACGGTATCTGATAATTGTTCTGCTGTAGGTGACATAACTCTAGTACAAAACCCATCTCCTAACACTATCATAAATGACCATGGGACTGTACAAGTGGTAACTATTACTGCCACTGATGAATCTGGTAATGAAAACACCTATAATTTTAATGTAACATTAGTAGATAATCAAAATCCGGATATCAATTGTGTATCAAATCAAATTCAAGCAGGTAATGCTTCATGTCAATATACTCATACTGGTACTTCGTGGAATGCTGTAGCTACAGATAATTGTTCCGTAAATTCATTGACATATACCTTAAGTGGAGTATCCACAGGAACCGGAACAAATTTGGATGGTGTTACTTTTCCTCAAGGGATTACTACTGTCACATGGACAGCCACTGATATTGCTGGCTTAGTTTCTAATTGCAGCTTTACCATAGAAGTAACTGATAGTACAAACCCTACTATAAGTTGTATTGCCAATCAAACTGAAAACACAGATAATGGTCAATGTACCTATACAAAGGCAGATAACTCTTGGGATGCATCTACAAGTGATAATTGTGGAACTCCATCAATTTCATATGTACTTACTGGAGCTACTATAAATACTATCCTAAACACTTTAAATGGAGTATCTTTTAATGAAGGAATTACTACGGTTAATGTTACTGTTACAGATGCTTCTGGGAATGAAGATACTTGCAGTTTTACCATCACGATTAATGATTCTGAAGTTCCTATAATTGTTAGTCTTCCGCTGGATATAAATATTAATAATGATATAGGTTCCTGTACAAAAATAGTGAATTGGACAGAACCCACAGCAACAGATAATTGTGGTATCCAAAGTTTATCACAAACATCTAGCCCAACAACAGGCCTTGTTAATGGAAGTAATTTTCCTATTGGAACTACTACGATTTCCTATACTGCTGAAGATGACAATGGAAATAGTACAATAGAAAGTTTTAACATTACAGTAGTAGATAATCAAAACCCTGAAATTAGCTGTCCATCAACTATTGTACAGAATTCGGACCCTGGTATTTGTGGTGCGGTTGTGACTTATACGCCACCAGTAGGTACAGATAATTGCCTTGGATCAAACACTGCTCAAATAACCGGATTAGCTTCTGGAGCAACTTTCCCAGTAGGAACAACTACAAACACTTTTGAAATTACTGATACGACAGGTAATTCAATTACTTGTAGTTTTAATATTACAATTTCAGATGTTGAAAATCCCACCATTGTTAACCTACCATCTGATATAAGCATTAATAATGATATTGATAGCTGTGGTGCTATTGTAAATTGGACAGAGCCAACATCTGCAGATAACTGTTTAGGTGGCAACATAACCCAAACCGCAGGAAATTTAAATGGTGCTTTTTCTCCAATTGGAGATACTACAATAACATATACTGCTACTGACGCCTCTGGAAATAGTGTTGATGCAAGTTTTACCGTTACTGTAAATGATACACAGGTTCCAATTATTCAGAACTGCCCTTCCAATATTTCAAAACCAAGTAATTTAGGAGCATGTTCGACTACTGTAAGTTGGACAGAACCTAGTGTTTCAGACAATTGTAGCAACTCTGGAGATATAACTTGGACAAAATCACACTTCCCAGGAGATCCTTTTCTTGTTGGAACTACTACAGTAACGTATATTGCAACAGATGAAGCTGGAAATAATAGCCTTACCTGTTCATTCGACATCGTAGTAGAAGATATAGAAGCACCGGTTTTAAGCAACTGTCCTACTAATATTAGTGTAAATGTAGATACGGGAGAGTGTTTTGCAACAGTGACTTGGATAGAACCTACTGTTAATGATAATTGTACAGGAGATACAAATATTATCTGGACCAAATCCCATAATCCTGGTGATACATTTCCAACAGGAACTACAACAGTAACATACACAGCAATAGACGAATCTAGCAACGATAGCGGTATTTGCAGCTTTGTTATTACCGTAAATGACAATGAAGCTCCAAATGCAGTTTGTGCATCACCAACACTCAGTTTAGACGCTTCGGGAAATGCAACACTTACTAGTACGGTTATTGACGGAGGTTCTACTGATAATTGTACTACTTCAGGCAATTTGGCTTTTACCTTTAGCCAAACCTCTTTTAACTGTTCTGACCTAGGTCCTAATTCAGTTACAGTAACTATTACAGACGAAACTGGTAATTCAAGCACTTGTAACACCACCGTAACTATTGTAGACAATATTACCCCTGTATTAAGCGCAAGTGCAGAAACTACCTCTGGAGATGTAAATGCAGACACAAGCACTTGTACCTATACAATACAAGGATCACAATTTGACCCTACGGTAACTGATAATTGTTCAGGAACTGTATTATCCTATACAGTAACAGGTGTTACTTCTTTATCAGGAATAGGTTCATTGGCTGGAGAAACCATACTACTAGGGGCAAATACAATTACTTGGACGGCTTCTGATGGTACAAATATCTCTACTCCATTAACATTTACTAAAACAGTTGTCGACACACAACAACCAACGGTCACAGCTGTAAGTAATCAATTTAAAAATACAACCACGGCAGTGTGCGGGTATACGGTATTGGGTAATGAGTTTGATGCGGTTTTTACTGACAATTGCGCTATTACCTCTGTTACTTATACAATAAATTCTGATCCACCTGTAGTAGCTTCTACTTTGGATGCGGTTATTATCCCTACCGGGTTAAATACAATTGTATGGACCGCGAGTGATGGTGTAAACACAAGATCTACTAGTTTTAGAGTAACGGTAACTGACAATGAAAACCCAGAAATTTCTATAATTACTGACATTACCGAAAATATTACTGTGGGATGTGATAAAGTAATTAATTGGACAGACCCCATAGTTACAGATAATTGTCCAGGAACTACTTTAGTTCAGATCGATGGTTTAACTAACGGTTCTGTTTTTCCTGTTGGAACAACAACTGTTATTTACAGAGCTACAGATACTTCGGGTAATTCAGTATTTATGAGTTTTGATGTTACTGTAAATGATTTAACACCACCTGTGTTAACCTGCGTTCCTGGAAGCACAGCAGGAAGTCCATTTATACGAGAAGCGGATACTGGAAATTGTTCCTATACTGTTCAAGGAATAGAATTTGATCCTACTACAGATGATGGTTGCGCAGTAGATTCTACTACTAATTCGTTTGATGGAACAGCGACATTAGCAGGTAAAAAATTACCTGTTGGCACCAATACAATAGTTTGGACTACAGTAGATGAAAATGGCAACAGCTCTAGTTGTACCGTTTATGTATCGGTAGAAGATAATCAGGATCCAACTTTTACAACACCAACAGGAAATTTTGCAAGAAACACAGATCCAACCCAATGTTACTTTACAATCAATGATGCTACCTTTGATTTAAAAGATATTTCGGATAATTGTGATTTACAAGATCCAACTTATATCATTACTAAAGACGGAACAACTGTTTTTACAGGGAATACTTCGTTATCTGGATTACAATTGCCAAAAGACGAAACCAATCCATATATCATTCAATGGACTTTGGGTGATGTTAATGGGAATACGGTGGTAGCAAATACATTTACCATAACTGTATCAGACAATCAGGCTCCAACATTTGAATGTAATGGTAATCTATTAAGAAATATACCCGGAGGATCCTGTGATTATATTGTTCAAGGCACAGAATTTGACTCTACAGCATTAGCTGATAATTGTGATATCCCCGGGGATTTAACCATTTCTTATGTTTTAGACGGAGTTTCTGGTGGCACTTCGAACTCGTTAGAAAATGAAGTGTTATCAGCAGGGATTCATACAATAGTTTGGACCATAACCGATGTTATAGGAAATACTGCTAGTTGTGAATTTAATATTACTGTAGTTGATCAACAAGTACCTTCAATCTCTACCGTAGCCAATCAAACTGAAAATGCCACTACAGGAGGTTGTGTTTATACTGTTATAGGGTCTGAATTTGATCCAACTACAGTCACTGATAATTGCCCAGGAGTTACCCTTGTAAACAATCAAAATGGAACCAATACTTTAGCAGGATTCGATTTCCCTGTTGGCATCACCGTTGTAGTATGGACAGCAACGGATGCTGGTGGAAGTGTATCTACAATGGAATATCAAGTAGAAGTACTGGATATTACAGCTCCCAATTTTGAATTGGTTGCTAGTTCTAATACTACAGTTAGTGTATCAAAATCAACTAGTAATGACAATTGTTTTTATGAAACTGTAGGCATAGAATTTGATCCACAAGCGATCATAGATAATTGTACTTTAGAAAACTTTACTGTTATAAATGATTATAATAATTATCGTTCTCTAGCTTTTGCAACTTTCCCAGTGGGAACTACTACGATAAATTGGAGTATTACAGACAATGCTGGAAATACAACAACAAAAACACTTGAAGTAACTGTTATAGATGATGTAAAACCAATAATTGATTGCCCTGCAAGCACCATCACAAGAATAAAAGATAGAGGAGAATCTTTTTATACCGTTAGAAATAGAGAACTAAAACCCAATGCCGATGATAATTGTGGATTAGCTTCATACACCTATGCTATAACTGGGGTTACTACTGGTTCTGGCACCAATATTACTGGAGTACAATTAAATGTAGGTATGAATGTTATTACCTGGACAGCTACTGATAATGCTGTTCCTGCTAACACACAAACTTGTATAATAACAGTTAATGTAACTTCTAGCTTGTACCCTTCTTTAAGCTGTGTTGATAATCAGGTAAAGGATACCGATACAAATCAATGTAATTATACTACACAAGGAACAGAATTTGATCCTTTTGCATCAACAGCGGGTGCGACCTTAGTAAATGGTTATAACAACTCAGCTACTTTGGCTGGAGCTGTTTTTCCAGAAGGTACCACCTTGGTTAACTGGACAGCTTCTCAAGTAGTTGATGGCATAACGTATACAGACACTTGTAACTTCTTCGTTATTATAAATGATAACGAATCTCCTTCTATAACGGCTCCCGCAGATATTACCATAGGAACTACAAATCGTTGTACAGCGCAGGTCGCTTCATTAGGAACTCCTATTACATCAGATAATTGTGGAGTATTAAGAGTGTGGAACAATTCTATAAATAACAGTTATAATATAGGTACACAATCGGTGACTTGGTTTGTAGAAGATATTCATGGAAACATTTCTTCTGCCACTCAAGATATCACAGTTGTAGATGATGATGCTCCTACTTTTAATTGTAGATCAAATATTACAAGAAGAGTAGACCAAGGACAAAATTACTACACTGTTTTTGGAGATGAATTTAAGCCATTTAGGATCTTTGACTGCTCTTCATTTACAATAATCAATGATTTTAATAATACAAATAGTCTCTCTGGGGTACAGTTTCCTGTAGGAACCACAACCCTTACTTGGACTTTTACAGATGCATTGGGTAATATTTCTACTTGTGTAATGACGATTACCATTAATGATAATACAGATCCCTCACCACCAGTGACCTGTAGACAAAACCAGTCTAGAAATACAGGCTCAAATATATGTACTTATACGGTTCAAGGAGCCGAAATGGATGTTTCTTCCACAGCAACAGGAGTAACATTTTCCTATATATTAACAGGAGTAACTATTGGAAGTGGTGGTTCAAGTTTAGCTGGCGTTGTATTAAATAGAGGAGAAACTGTTGTGACATGGACAGTCGATAATGGTTCCAGTTCTAATTCTTATTGTACATATAGTATTTTCATTATTGATAACCAAGGCCCCGTAATAAACTGGCCGTCAGACATAAACACCAATGCAGATCTAGGTGATTGTGTTACTACTGGTGTAAACTTAGGCACTCCAACATCTACTGATAACTGTGATGGGCCTCTGGACATTATATATACCCAATCAACTAATGAAACTATTTTTGAATTAGGTGAGACTTTAGTGTATTGGACTGCTAGAGATATAAGAGGAAATTTTCAATTTCATACACAACGGGTTATAGTAACAGACAATCAAGCTCCAATAATCACCTGCCCTACTGTTACTTATTACAGAGAATATACTAATTCGAATGTAGATTTTTATTATGTTAATGGTAATGAATTCACACCACCAGTATCAGATAACTGCGAAATAGTTTCTTATACAAACAACAGAACAGGTACAGAATTTTTAAATGGTGAAGAACTAACCGCTGGTAATTACACTTTTACGTGGACTGCCAGTGATGGGACAAACACTACAACTTGTGATGTTAATGTAGTTGTTGTAGACGCTCTTGAACCAGAAGTTGCATGCTCTGGTAATGCCACCCAGACTACAGATAATGGTTCTTGTTCTTTTACCATACCAAATGGAGATACAAGTTATGATACTACCTTTGTTTCTTCTGCTGGAGTATCTCGTACGCTAACTCATGACTTAGCCGGTGCGCCTTCTAATACTACCTTGGCAGGAGCAGACATTCCTGTAGGCACAACCATTATTACTTGGACAGCTACACAAACCGTAGGAGGAACCTTATATACAAGTACATGCAGTTTTGATTTTACTGTTGAAGATGAAGAAGGACCTGTTTTAGATACTCCTTTTGAGGATGTAACTCTAAATGTAACCCCTGGAATCTGCAATAATACAACAACACTAACCCCACCTACTGCTACAGACAATTGCTCAATACCCGGAAACATAATAATTACTAGTAATGCACCTGCAACTTTCCCAATAGGGCTTACGGTGATACGATGGGTATTGACAGATGAAGCAGGAAATCAGACGTCCTATGATCAAAATGTAACGATTGTTGATAATGAGGCACCAACCATTACTAATTGTCCTAGTTCTGAAATAGTTGTTACTGCAGAGGGAGCATCTTGTCAAGCTGTTGTATCATGGCCAGCACTAACAGCTACTGATATTTGTTCTGGTATGGATTCTTTTGTATCGAACTTTTCTCCAGGTAGCTTATTTGATCTAGGAACTACAACCGTTACTTATACTGCCACCGACAATAATGGTAATATTCTTATCTGCTCTTTTGATGTTACGGTTACTGACACCGCTCCAACGATTACTTGTTTATCAGATCAGGCAAGAAACGTAGACTCTGGTAGTTGTTCTTATACGGTAGTAGGAAACGAGTTAGACCCAACAGACGCAACAGATAATTGTACAGCACCCAGTTTAACATGGAGCTTTATTAATCCAGAAACCAGCACGCTAGTCACCGGTACAAATACACTTTCTGGAATTACGATTCCCAGAGGGCCTGAAAATGGTGTCAATACCGGAAAAATAACCATCAACTGGTTATCAGAGGATTCTGGTGGACAAACAAGTACCTGCTCATACGTATTAACGATTAATGATAACGAACCACCAATTATTGTGGTCCAAGGAAATCAAGTAAGACCTACGGATCTCAATCAGAATTTTTATACCGTTCAAGGATCCGAATTTGATGATGTAACTGCTTCAGACAATTGCGGAATTGTAACTAAAATCGTAAATGAGTTTAATGTTACTACATTAGATGGTCAACAGTTAGCTCTGGGCGATAATTCTATTACGTGGGAAGCTACTGATGATAGCGGTAATGTAGGTACAGCTATTTTTACAGTTACCGTTGTAGACACAGAAGATCCTCGTCTTCTAGCTGCACCAACTAATATTTCAGTAAATATATCAAGTGGTTGTAGTGAAGAAGTAAATTATACGGCACCTACTTTTATTGACAATGTTACGGTTCAAGGAGGTTTAGCCATAATTATTACACCCGCTTTAGCAGTACCCGGATATGAATTTCCATTAGGAGATACTGATGTTACTTATACGGTAACAGACGAAGCTGGTAATACGTTTAATTACGATTTTAAGGTCACGGTAATAGACAATACTTTTCCTACAATAAATTGCTCAGCAGGTGATTCCGGAAACCAATTTAATAGAAATACAGACAGTACAGAAGCCTATTATACGGCTATAGTCGCAGAGTTTGACCCAACAAGTTTTAGCGATAATTGTGATGTTACATTAAATAATGATTATAACAATAAAACCTCTTTGACCGGTGAAACATTTCCTATTGGAACAACAACAGTTATTTGGACTGCTACCGATGATAGCAATAATATTACTTCTTGCAGTATTGAGATAGTAGTTACAGATGTAGAATTACCTGTTATTAATAACTGCCCAGATACAACAATTAGTCAAACAGCTGAAACCGGTGAGTGTTATTATCAAGTTGTTGGTTCTGAATTTGATCCTTTCTCCTTTGAAGACAATGCAGGACTATCACGACTTACCTATTCTATAGATGGAGCCACTGAAGTTGGATCAGATTTAAGTACTACTCTATCTGGAGAGCAAATACCTATGGGAACTACCGCAAACCCAACTACAACAGTGCTTTGGCGTTTATATGACACAAGTGATAACGTAGGCACAACCTGTACCTCTGAATTTACGATAACAGATACACAGAGCCCTACATTTGTCACGATTGCAACACAAACACGAAGTTTAGATACAGGATTCAACACCTATACCGCCAAAAGTCCTGTTGATCTTTCATGGAATATCCCCGCAACTGATAACTGTGGTTTACAAACTATTACATATCAGATCGATGGTGGAAGCATTATTGGTACTGATCTTTCAACTTCTATTATTGGGGAAAGCTTTGGAGTTGGAACCCATACTGTAGTTTGGGAAGCAACTGATGTGAATGGCAATACTGATACAGGTACCTATCAAGTAATCATTGAAGACATTGAAGATCCTACAGTAGTATGCAACAATATTATCATAAACCTTGATAACACAGGTAATTATTCGTTAACAACTGACAATGTGAATGCAATTGCACTTGGAACATCTGATCCTAGTGGAATCAATAGTTTGGTGGTAACACCAAATAC
The DNA here is from genome assembly GCF_000520995.1 of Aquimarina macrocephali JAMB N27. Lineage (GTDB taxonomy): Bacteria > Bacteroidota > Bacteroidia > Flavobacteriales > Flavobacteriaceae > Aquimarina > Aquimarina macrocephali. Next base: position 6,544 of record NZ_JACA01000003.1, on the reverse strand, counting down.
CTTTTCTTGTGTAGAAATCGGCGTAAATGCAGTAACATTAACGGTTACCGACAATAATGGTAACATTAGCAGTTGTAATGCAACGGTTACTGTACAAGACGTAACACCTCCAACTGCTTTATGCAAACCTATATCCGTTGTTTTAGATGCTTTTGGCAATGCAACCATTACTCCAGAAGATATTAATAATGGATCATCAGATGCTTGTGGTTCGGTAAGTTTAGCTGCAAGTAAAACCACTTTTGACTGTACTAATTTAGGGATTAACTCAGTAACCTTAACAGTAACTGATATAAATGGAAATAGCAGTACTTGTGATGCTACTGTAACTATTCAAGACGATATTAGTCCTGTTGCTGTGTGCAAAAATATTACAGTTGCTTTGGATGCTACTGGTAATACAAACATAACAGGTTTAGATATTGATAATGGCTCCTTCGATAATTGTCAAGACTCATTGGTGAGAGTGCTTAGTAAAAGTAGTTTTGATTGTACCGATGTTGGTCCAAATACGATCACCTTAACCGTAACAGATACTACAGGGAACTCAGACACATGTACAGCTGTTGTGACTGTAGAAGACAATATTTCTCCTATTGCTATCGCACAAGATATTACCATAAACTTAGACAATACTGGTAACGCTACCATAACAGCAGGAGACATTAATAATGGTTCTTCTGATAGTTGTGGTATTGCATCTATAATCTTAGACAAAACAAATTTTGATTGCTCAAATCTAGGAATTAATCCAGCTACAAATACCGTTACTCTTACCGTAACTGATGTAAATAATAATATATCAACGACAACCGCCTTAGTTACGGTCGAAGATGATATTGCTCCAGTAATAACTTGCACTACCGCACAAATTGCAGGAACTGATAGTGATAAGTGTGGATACGAACATAACGGAACAGATTGGAATGCTACTGCCACAGACGGTTGTGTCGCAATAAATAATCTTACCTACGCTCTATCTGGAGATACTGTATTAGCAGATAACCCTGCAAACACCTCTTTAAATGGACAAATATTTAATAGTGGTACCACTACTGTCACCTGGACTGCTATTGATGGTAGTGGTGTTTCTTCCCAATGCTCCTTTACAGTTACAGTTAATGATACCACTACGCCAATTGCTATAGGCCAAAACATATCTATACAATTAGACGCTAGCGGTTCTGCAAATATAACAACCAATGATATTAATAATGGTTCTACAGATAATTGCGGTATACAAAGTTTAGCTATTAATAAAACTGACTTTAGCTGTGCCGATTTTGGCCCAAATACAGTCACCTTAACAGTCACAGATACTAGTGGGAATACGTCTACCGATGATGTAATAGTTACTGTAGAAGACACAATAAATCCAGTTGCTTCCTGCACTCCAATTACAATTCAATTAGATGCTACTGGAGCCTACAGTTTATCAAATACTGATATTGATTCTATAGCCTTTGGATCTTCGGATAATTGCCCAAACTTTACAGCAAATATATCTCCTAATACCTTTACATGTGCAGAAGTTGGTGCAAACACAGTTACTCTTACTATTACAGATATTGCTGGTAATACGAATATCTGTACTACAACAGTAACTGTTGAAGATAATACACCTCCAATCACAATGTGTAGAGATATTACGATTCAATTAGATGAATTTGGAGACGCTAGTATCCTAGCAGAAGATATTGATGATGGTTCTTCAGATTCTTGTGGAATCAATCTCCTTTCGGTTGATGAAAGTACTTTTGATTGTTCAAATTTAGGGCAAAACACTATTACGTTGACTGTAACGGATACTAATGGAAATGAATCAACATGTACGGCTACTGTTACCGTTGAAGACAATATATCTCCTGTATTTACTTCATGCCCTTCAAATCAATTTGTCGTAACAGATAATAATGCTTGTACTTATACACATATTGATAACAGTCTAAATGCTATTGTTACAGATAACTGTGATACGTCTCCTTCTCTAACCTACAATCTTACTGGTGCTACTACAACAATTACTGGAGCAAACACTACCTTAAACGGACAAATATTTGAGCAAGGAACTACAACAGTAATCTGGACAGTTTTGGATGCTGAAGGTAATAGTAATAGTTGTTCTTATACAGTAACAGTAACAGATACTGAAGACCCAGTAGCAACATGCCAAACGGCTACTATCCAAATACAAAGAGATGGCACTGTATCCTTAACACAAGTAGCTATAAACAATGGTTCTACTGATAATTGCTCCATTTCAACTTACGAAATATCAAAAGATGATACTACATATAGTTCATCATTAACATACAACTGTGCTGAAATAGGAAATAACACAATCTATTTACGAGTAACAGATTCTTCTGGACGTACAAACGTATGTAGTACTACTATCACCATTCAAGATATACAAGCTCCTACTTTGGATGATTCAACAGACAGAAATGTAGTTACCGATGCTAATGTTTGTACTTATACTCATATAGATAATGCATGGAATCCAACTGACAATTGCGATACTAACCCAACCATTACCTATGCGTTAACAGGGGTGACTACGGTTATCACAGGACCCAACACCACGTTAAACGGTCAAGTGTTTGAATCAGGAACAACAACGGTTACTTGGACAGTATCGGATAATGCTTCTCCTTCAAATACAGAAACAGTAACTTTTGATGTTATCGTTACTGATACTGAAATACCAACCATTTCTTCTTGCCCTACTAATATAACTCAAGACCTTGATAATGTAGGCGACTCATCGGTTACAGTTTCTGGTATTTCTGCTCCAGTATATACAGACAATTGTTCTGTAACCAAACTTACATACGAACTTTCTGGAGCTACTATTGGAGCACCACAAGCTTCGGGAATTAATGAATTGAACAGTGCCAACTTCAATTTGGGAACAACTACAGTTACCTACATTGCTGAAGATTCTGCTGGTAATACGCAAACTTGTGACTTCTTAGTAACGGTAAATGCACTGCCCAATAATACAGTTATCGTTTCAGAAACTTCTATTCAAACTTCAGAAGATTTAGCCACAGATACTTTCACAGTCGTATTGCCCTTTGAACCATCGGGTACTGTAGTCTTCAACGTAGTAAGTGATGATGTAACAGAAGGAACCGTATCAACAAATACATTAACATTTGATGCATCCAATTGGGATACTCCGCAAACAGTGACCATAACAGGTGTAAATGATGACCTTGATGATGATGATATTGGTTATAATATTATTCTAACTACTGATCAAGCTGCTACCGATGATTTATCAGGATATGAAAATGTTGACCCAGCAGATGTTGCCGCAACCAATTTGGATAATGACATTGCGGGGGTAACAGTATCAACCATTTCTGGAAATACCACTGAAGGTAATGGTACAGCTACTTTTACAGTTGTTCTTGATACTGAACCTATAGAAAATGTATCGATAACACTTTCTAGTAATGATCTAACAGAAAGTGATACTTTTAATCCTATATCGTTAACCTTTACTCCATCAGATTGGAATATCAATCAAACTGTAACAGTCACTGGTAAGGATGATGATATTGTAGACGGTGATATTACATATACAATTGTTACTAGTAATACAACTTCTTTGGATCCTAAATATGTTTCATTAGTCGTGAATGACATTAGTATTATTAATGAAGATAACGACAACGCAGGATTTATTGTAACTCCTACTTCATTAACAACTTCAGAAGCTGGAGGAACTGCAACATTTACTGTTGTTTTAACAAGCAAACCAGCAACAGGTACACAAGATTATGTAGTGGTGGTGAATGTAGCCAGTAATAATACTAATGAAGGAACGGTGAACACATCTTCTTTAACTTTTACTGCCGCAGACTGGGATATTCCACAAACTGTAACTGTAACAGGTATTGATGATATTCTTGTGGATGGTAGTATTTCCTATACTATTGTCAATACAGTAGATACAACATTAACTACAGATGATAATTATGACGGATTAGATCCTGATGATGTATTAGTAAATAATACAGATGATGATGCCGCCACCCTTTCGATTGATAGTGTAATAGAAACAGAAGGTAATTCAGGTACCATTGATTACATATTTACTATTACTCATTCTGGAGCTGAAATTGTTGGTGGTTATGGTGTTACATTCTTTACTTCTAATGTCGAAGCCAGAGCACCATCAGATTTTACAGCTAATGGTGGGCGTATTGATTTTATAAGCGGAGCAATAGGAGAAACACAAAATATTATCATTTCTGTCAACGGAGATACAGCAGTAGAAATCAATGAAACATTTAATGTTGTTCTTAATAGTATAATTGCTCCTGGTAAAAACATTACTATTGATGCAGCCGGAAAAACTGGCGTTGGTACTATTATTAATGATGACAGCACTACGCTATCTATTTCAGCCGTATCCATTGCGGAAGGAAATGCAGGTACATCCACACTTACATTTACAGTCGAACTAAGTGGAGAAGTAGAAGATGGTTTAACATTAGACTATACTACTGTAGATGGAACCGCTACGACTGTAAACTCTGATTATGTTGCTAACTCAGGAACACTAACCTTTGAAGGATTGGCTAACGAACAAGAAACCATCGAAATTACTATTAATGGAGATGAAATTATAGAATTAGATGAATCCTTCTTAGTAAACTTAAGCAATATTACTCCCGTATCAGCTCCGAGTTCATCTATTACATTTAGTGATGACTCTGCTATAGGAACCATTACTAATGATGACAGTGCCGTGATTTCTATAACAGGTTTTAGTGTAAATGAAAATATTGGTACTGCTGATTTTACAATTTCAACAGATAAATCGATACAGAATGAAATGACCCTAGAGTTTGCTAGTTCTGACATTTCTGCAATTGCCGGATCGGATTACACGGCAATAACAACTACTTTATTAACATTTGGAGGAGCAAATGCAGAGAGCCAGGTAGTTAACGTTATAATTAATAATGACAACCTCATTGAGCCAACAGAAACCCTTAATGGAACTATTAATAACCTAATTACAAATGGGCAAAGTATTACACTAAATGGGGGTGTTAATGCTCTTTCAGCTATTGGTGAGATTAATGATAATGATACCGCCACCTTAAGTATCAATGATGTGAGTGTTAATGAAGCAGATGGTACTGCAACCTTTACTGTAACCTTAACTGGAAATGTGCAAAATAATTTTACTGTGAACTATAGTACCGCAGATAATACCGCAATAGCAAGCGAGGATTATACGGCCATCACTGCAACAACACTAACCTTTGGAGGAACCAATAACAATACGCAAATATTTGATGTAAATATCCTTGAAAATACAATAGCTGAACCTACAGAAACATACCTTATCAATCTCAATAATTTACAAAATAATGGACAAGCAGGAATATCAATATCTGATAACCAAGGAATAGGGGAAATTATCGATAATGATAGCCTGGAATTAAGTATTGTTGGATTTACAATAACGGAAACCGAAGCTACGCAAACAGCTAACTTTGTAGTGACTAGCAACATTGTAGCTGAAGAGGATATAACATTTACACTAACCACAGCACATATAACAACTACTGAGGGTACAGATTATACATCACAAACTGCACAATCTTATACGCTATCCGCAGGAAACAACACGATCAATCTACCTGTATCTATACTCGGGGATATCATCGCAGAACCTACGGAAGCTTTTACAGGAACTATAGCATTAACCAATACAAATGCACAACAAGTAACCATCGCAACAGCTATCGCAACCAGTACCATTAATGATAATGATAGCTTAGAATTAAGTATTGCTGGATTTACCATCACTGAAACAGAAGCTACGCAAACAGCTAACTTTACCGTGACTAGCAACATTGTAGCTGAAGAGGATATAACATTTACATTAACCACTGCACATATAACAACTACGGATGGTACAGATTATACATCACAAACTGCACAATCTTATACGCTGTCTGCAGGAAACAACACGATCAATTTACCTGTGTCTATACTCGGAGACGCTATTGCTGAACCTACGGAAACTTTTACAGGAACTATAGCATTAACGAATACAAATGCACAACAAGTAAGCATCGCAACAGCTACCGCAACCAGCACCATCAATGATAATGATAATGCTACGCTAAGTATCGACGATGTGAGTGTTAATGAAGCAGATGGTACTGCAACCTTTACTGTAACCTTAACTGGAGATGTGCAAAATAATTTTACTGTGGACTATAGTACCGCAGATAATACCGCAATAGCAAGCGAGGATTATACTGCCATCACTGCAACAACACTAACCTTTGGAGGAACCAATAACAATACGCAAATATTTGATGTAAATATCCTTGAAAATACAATAGCTGAACCTACAGAAACATACCTTATCAATCTCAATAATTTACAAAATAATGGACAAGCAGGAATATCAATATCTGATAACCAAGGAATAGGGGAAATTATCGATAATGATAGCCTGGAATTAAGTATTGTTGGATTTACAATAACGGAAACCGAAGCTACG
>NZ_JACA01000002.1 GCF_000520995.1 Aquimarina macrocephali JAMB N27 | reverse complement strand
TGACTAGCAACATTGTAGCTGAAGAGGATATAACATTTACATTAACCACAACGAATGTAACTACTACGGATGGCACAGATTATACATCACAAA
>NZ_JACA01000001.1 GCF_000520995.1 Aquimarina macrocephali JAMB N27 | reverse complement strand
CAGTCTCTTCTCTTCTGCTAAACGAGCTGCTGCCGCCGCTTCATCTGCTATCTTTTGTTCTGTAACTTCACGTTCTAATTGTTTTTGAGCAGCTAGACGTTCTTCTTCTACTTTTTGCTCTGTAACTTCTCGTTCTAATTGTTTTTGGGCAGCCAGACGTTCTTCTTCTGCTTTTTGCTCTGCAACCTCACGTTCCAACTCTTTTTGGGTAGCTAGACGTTCTTCTTCTGCTGCTTCTGCTTCACGTGCCGCTTCTTCGGTGGCTATTCTTTCTTCTTCTGCTTTTTGCTCTGCTGTCTCACGTTCTATCTGTCTTTGAGCAGCTAGACGTTCTTCTTCTGCGTTTTGTTCTGCTGTCTCACGTTCAATACGTCTCTGAGCAGCTAGACGTTCTTCCTCTGCGTTTTGTTCTGCTGTCTCACGTTCAATACGTCTCTGAGCAGCTAGACGTTCTTCTTCTGCTTTTTTGTTAAGTAGTTTTACTTCTTCTGCACGTTGTAATTCTAATTCTCTGGCAGCCTTAGCTTCTTTTTCTCTAGCTTCTGCTATTGATTTTTCAAGCTCACTCATGGCTTTTTGGTCCTGACTTCGAGAATCTCCTTGTTCCTCTTGTAATTCTCTTATTAACTTATTCTGTTCAAGAATTTCTTTCTTAAGTCTTCTAATCTCAGAATCTCGTTCTTCATAGGCCTTTTGAGTACTTGATTTTGTTCTACTACCTCTTCTTCTTCTTGATCTTTCTTTTTCAAAATTATATGCTAAACCTACCTCATGAGTTGCTCCAAAATTACTGGTATCTCCAAACCCGGTTTCGTAGGTGTATCCAACCGAAATATTCGATGTGATATTACCACCAATACCTAATGAGGCTCCATAGAAACTATTATATCCCGCTTGAGCCCAACCTAGTGCTGGTAACTCAACAATAACATTACCTCCATATCTAAGATTTGAATCTGCACCCGAATCGGGTAACATATTGGCATATACCATTCCTCGTATTAGCTTATCCGATCTTCTTTCTAAACTGGTGGTATACATAACATGACCCGTAAAAGCCATATTGTCTGTCAATAGTTCACTACCTGTTATATTATAAGCAACAAGATTTGATACAGAAACTCCAACATCAAATTCTGCATAATTAAAGTTAACACCAGGAGTTAATTGAAAAACAGAGCTGTTTTCATAGTTAAGAATAACAGGATCACTTACTTCTACTCCATTATTTAAAACAATACTTGTCGCCGAATCAATATTAGATTTAATTCCGCTTTGCGAAAAACCGAGATTTAAACCAAAAGTGAAGTTCATATCTCTATTTAATTCGATATTATATGCAAAGTTGGCTATACCACCAAAATACCTGTAAATACCTTCATTTTGTTGATGCAAACCAATAGAAACACCTATTTTTTCATCAAAATTTGATGTATAGTTAATTAGATATGTCTGGGGGTTATCATTAAATGAAGCCCATTGTGTTTTATTGTAAACATTAATAGATTTTTTGTTTTCGCGAACTAAAGAGAAAGTAGGATTAAAATAAAAACGGTTATATTTTACTAGGTTATGAGTAGGAATATCGGTTGGAAGAATGCCATAAGTAGTCGTGCTTTCATCCTGTCCTCTAAGAAGGTTAAAGGATATACAAATGATTATTAATAGTAATTTTCTGGCCATAAAATTATCTCATTACCGTTATCGAACCTTTTCTGACTACGGAATTGTTTTTGGTTATTATATAATAATAAAACGGGTCCTGACCCGATGATTTCGAATTCTCTCTGGGCCAGTTATTCTGATAACTTGGTGATGTAAAATCTACCTGACCTCGTGCATTATAAATCGTAACCTCTACTTCTTGTTGATTAAACAAACTTGGTGGAAGTAACCAATTATCATTGATACCATCACTATTAGGTGTAACTACATTAGGAATAATCTCTGAAGATCCTGCAACATCTGAAATATTAAGTATCTCTGAATCTATAACACAATCCAACAATGTAATCCTAACAAAGTAATCACCGATGGTATCTATTTCTATAGAATTTGTACCCTGACCACTTATAACGGTCGAACCATCTACCAAAGATTGATTCTCTCCATCTACAACAATAAACCACTCATAAGCATAGTTACTACTTTGAGGAACACTTAATGTAGATGTCTCTCCAAATGGAATAAAAGTCGGGGAAGCTTCTATAACTACAACATCTGATAAAAACTCAACCGTTAAATCATTTGATCTCGCTGTAGGAAATGAAGTGCTTCGTAAAGTAGCTTCTAAAGCATAAACTTCACCTATGTTAGCAGAAGTTACTGTAAAAGTAGTCTCTGTAACACCTGTAGACTGAGTACCTAAAAACCATTCAAAATCAAATAAAGAATATTGATCAGTAATAATAGGAACTTCTAATCCTGTAGAAGTAATACCAAATAAATTCTCTAACCCCAAAGTCCCTGTATCGGCATCACAATCTAACAATGTAGAAATCTGAGTCCTAAACCCTACTGGTTCGAAAACCTCTGTAGTAGCCTGAAGAGTATCCATACATACATCATTTGCAAATACATCTACACGATATATACCAGGATTGGTGACATCAAAAGACAAAGCTCCCGGTGTACTAACCGCGAGCGGACCTTGAATACTTATTCCGTTCCTAAACCATTCTACCGTACTACCAGCAGCAGGAGCATTTGTCGTAATAGACAAGGTCAACGTAGGCTGTGTAGGTAATAACATTATCAGGGGCGGGGGTTTGGTCAAAATATCTGAACCCAAATTAATAACCTCCACGGGGGGAGTGGTAATTATATTACACGTTGGAGTCCCAGTAACATTAACTGTATAAAAACCTCCAAAATTACTCTCTGGTAAAATCTCAGAAGGACCATCAAACTCCGGAATCAAAACTCCGTCCTTAAACCATTCATAAGTGAAACCCGGATCGGTAACACTTGTAGTTAATATTTTTACATCACTAGGACAAAAAGATTGTGGTGAAGGCTCATTGATTCGTACTGTTGTTTCATTAAAATCAATTACCTCTACTGTCTGACTGTCAAAATTAAATAAGGCATTACAACTTCCAAAATTAACTTGAACTTTATAGGTTCCTACTTGTGTTACATTTTCGAGTGTATTACCTGATTCACCCGGAACCACAGTAAAATTATTGGTTCCCGTAGCATCAAAAGACCAGATATATTCTGGAAAATCTCCTGGTAAAGCTGTTAATGTGGCTGATTCCCCAATACACAAAGCTACCGTGTTAGCCTCAATATTTGCTCCGGTTAATGTGACGCCTTGAGAAAAATCAAAATAGTAAATAGGAATATTTTCTTGCACAGCACTTAAAATATTACTTGCTGGTACATTCACTCGTAAACTATAATTCTCGCCACGTAAATCTGTAGGGATAGCAAAGGAAGGAAATGTTATTGTTCCATTAGGCGGAATAGCTACAGAACTAGTAAATGTAGTTAAAACTCTAGTAGTATTAGCAGAAAAAAGACCAGTCTCATCCGACAGTTCTAGAATATATTCTGTATTGGGTCCAAATCCCGAAGGAGTTTGGGCAACCGCTTCTCGATTGGGAACATTTTGATTTACACAGAGTATCGTAGTAGTTGATCCACTAATAGAAAACAAAGGAGCATTAATATCCTGAGCGTTGGCTTTCAAAGAAGAAAATAGAAAGCCTGTCACTATAGCAATTAATGATATGAGGTTAAGTTTTTTTTTCATGATATCACACTTATGATTAAGGTGAATATACTATATTAACTTCGCGATTTGGGGCGCTTGTTAATAATATTGTTAATATATTTTTTACCAAGACATAAAATTATAAATTAAATGTTTATATCAAACTAAAATTTAACTTTTTTTTGTAATAATTTTCTGACCTTTTATTACTTGCCCTATTTTAACTGAAGTAAATACGATCTCAAAAAACATTTCAATATACATAAAAATTTGTTAATCAATGTCTTGAGCTAATGTAAAAAATCATTTCAAGCCAGTAAAAAAAGTTTAAATCTCCCCTATTTTTATCAAAAAAACGGAAGTATCTGGTAAAAAAACCATACTATTTACACGTTTTTGGGCGTGTTTTTTATCAGTAAAAAGCTTTAAAAGTGGTAACTTTTCTCGATGAAGTGTCAAAAACTTAATGTTAAAATAATATTATTTTTTAATAAATTGAACAGAAAAAGATCTAGTAGTAAAACTCTCATTCCTTAATTAAAAATGAGAGTTTTACTATTAATTATTGTCTGTCTGCTTTAATTACTTATAACAATTTTTTTAGTGAATTCATTTCCATTTTTATTCACCTTAACAATATACATATTAGATGAAAATTTAGAAATATCTAAAATAACTTTTGTAGATGCATTTTTACTCTCTTTAAGCAAGTTACCATGTAAATCATAGATTAAAACATCAAAATGTTCATGTCCTTCAGCTAAAACGGTTAATTTTTCTCCATTAGCAATATGTGTTGGAAAAACAATTATATCTTTAAACTTATTTTTACTATCTCTAGGGCGTTTTTTGTTAATATTTATCATAGATATTTTAGGCGCCGGACAATTAAGATTAAAAATGGTAGATCGATTATCTACCCTCCATTTAGGTCTTCTTCCCGAGCTATTGGCACTCGCTTCTGCAAGGTCTTTTACCTGAATACAGCTTAAATTTTCATTTGTTCTTGCATCCAAACTTTGCAAATCACTAATTTCTGAAATATCTAAACGTGTAAGAAAATTATCTGAAACATTTAAAGAAACTAATTGATTACAGTTTGTAATATTGATTTGTTCTAAAAGATTATAATAACAATTTACTGAAATTAACTTTGTGTTATTTGATAAATCCAAAGTAACCAAATCATTTTCTGGAATACTTAATATTTCTAAGTTAGTGAAAGCAGATATTCCTGTTAAATCAGAAATTCCCTTCAAAGGAGGAATATTAAGTTCTTTAACTTTTTTTGCATCACAGTCACTAATACTACCATTTACTAAGCCATCCTTATCTATTAATTCATCAACTAACCATTGTTCAAAATTTGCATCTGGCAGACTTACATTTCTACAAAATTCATAAAAATATGCAGAACCACCTACATTAAAATTAGAATTACCACTAGAAACAACAATAAGGTTGTTATCTTGAAAAGTCACATCAAAACCAAATTGATTATACTGTTTAATGTCTGATGATAGTATTCTCTAATTCTCAATCCATAAGTTATTGACAATATCATGCTTATAAATATATACAGCCCCCTCATCTGTATTTGTATTAATATCAAAATCTTCTGATGGTGCGCCAACTACAATAAAACCATTATGTATTGAGACCGAAAACCCAAAAAGTTTATCTGGAAGAGAATGAAAAGAAGGTATAATTTTTTGCTTTTCATTCCATAACCCTGCATTATCCTGTTCAAAAATGTAAATAGATCCTCTATTAATAGTAGCAGATGGGTCTTGTTCATCTTTATCAGAATACGCTCCAACAACAACATAATTCCCTTCAATAGCTACTGAACCTCCAAAAAGATCTTTAGCCGTACCATCTGAGGCAACTATCTTTTGTATTTGATTCCATGTTCCAGTAGAATCTTGTTCATAAATATAGGCTGATCCTTGTCTGTCTATTGATTGATTCGGTCCATCATCAAAATACCCTACTATTGCTTTGTCACCATCAATAGCAATATTTGCTCCAAATAATCCATAATCTAACTCAGAGGGTACTATTTTTTGTTTTTCTTCCCAAAATCCACTAGAACTTCTACTAAAAGCATAAACTCCTCCAACAAACGATATTCCATCAACATCTACTCCAGTAGCCCCTATTAGCATATTGTCACCATCAATAGCCAAACTACTACCAAAAACATCAAAAGCCATAGCATCAGAAGCTATTAATTTTTGTTTCTCTATCCAGATACCCGCAGTATTTATTTCAAAAACATACACAGCACCTATATCCTTCTGGTCACTTCCTAAGCCATCTGCTTTTCTTGCTCCAATTATTGCATATTTACCACTAATTGCAATCGAATTACCAAAAGCATCATTTTCATTACTTATCGAAATATTATTTGGAACCAATTTTTGAACTTCTGACCAATTTCCATTATTATCCTTTTTAAAAACATAAACAGCTCCAACATTATTAATCGTGTTCGCTTGACTTATATAATTTTTACCAGGAGCTCCAACCATAACATAGTTTCCATCTAGAGAAACTGATTCCCCAAAATGATCTTTAGAATCTATTATATCAGATCCTTTTGCTTTCAAAATTTCACTTAATGTTTGCCCTCTTAACAAGGGGCTAATAAACATTATAATTAATGTGAAGAATATTTTTTTCATAATTAAAAGGTTTTAAGATTAATCCTACTAAATTATGAACAAGTTTTTATCTTTATGGTGATCCAAAGTTAATGTTTCGTTATGGGTTTTATATATCTTAAAATCAGTGTTTTATATATAAAACATTAATACTAATTTAATAGTCTTATATATATCTTCACGTAAATTATCAGTGATATATATTAAAAGCAAAACCCCGATTTGCATTATACTAATCGGGGTTAATAACATATCAAAAGGGTATATTGACTACTCTTTAGTTTCATTTGTGGTGGCAGTATCTCCTCCGTTTAATTCTTTAAGAATCTTATCGGTAAGGTTTAATTCTTCTTTACCATAAAGTATATTACTGGTTTCTGTGTCTCCATAGATATATGTATATCCATTTTTCTTACCATAATCCTCTATAAAGCTCTTCACTTTACCTATAATAGAATCTATCTCTACTTGACTTCCTTGTTGGATCTCCTGCATTTTGGCTTGCTGCTCTCTTTGTAGGCCTTGTTGCTTAACCATCAATTCCTGCTCTTTCTTCTCTCTATTAGCAGCAGACATAGATTTCATAATGTTTTTGTACCCTTCTACCTCAATTTGAAATTGCTTTGCCTTTTCTTCAAGTTCAGCTCGTACTTCATTATTACGCTTTGTCCATTTTTCTTGTGCCACTTTCATTTCTTTATAATCAGAAACAACTTTGGTATTATTTACATAACCCGTTTTTTCTATTTGTTGATTACAAGAAGCTAAAATTAATAATGCACTTGCAACCCATACTATTTTTTTCATTTTTCAAAAATTTAGTTCTGAGCAAAAATATCAAAGTTCGTGCGATGTTATTCATTATATAGTCGTAAAAAACCATATATAAGAAAAAACAATCATTTTACATGTTACAATATAAAAAAACTATTAAAAACAAATAAAAATAAGCCATTTTAAGCTCTTTTTAAAAAAAAGAGGTGTAAATAGATATGGTTTGTTCTAAAAAGAGGAAAAAAGCATCTAAAAACAAAAATTAGTCGTTTTTAAGAATATAAATATGCGAAGAATACTCACCAGATCGTTTTGCTTTAAGATTAGAACGTAATCCAACCCAAAAAGCATTTAAAAAGTTCATTTTACCACTTTTGTATTTTTCTGATAAAAGTGACACATAAAATGAATCAAATTTCATGGGGAGTACTTTTTCTAATTTTAAATTTTCTTCTTCAAAAAGTTTTTGGATAGAAGTTTTAGAAAAATGCCAAAGGTGTCTGGGTACATCATATGCTGCCCAAAAGGAATTATATTGTTTTGCATCATATGATTTAAAATTTGGTACAGCTATAATTACAAATCCATTTGGTTTTAAAAGGCGTCTTAATTCTCTAATTTGAAGTTGCAAATCTGGTATATGTTCCAAAACATGCCACATCGTAATAACATCAAAACTTTTTGAATCCAAATTAGCTGTTTCGGGTTTTAAATCTATTCCTTTTTGTTTTGCTAGTTCTTTAGCTTGATTATTTGGCTCTACTCCTTCGATTTTCCAACCTCTATTTTTTGCTGCACTTAAAAAATCTCCTGTACCTGCTCCAATATCCAAAAGTACACCACGTTGCTGATTTAATTTAGAAATAAGTTTAACCTTTTTGTTTAAAGAATAGGTTTTAACTAAGTGGTATAGTTTTTCAAAAAGAGATCGTTTGGAATCTGTATGAGAAATATAATCTTCGCTCTCGTAATATTTACCCAATTCTTTTTCATTAGGTTTCGGAGAAGTAACCAACATATCATATTCTTTATCATAAAGCAACTGAAACTTTTCTCCAGAAACCGTATAATCTTTACATTCGATAAAAAAATCTAAGGTTTTTTGTTTATTCATTTATGTAGATAGAAAAATTTAAAATAATGGTTCTATTTTTATGTTGTTTTTTATATCAATTAAAAACGATCGCATTTTATTATAAAACAACGATCTTGTAGAAAGGCAATTATCACCATTAGCATCTACAATGATAATTTTTACAAAAGTTTCAGCATCTCCTATTTCATTTTCAGCATCTTCTTTGTTCGATTTATTTATTAAATCACTAACCAAATTTGATCTTACTTCTCTATCCACATCAAAACTTATTTTGATATTAAATTCCATATCAAAATTATCGAACAGTTTTACATCAAAATCGGATAGGTTTTGATTCTTTGTTAAACCAAACTGTTTTCGCAATGAACGCTTGGCTTCTTCTGGATACATATTAGGTTTAAAAAGAAACGATTCTTCATTAAACACATTCTCTGTTTCAATTCTAAAATTATCAATCTGTCTTACCTTGTGTGTAGTGATACACGAATAAAACGAGAACAAAGCAAAAAACAGTATAAAAGTATTTTTCATTAATTGTTTTTTATGAATTAGAATGTCTTACGATAAAAAATGTTCCACGTGGAACTATTCTTTAGAACTGTCATAAATTTCAACTCCCAAAAGTTCGCTTAACTCATTAGCCTTCTTATAGGCCTTCTCATCTTTTTCTGTTTTATAAAGTGTAAAATTCTTGTTTCCCGCAAAAAAGCGAACTACAATTTTGCTATGTCTTTCTTTTGTTCCAATTGCACTAACAGCACCCCACTCATTATCTAAACTAAAAGAAGTTGTAAAAACGGAAATATAATCAGGATATTCTAAATCGAGTTTTGTTTTAAAAATAGGGAATCCAAAAACCAAAAAAAGTTTTTGATTATTAAAATCTTTATTGATTTTATAAGAAATAGAATATCCAAACACTCCTAAAGATAAAAGTAAAAAGATCAATCTGGTTAAAAGTGGCTCTTCTGTATAAAAAAGAAAGGCAATAGAAATTACCAAAATCAAAATAGATAAGATTCTTCCTTTTACAGGTTTTTCTTGTTTACAAAGCACACTATTCATCACCTACCCATATAAACCAAAAGTACAGAAATATCACTTGGCGATACTCCGCTAATTCGTGATGCTTGAGAAACGGTCGCTGGTTTTATTTTAGACATTTTCTCTCTTGCTTCAAAAGATAATGACTTCAGTTTTGTATAATCAAAATTCTTGGGGATTTTCACATCCTCAAGCCTGTTTAGTTTATCAGCATTATTTTTTTCTTTTTCTATATAACCAGAATACTTAACCTGAATCTCTGTTTGTTCCAGAACCTCTTTATCCAAATGATTCTCCTCTATATATGTAGAAACTTTCTCAAAATGTTTTATATCATCCAATGTAATCTGAGGTCGAGAAAATAATTTAAACAATTTTCTACTCTGATTAATGGGTGATGTTTTCTTTTCTTCTAAAACAGGATTTGCTTCTTCTGGAGTAACACTTGTATCTTTAAAAAACTGAACAAAGGCACTTGCCTTCTTTTCCTTCTCTTCCATTCTCTTCATTCGTTCATCCGATGCTAAACCAATCTCATGAGATTTTGGTGTAAGTCTAAAATCTGCATTATCTTGCCTTAACAAAGTTCTGTACTCTGCGCGTGAAGTAAACATTCTATATGGTTCTTCTGTTCCCTTGGTTATAAGATCATCTATCAAAACACCAATATACGCTTCGCTTCTTTTAAGAATAAAAGATTCTTTTTCTTTCACCTTTAGAGCAGCATTTATTCCCGCCATTAATCCTTGAGAAGCTGCTTCTTCATATCCAGTAGTTCCATTAATTTGCCCCGCAAAAAATAATCCAGAAATCAATTTTGTTTCTAACGTGTGTGTTAATTGTGTTGGAGGAAAGTAATCATATTCTATAGCATATCCTGGTCTAAAAAACTTTACATTTTCAAAACCTACTACAGATTTCAAAGCTTTAAATTGAACATCTTCTGGTAATGATGTAGAAAACCCATTTACATAAACTTCTACTGTATTCCACCCTTCGGGTTCCACAAACAATTGATGTCTTTCTTTATCTGCAAATCTATTAATCTTATCTTCTATAGATGGGCAATATCTTGGTCCGATACTTTTAATTCTACCATTAAACATTGGAGATCGATCAAAGCCTTCTCGCAACAAATCATGAACTTCTAAAGAAGTATATGTCATATGACATGATCTTTGTTTGGTGAGTGGTTTTGTTGCATCTGTATAGCAAAACTTTTCAGGATTATCATCTCCTGGTTGTTCAATCATTTTAGAATAATCCAAAGATCTTCCATCCACTCTAGGAGGAGTTCCTGTTTTCATTCTTCCAGCATCAAAACCAAAATCAATCAATTGTTCTGTTATCCCAGTTGCGGCTTTTTCACCTGCTCTACCTCCGCCAAATTGTTTTTCTCCAATATGAATTAATCCATTCAAAAATGTTCCGTTAGTCAACACAACAGTCTTTGCTTTTATTTCAATTCCCAGAGATGTTTGTACTCCTTTTATTTCTCCATTTTCAACCAAAAGTCCGCTCACCATTTCCTGGTAAAAATCCAAATTAGGAGTTTGCTCTAATAGCAATCTCCATTCTTCTGCAAAACGCATTCTGTCACTTTGAACTCTTGGACTCCACATTGCAGGTCCTTTTGATTTATTCAACATTTTAAATTGTATCGCAGTACGATCACTTACGATTCCACTATACCCCCCAAGTGCATCTATCTCTCTTACTATTTGTCCTTTTGCAATTCCTCCCATAGCCGGGTTACAACTCATTTGCGCAATGTTCTGCAAATTCATTGTAATAAGTAAAGTGCTACAACCTAAATTGGCAGCTGACGCTGCCGCTTCACTTCCTGCATGACCTGCACCAACTACTATTACATCATACTCCGTATCAAACATAATTTCTATACAATTGTTCCACGTGGAACATAAATTTATTAATCAAAAACAATTGTTCCACGTGGAACAATTATTACTTTATACATCATCACAATACACTAATGTTCCACGTGGAACATTAATAATTTTTCCTCTTCTTTTTGTCTCATAAGTTTTTCGTCTATATCAGACTTATCCTTATATCCACAAAAATGTAGTACCCCATGTATCAAAACACGTCTCATTTCCTCCTCCTCAGAAACCATAAATTCATTAGCATTATCCTTTACTCTTTCTGCAGAAATGAATATGTCGCCATTTAATTGGTCCCCTATTGTATTATCAAAACTTATGACATCAGTAAATGTATCGTGATCCAAAAAATCCTGATTTATTTTAAGCAAATACTTGTCATCACACAAGATGAAATTAATCTCTCCTTCTGACTTGTTTTCTGATAAAATAACTGCATTAATCCAAGAAGATAAAGCGGCTTCATTGGGTAGTTTTATGTTCGTTTCGTAAAAAAAATTAATCATTATCTTTCTTAAAATACTCTTGTACCTTTTGTTTATAATTTTGCCGCAAAGGTAATACTTGTCTATTTAATATTTCAGTAGTATTAAAATATTGTTTTGCCTTTTCTAATTGCTGTTTATTTTGATTACCAAACTGCACTTGGTTTGTTTTGCTTTCTCTTTTTTCCTCCTCACCTTGTTCCAAAGTTGCATCCTCCAGTTTAAGCAACTCGTGTTTTAAATTGAGCATCTTTGATAACGTTCTTTCGTTAAATCCCTTTTCCAAAAGTTCCTGCTCTACCTGTTCCATTTTACGCAACAAGCTGCTTCCAATCTTATTCCCTTTTCCTTCTTTCTTAATCTTATCTTGTAGTGCATTTCTAAGTTGTTGCTGTTGTTTATATATCTCATACAATTCTCCATTCATATCCTCCTTCTGCATTTGCGACTCACCTTCGCCATTTTTACCTTTACCATTCTTTTTGTTTCCTTCTTTGCCGCCTTTTTGGTTTCCTTGCTTACCACCACCTTTACTGTTTTTACCTTCTTTTTCTCCTTGCTTATCTCCTTCTTGTTCTCCTTGTTTATCGCCTTTCTTTTTCCCTTTTTCAGCACCCTCTTCCATCTTCTTATTTAACTCATCCTGTTTCTTTATAATATCTGGTAATTGAAATTCATTAGAACCACTCTTACCTTTACTACCTGAAGCCGACATACTGTTTTGCATCTGGTCCAAAGTTCTACTCAATAAATATGCTAAATCATTTGATCCAGTAACAGTATATTGTTGATTGGCCGAACCTTGAACAACTTGATTCTCTGCTAACCTCTCTAAGGATTTATCTATATTAAATTCTATGTCTGTAAGTTTTTGTGTAACCACTTCTGTTATTTGTGGTGTTCGTAATGCTAAAGCATAAAGGCTGTCATCTATATGTATAAAATTCTCTCTTAATATACTTTGTTTTCTAAGCTTAGAAGAATAGCTGGGATTATTAATATCTATACCTTTAAACCTTTTCATTAAACCTTCTTGTTCTATAGAAAAATCAACAAGGTTATCCAAAATCTGTCTTAACATCTCCATGTCTTCTTGCTGTTGTTCTCCTCCGGCCATTTGCATTTGCATCATCATACCATTACTCATCTGCTTCATTTTCTGAGCTGCACTTTTTTGGTTTTTCTTAGCGTCTGATTTATTTTCCTTCTCTAAGTTTTCACTTGCCTTTTGTTGTTCTTTTTTTATCTCATTCTCATCCTCCTTTTTTTGATCCAAGCTCATTGGTTTTTTTAAATCCTTATTCTCCTCTCTAAGTTTATCCATTTCCTTTTGGAAATGTTCAAACTCTTTGTTTAGTTCTTCTTGCTTTTCCTTTGTGTTTTCCTCCTCATTTTTCTCAGATAATTCTTCTTGTCTTTTGGATAAATCGTCAAGTTCTTTAACCAATTTTTCATGTTTCTCTATCACATAATATCGTTTGGTTAATTCTAAAAGTTGTTCTAAGTTTTTCTTTAGATTCTTATTTTCCTTACCTAACTCTTCTAGTTTTTTTGTTAACTCTTCCTTTTGAATTTTATCTGCCAAACGTTCAATTTCCTCAAGAAGTTTTTCGTTCTTTTTTAACTTTTCTTCGTTCCTTTCTAGTCTTTCTTTTAGTGCATCTTTAAAAGGTTCTTCTTTTTCTTTATTCTCTAACTGCTCAAGATTATCTTTTAATTTTTTAGAAAAATCCTGCATCATTTTCTCCTGTTCTTTTTGTCTTTTTAGGAAATCCTCTAACTTTTTCTTATCATTAAAATCTAGATTCTTTTTCTCTTTTTGAGTTTTACTTAAGCTTTTTAATTCTTGTTCTTGTTCCTTAAACTTGTCTAATGATTTATTCAATCCAGATATCGCCTCATTTTGCTTTTTTAATAATGTATCTTCTCTTTCTTCTTTTGTGAGTTGCCTAAAATTAAATACTTGACTTTTTGTGCTCTTATAATTATGAATAATATCATTATCAAAAACCTCAAAATAAAACTCATAATTAAGTCCTTCTATCAAATCAATTCCTGCAGGAAAAGCATAAATGAATTCATCAAACACAGTTTTACTAATTGCTATATTCTTAATCTTAATATTAGATGCGTTCTCCTGATCATAATATACCAATCGAAGTTTACTTAGACCGTAGTCATCACTTACTCTACCAAAAAAATAAACAGTTTGATTGTCGACCGAATCTTTTTCAGATTTTAGATTTAACTCTGGATACTGATCCTTAATCACATTAAGGTTAAACGCCAAATTATCATGATCTTTTACATTCTGATTCGATGTAGTGATTTGATAATCCATATTAGAATACACATTTTTCTGATAAGAAAAATCCGTTCCGTTCTTTGCTAATGGGATAACAGAATCCTTGGTCTTTAATTCTACCTTGTCTGTATTTCTTGTGTAAACTATCCAATCTACTTTTGTTCCTTCTGGGATGGTTGCATTCCCCGAACTTTTTAAAACTTCATCACGTTTTTTAGTATAACCTGGATAGTCCAATCTCATTTCAAAATTAAGTAAAGCGGGAATTGGAACCACAGATAAACGATGTGGAATAGAATTTACATCATTAGCACTTATTATAAATTCTAAAGATTCTTTTGGTTGAATAAACCTATATTCAAACTCACCTAAGCCTACATTTTTTAAAAAATATACTTCATCGTTATATGTAATTGTAGCATTATCCGGTACTATATCTCCAGCAGTTCTCACTTTAAGTACGAAATCTTTATTTTCAAAAGCATTCAAATCCTTGTTAATTATAAAAAATTGAAATGGTGCCGGTGGTTCATAAGCTACTTCATAATTGACAACTCTTTTATAACTATCAGAAATCCAACCGGTCTTATTAAAAACAAACAATAGTAGGAATATAGCTACAGGAATTGCTGCATATTTGAGGTATTTAGCATTCTTTTTAAAGTTGATAGCCAATTTAAAAGGAATTGGTTTTAGTTCACTTGATTTTTGCTCAATACCCGCTAGTAACAAGGCAGATGAATTTTCATTTTCACTTAGTTGTAATAAGTTTAAAAGTCTGTCACTTACCTCAGGAAAATGATTTCCAATTATCTCCGATGCTTTTTCATAATCTATTCCTTTTGTAAGCTTAAACAACTTTGCAATTGGCACCAATATAAACTTGATAAATAAGCCAAACTCAACCGCAATAAATAGCCAAAACAATATTGTTCTTCCTAGCCTACTAAGCCACAAAAAATTTTCAATTAATAGTGTCATTAAAAAATATAAAACACCTATAGCAAAAAAAAGTATGATACCTTTTATGAGTTCGTTGATATAATATTTTCTTGTAAACTGTTCTAATTTACTTTTTATGAACTGAAAATTATCCATATTTTAAACCTTCCTTTTTCATTAACCACTAAATCTACAATTTTATTTTTAATAGAATTGTTATATTTATGATAATTCAACCCTCTAGAACATAAGTTGTTATGAAAGATCTTAAATATATTTGTGCATACACAATACCTTTTATGGCGATTATTGGTATCTGGTTACAAGGAATTTATACTTACCTAGCTCCTATATATGCTTTTGGTTTAATTCCGATATTAGAATTATTTACAAATTCATCTGCCAAAAACATAGATGATAACGACAAAATACTACAATCAAAAAAAAAGATATTTGATTGGATGCTTTATATAAATCTTCCCATTGTTTATGGTGTTTTACTCTTTGCCATTATTACTTGTACTACATCAAATCTGGATACGTATGAAGTTACTGGTATCATTATTTCCTTAGGAATCGTATTAGGATCTAATGGTATAAATGTAGGACATGAGTTAGGACATCGATTTACCAAAGAGCGCTATATTGGTAAAGCACTTCTCCTACCGTCTTTGTATATGCATTTTTATATAGAACATAATTTTGGTCACCACAATAAGGTCGCAACTAAAGAAGATCCTGCCACGGCACAGTACAATCAACCTGTGTATTTTTTTTGGATAACTTCGACTACCCGGCAATACATTAGTGCCTGGAAAATACAATTCAAATTATTAAAACAAAACAACCTAGCATTCTTCTCTATAAAAAATGATATGCTCTGGTATCTTTTAATCACCCTTTCATATCTTATGATACTTACATATTTCTTTGATCTTTATGGGTTACTGGTTGCCGTTTTAGGCGGAATAACAGGATTCTTATTACTTGAAACTATAAATTATATTGAGCATTATGGTTTGATAAGAACAAAAAATTCCTCTGGTCGCTATGAACGTGTTAGAGAAATTCATTCCTGGAACTCGAACCATACCTTGGGTAGAATTATGTTGTATGAATTAACACGACATAGTGATCATCATCACAGAGCATCAAAAAAATATCAGATTCTGGATCATCATGATAACAGCCCACAATTACCTTTTGGTTATCCAACATCCATGGTGTTATCACTACTTCCTCCTCTATGGTTTTTGATTATGAATAAACATGTTCCACGTGAAATGAAAACTATTTAAAAAGGTAATAAGAAATTAAACGGTTATACCACAAAATCATTTCCATAGCATATTTAAGATTGTATCTTTGCCTTTTATTTGTATGACTTTTTAAAGTTTAAAAAACACAATCATGACAAAAGACATTAGGGTACGATTTGCACCAAGTCCCACCGGACCCTTACATATAGGAGGTGTGAGAACCGCATTATTTAATTATCTTTTTGCAAAGCAACACAATGGAACCTTTGTTCTTAGAATAGAAGACACCGATCAAAACAGATATGTTCCCGGGGCAGAAGAATATATTAAAGAAGCATTAGATTGGTGTAGCATACCATTTGATGAAGGTCCAGGAAAAGATGGAGGATTTGGCCCATATAAACAAAGTGAACGTAAACATTTATACAAACAGTATGCTGATCAATTGATAAAAGATGGTCATGCCTATTACGCTTTTGATACTACTGAAGCTCTTGATGGTCACAGAAAAGATCACGAAGCTAATGGTAAAACATTTATCTATAATTGGCATAATAGAGAAAAACTTACCAATTCTTTATCCTTATCTGAGAATGAAGTAACAACAAAAATCAATTCTGGTGAGTCTTATGTAATTCGATTCAAATCTCCTAAAGACCAAATTTTACATCTTACAGATGAAATTCGGGGAGATATGAAGATTGACACCAATATTCTTGACGATAAAATCTTATTCAAAAGTGATGGGATGCCTACTTATCATCTTGCTAATATTGTAGATGATCACTTAATGAAAATTACACATGTAATTCGAGGAGAAGAATGGTTACCATCTTTAGCTCTTCATGTTCTTTTGTATCGTTCATTTGACTGGGAGGCTCCAATTTTTGCTCATTTACCACTAATTCTAAAACCTGTTGGTAAAGGAAAACTTAGTAAAAGAGATGGAGATAAAATGGGATTCCCAGTATTTCCTTTGCAATGGATAGATCCTAAAAATCAAAATATCTCTTCAGGATATCGTGAAGATGGGTACCTACCAGAAGCCGTTGTTAACATGCTTGCTTTTTTAGGATGGAATCCAGGTACAGAACAAGAGTTATTTTCTCTGCAAGAATTGATTCAGGAATTTGATCTGAAAAGAGTTAATAAAGCTGGTGCGAAATTTGATCCAGAAAAAACCAAATGGTTCCAACAGCAGCAACTGCAAAAAATGGATAATGCCCTACTCTCTCAACAATTTGAAACTATTCTATCTGAAAAAAATATTTCTACAACCCTAGATCTAAATGTTGTTATAAATGCAATAAAAGAACGAGCGACATTTACTAAAGATCTCTGGAGCCTTAGTCATTTTTATTTTTTATCACCTAGTGAATATGATGAGAAAGCCATTAAAAAGGCCTGGAAAGAAGATACGCCAGGTTTAATGCACGAATTAACAAGGATACTAAATGACATTTCAGATTTTTCTGAAAACAATGTTTCAACCACTGTAAAAGGATGGATTACAGGAAAAGAAATTGGTTTTGGTAAAATCATGATGCCACTACGTATAGCTTTAGTGGGTTCACTACAAGGACCTGATGTGTTTCAAATCGCATCAATGATTGGTAAAAAAGAAACCATTAAGAGAATAGAAAACGCTATCGAAAAAAATTAACAACATCTATATCAAAAATTAAAAAGACCATTGTTTAGCTAAACAATGGTCTTTTGTTTGCAAAAATTTGTAACATTTCATTCATATTCTACACTTATTAAGTATAAGATCTTTAGAACTATTTTGTCATGGGAAAACAATATAAGGTTATACGCGTATCAGAAAATTGGTCTGCAGAAAAGCTTAGAAAAAAAATAGAAAACACAATGAATGAGTTTTCTAAACAAGGTTGGGACGTTGTAGACGTTTCTTTTTTAGCTAATACTTATGTTGCTATGATAACTCTTTCAAAATAACAATCAATCATTTGCTATTTATTAGTACATTGATTTACAGAAAAACTTTTAACTCTTAATATATAAAACAATGGGGCTATTTTTAATTCCAATAGTAATCTTAGGGTTTATCATTCTGCTTTCAGGGATATTTACCGTAAAACAACAAACCTCTGCGGTTGTCGAACGTTTTGGTAAGTTTTTGAGTATCAGAAACTCGGGATTACATTTTAAAATTCCGGTTTTTGATAGAATCGCTGGGCGAATCAATCTAAAAATCCAACAGCTTGATGTTCTTGTTGAAACCAAAACAAAAGATGATGTATTTGTACGTCTTAAAATCTCTGTTCAATTTCAGGTAATTAAAGAAAAAGTATACGATGCTTTTTATAAATTAGAAAATCCACATGATCAAATTACATCTTATGTTTTTGATGTGGTTCGTGCCGAAGTACCAAAAATGAAACTGGATGATGTTTTTGAACGTAAAGATGATGTAGCTATCGCTGTAAAACAAGAGCTTAATGAAGCTATGATAAACTATGGTTATGACATCATTAAAACTTTAGTAACCGATATAGATCCTGATGCACAGGTTAAAGAAGCAATGAACCGTATTAATGCTGCTGAACGTGAAAAAGTTGCCGCAGAATATGAAGCTGAAGCTGAAAGAATTAAAATTGTGGCAAAAGCACGTGCTGAAGCTGAAAGTAAAAGATTGCAAGGTCAAGGTATTGCAGATCAACGTAGAGAAATTGCGAGAGGTCTAGAAGAAAGTGTAGACGTTTTAAACAATGTAGGTATTAATTCTCAGGAAGCTTCTGCTCTAATTGTAGTAACACAGCATTATGATACTTTACAGTCTATTGGAGAAGAAACTAACAGTAATTTAATTTTGCTTCCAAATTCTCCACAAGCCGGAAGTGATATGTTAAATAACATGATTGCATCATTTACAGCTTCAAATCAAATTGGAGAAGAAATGAAAAAACAAAATGCTAAAAAAGGTCTTGGCAAAAAGCCAGATAAAAATTAATAAAAATATAATTTCTATTACCAAACCCGATCAGATTTTATGATCGGGTTTATTTTTTCCTTAAGGATTAAAAACTGCTACTATTTTTACCAAAAACTCAAAATAAAGCGTTTTTATATAACCAACGCATAAAAGTGATACGATTATATTACTATTTTTTTTTCTTCTCTTACATCATTTTATATCAAGCTATTTTTAATAAGAAAAATTAATGATTTCTTAAAAACTATAAAAATTACTTATACCACAAAAAATTATTATCTTTATGAAAAATTTTCCCCCATGAAAAATTACTTATTTATTTTCCTTCTTATTTCCGGAAGTGTTTTTTGTCAAAATATGACTACACTAAAAGAATTTGCGTTACGAGATGCAAAAGCTACCTCTAAAGCATCAATGGATAGAAATTTAAATACAATACTCAAATATACTCATCCAGAAGTTTACAAAGCTTATGGAGAAAAACAACTAATGGATACCATGGACGAAATTTATAGAACCATGGATGCTCAAAAAATAAAAATCCTTAGTTCTGAAGTAGATGAAGTAACAGAGATAAAAAAAGAAAACAAAGAATATCATTGTTTAGTTAAAAACACCGTAAAAATGGACTTTAATGGTAGGCTAATTACCTTAAAAAGTTCATTATTTGGTTTTTATAACAGAAAAAAATCTCAATGGTATTTTGTAGAGTCTAATAAACTTCTTGACGATCCTCAAACTAAAGAGCTCTTTCCTAATTTTAAGACAGATATCGAAATTCCTTTAGATGAGCATATTGCAGATAATTAAAAATCAAAAAAACTCATAGACACAGAAGTATTTTCTGTATCTATAAGTTCTCTCTTTATATGTCATAGTTAGAAGCAACTTCTTTGGCCTCTAATTGTAATAATTCATTCTTATCATCAAGAGCTTTAGTAATAAAATCTTTTGCTAATTGATCAGGTTGATTTCCTTTATTTTTAAGAATTATACCTAAAGCAATCATAGTAGCAATGCGGGTTCCTGCTTTTTTTACAGCTGTATCATAAAGTGGTACAAGCTCCTCTATTTCTACAGTTTTGGCCGCTTCTATAATTTTAGTTTTAAGCACTTCTCTTTTAGCATCAGGTACATTTGTATACTTCTTCCCCGCTCTTTTTATTTCTTCGATTGCAGGTATTGCATTTTGCTGATTCTGAGGTTTGTTTTGATTGTTTTGATGTGTCAAAACTGGTTTTACTTTTGCCCATGTATCTCGTAAACCAACAGTTTTATTAAATACTAAAGCATCAGGTTTACTATCAATATCCACATTAAAATACCCTAATCTTTGAAACTGAAACTGCTCTAATAGTTTAACATCTTTTAGACCAGGTTCTACATAACCTGTTATTATTTTTAAAGAATCTGGGTTTAAAAACTCAATAAAATCTTTATCCTTATGACCATCTGGAGCCTCATCATTAAACAATCGATCATAAATCCTAATCTCTGAAGGAATTGCATGTGCTATTGATACCCAATGTAATGTACCTTTTACATTACGTTTTGATTCTTCTGTGCCGCTCCCTGACTTACTTTTTGGATCATATGTACATTGGATTTCTGTAATATTTCCTTCGGCATCTTTTATCACACGTTCTCCTTTGATGATATATGCATTTTTAAGCCGCACTTCTTTCCCTAAAGTCAATCTAAAGAACTTTCTACCTGCCTCTTCTTTAAAATCCTCTCTTTCGATATACAATTCGCCAGAAAAAGGTACTTTTCTAGAACCTGCAGCTTCATCTTCTGGGTTATTTTCTGCTTCTAACCATTCTTCTTCTCCTTTTGGATAATTTGTTATAACAAGTTTAACAGGGTCTAAAACAGCCATTACTCTTGATGCAGTTTTATTAAGGTCCTCTCGTACACAAAACTCTAATAATGATACATCAATTACGTTTTCACGTTTTGCAACACCTACAGTTTCAACAAACTTTCGTATTGATGTTGGAGTATAACCACGCCTTCTTAATGCCGAAATTGTAGGCATCCTTGGATCATCCCATCCAGACACTACTCCTTCTTCTACTAACTTGAGTAACTTACGCTTACTCATAATTGTATAGCTTAGATTAAGCCTTGCAAATTCCCTTTGTTTTGGTCGTATATCAGTACTATATATCTGATCAAGAAACCAGTCATATAATTTTCTATGAGGTTTAAATTCTAAAGAACATAAAGAATGTGAGATACTTTCTATATAATCACTTTCGCCATGTGTCCAATCATACATTGGGTAAATACACCAATCATCCCCAGTTCTATGATGAGATTTTTTTAATATTCTATACATCAGAGGATCTCTCATTAACATATTTGGGTCTGCCATATCGATCTTAGCTCTCACTACATGCTCACCTTCATCAAACTTACCTTCTTTCATATTCTGAAACAGTTGTAAATTCTCTTCAACAGAACGATCTCTGTATGGACTATTACTTCCTGGTTCTACGGTAGTTCCTTTTTGAGAAGCAATAGTTTCTGCAGATTGAGAATCTACATAGGCCTTCCCACTCTTAATGAGTTGAACAGTCCAATCGTATAATTGCTGAAAATAGTCAGACGAATAACATTCTTTATCCCATTGATATCCCAACCACGTTATATCTTCTTTAATTGCGTCTACATATTCCTGTTCCTCTTTGGCAGGATTAGTATCATCAAAACGTAGGTTTACCGGTGCATTATACCTAAGACCAAGACCAAAACTAATACCTATTGCTTTGGTATGTCCTATATGCAAGTATCCATTGGGTTCTGGAGGGAAACGAAAACGTAAATTTTCTGTACTCATACCGGTTGTAAGGTCCTCCTCTACAATATGCTCTATAAAATTAAGCGGTTTTTTTTCTTCTGACATCTGTAATCTAATAAAACACAAAACTACAAATTCTAATGCTGCCTTGCTATTGTATAAAAATCTTTAATACAATTATTTTATTATTATCATAATTCATTAGAAAAGGGGTGTTCTCCCTGCTTAAATCATAAAGATTCTTTTTACATTTGCCTAAAAACCCCGTGGGATTAATAAAGTTGAAAAACATCAAGGTTTACGCCTATCATGGATGCCTTGTCGAGGAGAAAAAAATAGGATCTGATTACAGAGTGGATCTTAAGATTAAGGCTGATCTATCAAAGTCTGCAATATCTGATCGTTTAGCAGAAACTGTAGATTATGTTCATCTTAATCATATTGTAAAAGAAGAAATGGGTATTCGTTCTAAATTGTTAGAACATGCTGCAGAGCGAATTTTAGTTCGTATATTAGATGAATTACCATTGGTTGATAAAGTTATTGTAGATGTTTCAAAAATTAATCCACCTATTGGTGGAAATGTAGAAATGGTTACTATCACAAGGAGTAAAAACCGATAATTATAGTGTTAAAATTGTACGAAAAGCGTTTTATTGTAAAATCATTTAAGAAGTAATCATAAATTTTTTTACATTTGCCTTCCAATCAAAAATTGGGTGTCGTGGCCGAGTGGCTAGGCAGTGGTCTGCAACACCATCTACAGCGGTTCGAATCCGCTCGACACCTCAAAAATCCTGTACTTATGTGCAGGATTTTTTATTTAAACCTGGATTCTGGTGTTATTTTTTCGATCTCGTCTTGGATTCGTTTCTCCATTGTATCCGGCAAAACACCTTTTAAAATAAGAAATACACCAAACACAATCATAACAATACTAATGACCCTTTTGATGATATAAGTTCTTTTTGGTGTTAATTTTCTCTTCAGTCTTTTTGCCAGCAGCATTTTAAAGAAATCAATAAAAAGATATGTACCTATAACCATAGTAAAAAACCGTAGAATTCTATTCGTATTCATATCTAATTGTGGTCCTATAACAATGATAACACTTAACCAAAATCCTAATACTCCAATATTTATAAAATTGAGTAAGAACCCTTTTATAAATAACATAAGATAATTGTGTTTATTGATAATTTCTACCGAAGTATCTCTAAGTTTATTATAGTTTTTTCTTTCCTGAATAAAAGAAATTATGCCATAAGTAGATAATAACATCCCACCAAATATAAATAAGGCAGGATCATCTTTTATTTTTTCTAAAATCTGATTGGTACTAAAATATGCGATAAGAATAAATACTATATCCGCAAAAATAACTCCTAAATCTACAGCCAAAGCTGCTCTAAACCCTTTAATAGCCGCTGTTTCCAGAAGTACAAAAAAAACGGGTCCAATCAAAAAGGCTAATAAAAAACCTAATGGTATAGCTGCTTGAGCATCTTGAAGCATAGGGTCTAAGCGTATTTATTACAAAGTTAAAAAACTACTTAGTTAACTTCAACAATTTTTCCACCTAAAAATTTTTTAGTATCCTTTTGTTTAGGATCTCCATAAATTCTTATGGTTCCTCCGGCATTAGTATTTGCTTTAATATAATCTTTAGCATTTACTTCTGCCACTCCTCCTGCACTAATTTTTACTTGTGTTCTTTCTGTTTCGAGTTCACTACCAAAATACTTCCCTCCAGAATTAATAACAATTTCCTGTTCTTTCGATATACCTTCTAAGTGCACTTCTCCACCTGTAACTGCCTTAATAAACAATGTTTCTGTTTCAGCTTGTGCTTGTATAACTGCTCCTTCTTGAGCTCTTAAATCAAGTTTATTTCTATTAAGAACATCTTTTACTTCTACCGTTGATCCCTCATTAGCATCAATTTTTCTAAGTTCTTCATAATGAACTAAAACTTCGGTATTGCTTTTATCCCATAGATTATCCAAAGACATTCTAATTTTTAAAATAAGACCTTCTTGAATAATTTCTACATCGTATCTTTTATAACCAGTGACTATAACTTTATGTTTATCACTTTTAACAAGAGTTACCTTTATTTTATCAAAAACTTTTACTTCTGTAAAATAATCTAGATTTTTAGTTTTAACGTCTTCTTGTGCTTGTCCTAATGCGACTAATAAAAACACAAAAAGAAATATTAATTTTTTCATCGCCCTTCTTTTAAAATTTCTATTTCAATTTTGATCTTACATAAAACAAACGACACTATTTTTTTTGATTACTCTATTTCTTCCTTATTTCCTAACAAGGTGAAATCTAAGTGTCTTTTTATAAGATCAGCATTTTTTACTTTTACATATACCTCATCTCCTAATTGGTATACTTTTTTGGTTTGTTCTCCTATAATGGCATATTCATCTTGATCAAAAACATAGTGATCATCATTCATGTCTCTAAGACGAATCATACCTTCACATTTATTATTAATGATTTCTACATAAATTCCCCATTCTGTAACTCCAGAGATAACTCCCAAAAACTGCTCATCCTCATGATCTTTCATAAACTTTATCTGCATAAACTTTATAGAGTCACGCTCTGCACTGGCAGCCAGATTTTCCATACTGCTACTATGATTACATTTTTCTTCATATTCATCTTCTGCAACAGATTTCCCTTTATCCAAATAATGTTGTAACAAACGGTGTGCCATAACATCTGGATATCTTCGTATTGGAGAGGTAAAATGCGAATAATAATCAAACGCTAATCCATAATGACCAATATTATGAGTAGTATATTCTGCTTTACTCATACTTCGTATAGCTAAAGTATCAACTAAATTTTGTTCTTTTTTACCTTGAACATCCTTTAATAATCCGTTTAACGATTTTGTGGTAGTTTTTCGATCTCTAAGATCTAATTTATATCCAAATCTTCCAATAATGTTTTGTAGTGCTGCTAATTTTTCATCATTTGGTTCATCATGTACACGATAAATAAATGTTTTTTTAGGATTTTGCTTTCCTATGAACTCTGCGACCTTTTTATTAGCTAATAGCATAAACTCTTCAATAAGTTTATTAGCGTCTTTAGAAGTCTTAAAAAACACTCCTACTGGTTCGCTATTTTCGTTTAGACTAAATTTTACTTCTACTTTATCAAAAGAAATAGCTCCCTCACCCATTCGTTTACCTCGCATAATTTTAGCAAGTTCATCTAATTTAAGTACTGCATCAGCTATTTTTTGATCAGCTTTATATTCTTTTCTGGTAAGTGAGATCTCTGCGGGAATTACATTTTCGCGAGTTTCTATAATATGCTGCGCTTCTTCGTATGCAAATCTTGCATCAGAATAGGTTACTGTTCTCCCAAACCATTGGTTTTTTATTTCTGCTTTATCATTTAATTCAAACACTGCAGAAAATGTATATTTCTCTTCATTTGGTCTTAAGGAACAGGCATTATTAGATAAAACCTCGGGTAACATAGGAACTACTCTATCTACCAGATATACAGATGTTGCTCTTTCATAAGCTTCATCATCAAGTATTGTTCCTGGTTTTAGATAGTGTGATACATCTGCAATATGAATTCCTATTTCATAATTACCATTTTCTAAAACCTGAAATGATAACGCATCATCAAAATCTTTAGCATCTTTAGGATCAATAGTAAACGTAAGAATTTTTCTCATATCCCTACGATTCTTGATCTCTGATTCTTGAATAGATGTATCTATAGTATTTGCATAATCTTCGACTTCTTCAGGAAACTCATAAGGTAAACCATACTGAGCCAAAATAGCATGTATCTCGGTATTATGTTCACCTGGTTTTCCTAGTACTTTAATTATTTTTCCAAAAGGTGAATCTGCTTTTTCTGGCCAATCTTCTAGTTTTACTAAAACTTTATCTCCATTTTCTGCGTCTGCTATTTTATTTTTAGGGATAAAAATATCAGTATACATTTTGCCATCCTGCATGTTTACAAAGGCATAATTTTTTTGAATATCTATTATACCAACAAACTCACTTCTTTTACGAGAAATAATCCTAGAAATCTCTCCTTCACTCTTTCCTCTTCGTTTTCTACGATAAATATAAACCTCTACCTCATCACCATTCAGTGCTTTATTAAGATTGTTATTTGGGATAAAAATATCATCTTCAAGATCTTTTACAATTACATATCCTGTACCTTTTGAAGTGATTTCTAAAATACCTGTATAAGTGTTAATGTTAGGTATAATCTTAAACTTTCCTCTTTCTACTTCTTCAATTTGTTTCTTAGCTGCGAGTTGGGATAATTTTTTTATAATTTGATTTCTACTACTTGCATCATCTACTCCTAATTTTGATGCGATTTGTTTATAATTAAAACTTTTATTTGATTCGGCTTTTAATATTTTGAGTATTTCCTGTGTAATATTCTCTATTTTAGGTGACTTTTTTCTTCTTCTACTCTTTCTTTTCATTAATATCTGTTCTATATATTTATGATAAAAGTACAGCTTATCTTTTAACATCAGTAATTTTAACTTTAAACTTTTATTAATACTTAAATCATATTGCTGTTGAATAACTCTAAAATACATTATCTGTAAATCAAGATATTACATCAAAAAAAAGTAAGTAAATACAGTCATTTTTCTTAAAATTTAATTAATTTTAGTACACTAGGATTCGATTTTATCCGTTTAGTATTTAATTCGATATGCATAAAATCAAAAAAATACATAAGATAATATTACTCTTCATACTCATATTTCTATTGGGCATATATTCGTTTACCTTATACATTAACAATACAATAGATCAGAAAAAAGAAACTTTGGAAGGATCAGAAATAAATAGTTCTGTAAAAACTGATCGTGAAGCCAGTCAAATCAATTAATTTTTTACTGTATAAACTTATTTATCAATCTAAGAAAAATTGATATTCGTTTTGATTACCGTTAATTTGATTGTTGCGCTTATTTTGTATCTTGTAAAAGGAAGATTATCAAGGAATAATTTTAAAAAATGAAAGATTTTATTACTATTAAAACATACACATATCCTTTTGAATATGCCATACTAAAACTACTTCTCGATCGAGAAGGTATTTCTTATTTCTTTGAAAACGAAACAATGGTAGGTGTTTTTCCTTTTTACTCAAACGCACTAGGAGGTATTAATTTAAAAGTTCATCAAAAAGATAAAAATAAAGTACTTCAGATTATAAACGATCTTAACACAGATTCTCACCTTAGAATAGTATAAACGACTATTCTTATTTCTTTATAGTTTTCAACATATATTAAATATATCTTTTTCTTTTTTTTAAATTTAAAATTAATAATGATGATTATAATATAGTGTGGATAGCGGTATAACTTTTTTGAGTTTTATTTGTTTTTTAAGTTAAACTGAATTTTGAGAAAAATATGAACAGGATATCATTATTCTAATTGCTTGAAAATGTTATAAAAATGAAATTTAATTAACAACTGTTAATAGTTAATCAACAGCTTAAATTTTTAATATTTTTACGGTAAAACCGTAGTTTATAACATTGACTTAATACTTGAAAACTTAGCCAAAAAAAGAGGGTTTAAAATTTTGATTTCTTACTACTATACTTGTATTCTAATAAAAATCAAAACTACCAAAAATACTTTATGAATTTTAAGAACTGTTTATCCACACTCACTATTAACAGAAGGTTATGAGTTATTAACATTAGAGTAATATTGGGTTAAATTATTGGTTTTTTGGAGTTTACTTTTTTTAGATTGAATTATCTTTGCTTAACTAATGAAATGAATAAAAAAATGAAAATAGCTATTGGAAATGATCACGCAGGGACTGAATATAAATTTGCAATTGCAGAATATTTGGAATCTGAAGGAATTGAGGTTACTAACTACGGCACTAATGAAAACAATAGTGTTGATTATCCAGATTTTGTACATCCTGTAGCAAAAGATGTGAACACTGAAAAAGTTAGTTTTGGAATTTTGGTGTGCGGAAGCGGAAACGGTGTTGCTATGACAGCTAATAAATACAATAATGTTAGAGCAGGACTTTGTTGGACAAAAGAAATTACAGAATTAACCAGACTTCATAATGATGCTAATATCATATGTATTCCCGCAAGATTTACATCACTACCTCAGGCTATCGAAATGGTAAAAACATTTTTAGCAACAAAATTTGAAGGAGGCAGACACTTAAACAGAGTACATAAAATACCAATGTGTATTTAGCCTATGGTAAAAATTCACGCCCATAACCATTCATATTCTCATGATAAACTTACTGGGCGTAATTTATTATTTTCTATTCTTTTAAATATTGGAATTACAGCTGCCCAGGTAGTTGGTGGTTTAATGTCTGGTAGTCTTTCTTTATTATCAGATGCATTACATAATTTTAGTGATGTACTTTCTTTGATAGTTAGTTTTTTTGCTAATCGATTGGCAAAAAGAGAAGCTTCTATTAAAAGAACTTTTGGTTTTAAAAGAGCAGAGATTATGGCAGCATTTATAA
This sequence comes from Aquimarina macrocephali JAMB N27, assembly GCF_000520995.1. GTDB lineage: Bacteria > Bacteroidota > Bacteroidia > Flavobacteriales > Flavobacteriaceae > Aquimarina > Aquimarina macrocephali. The sequence continues at coordinate 629,783 of NZ_JACA01000001.1, read as the reverse complement.
ATGCTATTTCATTAGTTGTAATAGCATTAATTCTTGTGTTGGAAGCGATAGAAAGATTACTGAATCCTCAAGAAATAAGTGCACATGTTGTAATTATACTTTCTATAATAGCAATTTTTGGGAATGGACTAAGCGTTTTGCTTTTAAGAAAAGATAGTAAAGTAAATATGAACATGAGATCGGCATATTTACATCTTATAACAGACTTAATGGCATCTTTTGCAGTTTTGATAGGAGGGTTATTAATGAAGTTTTATAAACTATTTTGGGTAGATAGTGTTTTAACTTTTGCAATTGCGATCTATCTGATTATTGTAGGTTATGATCTCTTAAAAAAATCATTTAAAGTATTAATGTTGTATACTCCTGATTCTATTGAGTTAAAAGAAATAGTAAATACAATTAATGCTTTACCAAAAGTTAAAAGTATACATCATATACATGTATGGCAACTTAATGAAGAAGAAACACATTTAGAAGCACATATAGATTTTGATAGTGATATTTTGGTTTCAGAATTTGGAAAAATACTTAACACTATTGAAGATATACTTTATAAAGAATTCAGAATAAATCATGTTACCCTACAACCAGAATATGGAAATCAGGATAATAAAGATATTATTGTACAGGATTAAAAAATATGGATATAAAATTTAAAGTTAAACGTTTTGATGAACTCTCTGCACTAGAACTATATAAAATTTTGCGCTTGCGCGCAGAAGTATTTATAATAGAGCAGGAATGTATATATCAGGATATTGATGATAAGGATCAAAAAGCACTTCATGTAATAGGATATAAGGGTGAAAAGGTTGTCGCATACACGCGATTATTCGATGCAGGTGATTATTTTAAGGAAACTAGTTTTGGACGAGTAGTCATACCCAAAAAGGAAAGACAATATGGGTATGGTCACAAACTAATTAAAGAATCTGTAAACGCCATAGAAACACATTATAAAACTAAAGTAATTAAAATATCTGCTCAGACTTATTTAAAAAAATTCTATGAAACACATGGTTTTAAACAAATAGGAGAAGAATACCTCGAAGATGGTATTCCTCATATTGGTATGATTAGATAATAAAGACTCGTTAGGTTCATGAACCTAACGAGTCTTTATTCTTATTTTAAAAGTTCTTCGTATTTGTTTTTATTACTCAGTATTTCTTGACTTTTAGCTACTTCTGGATTGTGTGTTACATAATACGAATATAATCCTTCTCGATAGAAATAACGCTTAATAATCTCATCTGTTAGTAAATTAACAATTTCGGTTTTATAGGTATCTAAAGCTGCTTGTTTAGAAGTATTTATCGAAGCAATAAGAGTGTTATAGGTAGCGATTATATCTTTATCAAACTTTTCTTTTTTCGCTACTTCTAATGATTTTTTAAATGATTTTTCGGTTTCGGTTTCAAAATTAAACTCACTTTGTTTCACAAAACTTTTAAAATCTTCATAATCTTTATCTGTAAATTTAAAATCAGAGGATTTTTTTAATTGATGAGAATAATAATATTTTGTTCCATATTCAAAAATAGCATCAGATCGCAATAAAGCTGTAGTAATTTTACTGAATTTAGAGGTCTCTAATTCAATATCAGGTTGTATACCACCACCATCATATACCGTTCTTCCGTTTTTGGTTTTAAAGGCTTTAAAATCTTGTTCATTGATACGCACAGCATTATTGTTTTTATCACGATTCCAATAATCTAATGCCTGAATACATCTACCACTAGGAGTATAGTATCTAGAAATAGTAATTTTTAATTGAGTACCATAGGTTAGTTTTTTTGGTCGCTGTACTAGTCCCTTACCAAAACTTCTGGCACCAATAACCACTCCTCTATCAAGATCCTGAATACTACCTGCAACAATTTCACTTGCCGATGCACTTCTTCCATTTACTAATACTACCAAGGGAATCTGGATATCTACAGGTTCTCTTTTTGTAAAATATTCTTTATTATACTTTTTAACCACTGATTTTGTGGTGGTAATTAACTCTCCTTTTGGCACAAAAATATTGGTAACATTTATAGCTTCACTTAATAAACCGCCTGGGTTACCTCTTAAATCTAAAATCACCTTATTAGCACCTTTGGCTTTTAGGTCTTTTAAAGCATCAATAGTTTCACTAGAAGCTTTGTTATTAAATTTTGATAATACAATATATCCAGTATTATCATCTAGCAATGTATGAAAAGGAACTGCATCTACCTCTATTTCTTCTCTTGTTAATACAGTGGTTTTGGTGACTCCCTGTCTTCTATAAGTAATATCAACTTTAGTTCCACTGGCTCCTTTAAGAAGTTCTCCTGCATCATCTTTAAAATCGGCCACTTTTATATCTCCTATTTGTATAATTTCATCACCAGCTTTAAGACCAGCTTTATCTGCTGGATAGCCTTTATAAGGTTCTATGATAATGATTTTATCTTTTATTGTTTTTACAGAGGAACCAATACCTGTATATTCTCCTGCGTTACGTATTTTTGAAGCTTCAACATCCTGCTCATTCCAATATTTAGTATATGGATCCAGATCATCTAACATAGCTTTGATTGCCGTATCCATTAATTCTGCCGGATTCGTTTCATCTACATAGTTCATATTTAATTCTTTGAACATTGTAGTGAAAATTTCAATTTGCTTAGCGATTTCAAAAAAATCTGACTTAAAACTTACAGTAGATAGTAAGATAATCACAGCGACTACAGGGTAGATAATTTTCTTCTTCATTGATGTTTTCTTTTAAATATTGGAAACCAAGTAAACATATGATGTTGTTATTTTGATTTTATTTCTTGTTCGACAAATTTTTGTAATATTCCTTTTATTTTAGATTCTATTAACGAATATTCAGGTATTTCTTTACCTGAAAATAAAAACATAAAAGTGAATTGATGAGTAGTGTTGGGTACAATATACTTATTTTTTCTATAACTTTCACGCATTAAACGTTTTATACAATTACGATCTACTGCTTTTTTGAAATTGCGTTTACTAGCCGATACACCAGCCCTGATTTTAATATTCTCTTCAAAATTTGATTTTTTATACACTAACCTAACGGGGTATTTGGATATAGATTTTCCTTCAGAAAAAAGTAATTCTATTTCCTTTTTGCTTTTTAACCTTTCTTTTTTATTAAAAGTAGCCTTCATTGGCATTAAATGTAGTGATTAGATTTCTTATATGAGTAATAAAAAAACCGGTTTTAGTACCGGTTTTTAATAAGACTTTAGTCTATATGATCCACTCCTATTAACAGCTATTATTCTGAAAAGCTATTATTATTAGGGTTTATATCAGCCATAGTATTTGTAATGTCAATTCCAATAGCTTTTATTTCAGATTTTGGTCTAGAAAGATTTAATGAATAGGTTGGGTTGGTCCAAGGCCAATCAGGCAGTATAGTCCTCTTCATTGATGGGATTGGGTTTTCCTTTTCATTACGCATTACTCTTAAAGGAATATAGAATGATTCTATAGTACTGTCTTTATATTCTACATAAACATCAATAGGCATTGGCATTAATCCAATACGCTCTATAGTGACCTTGGTGTTGTTGTTGTCTTCTACAACATCTTTAATCCCATAATCTATTGTATTTGTTGTCTGTGTCCAATCTGTTAAATACCAATCTAATTGTATTCCAGATACTTTTTCTGCTACCCTTTTAAAATCATTAGGAGTAGGGTGCTTAAATTTCCATTCATTAAAATATCTCTTAATTGTTTTTGCAAGATTATCTTTCCCAATAATATATCCTAATTGTGAAAGAAAAACAGCTCCTTTTGTATAGGCAGAGGCCCCATAAGCGGTATTATGCGAATAGCGATCTGCTTGAGTAGTCTGTGGTTGCTCTATACCAGAAGTAGCTAATTGGTAATATCCCTGATACATTCCTTTTAATGAATTAGGGTTATTTTGTTTCATTACATCATTCATAGCTAGAGTAGAAATATAGCTGGTAAATCCTTCATCCATCCATTCATGCTTAGACTCGTTGTTTGCCAGAATATGTTGAAACCATGAATGTGCCATTTCATGAGCTGTAACCCCAACAAGGCTACCAAAATTTCTTTCTCCTGTGATTAGAGTAGACATAGCATACTCCATACCACCATCACCGCCTTGTAATACAGAATATTGATCATATGGGTATTTCCCTATTTTTTCACTAAAATAATTTACTAATTCTACAGTTTTTGGCTGTAGGTCTTTCCAGTTTTCTATAATTTCTTTCTTGTTTTTATACAAAAAATGAAGCGTAGGACCATTAGGTACTTTTACAACATCATGTAAATATTCTGGATCTGCAACCCATGCAAAATCATGTACGTTTGGAGCTTTAAAATGCCACGAAAGCTTTTTGCCTTTTCTTGTCACTTTAGTGCCGGGTTCTTCATATCCATATCCAATTTCCTGCGGGTTTTGTAAGTATCCTGTACCACCTAAAATATAATTTTTATCAATATTTATGGTTACATCAAAATTACCCCATACTCCATGAAACTCTCTAGCGATATATGGATCAGCATGCCATCCTTCAAAATCATATTCTGCAAGTTTTGGATACCATTGCGTCATCGATAATGCGATACCTTCTTTGTTGTTTCGTCCAGAACGACGTATTTGTTTAGGTACCTGACCGTTAAACTTCATAGAAAAAGTAACCTTTTCTCCTGGTGCAATAGGTTTATCTAATGATACTTCTAAAACAGTCCCAGCAGTTTCATATGTTAATGATTTTCCATTTTGTGATAAAGAAGAAATTTTTAAATATCCGATTTCTTCTGGGGTAAGTTTACTTATTCTGTTTCCAACCCGGGGATCTGGATCCGGTAGGTTACGAGAACGTACATCCATTTCACTTCCTGGTTGAAATGCATTAAAATATAGATGATAAAAAACCTGATATAATGTATCTGGAGAATTGTTAGAATATATTAACTCCTGTGTCCCTTCATATTGAAAATTTTCAACATTCATATCCACATTCATGGTGTAATCTACGTGTTGTTGCCAATACGAAGTATTGTTTTGTGCGATTGCACAAAAGATGCCAACAAAAAAAACAAAAACAATCTTTTTAAACATAATAAAACTATTTAGACAATTTATCCGCCATAATAAGGGCGTTATATAGGTTAACCATTTTACCAGATTTTGATAACCCAGAAAAGCTTCCCACATTAGTTTGTTCTCCTCCGATAACCACCGAGGCTTTGGTACTTAAACCACTATCCATAAGTATTTGTTTTACTTGTGGAGCCTTTAAACCAGGGTAATATGATCTAATTAAAGCAGCAACTCCCGCCACAGCCGGAGCAGCCATAGAGGTTCCTTGTAAATATTCATATGAATTATTAGGTGTAGTTGCCCATATTTTAACTCCTGGAGCAAAAGCATCAACATTACTTTTTCCATAATTAGAAAAATCAGCAACAAGATTGGCACCATATGCATAATTTAAAGCACCAATGGTAATAAAATTATTAGCGATTTCGGAGCCGTTATTCATTTGATCATTTGGATATACTGATTTTTTATCAAGGTCTTTTCCTTCGTTTCCTGCTGCATTTACGATTAATACATCTTTTGATGCGGCATAAGTAATAGCTTCTCTTACCCATTCTGGATGGGTGCTGTAATACTTACCAAAACTAGTGTTAATTACTTTGGCTCCATTGTCTACAACATATCGTATTGCAAGTGCAATATCTTTGTCATATTCATCCCCATTAGGAACAGCTCTAACTGCCATTATTTTTACATTTTGTGCCACTCCATTCATTCCTTTCCCGTTATTTCTCTCTGCAGCAATAATACCAGCAACATGGGTTCCGTGTTTTATCCCTTCTTTTTTTGGATCCGGGCCCATAACATTATTATTCCCATAGTTGACATCTGTAATATCATCTACGTTGTCACCTACCGCTGTTCTACCATCGAATTCCGGGTTTAAATTATAATTTAATTGATCTGTGAAATGATCTACCCCTTCTTTAATATTTTTTATAAAATCTGGCACAGTATCATCAGGATCCATAAACCCAAACATTTGAGCCAGAAAAGCAACATGTTGTTGCATTTCTGGGTTTTTTGCATCAATTTTTAAAAGTTCTTGGCGAGAATAGTTTTCTTTTCCAATTGCTTCTACAACTGCCTTATGTGAAATTTTAGATTGCTGAAGAATTTGCTCGTATTGCCCTTTTTGTGCTGAATTTTCTTGATATTCTTTTTCAAATTCTGCTTTTGCTTCAATATACATTTGGTATTCTTTACGATCAGCCTGCGGTATTGAAGCTAAAGTTTTACCGGCATATTTTGGTTTAAGTTTTTTTATAATTCTTACATATTCCAAGTTTTCATCTTCAGAATCTCCAAGAAAATTCCATCCATGAATGTCATCTACATAGCCATTATTATCGTCGTCTTTACCATTGCCTTTGATCTCTTTTGGATTGGTCCAGATTACTCCATCAAGATCTTCATGTTCGATATCTACACCACTATCAATAACGCCAACAATAACGGTTTTACCTTTTTTATTTTTAATAAGAGTATTATATGCTTTGTTTACACTCATTCCTGGGATGGTATCAGAAACCAAATCAAGTGAATTCCAACCTTTTAATTGAGTATCGGTTAGATCCATATTTTTTAGAGGAGTTGTATCAATATTTCCTATGGGTGTAGATACAATAGTTGGAGCACCACCGCAGCTTACCAAAATCATAGATGAGGCAATAGCGGCAATAATTTTATTAGATGAGGGAATCATTTGATCTTTTATTTTAATTAAATATTTCATTACAAGTAAAAACTTCTTTAAGACGCACCCCTTTCTGGGTATGTTGTACTGTTATTATTTCATTATGGGCATCATGTTCCAGGAATAAATACCACCCATTGGTAGCAGCATTATCAAGAAACAGTTTTTTTTCATCCAAAGTCAACAAAGGTCTTGTATCATAACCCATTACATATGGTAATGGTATATGACCAGCTGTAGGCAGAAGATCTGCCATAAATACGATAGTCTTACCCTTGTGTTCTATATGAGGAATCATTTGTTTTTCTGTATGTCCATTAACAAATAGTACGCCAAAACCTAATTCAGAACTTTTTTGAAACGCTGTATCTGATCTGGAAATAAAATTTAATTGGCCACTTTCTTGTATCGGTACAATGTTTTCGCTTAAAAAAGAAGCTTTTTCCCGTTTATTAGGTGCAATAGCCCATTGCCAATGTTCTTCGTTGCTCCATATTCTGGCATTCTTAAAGGCCAACTCATATCCGGTACGGGCATCATTCCATTGCACCACACCACCACAATGATCAAAGTGAAGATGGGTAATAAAAACATCAGTAATATCATCTCTGTGAAACCCCTTTTCTTTTAAAGAAGCGTCAAGACTATCACTACCCCAAAGTGAGTAATGGCTGAAAAATTTTTCAGATTGCTTGTCTCCCATTCCAGAGTCAATGAGAATTAACCTATCACCATCTTCAATCAGTAAGCATCTTGATGCAATATCAATTAGGTTTTTTTCATCTGCAGGATTGGTTTTGTTCCATAAAACTTTAGGAACGACTCCAAACATAGCCCCTCCATCAAGTTTAAAATTTCCTGCTTTTATGGGATATAAATTCATTTGTTTTTCTTTAAATTATGTTTTCAATTATATGATATCACAAAGGACTGATTGGTATATCCAAAGTACCAATTAATCTCTTTACCAAAACACCTGCTACATATTTTCTTTGTGTTTCATTCATTAGCATCTTTTCAAGAATAATTAAAAATCTTTGCAAAATAGAAAAAATGGAAGGGATCAAGATTTAATTTTTGGACTTTTTAACAATATTTCATCATATTGTATATTTGAGATTACTTTTTCTAAGCGAGTTCCATAATCTAATAATGCTTTAATTTCCTTAATACTAGCTAAACGTTCTTTTCGCATTACAAGTAAAGAATTGCCATTACATTCGATATGATAGTATGGATTACTCTCTAAAAACAGCACTAAATCATCATTAAATAACACTCGAATTTTTTCTGGATTTTCCCCTAAAAGGAAGAATCGCTTAGAAAAATCAGGATGTCCAGAAATTAAAATATCCTTAAAACCCGAAAACTTATATATAAACTCTAATAAACCCTCTTTATCTAGGGTAAATTTGGGAATTTCTTTTTCTAACTGTATCGTTAATATTGTAGTTCTAACCAATGTACGTGCTATAAACTCACCTTCAGAAAATTCGGTATCAGAAATTCTAAAAATAGACTGAGGATCATAAATAGAGTTGTTTAGATAATTGATTTTTTTAGTTTTAAAAAACACAAAATCGTGTAAACCAGAAATATGATTATCCTTTTTAGGGTCATATCGCCAGGAAAAATCATTAGCAATATTCTGTAAATCTTTTTGTCTTTTGGTAAGATTTGATTTTGCTCCAATTTTGATTTTTTTAGAAAAAGGAATCAAACTTCTTATTGCTAGAGGGTGTTCTGAAGAAGTACCATGAATATCAAGTCCTGTGATCTCAAAAGACCCTCCTTTTCTCTTAAAAGTTTCTTGATACCCTAATAGACTCTCCTGTACAGTGTAGTCTACAAAGTCACAAAGAGAAAAATCGATAATGGCATCATGATTCTCAGGGATTGTATCTAATTTTCTTTTTAATCGAGAATAATTAAGAAAGCTCGAAAAATTCTTTACACTAACAAAATAGGTGTCGTTGAAGCCTTCTTTAAACATAAGTACATTAGGTTTAAAAAGATTTCTAACAAAAAACAACACGCTTTTATTAAGGATAAAATGTATAACAATCGTTGTCAGGATTCCGATGAGGATCCCTGTGATTAAGTTTGTTGTTATTGTTGCAATAATTGTGGCAAAGAAAATAATAAGTTGTTCTTTACCGATTTTTGCAACAATTTTTAAGTTTCTGGGAGCTGCCAGTTTATATCCTGTATATACCAAAATAGCTGCCAATGCTGTAAGCGGAATTCTTTTAAGTTGATCTTGAAACAAAACCACAAATAGTATTAAGAATACAGAGTGAAAGAAATTAGAAGTCCGATTGGTACCACCATTATTAACATTTACAGAACTACGGGCAATTACGGTAACTACATTAAGCCCTCCTAAAAAACCACTCACAATTGATGCAACACCTAATGCAGTAAGGTCTTTGTTTATATTTGATCTTCTTTTTAAAGGGTCTAGCTTATCTACAGCCTTAATACTTAATAGAGATTCGATACTTGAAATTAAAGTTATTGCAATAACTACTCCTATAAATTTAAAGTCAAGAATTAATGAAAAATTCGGAGTAGGGAAATTTGAAAAAATATCGTCTGGTATTTGTACTAACAAGGAAGTGTCTATTGGATAAGGAGCACTAGAAAAGAACTCATAATAATAACTTAAACCTACAGCGATAAGAACGATCCACATGGGTGCAGGTACCAATTGAAAATATTTATTTCTGATTTTACCATAAAAAAACATAATCAATAAGCTCAAAACTCCAACCAATGCAGCAATAGCAATGGCGCTATATTCGGGCTTAAATAATAACGAAATACTATGGGGAATATTTGTTAACAAAGAAATAGTATCTCCTTTGATGCCAGTATTGGCAAGCATAACATGAAACTGTTTTGCAAAAATACTTATTCCTATTGCAGCAAGCATTCCTTGAATTGCTGAAGAAGGGAAAAAATCGCTCAAAATACCTAATCGTAATTGTCCAATGATAATCATTAGTACTCCAGAGCATATAATGGCTGCTAATGTAAAAATATAACCTTGATAAAGATCGCCATTAGCAAGTGTTGTGATGGCTCCTAGTAAAACGACTACCAATCCATTACCCGGACCTGTAATTGTAACTTTAGATCCTCCAAAAACACTTACAATAATCCCTCCAACAACAGAGGCAATTACTCCCGAGATAGGAGGAGCTTCAGAAGCTAAAGCTAGCCCTAACCCCAATGGTAATGCGATTAATGAAACCACAAAGCCCGAAAAAATATTCTTGGGCAATTGAGATAAAAAACCAGATGTAGTGTTGCTCGCCTTTTTCATTTATCTCATAATTAAAACATCTGTGGGTAATTCTGATAAAATATGCTCAAGATCATGAAGAAAAATACGATCTAAAAACGTAGTTCTTTTTGGGGCATTCATAATAAGAAGATCTGCCGCTACTACTTTTGCATAATGACCAATAGAATATCCTCTTTTTCCAAAAATAGACTGTGTTTTTATTAAAATACCGGTCTTAAGATCTTCCGGAACATCATTTAAGATATGTTGTACCCTAAGATCTTCTTTTTTAGTTAATTGTTCTTTTATTAATGTGTCCTTAAGCAAAGATCGATCGTCTTCTACAACAACCTTAACCTCTTGACGAGAAATTTCTTCTACAATAGTGAGTTTTTGTGCACCAAGATTCTGGGCTACTTCAAATGAATCAAGAATTGTTTGTCTGGTTTTCTCATCTTTAAGACCATTTACCACAATATGATTACAGGGTCTTAAATCTTCTGATGGCTTTATTAACAACAAAACAGAACAATGTGCATTTCTGGTAATTTTTCGTGCAATTGACCCAATATAAAACTTAAGAAAGTCTTCTCTGGGGATAGCACCAAGCATAATTAGATCAGCATTATTTTCTCTGGCAGTCTCGATAATAATAGTAACGGGATCACCTTGTTTCCAAATAACACTCACTTTTTCATCATCATCGTCAGAAAATCCAGAAATGAGTTCTTTTATGTTATCTTCTTTCTTTTTAGTTTTCTCACCTACATGAACAATGATCATTTTAGAATCAAAAAAATCAACCATTCGCATGGCCTCAAAAATATTGTTTTTTAGGTTAGGAGAAAAGGCTACCCCAATAAGGATAGTATTAAATTTATGATTAGGTAATTCGTTCAAAGATTTATTTTGTAATAATTATAAGTGGCAAAATATAAACTTAATTTTTTAAAATCAGAAAATAGCACTTATTTCTGTTATTTTTAAAAAAATCCCGATCTTTCTCACATTAATCTGATTTAAGAACAAAACATGTTAGAACTGGCAGGAATAATTATATTGGGGATCTTAGCCCAATGGGTAGCATGGAAATTTAAAATACCCGCAATTTTACCATTAATTTTAATTGGGCTTTTGGTTGGTCCTTTTGCTACTTTATTTACTAGTGATGGCACTAAATTGATACAACCTATCTGGAACGGGAAAGAAGGTCTTTTTCCTGGTGAGAGCTTATTCTATTTTGTTTCTTTAGCCATAAGCATTATTCTTTTCGAAGGTGGTCTTACTCTAAGAAGAAGCGAAATTCTTAATGTTGGTCCTGTGATTATAAAATTAATCACAATTGCCGTTATTGTTACTTTTTTTGGTGCAGGATTAGCAGCACACTACATTTTTGGTTTAAGTTGGCCTATTTCTTTCTTATTTTCTTCATTAATTATTGTAACTGGTCCTACAGTAATAACTCCGATTCTTAGAAATATTCCTCTTAAAAAGGACGTGTCTGCAGTATTAAAATGGGAAGGTATTTTAATTGATCCAATTGGAGCCTTGGTTGCTGTTTTGGTATTTGAATTTATTAGAGTAGGCGGTGGCGAAGAATTTACATTTACAGCTTTGATCGAATTTGGTAAAATTATACTAGTAGGCTTTACGTTTGGCTTTACGTTTGCTCATGCTTTGGCATTTTCTCTTAAGAAAAAAATTATCCCTCATTACTTGCTTAATGTAGTAACTCTTGCATTGGTATTAGGTGTTTTTGTGTTATCTGATGCTTTTGCTCACGAGTCTGGGTTACTTTCTGTAGTGGTTATGGGTATGGTATTAGGAAATATAAACCTTCCTCACATTGATGAAATTTTATACTTTAAAGAATCTCTAAGTGTACTTCTGATCTCAATATTATTTATTCTTCTGGCAGCAAATATCAATATCGAAGATTTACAACTAATCTATAATTGGCAAGCTGCTTTACTTTTTATTATTGTCGTTTTTATAGTAAGGCCTATAGGTGTATTTCTAAGCTCTTTAAACTCAGGACTCAAAACTAACGAAAAGCTTTTTATTAGTTGGGTGGGGCCTCGAGGTATTGTAGCAGCTGGTATTGCATCATTATTCGGATTAAAACTATATAAAGAAGGAGTTCCGGGAGCAGAGTATATTACACCTCTTGTGTTTATGATTGTATTAGGTACTGTTTTACTTAATGCTACTACAGCACGTATTTTTGCCAAATTAGTTGGAGTATTTCTCAAAAAATCTGAAGGTATTTTAATTATAGGCGCCTCCAAAGTTTCCAGATTGATTGCAGTATATATCAAAAACAACAATCGACATGTGGTTTTGGTAGACAGCAATAGAGACAACATTAATAAAGCCAAGGATCTGGGATTAGAAGCGATAGAAGGTAATATTTATAGTGATCAGCTCAACGACAATATTGAGTTAAATGATATGGGATACCTAATGGCACTTACGGGCAATAGTGATATAAATAAATATGCAATTAATAAGTTTAAAGATCAATTTGGAGAATATGGGGCTTTTAGATTAATTACTTCTGAAGAAATGGAAGACCCCAAAAATAACCCTCAGGAAGGCCTATTTTCTCATACCGATGACTACTATAAACTTATTGAACTTGCCGAAAAATATCCTGGAATTCAAGAAATAAAGATTAAGGATAAAAAACAATATAAAACGTTGATTGATATGACTAAAGATGATAAAGACATTATCCCTCTGTTTATAAAAGATACCAATAAAGACATTAGAATTATATCATCATTTAGTAAAGAAATAGAGCAGGTAGAAGAAGGTAGTTTTTTAGCCTATATTGGTAAGCCCATTGATATCGAAGAAGTAAAATAAATTACCATATTCTATATAAGATAGTTACTTGTTACAACCAATTTTATAGATGATGAAACTATGGGATTATATAGCGATATTACCTAGTCCAGTTTAATTTTCTTACTTTTGAGTTTAACTTAACCTAAAAATCAAGAATTAAAATGAAAAAACTTGTGTATGTCGTTGCCTGTATCCTTGCCCTGGGATTTACAGCATGTGGAAGCGATGATGAAGATGTAGATTGTGTTAAAGCTAATGTAGACTTATCAGAAGCTGCCGTAGTATATAGTCAAAACATTGGTTCTACAGAAGCTTGTACTGCATATAAAACAGCAATAGAAACAGTTTTAAATAATGGCTGCGCTGCTGATGATGAAACAATTAAAGTTTATGAAGAGCAATTAAAAATATTAGGAGATTGTAAGTTTGGAGGGCAAACTTGTCTGAATTGTACTAATAACAATATTACTCTGCGGGTATGCAGAGGAGAAAACGGAAATGCTTTTATACAAGAATTTCATCAAGGAGTATTAACTCCTCGAGACACAGGTGTTCCTTTTGAAAAATATGTAGAACTTTCTGATTGTCAATAATCAGATAATATCTTTATAAAAAATAAATAAAAAAGTGATCATTTTTGATCACTTTTTTTGTTTAATAAGATATATATACACAGGAAAATGATCACTGTATCCTCCTGTATATGCACCATTAGTATAGCTACGAAAAGGATACCCTTTATACTTACCTGTTGGTGTAATCAAATATTCTGGATTAAATACTCCAGCTTTATAATACCGATAAGAAGAATAATCCGTGTCTAAAAAGTTTTTAGAAATAATAATTTGATCAAACAGGCTCCATTGATCTCTCCAAGCAAGGGAACCCAAACCTTTTTTAGCCAATTTTGCCATAGGATTGTAAAGCCCTTTAATTTTAATATTTTTTCTATACTGTTTTGCAACCAGTATTTTTTTTACACTAGAGTCATTAGGATTGTCATTAAGGTCACCCATCGTGATAATTTTTGCATATGGATCAACAGCAAATATAGAATCCATTATCTTTTTGTTTAGTGCTGCTGCTTTTTCTCTTTTATATCGACTCCTAGCTTCTCCACCTCTTCTAGATGGCCAATGATTTACAATTATATGTAGTAAATCTCCATCCAGATAACCACTTACCAGTAATTGATCTCTTGTAAACACTCGCTTAGCAGTATTTCTGTCATAAATTACCAACTTATGTTTATTGTAGGTTTTCACCTTAAACAGAGCATTTTGATAGAGTAAAGCCACATCTATCCCTCTTCGATCCGGAGAATCAAAATGAACAATTCCATAGTCCTTTGGCCTAAGATTTGGATCATTGACAAGATCTTCGAGCACTTTTCTATTTTCTATTTCTGCAACTCCCAAAATAGCAGGAGAGTTGGCAGTTAGGTCTTCGCCAATTTCAGAGATTGTTCTGGCCATATTTTTCACCTTATGAGTATACATTTTATAGGTCCAATGGTCCTTTCCTTTAGGAGTTCTGTCATCATCAAAAGTTATAGGATCATCTTCGGGGTCAAAGAGATTTTCAAGATTGTAAAATGCAATGGTATGGATTTTATACTCCTTTGTTTCTTGTGCAAAAACAAAGGAAGTGGTTAATAAAATGAGTGTTACGCAGATACTTTTCAAAAACATAAGCTTGCTTTTTATCATACCTCACAGAGATACTGAATCCAGTTCAGCACAATGTGAGGTTTAGGGTTAATCTTTTAGACAGATATCAAAATCAGGATCTTGGCACCTACTTCGAGACAAATATTGGTTTTTCCAGTTTCGAAAAATGAAACTGGGATATTTTATACTTGCTCATTATTAACATATAACTCGGGAGTATTTTGAGTTATTCAACCCTATATATCACACACTATGAGCCATACTCTTTTTGATTCAAAATATATTATTTTGCTAGTGTTCTTTTGTAGTATTGTGGGCATACACGCTCAACAAACCGGGCTAAAAGGAAAAGTTATCGATGCTATTTCTGGTGTAAATCTTGAAAAGGTTACAGCATCTATTAAAGAAACAAAGGTTACTGTATTCACTAATTCGTTTGGCGAATTTGATTTTAGAAATACTATGCTTCCTATAGGGGAGCAAGTACTTATACTATCGAAACAAGGATATATAACTAAACGTTTTCCTATTGTAATTAATGAAGGGGATGTCCTGGATCTTAAAAAAATAGACTTACAGTTTGATTTTAATACAGAACAATATATAGGTACGATTAGCCTTTCTGATCATGAATTAGATGAAGATAATGATGTTTCCTTTAGTGTTTCAGGATTACTTCAATCTACCCGAGATGTATTTCTTACTGCTGCAGCATTTGATTTTAGCTCAACTTTTTTTCGCCCAAGAGGTTTAGGAAATGAAAATGGAAAAGTTCTGATCAATGGAGTTGAAATGAACAAATTTTCTAATGGAAGACCACAATGGAGCAATTGGGGAGGGTTAAATGATGTGCAACGCAATCAGGAATTTTCACTAGGGATCTCAGAAAACGACTATACATTTGGAAATCTTTTAGGAACTTCTAACATCATTATGAGGGCTTCTAAATACAGAAAAGGAGGCAAAATATCTTATGCCATTTCTAACCGTAGTTATCAAGGGAGAGTAATAGGAACGTATAATTCTGGGATTACCGCAAGAGGATGGGCATTCTCTGTATCCTTAGCTAGAAGATATGGAAAAGAAGGCTTTGTTGAGGGAACCTTATATGATTCAAATTCATTTTTTATTTCGATTGAAAAGAAATTAGGGAGAAAACACAGTCTAAACCTAACAGGTTTTTATACTCCAAATCGTAGAGGGAGGTCTACAGCGATTACCGATGAAGTATTTAATCTTAAAGGAAATAAATATAACCCTAACTGGGGGTATCTAGACGGAAAAATAAGGAACTCCAGAGAGCGGAAAATAGAGGAGCCAGTCTTTATGATAAATCATTATTGGAATATATCAAAAAAAACTCGTTTACAGACGAATATAGCATTTCAGACCGGTAAAATTGCAAATAGTAGAATAGATAATGGAGGCAGTGATTTAATAATAGGTCCAAACGGGCAACAAACCTATATTGGAGGAGGCAGAAGTGCAGACACCAATCCTGTGCACCCGGATAATATGCCAAGTTCTTTTTTAGAAAATCCTGACCCAACTCCTCTGGAGTATCAAAATGCATTTTTGGCGCAACAAAGTCTTATCAACAATGGACAATTAAACTGGGCTGATTTGTTACAAACCAATCAACAAAATGCGCAAAAAGGTAATAATTCAACATATATTTTATACGAGGATAGAACAGATGATACCCAGTTGAGTGGTAATATGATACTAAATAGTCAGCTCAATCAACACATTACATTAAATGCAGCAATCGGGTACAAGAATTTAAAGAGCCAAAATTTTGCTGAGGTAACCGATCTTTTGGGTGGTACTGGTTTTCTGGATATTGACGTATTTGCTTTATCTTCGATAGAATTAACTCCTTCTGAATTATCCAATAGAGCACAGAGTGATTTACGTAACCCTAACCGTATTGTAGGAGTAGGAGATCGGTATGATTATAACTATGAGATTGAGGCCTCTGCAATTAAGGGATTTCTTCAAGGGCAATTTAAGTTGAAAAGAGTTAACTTCTTTTTGGGAGGAACATTTTCACAAACCTCCTATCAAAGAAATGGTTTGTTTGAAAATGGATACTTTCCAGGGAATGCTTCTTATGGAAAAAGCGAAGCTTTGAACTTTATAAATTATGGAATAAAGGCAGGAACTACTCTTACTGTCAATGGACATCATTTTATAAAAATACAAGGCGCTTATTTCAATAAAGCACCTACAATTCGTAATACTTTTGCAAATGCAAGACAGAATAATAGTACTGTAGCAGAATTATTAGGTGAATCTCAGGAAAGTGAAAAAATTCAATCTGTAGATGGTAGTTATATACTTCGTTCTTCAAAAATAAAAGCAAGATTAACAGGGTATTACACCAAGGTTATGGATGCTACCAATATTTCTTTCTTTTTTACCGAAGCTATCTCAGGATCAGATGTAGGGTTTGTTCAGGAAATACTTACCAATATTGATAAACGATACATTGGTGGAGAATTTGGAATTGAATATCAAATTACCCCGACTATCAAGATTAAAGGAGCTGCTGCTGTTGGTAGCTTTGTATATGATAATGATCCAGACTTAGTCTTAACTAGTACTAGTGAAGCATTTTCAGACATTCAAGGGGTACGAAGTTTCGGAAAATCAGCATTAGAGGGGTATCACATTTCAGGAGGACCTCAACGCGCAGGGCAATTAGGTTTTGAATATCGTGACCCAGATTTTTGGTGGTTTGGGGCTACTACAAATTATTTTTCTAATGCGTATATCAATATAAGTCCTTTTGCAAGAACCACGAATTTTTATCAAGATACTGATGGATTACCTTTTAATGATTATGACGAAAATATTGCAAAGCATCTTTTACAACAGGAGCAGTTTAAGGATTATTTTCTTGTAAATGCTATTGGTGGAAAATCCTGGAGAATCAAGAAGTACTACATTGGTTTTTTTGCCTCTATAAATAATATTCTTGATCAAGAATATAGAACAGGAGGATTTGAGCAGGCTAGGAGTGCGAATTACAGATTGGCTTTAGAAGAATCACAACGTGATACTCCCGTTTTTGGATCAAAATATTTTTACGGGTTTGGTACTTCCTACTATCTCAATGTCTATGTAAGATTTTAGTTTCAGATCTCACTATAAAAACAATAAATACAACAAAAATATCGTACAAAAATGAACACAAAGAAATGTTTTTGGATTTTAATTGTATCGTATACAATTATGGCCTGCTCACCAGAAGAAGAATTTAAAATATCTCCGGTTACCATAGATGAACCGCAAATTGAAGGCACACAAATTACAATTGATGCAATACTCGGTATTCTGGGACAAAAACTTATAGAAGATGGAGAAAAAGCCAAAGTAATTTTTGAAGATACCAACAATTTTATACCAGGTTACGTAGTATCCAGTGATAAAGCCAGTAATTTTTTTAAAGAACTTGTGCTTCAGGATAAAAATGCTAACCCTTCTGCAGGAGTTCGGGTATTAATTGATGATAATCCATTATTTACTACTTATGAATTTGGACGTAAAATGTACATTAAGCTAGATGGTTTGTCTCTTGGCATAGAAAACGGGATTCCAACTCTTGGAGTTTCAGAAGGAAATACCATTGGCGCAATTCCCTCTTTTTTTATAGAAAAAACTGTGATAAGATCTACAGAAATAGAGACTATAACTCCGCTAGAAATAACGATTGAAGATTTTACAGATAAACTAGTAAACTTATATATTAAGGTAAATAATATTCAGTTCACCAAAAGTCTTGTTTTAGAAGATAACACTTTTACTTTTGCAGCAGAAAATTATGATAAATTTGATGGAGAACGTATTGTAGAGAGTTGTGCAACAGGAAGAACTACGATAATGAGTACAAGCACTTTTTCAGACTTTAAAGGGTTAAAACTACCAATTCAACAAGGAAGTTTTGAAGGAATATTAACTAAAAACTTTTTAGGAAACAGATATAACTTAGTACTTAATGATCCGCGAGGGTTAGTATTTGATAATGAAACGAGATGTGATCCTATAGTTTTAGAATGTCCAGCAATTTCTACAGGGGCTACGATATTATTTGAAGAAGATTTTAGTGATCTCAAAATTGGTGATTTAGAAGATTCTGGATGGATGAATAGTAATATCACAGGAGGAAAATTAAAGTATAAGATAGGTAACTTTGGTGAAAATCAATATGCACAAATTACTGGGTATAGATCTAAAGAAAGCCTATATGAGGTATGGTTTATTACTCCAGATATTGATGTAAGTACCTCAATAGATGAGGTTTTACATTTTGATCTGCAAGCAGGATATGATAACGGAAATATTCTTGAGGTTTTTGCAACCAATAATTTTACCGGAGACCCAACAACCACATCCTGGATAAAGCTTGATGCTTTGATCCCGAGAGGGCCATTAAATGCTTTTGGTAATGCTACACCAGCAGGACCCATTGGGTTATCCTGTTTAGATGGTACAATTCGTATAGGTTTTCGATATATTGGTGGTGATCCCAGAGCTACTACACGTTACCATATTGATAATATTAGAATTATAGGAGAATAAGGAAAAAGGGTGTTTTATTACAGTAAATTCAAATTGTAAATGGTATTAGTTTAAAAAAGAATATTTCACCAAGGTTAAATCCTTTATTTTTGCAGATTAGTTTAAAAATATAAATTATGGAAAAACTTGGACTTACTAGTGAGAACTGGGATCAATTTGTAAAATGGTTATGGGATTTTATACCGGGCTTAGTTTCGGCTATCATTATTCTTATAGTAGGTATATGGGCTATTAATGTTATAAGTCGTATGCTTCGCAAGTTTTTCAAAAAGAAGGATTATGATGAAACATTAGAAAAATTTCTTTATGATTTTTTGAATTTAGGGCTTAAAGTTCTCCTGGTGGTTTTGGTGGTGACTCAATTAGGGGTACAATCATCGTCATTAGTTGCTATTTTGGGTGCCGCTGGCCTAGCCGTTGGCTTGGCATTACAAGGATCTTTGGCAAATTTTGCAGGCGGGGTATTGATCTTGTTTTTTAAACCCTTTAAAATAGGTGATTTTATTGAAGCACAAGGCATACAGGGTACAGTAAAAGAAATCTCAATTTTCACTACAAAATTAAATACTTTTGGTAATCAATTGGCAATTCTCCCCAACGGTAAATTGTCTAATGACAATATCATTAATTACTCTGAAGAAGGTAAAAGACGAGATAATATTACAATTGGAGTATCTTATGATAGTGATATCAAGAAGGCCAAACAAGTACTACTAGACCTTGTAAATGAACAAGATAAAATAGTTCAAGATCCTTTACCGGTGGTAGTGGTGACAGAACTTGGGGATAGCTCGATAACGCTTTCATTACGATATTGGACACTTACTGAAGAATTTTGGGATATACATTTTTATACTCTCGAAGAAGCAAAAAAACGCTTGGAATCAGATGGGATCTCTATTCCTTTTCCTCAAAGAGATATTCATTTATATCAACATGAAAACATAAAATAGAATTTACAAAACTGATATTAGATGTAGAAACCCTAAACCTTATGATTTTTATAGTGTATTTATATTGAACTTCCTGATTAATTTAATGATTTTTGGATTGTTTGCATAGTAGCCATATTATGTATATCTTAATGTTAGTTAATAGGTTACGGTTGTAAAGATTCAATGTTTTTAGAAAATTCCTTATTAATCTAAATAACATCATTGACTTTCTGCCAAAGACTAATATGAATGTAAAGACAATGAAAAAAACAGTCACTTTAGCGATAATCATAATCATCTTTGCAGGAGTCAATGCTCAAGAATATAGAACCTATAAATCTCTAGAAGAAGCTCTAAAAACTCCGGATCAAGTTTATGAATTAGATTTAAGTAAACGTGAACTCACTAGTCTTTCGAAATCTATCGGAAAACTCACGAATTTAACAACCCTTAATTTAGATAATAATCACCTTAGTAGTCTTCCTGAGTCCATTAGAGAACTAACCAATTTGAGAGAGCTTACTTTAAGGAGAAACAAATTTAGTACTCTTCCCGAATCTATAGGTCAACTCACCAACTTAAGAGAGCTTACTTTAAGTTATAATTATCTCTCCAGTCTTCCTGAATCTTTTGAAAATCTTACGAATTTAACAAGGCTTAGCCTGGGAATTAATCGATTTACCAGTCTTCCCGAATCTGTTGGAAAACTCACAAACTTAACGAGACTTGGTATGGATAAGAATCGACTCACCAGTTTTCCAGAAGCCATAATAAACCTTACGAATTTAACAAAGCTTTACTTAAATGATAATCGACTCAGTATGCTTCCCAAATCGATTGGGAACCTTACGAATTTGACAGATCTTGGCTTGCATAACAATCACCTTTCTAGTCTTCCCGAATCGATTGGGAACCTCACGAATTTGACAGAGCTCACCCTGGGAAAAAACAGATTGAACACTCTTCCCGAATCGATTGGAAACCTTACGAATTTGACAGAATTTCACTTGGATAATAATCGATTTACCAGTTTTCCAGAATCTATTAATCAACTTATAAGTTTAACATGGCTTGACTTGAGTAACAATCATCTTTCTAATCTTCCAGGATTCATTGGTCAGCTTATGAATTTGACATGGCTCGACTTAAGTAACAATCGCCTTTCTAGTCTTCCAGAATCTATTAGTGAACTCATGAATTTGACAGTGCTTGACTTGGATAACAATCAACTTACAGACCTTCCTAAATCCATAGGAAGTTTTATGAATCTCACGGTATTTAATTTGAGCAATAATAAACTTAGTAATCTTCCAGAATCTGTAGGGAATTTCACGAATTTGACTAGGTCTAATTTAAGTAATAATCAATTTGCCAACTTTCCAAAAGTCATTGAAAATTTCACGAATTTGATTTTACTAGATTTAAGCAATAATCAACTAAGCAGTCTTCCTGAATCTATAGGGAAGCTTACAAATTTAACTAGGCTTAACTTAAGTAATAATAACCTTAACACTCTCCCAAAATCTATAAGGAATTTCACGAATTTGATTTTACTAGATTTAGATAACAACCAACTCACTTCCCTTCCGGCATCTATTGGGAGTTTCACGAATTTGACAAAACTTAATTTAAATGGAAATAAACTAAGCAGTCTTCCTGAATCTATAGGTAATTTGGTAAATTTGACAGTATTAAAGATTAATAATAATCAACTCAAGAGTCTTCCAAAATCCATCGGTCGGCTTACAAATTTGACAGATCTTTTTTTATACTCTAACAAACTCACCAGACTTCCGCAATCCATCGGTCGACTTACAAATTTGACAGATCTTTTTCTTCAACATAACCAACTTACCAGTCTTCCACAAACCATAGGTCAGCTTACGAGTTTATCAGGACTTTTTTTAAATGCAAATCAACTCATTAGTCTTCCGAAATCTATTGGTGAACTCAAGAATTTAACTTGGCTTATTTTAACTTCTAATAAATTAAATGAATATAAAAAAGAAGAGCTTAAAAAATTAATACCGCATTGTAAAATTGAATTTTGAGATAATTTATCTGTAGTCTTGTTATCACCATTTTATAATAACCATGATTATGTAATTAGGTATCTCATAACAATACTAAGTAATTATAACCTCGGCGTTCTTAGAAATTAAAACAGTAAATTCTAATTTTATAACCGCTTGAATTATATTCAAGTAACCTATTATTTTTTTTCATATTCTTTTGTCATTGGTTTTTAGCGAAGCGTTGTAATTTGCATAAAAAAATTAAAAACAATGGCTAATATAGAAATCCGTCATTTAAAACTTATTGATACTGTTGCTGCCGTAGGAACCTTAAAAAATGCGGCCGAGAAACTTTTTCTTACACAATCGGCATTAAGCCATCAGCTTAAAGAATTAGAATCGCGTCTAGACACCCAGATTTTTTATAGAGTTAATAATCAATTGGTGTTTACCACCTCGGGGAAAGAGTTACGAGATGCCAGTAAGGAAATACTCGAACGTCTGAAACAGGCAGAAAATAATATCCAGGAAATAAGTCAAGATCATATGAAGAGTTATATTCATGGATATTCTCAAGAAGAGACAATTCGATTAAATGATCAGGCTAATTCTATTGCAGAACTTTTGCATTGGGACTCAAAATGGAAAAAAGGTTCACTAATTCTTGAAGCTGGCTGTGGTGTTGGGGCACAAACCAAAATCATAGCAAAGAACAACTCAGATTCGACTTTTGTTTCTATTGATTTGTCCACTGCATCATTAGAAAAAGCAGAAACATTAATCAAAGAACACAATATCAAAAATGTAGCGTTTAAGATGGCCGATTTGTTACACTTACCTTTCAAAGACGGTCATTTTGATCACATTTTTGTTTGCTTTGTTTTAGAACATATTCCTCATCCAAAAGAAGCTCTACAGGAACTAAAGAGAGTTCTTAAACCGGGGGGGACACTTATGATCATTGAAGGAGACCATGGTTCTACATATTTTTACCCAGATAGTCTATCTGCACAAAAAGTGGTTCAGGCACAAGTAACTTTACAACAACAAAAAGGAGGGAATGCTAATATTGGCAGAGCACTATATCCATTATTACTTGATTCGGGATTTAAGAACATCACGATTTCTCCAAGACAGGTATATGTTGATGATTCAAAACCCAAATTAGTAGACGGGTTTATTAAAAATACTTTTACGGCTATGGTCAGAGGGATTACAGAAGAAGCACTAGCAAAGAAAATTATTAGCAAAGAAGAAATGAATAGTGGTATTAACGATTTGTATAAGACGGCTGAGGGAGGAGGTACATTTTGTTATACTTTTTTTAAAGGAGTAGCAATTAAAGATTAATGTTTTATATCATCTAACCTTTCATATATTCTGATAGAATTAACAGTAAAGCTATAATCTTTGTGTTAAGTAAGAGTTGAATCTAAAATCCTTCATGATGGGTTTGTTTATATGTTTTACTTCTGCTCTTCTAGACTGGATTATAGCTTGTTGTTGTATGATTTTGTGCACTTTTGTTAGTGTGAAGCTATGTAACCACTAGTAAAATCAGGCTATAACAGAATTATAAAACAATTGCCTTATTACAGCGTTTTATAGACTGTACAAACTAAAAATGTTGTATTATGAAAACTTTTAAAAAGTGTTTATTAGTAGTAGTATTAGTATTTGCAGTATTGGCCTGTGGTGAAAAGAAAAAAGAGGCTGAAGCTACAGAGAAATCAAAAAAGACTGCGATAGTCGCTAAAAAGACTCAAAAAAAGATAGTTACTAAAACGCTATCTAAAAAAGAGCAGCGAAAATTAAGAAGAGAACAACGAAAACGAGAACGCCAAGCAAGAAGAAAAAAGCGTGAACTCGAGAATAACAAAAAGTAAATAGTAAAAAGGCTGAATTATTAAATTCAGCCTTTTTTTATACATCAAAACTATTTTCAGTATAATATATTTAACGCCAGAATATCGGTAGTTGTTAATTCACCATCTGCAGAAGCACTAAAACAGGCTAACATAACAGAATCTGTATATGGAGACCAAGGAGTTCCCGGTATCCAAATAGGTGAGGGCCCGGCAGGCACTGGACCAGTATACCCACAACTCTGAAGGTTATACCAATCTTGATGAGCTAGCCCTATAGCATGCCCTATCTCATGAGTCATTACATGCTCTACCACATTAGTACTGAAACTATTTGTACCTGCATTAATTTGGATATACTTACCTGGTCTACCTGCTGCATTAGGAATTGAAGCAGCTCCACCACCACCAGGTTGGTTATTATTATAAACTACCATATCTGCTGGACCAAAATCAGTACCAAAGGTTAGTCTAAATCGTAGCGAATTACCCAAGCTATTATAGTTATTTACAGCCCATCGTAAAGCGGTTTGCATTTTACTGGTAAGAGCATATCCAGAACCTGTATATCCAAGAATATCAATAACTCTATAAGGTGGTGATACTATGTGTGGAAACCGGAATTGTTTCTGGTTAATTGTTTTAGGTTTTAATTTGCCATAATTTTTTAAATCAAATACTGGGATTAAAATATCTCCTGAAACCAAATATTTTTTTTTGATGCCGTCTAATGTGGTAATATCTTTAATAGTAACATTATCTGTATTTATTAACATATTAGATAACTTCTCAAGTTGTGCTTTTGTAGGTTTTAAAGTTACTTGTTCAGGAGTTTGAGTAGTAAGGTCTTCTTTTTGGCAAGACCAAAAAAACCCTGTAATAATAGCACAAAATGCTAGTAGTCTAAGCTTTTCCATTTTGTTTTAGTTTTAAGAATAATTAGATCATTTAATTTTTGAAATTTGTATGTATTTAATGCAATTAATTAGATAAAGACTTCAGTCTTAATATTACATATTGGGTTGATACGTATTGAGGTTTCTGAAGAGTTGTTCTTTTTTATAATAAACCCCCAGAGCAAAACTCTGGAGATTTATTTTATCCTTCAGAACAATATTATCAGTATAGTATATTTAATGCTGTTTTGTCTGTAGGTGTTAATTCACCATCTTCACCAGCACCAAAACATGCCAACATAATAGAGTCTGCATTAGGAGACCAAGGGGTTCCTGGTATCCAAATAGCAGTAGACTCGGCAGGCAAAGTACCAGTATACCCACAACTTTGACGGTTATACCAGTCTTGATGTCTGAATCCAATGCAGTGCCCAATCTCATGACCGATTACATGTTCATTAACATTAGTACTATATGCATCTGTTCCTGCTCTGATTCTAACCCATTTGTATGGTTTGCCGGCAGGAGTAGGAAACCCTGCAATTCCACCTGCAGCTCCTGCGATTTTATAAACTACGATATCAGCAGCCGCAACATTAGTACCATAACTAAGTGTAAAATTAAGTGTGTTGGGTAACACATTATAGTTGAAAACGGCCCACGATAAAGCTGTTTTCATCTTAGGAGTTAATGCAAAACCACCCCCAGTATACCCAAGAATTTTAATATTTCTATTAGGTGGAGATACCAGGTTCGGTGTTCGGTATTGTTTACTATCATCATCACGAGACTCTAGTTCCGGATATTTGTTTAAATCTGCTATTGGAACTGTAATATCTCCTGAAACCAAGTGTTTGGCAGAAGAACCGTCTAAAAAGGTAAAATCTTCAATCGTAACATTATCAGTATTCACCCCCATATTATGCAACTTCTCGAGTTGCGCTTTTGTGGGCTCTATTTTTACCTGTTCTAGTGCTTCATTTGTAACTTCATCTTTTTGGCAAGACGAAATAAATCCAGCAATAATAGCGCAAAGCGCTAATAATTTCCATTTTTTCATTTTGATTTAGTTTTAAGATTATTAAATAAGTTAGTTTTTGAAGCCTACAAGGATTCATGAGATCATTCTTTTAGAAACATTTACTTTCGGCGCCAGATATATTTTTGTTTCTTACCTATTGGATGGTTTTGTCCTAATGATACTATAATCATTGTGGGATTCTAACCATTAGAGTGGAGTAGTATCAAATGAAGAAATATTTAATCTCTATTGATTTCAATTTTAAAAGTATTCAAATCTATCTATCTATAAAAATAGATAATAGCATTCTTAATCGTTTGAAAATATAATTAATTGATTATTAGGTGGTTAAACTATTATTCAGGAAAATCACTATATAAAAATGGGTTAATTAACTGTATAGAGACTAGTCATAAACTCTGGATAAAAACAGGTGTTTGGATGTTTTTTTTTGATGAGAACCCGTAATGTTATGTTACTGAAAAACAATGCATTAGATATGTTTTGAAAAAGAAATAAGTAAATAATAAAAAGGCTGAATTAGATAATTCAGCCTTTTTTAGATCTGGTATTGTTTAAGAGATTATCTAAATAGCCTCCTTCTAATTCAATTATTTTTTAATTATCTTTTTAGTTATATTAAGTTTTCCATTTGTACTAGAAGCATGTACAACATAAAATCCTTTTGGATAACGATTCATATCAATAGATAATTTGGATTGTCTGGCATTAAGTTGTATCGTTTGAGTATATACAGTTTTGCCAGTTACATCAGTAATTATAACATCTACATCTCCTTCAACAAGAGTATTAAAATCTATAGATAATTGATTCTTAAATGGATTTGGGGAAACAAAAACACTTGCTTCTTCTAATCCAAAATCTTCGGTTAGTAATTCACTTTCTAGAGCAGTAGGAGGTTTTGTATTTGCCATAGTATTTTTTGTAGCGATACGCTCACCATTTTCAAGGCATACAATAGCATCTAGATCATAGCCATCTGCAAACCATGGGAAACTAGCTTTATCACTTGTATCTACAACTTTGATATATTTTGCAGAACGTAAGTTACCCGTTGCAAGATCAAATTCTCCATCCTGGCAAGTTGTTCCTAAAGAAACAAACTCAATACCATCTAGAGAAGCAAATACTTCTGCTGATTCTGGATAGTAATTACAAGGGACGTTGTCAAAGAACCCTGTAGATTCGAATACTGCAAATTCATTAGTATCAGCATTATCAAAAATTTCGTTGTTTAGTTCTATGGTGATCGATCCACCAAAACCTAAACTCACAAAATTAAAATATCTTTTTTCTCTAGGAGTTCCTAAGGCACGCTTAGTTTTACTTCTAAGTCGAGGTATTCTTCCTCCATCTTTTCTCTTGCCTTGATCAAAAGCTACCACAGATGCCCCAGAACAATTATTGTTTACAAATTCTGGTTCTAGTAAGAATCGTGCAGAAACGGGTAAGTGATCCGATGTAGTGAATGCGTAATCATTATCATATACGTCGTAATGAACTGTTACAGAATTTTCGATATAAGCTTCATTAAGTTCATTAGTAACCATAATATGATCAATCATATTTTCTCTAAAAACAAATGATCGCAATCCTGCTTCGCTTAACGCAGAAGATACAATCGTGTAATTAGCTGTATCATCTACATATTCCTGAAAACTAGAAATGGTTGATGGGATGTCTGCTACAGTTTCATCTACATCGTCATTATAATCTCCCAAAAGAATAACCTTATTGTTTGCAAAATTAGCATCTAGCGAATCTTTTAATACTTCTACATCATATTTACGCATATCATACCGATTTTGAGGACCATTGCTACTATTTGCTCTGGCATGTAGTGCGATCAAATCAATACGTTCTGTAACTCCGTTAATAGTTATATCTGCAGTCATTAAAAAGGGTAATCTTCCACTAGCGTAGAAACGATCTGTTTCGCTAGGATAATCTACAAGTGCAGATGCATCACCACCATTATATAGCGGGTGAATGGATGTAAACATTGCTCTTGTTTCAACCACAGAAACAGTTTCTGTATTATAAATGAATCCTACTTTTTGTGATACTCCACCAGAATTAGGACGGGAAACAGCATCAGATAAAATATAATCATATCCTGGTAACAGGTTTACTAATTCTTCAAATAATACATCATCAGCAATTTCTTCTACGGCATATACATCTGCTTTTAACTTTTTAAGTACTGTAGCCGTGCTATCTCTTTGAATTGCATCAGACATAGGATTTTGACCTACAGGCGAGTTGTTTTCATCACCAAACCATTCGATATTCCAGGTTACTACATCAAAAGTATCTTCTTTAGGGAACCCTACAGTGTCTCCCGGTGGAATAAATTCTACCGCACAAGGAATATCTGAAACCTGCCTTGGCAGTAACTGGAAGAATTCTCTAAAACGACCTATCACACCAGTGATTTCTGAACAGGTAATGGGTTGTGCTTTACCTACTATAGAAGCTACATCGTTATCAACACGTAGTTCTCCATTTCCTCTAGCATCGGTAAGGGTGAAATTAGAGTTTCCAAATAAAAGATCTCCCGGATTAGGGAATGTAGTATTAAGTACTCGAACCAATTCTCCCGGATGATCTGCAAGCTCTGCAAGTGTAATGTCTAGTGGTGTAATTGGGTTTTGAGGAAGACCGTTATTTACTACATCTGTTACAGAACTAATCTGAATCTGATCATTAAAAGCAGCCCTGATCCCTGTTATGGTAATAGAATCTCCAACTTTTAAAGTAGCATTTGCTTGCACCTGGTCATCAAAAATAGCGATACCACCGGTGGTATCCTGAATAAATGCAGGACCATTAAAACTATCAGTAACAGTTAATACTCCGGTGATAGTAACTGGTGTACCTTCGGCAGTAGCTCTAGCTTCTGCAATGCTTATTGGGTCGCCAGGAATTACTATTACACCATCGTTATCTGCTCCTGGTGTTGGAGCTTTAGCTACATATGAAGCAGTATTTTGAACTCCTCCTTGTCCATTAGGGCTTCGTTGTAAAGATTCTCCATCTTTATTTCCGTTTGTGTTTTCGTTTACCTGTGGCTGATCTGTATTTAGAAGTACTAATAATTCTACATCATCAGCATCATCGGTATCATATACAATGGCATCAATGATATTTTCGGTAGTAACCGCTGTTCCGTTAGGAAAGCTTGTAGCATCACCAAAATACAAGACCACAGCATCTGCACCATTCTGGAACGTATTTCCGGGAACGACAAGGCCTACATTAGCAACATCTGCATTACCAATGACAAAATATCCTTCGGCATTGGTAGTAAAACCATCTAAATCAATGGCATTATAACTGGTATTGTTACTTCCGTTATAATTTACCAATACATAACCATCAAGTGAGGTATTTCCGGTTCCACCATCATATAGTTCCACAAACTCTAAAGCATCAGAGCCTTGAGTATCTGCATCCAGTTCGTTAATAATAAGATTAGCTATCTCTGTTGCATTGGTATTTGCTCCTCCCGGAGTAGGAATTGCTTGTGTATATGTTGAGGTATTTCTTAATCCTCCTGATCCATTAGGGAAACGTTGTAATGAATGGAAATTCTTATCATTTTTCTCGTCTTCATTTACTTGTGGTTCACTACTGTTTAGTAAAACCAATAGTTCTGTATCGTCACTATCATTGGTGTCGTATACAATAGCATCTACCAAATTTTCTGTTGTGATAGCGCTTCCGTTAGGAAAATTAGAAGCTTCAGTTTTATATAGTGCTACAGCATCTGCTCCATTTTGTAGTCCATTACCAGGAAACGTAACCCCGACGTTAGCTACATCTGCATTACCGATAACAAAGTATCCATTAGCATTTGTGGTAGAACCAGTTAAATCATAGGCAGCATAACTCTGATTATTGGATCCGTTAAAGAATACTAAAGTGTGTCCATCCAGAGATGTGTTTCCGGCTCCGCCGTCAAACAGCTCTACAAATTCTAAAATATCAGATCCATCTGTATCTGCGTCAATTTCATTAATTACTATAACGGTTGTAGGATCAACATCATCAATAACTACATTTTCTCGATTAGGAGTATTAACAGCTTCTCCCGGCTCTGCTATAGCTAAGGGGAAGCTTGGTAACCCACTTCCATCAAAATCATTTCTTTTCCAATCGGTGATAGCATCGGTATCTTGACCATTTGGAAACCTCGATGCTCCTCCAACAGTAAATGAGCTTCCATCAAAGGATTGTAGTAAAGTAATATTGGCATAGTTAAGATCAGATGCACCACCATCATTAACTCCAATATCATCAATGCGTTCTTCCCACGGGGTAACATCAAAGATACCATTGTCATCTGTATCTAGGTCTTGCCCTAAACTACCTGTAAAATTCTTTACCAGAAGTAGAGTGACAGTTCCGTTTTCATATACATTACTACCAAAAGCAGTAGTGAAATATCCATTAATATCTGTAGTGCCTAATTGTATTACTTCATCGATAACTCCAGAAGCATTACTATCTCCTTCAATTTCTAGTAACCAATATTCGCTTAAGTCTGTTTCTACACTAGCTAATATTTCTACAAATTCATCAGTATCTGATCCGGTATGATTAAATACAAACTCGTTAATTATTGGTATGATAACTGGTGTTCCTAAAACCTGATTAGTATTTATCGCACCATATGAGTTGGTTGTAGATGTTTCCCAAGTAAATTCTGTAGCAGATGTTCCTGTTCCTGCTAGTTGTAAAGAGGCTCCAACGGGAGTACTGCTAGATTCTGATACACCTATATCGGTACTTGTTAACCCAGATGCGGGTCCATCTGTTGCAGTAATAACACCTTCATAGCTTAAAAACTGGATAACAGTATTATTGTTATCAATTAATGCAATCCCATCTGGTGCACCATTTTGTAATCCATTGGCTGGAAGAATTTCTACTATCGTTCCAAAACCATTTTGCTGATCAGGAATCACTCCCGAAATAGAAATTGTATTATAAACGGCGTTATTAGACCCATTATACAAAACAATATTCCAACCAGAAAGGTCTGTCCCTGCTGTCCCTGCAATTTCGATAGCTTCTTCTATATCTGTGCTTGCATTGTCGTAGTGTATTTCATTAATAAATACGGATTGAGTAAACCCATTCTGAGTCCAAAAAAAGCAGGAGATAACGAATGGAATTAAGAGTAATTTTAATTTCATGACTATTAAATTTTTTGTGTGATTTTTTGCGTAATGCAAGTTAGAGTATTAGAATGATTATTATTGGGCAGATATGTTAAAAAAAGTTTAAGAAAATCAAGTATTTTTTTGTAATCACATATTAATCAATGGTTTGTTAAAGAAGGATATAGTTTTCTTAGTTATAGATTATAATCTAGAATCCAAATGATTTTGATGTAACTGAATAGGTGAAGATTACAAACTATCAATTGAAACATATTTTTGATCAATTCAAAATAGCAGACCATCAACTACGATTGATAAAATAGGATACTTGAGTTTACATTTGTTGAATCAAAGACAAATATTTTTATAATTAAAACTCTTAATGAACAAAATGAAAACAGTAACAAAACTTAAAAAATACATATTCGTAACAATAGGTGTTTTGGTGATTACATCATGTGAAAAAACAGAATCAGATACCGAGATACTAAACATAAAAGAGCAAGAAGGTTTTATGAGTACTACAGGAAATAGTGATGTTACTGTAGCAGATGATCAATCAGGAGTAATAAAACCAATATTTCATATGAGTTTTAGTGCCGAAACGAGTAAAGCAGAAGCCTTAGCCAAATTTGAGAAAAACCTCACAGGACATAAGCAAAAAACAGGATTCTCCTTTTTTTCAGGATCGATTACAAAAATTCCTTTTAGAATAACAACAATGACTGGCACTAATACACATGAAGGAACGAATGGAGTTGTAAAGATTGATATAGTTTTTAAGACCGATAAAGGAATAATGACCAAAAGGAATTTTGTATTACAGGGAGGGCGAGAACAAGGCAGTATAGACACATACGAACTAGAACTAACGTTACCAAAACCTATTGATATTGAATGGATGGAAATTGAATCGGCTACTATTAAATTACAAGGGACAGACGGGTGGCGTTTTAGATACATTTCTATTTATGGTTACAATGAAGCAACAGAAACAGGTATGCAATTTAATTCTAAAACAGGGTTTAATAAATGGTTAGATTCTACTTGTAATACTTGTTGGGATTCATATACTACTATCTCTGATGATTTTATTGAATCTGGCAGATATTATTTTTAGTCAATTTATAGATAAGTTGAGTAATAAAAAAAGTTTAAAAAATGCAAGTGTTTATGTGTATAAACACGAAAGACATCTGGATAGATATCTATCCAGATGTCTTTATAAAAATGATCTAGAAGGTACAATGTAAGTACTGTGTTTAATTATGTACTAAGATTGTTTTCCATTTTTTACTGTAGTGCACATTTGTGTTTTTATTATACATCTGAAACCCAATTCTCCAGAAGACAGTGTTATTATTTCCATATTTTGGAAATTTGGCTGTTACTGTACTAGGTTGGTTACTGTATGTTTTTTTATGCACCCAAGCACCCCCAGACCATACTTGAAAACGCACTTTGAATCGTCTTGAACTACTCGGAACAGCATTTTGTTCTGCCTGAGTTAAAACATAACTATACGTCTCATTTTCATAAGTATTAATATTTGTAGACCCATAAATCCCAGGTAGCAATCCAGGGAGTATTATCCCCTTAGCATCTTGATTCTCTACAATTTCAACTTCGCTTTTTTCTAATACCAATGTTTCATCGGCTTCAGAAAGATCAGATTTACTGCAGGAAAACATTAAAAGTCCCACACATAAAAAAACTAGATTTTTAAAATTTTGTGTTTTCATATTTAAAATTATTGGTTTATTTGGCGAATATAGACAGTGGTCAAAATAGAAAAGTCCGAATAGCTTGAATTTCAAACTATTCGGACTTTTTTTAGGTCTTTTACCTGTTTTACCAGGGTTAAAACACCTCCTATATATTGTGTCTTAAACGTATATACACAGGAAAATGATCACTGTATCCTCCTTTATATTTTCTTCCTGCATAAGTTCTGAAAGGAGTACCCTTATAGCGACCCTTGTAGATCTTTAGGAAGTCATCATCAAAGATGGCAGCATTAGAAAAACTATGTTTTCCCCCTTCATATTGATGAAAGTTATGGCTAAAGATTATTTGATCAAACAGGTTCCATTGACTTCTGTAACTGGTACTACCTCTGTATCGGGTAAGGAGTCGTTCCATTGGATTAAAAAGATCTTGCTGCACCAAATTTTTTATACTTTCGCTAGAAGGATCATCATTAAAATCTCCCATGATGATAATTTTTGCATTAGGATTTTTATCAGTAATCTGGTTGATAATCTCACGGTTTTTTTCTGCGGCAGCAATGCGCTTATAGGCTGTACTTTCTGCTCCATCTCTTCTTGATGGCCAATGATTTATTAAGATATGAACTTCTTCTTGATTTAAAGCACCGGTTACCCATAGAATATCGCGAGTATAGTCCCGTTCTCCTTTTTCATTATCTACCAAAACAGTAATAGTTTTAGAATTCTTTACTTCAAAATATTGTTTCTGATATAGTAATCCTACATCAATACCTCGTTCATCTGGAGAATCATAATGAACAATACCATACTCTTTTTGTTTTAAATGTTTAGAGTTTATAAGATCTTTGAGAACCGCTTTATTTTCTACTTCTGCAACACCAACCAGGATAGGAGCTCTTCTTGTCTTTGAAAATCCAATATTAGAAATGGCTGTACCAAGCTTGAATATTTTTTTTTCATAACGTTTTTGATTCCATTTTTTTTCAGAATCTGGCAAGAAATCATTGTCTAAGGTTTTCGGGTCATCTTTGGTGTCGAATAAATTCTCCAGGTTATAAAATGCTATGGTAAAGTGATTTGTGCTTTTTTTACTGAAATAAAATTTATTGGCCATGGCATTTAATTTTATAAGAAACCGGCTATAATGTTGGTTCCCGAGTACATAATTGTTGTACTTTTGTACATTTGTTTAAAGGCACAATATAATAAATTAAGATATAGAAGATTAGGTAGCTAATGTTAGAAAGAGAAGAAATAGCATACGAGAAAACAGTTTTGATAGGAATCATAACCAAGAATCAAGATGAAGAGAAGCTTGAAGAGTTTTTGGATGAATTAGAATTTCTTACGTTTACAGCTGGGGGCGAAGTGGTAAAACGATTTACCCAAAAGATGGATATGCCTAATTCTAAAACTTTTATAGGATCAGGAAAAATGGAGGATGTACGAATTTATGTAGAACAACATGATATTGGTACTGTCGTTTTTGATGATGAATTATCCCCAGGTCAACTTCGTAATATAGAGCGTATTCTAAAGGCTAAAATTATAGATCGAACCAATTTAATCCTTGATATTTTTGCCCAACGTGCTCAAACCAGCTATGCCCGTACTCAGGTAGAGTTGGCACAGTATCAATATTTATTACCTAGATTAACAGGCTTGTGGACTCACTTAGAAAGACAACGTGGTGGTATCGGGATGCGAGGTCCGGGAGAAACAGAGATAGAGACAGATCGTCGTATTGTTAGAGACCGAATTTCTTTGCTTAAAAAGAAACTGCTTACCATTGATAAGCAGATGGCGACACAACGTGGTAATCGTGGAAAATTGGTTAGAGTAGCTTTAGTAGGGTATACCAATGTGGGTAAATCTACACTAATGAATGTTATTGCCAAAAGCGAGGTTTTTGCAGAAAACAAACTTTTTGCTACTCTGGACACTACAGTAAGAAAAGTAGTTATTGGCAACCTTCCATTTTTACTTAGTGACACAGTTGGTTTTATTAGAAAACTACCTACTCAACTGGTAGAGAGTTTTAAAAGCACATTAGACGAAGTAAGAGAAGCAGATTTATTATTACATGTAGTAGATATTTCTCATCCACAGTTCGAAGATCATATCGAATCAGTGAATAAGATTCTTGATGAAATTGATTGTAGAGATAAACCCACTATGATGGTTTTTAATAAAATTGATGCTTATCAACATGAGACAATAGATAGTGATGATTTAACTACAGAAAGAACCAAAGCTCATTATACTCTAGAAGAATGGAAACAGACTTGGATGAGTAAAATAGGAGATAACGCCTTGTTTATTTCTGCGATCAAGAAAGAGAATATTGATGACTTTAGAAAACGAGTATATAAAGAAACACGAAATATTCATGTAACTCGTTTCCCTTATAATAACTTTTTATATCCTGAGATTGTCGAAGAATAAGAGCATATTTAATTACAATGAGAACTGAAAATCAGTGGTTTGAGGTTCTGAGTATACTTCAAATCATGAGCATATCGAGATATTAGAATTATTTGAAGTATACCTTAAGGTTCTCAAAATAGTAGTTTTCAGGAAGCAAGGTGTTTAAACAAGCTCTAACTTAAAACTTATATTTAAGCCCTAATCCAATTACCTCACGTATCTGAAATCCGCTGGTAGCATTGTCATCATAAATTGCTTGAAACACAAAACTACCTGTAATGTATTTGTTTACAAGTAAGCTAATATTTAATGTATAATCAATATCTACATTGGCCGGATCTTCAATATAGTTAGAGTACAGGTTTAAAAGTTGTTCTAGAGTTATATTTTTTGCCAAAGTGTATTTAGAATATGCCGCAAGAGATCCACCAAACTCAAATCGAGAGCTTTCGCCAGCATCTACACCAAAATAATCACCATCTACATAATCTGCAATATTGGTAAATTCTTTGTCTACAAATATCATACGAGAGGTGACTGGAGCAATATTAATGTGTAGATTATCGCTTTTTTTCCATAATAGTCCTGGTCCGATCTGTATAAAAGCTGGAGAAAAGAAATGAGTTTCTTCTGTACGAATAGTCTCTTCTGTATCGGGATCTTTGGTAAATCTATATCCTTTATCAAATTGAGATCTGAAATTGATAAACAAAGAATAGTTCCAGAAACCTTGACCAATTTTTTGCCCCAATCGAGTATTAAATTCGATCCTATCATTGGTTTTACGAGCAAAATCCTCTCCTCTTAAAAAAGTAAGTCCGTAATCTGCAATAATTTTATTATCCCAGGTTAGGCTATTTTTTTTATAGTTAAACTCATAATTTAATGTAACATTTCCAGCAATATTAGATGTTCCTCCACCTTGCCAGTCGTAGTTAAATGCAGATTGATTAAAAAGTAAAGTAAAGTTTGCCTTATTTTTCCACCCGATATGTTCTTCTTTTGGTTTTTTAGGAGTAATTTCTTTTAGTTTCTGTTTTAAAACTATGATATTTAAGTCATTTGTGGTGTTTTTTAAAATACTATCAAGAGAACGTTTTAAATTAACTTGAATTGAATCCAGGTATTTTGTTTTTTCTTTTTCCTGACCAGAAATTTTTGTTACTAACAGAAACAGAAAAATAGCTAAAAAAAATCTACTCATTTGATCTTTTATTGCAAGGGTAGAATACAAAGATACGGTATGCACTTAGCTTTTTCAAATTAGAGATATTTCTTAAAAACATCTTACATAAAATTGCATCTGCATTGACTACTTACCATAGTATCAATTCATATTCACTCATCTATTAACATAGATAAGTAAACCCTTTATTGTTCGGTAATTACATACTATATTAACGTTAACAGTAGGTTAATGTGTCAGAATCGTATAAAAATAAAAACCATTTGGGATACTTTTGATATAATGACACATGAATATAACAAGATAATAATCAGAGCACTTGATGTAACGTTTTAAATAATCATAGGTCATAGTAAAAACAATACATATCAATCACAAAACAAACTTTAATGTCATGAAAAATCTCTCGAAGATTATTACACTATTTTTATTGTATTTGTTGCCAAACATAAATTATGGCCAACTACCAGCAAAAATGATTCAATATCCAGATGTTTCTGATTCTCATATCTGTTTTACTTATGCAGATGACCTATGGATTGTAAATAAACAAGGAGGCACAGCACATCGGTTAACAACTAAGCCAGGCCGAGAAACAATGGGAAAATTTTCTCCAGATGGAAAAACTATAGCGTTTAATGCTAATTATGATGGCAACCATGACATATATACAATTCCTGTAACTGGTGGTATTCCAAAACGAATTACAACCCACGGAATGTCTGATAATATTAAAGCGTGGACTAAAGACGGAAAATTTTTAATCTACACTTCTAGAATGGAAAGTGGTAAACAACGTTTTTCTAAAGCGTTTAAAATATCTGTTAATGGAGGACTACCAGTAAGAATACCAATAAGCAAAGTCGAAGAATTAGATCTACATGTTAATGGTGATCTTGTAGCAATGACAGATAAATCAAGGCTTAGCAGAAACTGGAAAAGATATCGAGGAGGAATGGCTTCTGATATCTATCTTTTTAACCTCAAAACCTTAACCTCTGAAAACATTACCAATAACGATGGTAATGATGAACTACCCATGTGGAATAATGATGACCTCTATTATCTTTCGGATAAAGATTCTTCAAAAAAGTTTAATATCTGGAAATATAGCCTACAATCAAAACAACACGAGCAAATTACATTTTTTAAAGAATTTGATATTGAACGGCCGTCTATAGGAAAATCTGAAATCGTTTTTGAAGCTGGAGGAACACTATATCTGTTAGATGTGGCAACAAAAACAACAAAAGAAATATCTATAAGTGCTATTGGGGATTTTACAGGATTAAAACCTCAAGTAAAGAAAGCAGAAAAATACATTCATAGTGTAGGTATTGCACCAGATGGTAATAGAATTATTGTAGGTGCCAGAGGAGATATCTTTTCTGTGCCTAAAAAAGATGGGATTACCAAGAACCTAACACGTACAAGTGGCATTGCAGAGCGTTATCCAAGTTGGTCACCAGATGGAAGATATATTGCATATTGGAGTGATAAAACAGGAGAGTATGAATTAATGGTAAGAAACCTTAAAGATAATTCAGAGAAACAAATCTCAAAACAAGGCCCGGGATTTAGATATCAACTGTTCTGGTCTCCTGATAGTAAAAAATTAATTTTTGTTGATCAGGAAATGCATATAAGACTGGCAAATATTACTAACAATACGATTACCAAAATAGATCAGGAAATTCAATTGTTTCAAGGCGGCCTATCAGGATTCTCGGTAAGTTGGTCAAGTGATAGTAAATATATAACCTATGCAAATTCTCATGAAAATGGAAATCAGCATATCATTATATACGATATCGATAAAAAGAAAAAGAACATCATCACTTCTGCTTTTTATGATGATGGAAATCCTGTGTTTTCTGTTGACAACAAGTATATCTATTGTACGACCAATAGAACCTTTGATCCGGTATATAGTGATTATGATAATAGCTGGACATATCCTAATGCAACTAAAATAGGAATCATTCCGCTTACAAAAGATGCAGTACACCCTATTGAATTAAAAAATGATGTAGTTGCTATAAATGAAGGTGATAAAAAGAAAGAGGATTCTAAAGATAAAAAGAAAGAAGAAGAAGAACAAAAGGTAAAACCGATACGCATAGATTTTAATGGTATAGAATCCAGAATGATCATTTTACCAGTAGAGCTAGGAAATACGGGAGGAATAAAGGCTGCTAAAGGTAAAGTCATTTTCTTAAAACATCCAAGAACAGGATCAAAGGATGAAAAATCAGTTTTAAAATATTATGATTTTGAAGAGGATGAAGAAAAGACAATTCTTGAAAATGTAGACGATTATAAAGTTTCGTTTGATAATAATAGTATTCTAGTGTTTAGCGAAGAAAAAATGGGCATTATAGAAGTAGCAAAAGATCAATCTCTCGAAGATCATATAGACACCTCTAAAATGGAAATGACCGTCAACCCAAAAGAAGAATGGCGACAAATCTTTGCAGATATATGGCGTTTAGAAAGAGATTTTTTCTATGATAAAAATCTACACGGATTGGATTGGGAAGCTATGAAAAAGAAATATGAGCCATTAATAGAATATGCAGCAAGTCGAAATGACCTTAATAAAATAACCGGAGCATTAATTGCAGAACTAAATGCCTCTCATACATATAGAGGTGGAGGGGATGTAGTATCAAGCTCTAACAAAACTACTGGTTATCTCGGTGTTGACTGGGAAATGCATCAGGGAAAATATAGAATAAAAAAGATCATTACGCCAGCTCCTTGGGATACTGAGGTTAAATCTCCTCTTAGAAAACCTGGAGTATTAGTTGAAGAAGGTGATTATATATTGCGTATTAATGGAATAGAATTAACAGAGTATGCAGATCCTTATGTAGCATTAGAAGGAAAAGCAAATGAAACGATAGAGATTACAGTTAGTAAAACTCCTGATGGCAAAAATAGCGAGCAATATCTTGTACAGCCCATAAAAAGTGAAGCGAGGCTGAGAAATCTTGCCTGGATTGAAGAAATGCGAAAATATGTAGATGAAAAATCAGGAGGAAGAATAGGATATATTTATGTACCAAGTACAGGAATAGATGGGCAAGAAGAATTAGTTAGAATGTTCTATGCTCAACATCATAAAGATGGATTAATTATTGACGAAAGATTTAATAATGGAGGACAAATACCAGATAGATTTGTAGAATTATTAAACAGACCATTATTAAGCTATTACAAGGTGCGAGAAGGCAAAGATTGGGCTTGGCCTCCAAGAGGACATTACGGGCCTAAAGCGATGCTTATTAATGGATGGAGTGGTAGTGGAGGAGATGCGTTTCCAGATTATTTCAAGAAAAGAAAAGTAGGACCGCTTATTGGTACAAGAACCTGGGGAGGACTAATAGGAATTTCGGGAGCACCAGAATTAATAGACGGTGGATATGTAACAGTACCTACATTTAGAATGTATAATCCTGATGGAACCTGGTTTGCAGAAGGACATGGTGTAGAGCCGGATATCCATGTTCCAGAAAACCCAGGAAAAGATGCTCAAGGTATAGACGTGCAACTGGATCGCGCTATTAATGAAGTGCTAAAAACACTTAAAGAAAGTGACAAAAACCCAAAGAACAAAGTACCTGCTGCAGAGGATCGTTCTAAGTAATTTGCTTGCAAATGAGATACATAAAAAAGCGAGAGTATTTTCTTTACTCTCGCTTTTACTTTTTTTATGATATGTATTATCAAAAATGTATTTCATAATTTAAGGTATATTCGTGATACTGTATTATATGATTTCCTATGGAAAAATTAGAACTGATTAAAGCGAAAGAATCGGATAAGGATTTCTTATTTAATTTAAGAATGGCAACAATGGTCGAGCACTTACAGAAAATGGGAATTTTCTTATCCGATGAAGAACATTTATCCAGAATAGATTTTCAATATGATAGTGCTTATGTGATATTAAAATCAAATCAAAGAGCAGGTGTATTGAAATATATTGAAACGGGACACGCGATAGAAATACTACAAATACAAGTGTTACCCGAATATCAAGGTCATGGAATAGGGAAGTATGTGATTAAAGATCTAATAGAAACTGCCAAAGCTTCAAATAAAAATATGATACTAAAAGTATTAAAAGAAAACCCAGCTAAGTATTTATATGAACGTATGGGTTTTAAGACAGTTGATGAGGATAAACATGAATTTCATATGAAATTAGTGCCTAGTAAAGCATAAATACAGTAGACTTACTAAAGAAAAAAGCATCTTTTATCAAATAAAAGATGCTTTTTTAAAGAGCTATATTTTCTTGTTTCTAGAACCCGTAATTTACTCCTAGACCAAACACTTCTCTAATCTGAAAAGCACCAACAGCATTATCATCATAGATAGCCTGAAATGTTAGATTAGTAGATAAATACTTGTTAATTGTCATAACGATGTTTGCAGTATAATCTATATCTACATTTTGTGGATCTTCTAAGTAGTTAGAATACAAATTTAAAATGTTTTCCATAGATACATTCTTCATGATCTCAAATTTAGCATACCCATTAAGTGCCGCACCAAATTCAAAGCGAAACGTGTCGTTTGCTTCTACTCCAAAGTAACCTCCGGCATCATTAAAAGCATCTATTGCTGCCTGATCATTACCCACCTCTGTAAACTTATCATGTACAAAAATAAATCGTGCTGTTGCAGGGGCGATATTAACTTTGAGATTGTCACTTTTTTTCCATAACATACCTGGACCTAACTGTAAATAAGCAGGAGAAAAAATACGAGTAGTTTCTGTTCGGATTTCTCTTGTTCCTATAACATTTCCAGTAGTTGTATCTAAAATAGGTTCTTCTCCATATTCGTATCCTTTATCAAACTGTGTTTTAAAGTTTAAGAAAAAAGAATAATACCATAGTGATTCTTTGATTTGTCTACCCAATAATGAATTTAACTCTAAGCGATCATTAGTTTTACGTATAAACTCTTGATCTTTAAGTTTGGTAAGACCATAATCTGCAAGAATTTTATTATCCCAAGTGAGTTTTCCTTTACGGTAATTAAAGTCATAAGATAGAGAGAAATTTCCTGCAATATTAGATGTTCCTCCTCCTAGCCATTCTGCATTAAAAGCAGATTGATTTATTAAAAGGCTAATATTACCTCCTTTGGTCCATCCATCTTTAGGAGCTTCGTCTTTTTTTGTTTCTTCTTGTGCAAATAGAATCGTAGAACTAATTAATAGAACTACAGTTAGCAATGTTTTTTTCATTTGATGATAGTTTTAAGGAATTTAATCAGGTTATTTTTATGGTTAAATAATTTATTAACCGGCATAAATAACCAGTGTAAATTTTTATGTTGGCAAATATATTTTAAGAAACGTTTTTTACCCTAAAAGTATGCTGGCAGACCATTATTTTTCGATAAAAAACAGTATTAATAGACAAAAGAACCTATTTCCTTTTATATAGAGGAACAGAAGAGCATGCTTCTCCATACATAATACTTTTTGCAACAGGTTGTAATTTTTGGATCAAATCGATATAAGCCCCTTGAGGAACAGGTTTGTTAGTGCAACCTTTTATAATAATCAGCTTGTTTTGATATTCTGAAATGTCAATAGTATTTATAATTTCGGCATAGAGTATCGTTTCCAGAGCTTCTAAAGATCCTACGGCTACTTTTTTTGCAAAGGGCTGTAATGAGCTAGTCAATAAAAGGTATGCCCAGCCTGGGATAATAGCATCTGTAGAACAAGTTAATGCAACATAGACGTCTTGGTATTGACTCCAGTCATGATCTAAGACGTATTTTCTAAACTCTTTTTCGCGTAAAATTAACCCCTCAAAAAGCCAATTTTTAATATCAAAAAGAATACGATTGCCTTTAGGATAGTATTCTTCTAAATCAAAAGTGATGAGGTTTTTATTATTAGCAACTCTATTTACAATTTCATCGGCCATTGTATCGTTGTATTATGTTATTTATACCCTATTTTTTCTGAAAGTTCTATCTTGCTTTTTGCAAAATTTCCAGTTCCAAAAGCAATTTCTTTACCATCTTGATTGTATAAAGTTGATTCTGCAACAAATAGGCTTCTGGATTTAAATTTTATCTTTCCGACAGCTGTAATTATTCCTTTATCGACAGGTCGTATTAAATTAATATTGAACGAAGTAGTAAGGACGAAAATATCTTTTACAATAGAATTTACAGCAAAAAAAGCAGCATCGTCGAGTAGTTTAAAATATACAGAACCGTGTATAGCTCCTAATGCATGAAAATACTTTTCTGAAATTTCAAGCTCGATTTGTGCTAAACCTTCATCGATTTTGACTTTGGTGGTATCATACAATGCAGTGTTGATATTTGCCTGTAGATACATTCTTTCTAATTTACTATAATGTTCAGGATTCATTTTCCTTGTTTATTTATTTTAGAAAGTTGTTCCGAAATGACTGCATTCTCTGCTACAGCATTCCCAGTTCTAGTTTAGCCTCTTCACTCATTAAATCTTGTGACCATGGTGGATCAAAAGTAAGTTCCATTTCTACATCTTTTACTGCATCAAGAGATTTTACTTTTTCTCGTATTTCTTCTGGTAGAGACTCTGCTACAGGACAGTTAGGAGAAGTAAGTGTCATTAGAATTTTTACTTCATAATCCTCATTAACAAATACATCATAGATTAGCCCTAGCTCGTATATATCAACCGGAATTTCTGGATCAAAGATTGTCTTTAATACTCGTACAATTTTTTCTCCTAAGTCGTTTGTATCTATAGTGGTTTCACTCATTTTTTTAGTTTTAATATTGCTTTAACAAGCTTTATGCGACAAAAATTGATTTAATTCAATTGTGTTTGGTAAGCGATAGCATACATTTTTAGTTGTTTAATCATACTTACTAAACCATTAGCACGTGTTGGTGATAAATGTTCTTTTAAACCAATTTCATCAATAAAATTAGTATCAGCTTCAATGATGGCCGCGGGATGTTGCCCAGAAAAGACACGTATCAATATTGCAATAATACCTTTGGTAATAATGGCATCACTATCTGCAGTAAATTGAACTTTATCATCTTTCATTTCGGCGTGTACCCACACTTTACTCTGGCATCCTTTTATGATATTGTCGTCTGTTTTGTATTTTTCTTCAATAAGAGGTAGAGATTTCCCTAGTTCAATCATGTATTCATATCGCTGCATCCAATCATCAAACATACCAAATTCATCAACAATCTCTTCCTGGATTTCTTGTATTGTCATTACGTACAAATTTTCAACAAAAGTACAACAAGAATTGTTGCTATTCAATACTTTCTGCCAATGATAGTATAGTATTAACTAATTGTTGTATTTCTTGAGGAGGATGTCCGTGATCAAAGCCATTCGAGACAAACGTTTTGGTAGAAGAAGTGATCTTTAGTTGTGCATGGGGAGCACCATCAAAAAGTCTTTTTTCGGTAGGTGCTTTTAGCTCACTTATTTTATCAATATCTATAGTTTCGAGGAGTGAAGTAATGGTATTCCAATCTTTTTTTGAGCATTTTTTTGAATGACTATTTTTTAAATTTACATCGGTAGTTTTTTCAATACGATCGTTATTAATTTTGATTTGAAAAAAGGAACCCCTGGAGAGTGCCTGGTATTCGACATTAACTATATTGCCCTGATCTTTTTTATTCTTTAAAGGAATGTTTTGGGCTATGGATCGATTTTTTTCTTTTGATAGTATTTTAACTAGAGTATAGTGTAATGAAGAACCATCGGCAGGAGGGTTTTCTACTTTGGTAACGGTAACTTCAATTTCATAGTTATATCCTTCTTCATATTCAAATCCTTCGATTGTATCGTAAAAATAAGTCCATTCATCACTTGGGTTTTCTTTATACAACATGCATTTTTGAGGGCCAACGCCAACACAATCTTCCAAAGTATTAGCTATAAATACTCGCTTGGTTTCCTGGCATGAAGAAAATAAAATAACGATACTTAATAAGGAAAAAAACTTACTCATAGATTGGTTGTTTTATTTAAGACGTTGTATGGTAATTAAATAACGTTGAACAAAACCAAATGGTATAAAAATAATTTACGAGAGCATCATCTTGGCTTTTTTAACGGCTTCGACCAAAGCATCAATTTCTTCTTTAGTATTATAGAATGAAAAAGAAGCACGAACCGTTCCTGGTATTTTATAAAAATCCATAATGGGCTGTGCACAGTGATGTCCCGTACGTACTGCAATACCAAGTTTATCTACAATAGTTCCTACATCATAGGGGTGAATATCATTCAGGTTGAAAGAGATTACAGAAGTTTTGTTTTTGGAGGTACCGTAAATTTTTAACCCTTCAATTTCTAATAATTTTTGTGTACCGTATTCAAGAAGTTCGTTCTCATATGCAGCAATATTGTCAAAACCAATACTATTCATATAATCGAT
Organism: Aquimarina macrocephali JAMB N27; assembly: GCF_000520995.1. Taxonomy (GTDB): domain Bacteria; phylum Bacteroidota; class Bacteroidia; order Flavobacteriales; family Flavobacteriaceae; genus Aquimarina; species Aquimarina macrocephali. Next base: position 584,888 of record NZ_JACA01000001.1, on the reverse strand, counting down.
CGCTACTCCAAAAGCTATACCGCCACAGATATTAGGAGTGCCAGCTTCGAACTTATGGGGTAACCCGGCATAGGTAGTTTTTTCAAAAGTAACTTGCTCGATCATTTCACCACCACCTTGATAAGGAGGTAGTTTGTTTAACCACTCTTCTTTTCCGTATAGCATACCTACTCCTGTGGGTCCACAGAGTTTGTGTGCAGAAGCAACATAAAAATCTACATCCAAAGCTTGAACATCTGGCTTAACATGAGGGCAAGCTTGTGCACCATCGATCAATACAGCTGCACCTACGCTATGTGCTTTTTCAATAATTTCTTCAATAGGATTTATAGTTCCTAATGCATTAGAGATGTGATTAGTAAAAACAAGTTTAGTTCTGTTAGAAAGTAATTGATCATACACATCCATTACTAATTCACCATCTTCGTTCATCGGGATGACTTTAAGGATGGCCCCTGTTCGTTCACATAACATTTGCCAAGGCACAATATTAGAATGATGTTCTAATGCCGAAACAATGATTTCATCACCTTCAGAAAGAAGAGAGGTAAATCCGGTAGCAATAATATTAATACTATGAGTTGTTCCCGAAGTGAGAATAATCTCATGTGTGTGTGTTGCATTAAAATGTTTCTGCACTTTTTTACGAGCCATCTCGTATGCATCTGTTGCTTCTTGTGATAAAGTGTGAACACCACGATGAATATTCGCATTGTAGTTGCTGTAATAATCTACAATGGCGTCTATAACTACCTGCGGTGTTTGAGATGTGGCCGCATTATCAAAATACACCAAAGGTTTTCCGTGTACTTCTCTGGTAAGTATTGGGAAATCTTCTCGTATTTTCTGTACATCTAACATATCAATTTCTTTCTGCAAAAGTAGTAAGTATTTCTAATTAGGATTGTTTATTTTTAGAATGATTTAACCCTTTTTATAATGAAACGACTTAAAAAAATTATTGGGATTGCTTTTCTTATTCTATTTGCAGGAATTTGTATTGCATTTGTACTGAATTACCCAAAACTTACAATTCTAACAGGATATTCTGCAAAGAATATGAATTCATCGGTTTTTATTGCAAACAGAAGTTTAGAGTTTACGGATTTAAATGATAATAATTTTGCTCCGGTTAATTTGGCAGATGATGAGGTAAATATGAATAACAGGACATCTGTTGCCTCTGTTTTTGGTCTTAAAGAGAGAAAAGCAATTTATAGAGAAGGATTGGGTAGTGTTTTGATCGATGACGATTTTGATGAAAATATACCTGTTTTAATACCGCAAAGAACTAAAATAGAGACAAGGTTATCATATCCATATGGCCAATTAGAACAAAAAGATACAGTTTTTACTACGGTCGATTATGATAAGATAAATAGGACTATTACTTCAATTTTTGATACGAATGGAGAGTATATAAAGAAAACAAGGGCTGTTCTTGTGCTTTATAAAGATCAGATTATTGCCGAGAAGTATATAGATGGATTGAATAAAGATTCTAAGTTGCTAGGGTGGTCTATGACGAAAAGTGTTCTCTCTACAGTTTATGGCGTGTTACAAAAACAAGGTGCAATTAATATACAAGATAAAGCCCCAGTGTCTGCATGGCAAAATGATGAAAGAAAAGAGATAACGATTAATAATCTCTTACAGATGAATTGTGGGTTGGAATGGGATGAAGATTATGGCTCTATTTCTGATGTTACAAAAATGTTATATGTAGATAAAGATATGACAATTCCCCAAATTCATAAAAAAGCAATTCACAAACCCAATGAATATTGGTATTATTCTTCTGGTGTGTCTAACCTGCTATCTGGGATTTTGAGAAAACAGTTCAAAAGCTACCAGGAGTATCTTGATTATCCATATCGAGAGTTTATTGATAAAATAGGAATGAATTCTATGCTTATAGAAACGGACATGACAGGTAATTATGTAGGCTCTTCTTATGCTTGGGCAACAGTAAGGGATTGGGGTAAATTTGGATTATTATATCTACATAAAGGGAATTGGAACGGAGAGCAGATTTTTGAACCTTCGTGGGTGGATTATGTGACAACCCCAAGCCCTACATCTGAAGGAGATTACGGAGGGCATTTTTGGCTAAATGCTGGAGGATTTTATCCAGACGCTCCAAGAGATATGTTTTCTGCAAATGGATTTCAGGGACAACGGGTGTTTATTATTCCTTCTAAAGATTTGGTCATTGTACGATTTGGACTTATTGGAGATGCAGGAGTTGATTTCAATACATTTTTAAAAGAAATGGTTGATTCGATAGAATAGAGAAATAAAAATAGTAAAGCCAAATCTTCCAGGATTTGGCTTTACTAATATCATTTGTTATTGATGCAGTTTATCTTATAGGTCGAAACCAATATTCACGCCAAGTTTAGTCGCGATTAGTTTATTAATTCTACTTTTTAGCTGAGGTATTTTTACACTAGATAACACATTGTTTGCGAATGCATACATTAACAAAGCCCTGGCTTCTTTTTCTCCAATACCTCTGGATTTCATATAAAATAATGCATTATCATCTAATTGTCCAATAGTACAACCGTGCGAGCATTTTACGTCATCTGCAAAAATCTCTAATTGTGGCTTAGAATTGATAGTTGCTTTATCACTTAATAAGATGTTGTTATTAGATTGAAAAGCATTTGTTTTTTGCGCTTCTTTATTTACAATAATTTTTCCATTAAAAACACCTGTAGATTTTTCATCAAAAATACCTTTATAATCCTGATGACTCTCACAATTTGGTGCTATATGATGTACCAGAGTATTATGATCTACATGCTGCTTTCCTTCAATAATTGTTATACCATTAAGTATAGAGTCGATTCCTTCACCTTTTTGATAGAAATTAAGGTTGTTTCTGGTGATATTTCCTCCAAAAGCAAAAGTATGTACTGATGCTACACTTTGTGCATGTTGTTCGATATAAGTATTATCAATCAAAGAAGCATTTTGATTATCATTTTGAATTTTATAGTAATCGACAACTGCCCTTTTATCTGCAAAAATTTCAGTTACAGAATTCGTAAGAACAGGGTTGTCTGTTAAACTCTGATGACGCTCAATGATTTGCACATGAGAATTTTCTCCAACAACAATTAAGTTACGTGGTTGTAACATTTGGGCAGCTTCATTTCCTGTAGAAAAATGTAAAACCTGTATAGGTTTATCTGCCAACTTATTTTTTGGAATATAAATATAAGCTCCTTCTCTAGAAAAAGCTGTATTTAAAGAAGTAAGCCCATCTTCACGAGCTACTTTGTTAAAATAGTTTTCAATTATTAATCGATATTTTTCATTGCTTAATGCCGATGACATTAAACATACATCGATCTTATCATGAGTAGTTTCAGATAAATGAGATGAATATTTACCATCAATAAACACAATTTTGTATGTATCCAAATCATGAAGGAAGTACTTTTTTATATCTCTAAATTCTATAGCATTTTCTTCTTTTGGAAAAATGCTGTAATCGTGTTTTAGTACAGTATTCAGAGAAGTGTATTTCCACGCTTCTTCTTTTTTGGTAGGAAATCCTTTTTCTTCAAAAGCTTTAATAGCTTGACTTCTGATATCATGAACAGCTGTATCAACATCTACCGTGTTTTCAAAAGCCAAAAAAGAAGACACCAATTTATCTTTCAACTCCATAATCTTAAGCGTTTATTTCTTCTTTAATCCAATCGTATCCTTTTTCTTCTAGTTCTAAAGCTAATTCTTTGGTACCAGATTTTACGATTTTACCGTCATATAATACATGTACAAAATCTGGAACTATATGGTCTAAGAGACGTTGATAGTGAGTAATTACTATGATAGCGTTGTCTTCACTTTTCAGTTTATTCACTCCGTTGGCTACAATACGTAGAGCATCTATATCAAGCCCAGAATCTGTTTCGTCAAGGATTGCCAATTTAGGCTCCATCATTGCCATCTGAAAGATTTCATTACGTTTTTTCTCACCGCCCGAGAATCCTTCGTTAAGAGAACGAGATAGAAATTTTCGATCGATTTCTAATAATTCGGATTTTTCACGAATTTTTTTAAGCATGTCTTTGGCAGGCATTTCTTCAAGGCCTTGTGCTTTTCGTGTTTCATTTATGGCAGTTTTCATAAAATTAGTTACCGTTACACCAGGAATTTCTACAGGGTATTGAAACGATAGAAAAACACCTTTATGAGCACGTTCTTCTGCTGCAAGTTCTTCGATATCTTCTCCTTCCAGAAGAATTCCTCCTTTGGTAACTTCATATTCTTCTTTACCTGCAACGATACTGGCTAATGTACTTTTTCCGGCACCGTTAGGACCCATAATTGCGTGTATTTCTCCTGCTTTTACATTTAGGTTAAGACCTTTTAAAATTTCTTTACCTTCGACACTTGCGTGTAAATCCTTTATCTCTAACATGTTGTACAAAGCTTTTATCTCTTATGAGATATAATTTAGTTATTTATCTTTTTCTAGCTCAGAGTTTTTGTCTTCTTCTGGAGACTTAATCTTAGTGGGCAACTCTGAAGTTGGTGCACTTACTCCGATAATTTCTTTTATTTCTACTATTTCTTCCCACCCTTGTTCTGGGTTGGGTTTTATGATTCCCTTTACTACAACAGGAACCATGTCATATTCTTCTCTTTGCAGAGGTTCTACTTTTTTAGCGAGTTCAAGCGTGATATCATTAATTATCACACCATATATAAAATCATTACCTTTTAAGACTGCCGCATCATCTATAAGAATAAATTCGCCACGAATTAAATTAGGTTCTTCATTTTTGTTTTCGGATTTGCAGGAAAAAAGAATAAGACTTAGTGCAATTAAAATACATGTTTTTTTCATTAATGTAGATTTGATGGTTTTACAATTAGCCTACAGAACCTTCTAAAGAAATCTCCAGAAGTTTTTGAGCTTCTACTGCAAACTCCATAGGTAGCTTATTCAATACTTCTTTACTAAAACCATTAACGATCAAAGCGATTGCTTTTTCTGTATCGATTCCTCGTTGGTTACAATAAAAAATTTGATCTTCTCCTATTTTACTTGTAGTTGCTTCATGTTCTATTTGAGCGGTTTTGTTTTTAGTTTCTATATAAGGAAACGTATGTGCGCCACATTCATTGCCCATCAATAATGAATCACATTGTGAAAAATTACGTGCATTGGTCGCTCTACTACTTATTTGCACTAATCCTCGATAGCTATTTTGAGATTTCCCTGCAGAAATACCCTTAGAAATGATAGTACTTTTGGTGTTTTTGCCTAAGTGTATCATTTTTGTACCTGTGTCTGCTTGCTGAAAATTATTGGTTACCGCAATAGAATAAAATTCTCCAACAGAGTTATCTCCTTTTAATATACAAGAAGGATATTTCCAGGTAATTGCTGATCCTGTTTCTACTTGTGTCCAAGAAATTTTAGCGTTGTTTTCGCAAATTCCTCTTTTAGTCACAAAATTATAAACCCCTCCTTTTCCTTCGGCATTACCAGGATACCAGTTCTGTACTGTAGAATATTTTATTTCTGCACCATCCAATGCTATTAATTCTACAACAGCAGCGTGTAATTGGTTTTCATCACGAGAAGGAGCAGTACACCCTTCCAGATAACTTACATAACTTCCTTGATCTGCCACAACTAAAGTACGCTCGAACTGACCTGTACCTGCCTGATTGATTCTAAAATAGGTAGATAGTTCCATTGGACAACGAACACCTTTAGGAATATAGCAAAACGAACCATCACTAAAAACAGCAGAGTTTAAGGCAGCATAAAAATTATCCTTCTGCGGAACTACAGCTCCAATATATTTTTTAACTAATTCTGGATGTTCTTGAATAGCTTCAGAAATAGAGCAAAATATAATTCCTTTTTCTGCAAGGGTTTCTTTAAATGTTGTAGCTACTGATACAGAGTCCATTACAATATCTACCGCTACTCCCGCTAATTTCTTTTGTTCATCTAATGAAATCCCAAGTCTTTTAAAAGTATCGAGTAATTCTGGATCTACCTCATCAATACTATTATATTTAGGTTTTTTATTTGGTGCAGAATAGTAAGATATATTCTGAAAATCGGGCTTTTCATAAGTAACATTTGCCCATTCGGGTTCTTCCATCTGTTCCCATGCTCGAAAAGCTTCAAGTCTCCATTCTGTCATCCATTCGGGTTCTTCTTTTTTCTTAGAAATCGCACGAACTATATCTTCATTAAGACCAACAGGGAAAGTATCAGATTCTATATCGGTATAGAATCCATACTCATATTCTTTGGTCTCTAATTCTTTTTTTAAATCGTCTTCAGTATATGCCATTTTTATTACCCTAAATTAATTCAGGATCTTTTTTATCGATTAAAGGGAAAAACTTTCTCCACAGCCACAAGTTCTACTGGCATTAGGATTATTAAATACAAAACCAGTACCATTTAAACCACCAGAATACTCTAGGGTTGTACCGATTAAATAGAGAAAACTTTTTTTATCTACAATGATTTTCACACCATTATCTTCAAATACTTTATCTCCTTCCTCTTGTGCTTTATCAAATTTTAAATCATATGATAAACCAGAGCACCCTCCACTTTTTACACCTACACGCACATAATCGGTAACTGCATCATATCCATCGTCACTCATCAATTCGATGACCTTATTTTTTGCTATGTCTGATACCTTAATCATACTTTTATAATATAGATTAATTCTAAATGAAATGCAAATATACTACATAAGTAGATTTTATACACAAAACCTAACATATATCTGTTATATATTGGAATAGGTAAAAGCTATAATGACTTAGATAGAAGGTTTTAAAATTCTGAAAAACGAGTATCGTTTACAAAATCATCATCGGTAAGTGTTTTTAGAAAAGCGATGATTTGTTGTTTTTCTTCAGCTGTCATTGGGATTCCCAAGGCACCATTTTGGTCTTTAAGTATTGGGTCTAAGGTTTCAGAATCAACCATACCATCACTATAATGATTTAAAACATCGTCTAAAGTTTTTAATCTACCATCATGCATATAAGGGAAAGTAAGTTCAATATTTCTTAAACTAGGAACTTTAAATTTTTGCATGTCCTCGGTTAATCCTGTAACACGATTTCTTCCTATATCATTATACAGAGGGTCAATAGGTAGACCATTATTGCGATACGATTGATCTGTAAATAAGGTACCTTTATGACAAGAGGCACATTTGGTTTTAAAGAGTTCAAAACCTGCAGCTTCTTCTACAGTAAATACAGAGCCTTCATTTCTTTCTATTTTGTCATATTTGGTATTTGCTGAAATCATCATAATCATAAACTGAGAAATTGCCTTAAGCATGTTATCAGAATTGATTTTTTGATCTTCAAAGGCTTCTGCAAATAATTTTACATATTCTGGTTGTTCTTCTAGTTTTTTAAGAATGCCATTGAAGGTTTCATTCATTTCTACTTCTGCAGTAATAGGTATAATAGGTTGAAGATCTAAATGTATTGCAGCTCCATCCCATGTGAATTCTTTCATAAATGCCATATTATGTAAAGGCTGTGCATTACGAGTTCCTAAAGCACCGCCTACACCATGGCTTACAATATGTGTGTGATGGGTAAATGCAAAATCCTGAATATGACAAAAACCGCAAGAAATCACACCATCAGAGGCCAGGCGACCATCATAAAATAACTTTTTTCCTAGTTCGAAACCTTTTTCTGTGGGAGGATTAAGTGCTATATCATAAGTTGGGTCGGGAAAGTTTGCGGGTATAGTAAATTCTAATTTTTTATTTTCGATAGGAACATAATTATCCTTATCAGAACTACATGCAGTTCCGATAAGGATAATAGCTATATATGATAATAATTTCAAAATATTACTTTAATTAGATACACTAGATGCAGTAAACATAGTACTTATATTTTCTGCAATTTTTGGAGCAAATTCTGCATCTACCTGAATACTGTTTTTTACCTCTAGTGAATGCGTATTTGTACCATCAAATATTTTTGCAATATCCACATTAATTGCCACTTCTGGTGATTTTGATTCTTCAATGGTCAATGTGCTGGGTAATTCGAGTGTTATTTCTTTATAGTTGTCTAAAGTGGTACCATGACTTCCTACATGAATTAAAAAATCAGTACTAGCTCCACCATTTGTGGTATATGTTCCTTCAAATTTAAGGAATTTATATCCGGCAGACCAACTCCATAACATTCCGCTTTCTTCTGCGGTAGGAATAAAGTTCGCCATTCCGTTAAGTGGATATTTTGATTGATCAACCCCAAAACCAAACCTGATTTTAGTGTATTGTCCTGCACTAATATCAGAAAGGTTTACTTTTTTGCTTTCTAAAACTTCTTCGTTAATTAAGAAATAGCTTCGATCTACAGGATACGTAAACTCCTCACCATTAGCTTTAATTAAAACAACATTACTTATAATATATTTTAATTCTGAAATGATATAGACTTCATTACTTCCGTTAGTATAAGAATCAGTAGTTAATTCGATACCATTACTATTTATTGTGTTTTTTAAATCAAGTACAACATTTCCAAAGGTTTTTGTCGTTCCCTCGTCGTCATTTTTACAGGAAGAAACGATGACCAATGTTGCTATGAGGATGTATATTATATTTTTCATTGTGTTTATTTATATTTAATAATTAATAGGTCTTTGGATCCCTTATTACCAGGGACATCAAAGTCACTACTTTCAGAATTACCTACAACAACTATTTTTTTGTCGCTTGTTTCTATGCAGCCTTCTCCAAATTCTGCTTCGCTACCACCACTGGCCAGTTTCCATTGGATTTCTCCATTAGAGGTTATTATCATACTCCATACATCACTTTGCCCTTTGTTTTGTGCCACATCGATGTCATTACTTCTAGAGTTACCTGTAATAATAAAACCGCCATTTTGCATTTTGGAGATAGCTCTTCCGGTATCAAAAGCGGTACCTCCCAATGATTTTTGCCAAAGTAAATTACCATTGCCATCTATTTGTATCAACCAAAGATCAGCATTTCCATTAGCACTAGAAATATCACCATCTACACTTCTGGAATCTCCTACGATAAGAAATTTCCCATCACCGGTAGCTGCAATTGCGTAACCTACGTCAATCTCTGATCCTCCAAATGATTTTTCCCATAATTTGGTACCTTCTTTATTAATTTTTACGGCCCAAAAATCATAGCTTCCTTTACTACCAGTAACATCAAAATCAATACTTTCTGAAGATCCTATCATTAAAAATCCATCATCTTGAGTTTGTACTACATCATAACTACGATCATTATTGGTACCCCCAAAAAAACGTCGCCACTCTTTTTCTCCAGAAGAGTTGAGTTTAATACCCCAGAATTCTCCCACTCCGTGTTTTGAAAAACCACTTTTGTTGTCATTGCCTTCTCCACCACTAGCAGTTACATCAAGAAAACCTGTAATAAAGTATCCACCATCACGAGTTTGTACAACAGAAAAGGCTCTGTCTATTCCAGGAAATCCAAAACTCTTTTCCCATTGTATACCTCCCGAAGCATCTGTTTTTACGATCCAGTAGTCTTGTAATCCGGCATTTGCACTTACATCTTCATCGGCACTTCTGCTATATCCTACCAACGCAAATCCTCCATCGGTAGTTTGAATGATTTTTTCTCCTCTTTCATCTCCAGAGCCTCCATAAGTTTTACTCCACGAAATTTCTCCTTCTTTAGTTATTTTGAGTAACCAATAATCACTATCTGGAGCAGTTTTATCTGTAATATCTCCATCAATGCTTTGGGTATATCCAGCTATTGCATAACCCCCATCAGTAGTTTCAACTACTGATAGGGCATTATCTTCATTACTTCCTCCAAATGTTTTTACCCAGTCTATTTCACCCAAAAACCCTTCTAAAGGAGGAACGGGTGTCACATTATCTTCATCATCGCTACCACAAGCAATTAAAACTAATGTTGCAATACAGACGAGAAGTACATTGAATAAGAATTTAGAGCGATTCATTTGTTAGTATATTTTAAAGACATTATTTTTTTACAAAACGCTTGGTAATAACACCTTGTTTTTTGGTGGTGATTTGTAAAAAGTAAACTCCTGTTTTCAAATTGGAAACATCTATTGTATTTTTAACGACTCCTTTACCTACTAATTGCCCTACAAAATTTTTGATTTCAAAATTTGAAGGTTCTTTAGAAGCACTTTTGTCACCCATAAATACATTCATGATCGATCCCTGAACCGGATTTGGGAAGACCGAAAAAGATATGTTTTCTGTTGAAACCAAAGAAGAGTTAGCAGCAACACTGGTTGTAAGAGAAATATTATCAATGGCGATATCAGCTTGCCAGGTAGCCCCTGTAACTCTATTAAATCTTAGTTTTAAAGCTTCACCAATATATTGAGAAAGATCAAGATTAATGGTATTCCAGGAATTTCCTTGATTACCGGTTTTACTCCAGATGCTTGTCCATGAAGCACCATCATTTGTTGATGCTTCAACTGCTATGCTCCCCATATCAGATGCGCCAAACATATGATATGTAAATGTGAATGCAGGAGAAGCAGTACCACTTAAGTCAAAACAAGGAGATGTTAGTATTGCACGTTTACTAGGAAACCCTGTTCCATTTCCAGAAGCCTCTACATAGAGATAATATGTTCCCTGACTTGCACTTGATGGTCCTGTATTTCTTGATGGAGTTCCATTAGTATCTACTGTCCAATTGATATCATCTGATGATGATTGTGTCCACAAACCTAAAGTGTTTTCAAAACTTTCATTGTATGGGAATGAGGATACTCCACCGGCACAAACATTACCACTACCTTCGGTAATAGTAACTGTATAATCTTCTACCTCACCATATTGGAACGATTCACAGGATGTTGGGACAGAATTATATTTCATAGAGACACGCATTCTGGTCGATACTGCTGATGCACTAGATGGGATTGAAAATGTTCCACTAACAGGAGTAGTTCTCGTTGCATTCTGTGACCATACTTGTTCTCCAGAATCTACAAAATCACCATCTTGGTTAAAATCGATCCATACACTATATCCTTCACTATATACTGTACCCGACCATGTTGGAGTGATTGTAATTGTATGTGATGTGCCTTTTGCAAGACTAGTAGATATAGAGGTGTTGTCTTCATAACCACCACTGGATGCCCCGGATGTATTATTTATACTCCCAATAGATACATTACTAATATATTCATCAGAAACACTATTTCCATTAGAATTACAATAATTCACTTGAACATCTGTAGTTGTGAAATTAACAGAACCACTGTAATTAGAAGAAGTGCCGTCTTGACATTTACTTCTTACTTGTGCTTCATAAGATGTAGTGGCAGACAAACCAGTTATAGTATTAGAAGTTCCGTTTACTGCGGTTGTTGTCCAGGAAGAAGTACCTGTTTGACGATATCTTAAATCATAAGTAGCGTTGGCAACACTTGTCCAATTAATAGTAGCAGAAGTTGCATTTATATTAGAAGATCCGACACCTGTAGGAACGGTTGCCTGGCATACGGCTGGTGCACTTTTTCGTATTAAGAAAAACCCTCCTTGAATATCACTTATAACAATGTTTCCGCTATTGAAATAGGGGTATACATTCCACACACCATCCATAGTTACACTATTACTAGAGGTATAAGTATCAAAAAACCCTACCTCTGTCATGGTTTTGGTTCCAATGTTAGAAATATCTATAACCCTTATCCCTGCTCTATAATTTGCCAAGTAGAATAAATTACCTTTTACATATCCATTATGATCTGTAGCAGGTGTAGGGCCAAAATAATTAAAATGAAATTTTGGATTATCTAAATCCTGAAAATCAAAAACTATTGTTTTTGTATTAAAACCAACTCCTTGTTCATCGAGTTCATCTCCCAATATAAAATATTTCAAATCTTCTGTAAACCACCCTTGGTGAGTATATTTAACATCAGAATATTTTATGGTTGATATTGTTTTAGGATTTGATTTATTGGTAATATCGGCTATTACGATTTCAATTTCGTTGCTACCGATTAGAATTTCTTTTCCTGTATAGTCACTATCCGGACCATTATAAGTAATAACCTGGGCATCATGAGTATATGCACGTTGACCCCCTGATAAAAGTCCCCCTGCGTTAGTAGGGTTTTTAGGATCTTGAATGTTAATAAAAAGAGGTCCTCCTTTATAAGGACCAGAATTTCTTTGAGCCCCTACAACATAGGCATATCCAGAATCTTCATTGATTACAATGTTATGAGCATTTCCGAATTCTGTATACCTTTTATCTGCGGTAAAATTTTGAGGAGGATTTGCTACGTTACGCAATCTTGTAAGATCAAAAACCTGCATTCCGTGATTTGAAGCTTCACTTACTATAAAAGCATGATTTTTATACACTTTTACATCTCTCCAAGAACTATTAGAGGTAGCTGTTGGCAATTTACCAAGATAAACGGGATTAGTTGGGTTTGAAATGTTTATAAATGCGGTTCCGTTATTTAAACCAATAATTGCATATTCATTACCGTTTTGTGGATCTGTCCATCCCCAGCTATCATTACCGGCTGTGGCACTCATCTGAGATAGAGTGATGTGAGACATTAAATCGTAATCGTTACAAGGATAAGAACCTGCCAGCCCGTTTTGACAAGGGGTCTGACCATAAGAGAATACTGCTGATATTAACAGCAGAAGAGTAGTTAAATTTTTCATTGAGTTTGTGGTTTAAGAGTTTGTTTAGAAATTGAAGTTTATGTCATACGCTAATAGTTTAATTTTTAAATAATTAACTAATTTATCGATTTTATGTTTAGGTATTTGTGAATTCTATGTGTAGTTTGCATTACTTTAACATTTTTTAACATTTTTTCACATAATTATGAGTTAAAAAATGAAGAATTGTATTAAAGTGATATGTATTTTTCAATTTTAAGCAAAATCTATAAAGAGCAATTAAAGTTTTTGACTGCTATTATATTTTGGTCTATACAGAGGATAAGATTATGTTATAAAACATAATTAATTTATATTTTTACGGAGTACTCTTTCGAATCAATAAAAACCCTCCTTGGATATCACTAATCACAATATTTCCACTTTGAAAATAAGGGTATACATTCCATACCCCATTAAAATTTGCACTATCACTTGATGGGAAAGTGTCAAAAAAACCAATTTCTGTCATATTTTTATTCCCGATATCAGAAATGTCAAGTATTCTAATTCCAGCTCTATAATTTGCCAGATAAAATAGATTTCCCTTTACATATCCATTATGATCTACGGCAGCTGTAGGACCCGTATAATTCATATGAAACTTAGGGTTATCAAGATCTTCAAAATCAAAAACTATAGTTCTGGTATTAAATCCAACTCCTTGTTCATCGGTTTCGTCGCCTAATATAAAATATCTCATGTCTTCTGTAAACCATCCTTGATGAGTATACCCTACGTCTGTATATTTAATAGTTGATATCGTAACAGGATTATTTTTATCTGTAATATCTGCGATTACAACTTCTATCTCATTACTACCAATTAATATTTCTTTACCCGTATAATCGGTATCAGGTCCTTGATAGTTAATTGCTTGTGCATCGTGACTATAAGCTCTATCTCCTGTAGAAAGAAAACCTCCTGCAGCAATTGGATTTTTAGGATCTTGTATATTAATAAATACAGGACCTCCTCGATAAGTTCCGAACCTACTTGTTCCTACTGCATATGCAAATCCAGAATCTTCATTAATAACAATATTATGTGCACTTCCAAAATCGGTAAAATGCGTATCAGAAGTAAAGGTCTGAGGCGGGTTTGTTACATTTCGTAGTCTTGTAAGATCGAAAACCTGCATTCCATGATTGGTAGCCTCACTTACAATAAAAGCGTGATCTTGATAGACTTTTACATCCCTCCACGGACTATTTACAGTTGCGGTTGGTAGTTTGCCTAAATATATTGGACTATCAGGTGTAGAAATATCTATGAAAGCCGTACCATTGTCCAGCCCTATTAATGCATATTCTTTACCACTTTGCGAGTCTGTCCACCCCCAGCTATCATTGCCAGCACCCGCAGACATTTCTGTCAACGATATTCTAGTGATCAGATCATATCCGCTACAAGGGTAAAACCCACCCGCAAGACCATTTTCACAGGGGCCAGATTTAACATCATTTGTAGCAACAGGCGGATTATTAAAAACGTCATTACCATTGTCGTCACTACTACAACTTATAAAAGCTGCAAATAATAACAATTCGCATATAAAATACCTTTTCATAATGTTTTCAATTTTAATAAATGTACTAAACTTTTTTGAGTATTGTTTTAATATCCCCAAGCTACAAGACTCCTAGTGTTAAGTTTAGAGGGTTGAAAAATCAGAAGTTTTTTATGAATTGAAATCACTTTGTTACCTACCTTTGCAAAATGATTGAAGATAAGAATACACCAAAGACACAACTATCGGAATTAGGAGAGTTTGGACTGATTAATCATTTGACCAAGAATTTTGAGATCAACCAAAAAACAACTTCTCTTGGGATTGGGGATGATGCAGCAGTTTTGGATTTTAAAAATAAAAAATGCGTATTAACAACAGATTTATTGATAGAAGGAGTACATTTTGATTTGTCATATGTTCCATTAAAGCATTTAGGATATAAAGCAGTGGTGGTTAATCTTTCTGATGTTTATGCAATGAATGCAACAGCATCACAAATTACAGTTTCTATTGCAGTATCAAACAGGTTTCCTTTGGAAGCATTAGAAGAATTATACGCAGGAATTGAAACTGCAGCAAAGATTTATAATGTAGATGTAGTAGGAGGAGATACAACTTCTTCAACAACCGGTTTACTTATTAGTATTACGGCTGTTGGATATGCAAATGAAGAAGATTTGGTATATCGTGGTGGGGCCAAAGAAAATGACCTTCTGGTTGTAACTGGTGATTTGGGAGCAGCATATTTAGGGCTTCAGGTATTAGAGAGAGAGAAGCAAGTTTATGAGGTTAACCCTAATTCGCAACCAGACCTGGATCAATATGCTTACATCATTGAGAGACAACTTAAACCAGAAGCACGTAAAGACATATCAGAACTTCTTAAAGCATTAGATGTAAAACCAACAAGTATGATTGACATAAGTGATGGACTATCATCAGAAATAATACATCTTTGTTCTCAATCTAAAGTTGGAGTAAATTTATATGAGGAAAAAATCCCATTAGACCCTACAGTTATATCTACATGCGAAGAATTTAAAATGAATAGTACAACAGTAGCACTAAATGGAGGAGAAGATTATGAATTACTGTTTACAATGAAACAAGAAGATTATCCTAAAATAAAAGCAAATCCCAGTCTTACAGTTATAGGTCATATAACAGATGAGAAAAGTGGAATAGGACTAGTAACCAGAGCAAATGAAAAGATAGCCATACAGGCTCAGGGTTGGAATCCAATCGAGGAATAATTAATAATTATGAAGCTGCCTGAAATGGAGTATCACGATTAGTTCTTGCCTGTTTCTTAGCATGCACAGAGGCTAAAGCATTATTAATTTCTTTTAATTTAGGTGTCATTGCTTCTAATCGTCCTCTACTATTAGTAGTAGCTTGTTCACCACAGTGCGAACAGGTATATTCTTTAATGTGATGAGTAACATTTTTAGAAAGAAGATAGTCATGGCCAAATAGAGAGCAGTAAATTTTTGAAAAAGAAAATGCGGAGGATGGGGTAGTTTTTTTCATTATTCTTAGGGGGTTAAAAATTCATAGAAAAGGGTTATGGGTTCATTATCAATACAATAATAATCTTTTTTTTATTATTATCTGCATTTTTGTAAGAAAAAATCACCATAAATCATTGATTTTTAGTCGAAATACTCCTTTTGTAGTGTTTTTTGACTACGAAAAAGGTATTTCGTCTAAGAAATGTATAAAACTGTCTGGTTTTTAAAGAAACCAAAAATGGGTTTATTATCTTCTAAGATTTGTATTAAAAAGAGTTCAGAAACTGGTAAAGTTCTGCAACATATTCGTCCTTATTCTCCAAATATGACATATGCCCTCCATCAAAACTAACAAGATTGATATTACATTGTTTAGATTCTTTAATACTTTGATCATATAATAATATAGGATCTTTGGTTCCGGCAAATATGATTTTAGGCTTATTAAAATTGGACAAAAGAGATGTATGATCTTTTCTTACTTTCATTCCTTCTAAACCAGAGATAATTCCTTGCAAAGAAATCATTGAAGCCTGATCTTTGATTATATTTATTTTGTCGGCAAATCGCAATCGGTTTTCTTCGGCAAAAAGATTAGCAATTGCCATGCTGGTATATGCATTAGGACTATTCTTGACAATATCAATAGCTCTACTACGGTTTTGTTTTCTCTCGGCACTATCAGGAAATGAGGTAGAATTTAACAATACTAATCCTGAAACTATATCTGGAAAAAGATCTATGCATGCGAGAGCTACATATCCTCCCATAGAATGACCTACAAAAGAAGCCGTAGAGATATCTAGATGATCTAAAACAACCTTGATTGCTTGTGCCATATCCTCCATAGTATGTATATATCCGATACACTCGGTATGACCATGACCTAAAAGATCTATCGAAATGCAATGATATGTACTTGATATAAGGTCGATGGTTTCTTCCCACATAGTAGAATTTTCTAGAAACCCATGTAGAAAGATTATAGGAGTACCTTTTCCAGAGGTGTTATAATTTACTTTAATCCCTTTATATGTTACTATCATTTTGCTTTTTAATTTAAAGAGCAAAGAAACTAGAAACAATACTCTTTTAAAATGTAAATGAATATTTTTTTATGAATGTACTTAGTTTTTTAGCTATAGTTATATATTAATTTTCAGCTTGTTATTGCTTTTCTATTTACAAATACTATTACGATTATTTTGTATGCTTATTATGGTTTCATTATTATTGCTTTTTAAAGGGACATAAATACCTAACTAAATGAGATTTAATAAAGAAACTTTTGTTGCAGGATTTGCATTATTTTCAATGTTCTTTGGTGCAGGAAACTTGATGCTTCCTCCACTTTTGGGGTATAAAGCGGGTGATGCATGGTTTCTGGTTATTATGGGTTTTGCTATTTCGGCAGTAGTTATTCCTTTGTTAGGAATTTTTGCACATGCTCGCTTACAAGGAACTATGCTTGATTTTGCAAAGAAAGTATCTCCTACATTTAGTCTTATTTATTGTATACTGGTTTATTTGATCTCGATCACATTGCCTTCTCCAAGAACAGCATCTGTTACTCATGAGATGGCAATTCAACCATTTTTTGGCACAAATGCCTGGTTGACCAGTACTATTTATTTTGCGTTAGTATTGCTTTTTGTACTTAATCGATCTAAGATTCTTAGTTTATTAGGCAAATTTCTTTCTCCTATTATATTTATCGTCGTACTTAGTATTATTTGTATTAGTATTTTTTCAATGCAAACTCCTGCGATTAATCCTTCAGAATTTCAAACTCCTTTTATTAAAGGGTTGCTAGAAGGATATCAAACATTTGATGCAATAGGAGCCGTTGTTGTAGGTGGCGTTATTATTGTTTCTCTAAAAATTAAAGGAGAAAATAATTTTGATAGAAATCGAAAACTGATCATTGGATCAGGTATTTTGGCGGGAGTAGGTCTTTTTGTTATTTATGCAGGGATGATTTATAGCGGTGCATTATTTGGTGCTGATTTTGACACTGATATTTCCCGAACAGATTTATTATCAGGGATGAGTTTAAAAACTCTGGGCAATATTGGTAAAGTATTTTTAAGTATTCTAGTTGGATTAGCTTGTTTTACTACAGCTGTAGGTATTGTAACAGGTACGGCAGATTTTATAAAAGGTATTTATAATGGATCTCAAAAAGCATATTTTATTACTGCAATTGTAGCCTGTATTTTGGGTGTTTTAATGGGACAGTTTGATGTACACTATATCATCAATGTGGCTATACCGGCACTTATGTTTATTTACCCTATAACCATCATTTTGATTCTATTAAATGTTTTACCCAATAGATTCACTTCTTCATTAGTATTTAGAACTGTTGTTATTGTAACTATTTTATTTAGTATTCCTGATTTTTTAGGGTCTATTGGAATGCAGGACTATGTTGCTCCGCTTATAAAAGTCCTTCCTTTAGGTGTATATAGCTTAGCTTGGTTATTACCAGCATTGGTAGCACTAGTTGTTATGAATATCTTTTCAAAAACAAAGTGATTTTTATAAACATAAAAATTAAAGGTTTTTAGGGGTAAATTCCCCTTTTGTATTGTATTAGTTTTTGTTACATTCGCGCCAGAAAACAAATTTTAATAATTTTATATAAAGGGAATCTATGGGAAAAATAACTACTCTTATACTTATTACATTACTTTTATTTTCTTGTGCTAATGATGATGACTATGTACCTATAGCATCAGGTTTGGATAAAGACTTAAAAACTCTTTTAACCAATATTTCTGAAGACAAAGGTCTTGCTTATTTTATTTTACCACAAAGTGATGATTATCTTAAAATACCTCAAGATCCTCTAAATCCAATTACTAAGGAAAAAGTTGAATTAGGAAAGTTATTATTGCATGAAACAGCTCTTGGCGGAAACCCAAAAATAGATGAGATGAAAGCGACATATTCTTGTGCCTCTTGTCATCAAGTTGCTGCGGGATTTAGCTCAGGATTAAGACAAGGTATTGGAGAATGTGGTATAGGTTTTGGAACCAATGGTAATGGTAGATTAATAAATACTAATGTTCCTATTGATTCTGTTGACATCCAACCACTTCGTTCACCTACTCTTTTAAACGTGGCGTACCAAGATGTAATGTTATGGAATGGACAATTTGGAGGTACAGGAACTAATGCAGGAACAGAAAGTAATTGGACAAATATTCAAGAGAATTTTTTAGGATTTCAAGGCATAGAAGTTCAAGCAATAAAAGGTCAGGGAGTACATAGACTATTGATTGATGAGGCTTTTGTAAATACACTTGGATATAAGGAAATGTTTGATAAGGCTTTTGGTGATATTATAGAGAGCCAGCGATATACTACTAAGAATGCAGGTTTGGCCATGGCTGCTTATGAAAGAACATTACTTGCCAATAAATCGCCTTGGCAAGAGTGGTTAAAAGGAGACTATGATGCTATGAGTGATGCAGAAAAGAAAGGAGCAATTTCGTTTTTTGGTAACGGAAAATGTTATCAATGTCATACTGGTCCAGCATTAAATGATAAGAGTTTTCATGCTTTTGGGATGGGGGACTTTGATAATTCTAATAAAGCATTGGTGCTAGATAGTGCAGGTTTTGAAAATGTAAAGAAAGGAAGGGGAGGTTTTACTAAAAATCCAAATGATAACTATAAATTTAAAACACCAACTCTTTATAATATAACTGATAATGGTTTTTATGGTCACGGAGGAACATTTACATCGGTAAGAGATGTTGTGGTATATAAAAATAAAGGAATCCCGCAATCAACAGAAGTAACAGATGAAAACCTGGCAACTCAATTTGGTACTATTGATTTGACAGATCAGGAAATAGATAACCTCACGGCTTTTATAGAAACTAGTTTACGGGATACTGATCTTAATCGGTATGTGCCTGAAACGTTGAAATCGGGATTATGCTTTCCGGTTAATGATGTACAATCTCAACAGGATTTAGGATGTAACTAAATATAGAATAATCGTTTTTGATCAGACTTAATTTAATGTAGCAATCCACCAGGTGTTACCAAATGGATCTTGAAAACCGGCTCCTCTGGCTCCATAATCTTCTTCTATAGGTTCCATCAAGGATTTGGCTCCTGCATCTATTGCTTCATAATATGTTTGATCAGTATCTTTTACATAAACATACATGCACCCGGGGTGTGCAGGATTATGTTGTGAAGCTTCTGTAAGAAGAATAGTGGTATCACCGATCCTAATTTCTGAGTGCTGTATTCTGTTATCAACATCCAGGCTTCGTATCATTTCCTGTGCCTGAAAGATTTTTCGAATGAAATCAATAAAATCTTCAGCTTTTTCTACTACTATATATGGCATAGCTTGCTGGTGACCAGCAGTGATTTTCATTCGTTGCATAATATATAAAAGAGAGTTTTTGTATTCAACGAAGGAAGTATAGAAAATATTCTATAGATGAGTAGAAATATCAACGAGAAGACTGATTAGACTTACTATTTTTTTGCTTTTCTAACTTTTTAATAAAATATGAAGGATAAATCCCTGTCTTTTTATAGAATGCTTTAGAAAATGCTTCAGAATTATTAAAACCAATTTCTTGTGCAATGGCTTGCACTGTATATTTTCTAAATATCGAATCATCGTTTAATTTATCGATTACAAAATCGATTCGTAAATCATTGATATAATTACTGAAACTTTTTTCTTTAAAAGTATTAACCACTTTAGAAAGATAACTAGAGTTTGATCCAAAGCTTTTGGCAAGATCTTTTGAGGTTAGAGGTCTTAAAAACTCTTTTTTTTCTTCAAATTGCTGTAGCTTGTTAAGTAGTTTGTCTAGGGTCTTTTTGTTAATTGATGAGGGACTTGGATCATCATTAGATTGATTTTTTTTTTGGTTTTGATCAGAAATTTGATGCAAGAGTTTTAAAAACCTCTTTTTGTAAAGCTGTTGTCGATAGTAATAGTAACCAATACCAATTAGGCTTAATAACAGAAATATTAATATGATAATATTTTGAGAAGATATCCTATTGTTTTCTTTTTCTAATGAAGCTATGATTTTCTGTTTTTGCTCAAGGAGTTCCTGAGTATCAAATTCTCTTAATATTTTATCACTAACAATCCTGTAGTTCTTTGTTAAAATACTATCTGCACTTAATAATTTATTTATGTACAGTAATTGGTTGGTGTGGTCATCAATAGATTTGTAATAATCAACCAGTTCTATATAGGCTGATCTACTTTCGGGTAAAAAATAATTTAAAGTTTTAGATATAGAATCTATTTTTTTGAAGTAATTAATAGACTTTGAGATTTCACCTAAGCTTTTATTAGAATTTCCTAAATATAGATACGCATTAATTAAATCGGTAGTACTTTCATAACCTCTTTCAGGATTAATAATTTTGGGTAATACTGTTTTAATTTTCTTTACCGAAGTACTATATTCTTGGTCGTGATAATCTAAAACACCATCATTTAAGTCGAATAAAAATCCAACGGGTTTACCTTTAGAAAACTTAGCTCCTTCTTTATTTAAAATTTTTGCAGAATCTATTTGATTATTTAATCTATATACAGAGACGAGTTCTGTTAGCGTCAATAGATAAGAAATAGTGTCTCGTTTCGTTTTGTTTTTGATGCTTTTTTCATACGTTATACATTCTATAAATAATCTTTTGGCCTCGTCATATTTTCCTAGTTTCCTTTTTAAATTTGCAATATTATGCTTTAGAAGATATATATATGGTGCATTATTGTTTTTTCTAGAGTGGTCTAATGCTGTTAAGTAGTCCTTAAAACTATTATTAAGGTCACCAAACTCTCCAAAGGAAATTGCTCTTTTATTATAGAAAACCTCTGGATGGTTCTTTTTAACTATATTTTTGCCAAAAAAAACAGCACTATCTAGAGCTTCTATTTTTCTATTTTTCGAATCATTATACAATAGACTTTTATATACATAAGACCACGCTATGCGACTGCTGTCTTTGCTGTTTTTTCCTTTGTTAAAATATGCCTGGGCATATAATCTTGCTTTTGACTTATTACTATCTAAATTTGTATGAAAGTCTTCACTAAGCTGTTTGTATGTTTTTTGCATCAAGGAATCAGGAACCTGAAAAGATTGCCCATAGCTTATAAACGAGATAGAAAAAATGACAATGCTGCTAAGTAGTTTTAAATACATACCATACCATTTAGAATTTTAATTAAGAGTCAAAAGTATTTAAATATTGATATCAAAGTCAATAAAAGAAATACGGTTTTTATCAATTACGAGAAACTCTTAATTAGTTTATATAACAAGATGAGAGATTTTTTACTAGCGATTATAAGATTTTATGCGAATTTTAGATTTAGTTCGGTTGTTTAAAAAAGAAGACTATCAATCAATTTTGGTATATTTTTCTTTGCAAGGCTCCATGCATTGAGTCGGATAATCGATGATCAACTTAGAATCGTTTATTTCAAAATTTATTTTAGATTCTGAAGATGTACAAGCCATGATAAGCTGAGTATGATTCATATCATACGTTCCAGACATTCCAATAGTCTTATCATTGTCTAATGGGCAGTAAGATACGTTTGTTTTTAAGGTGCCATCATTAAAGAATTCGATAACTTTTTCTTGGTTCGTTTTTTGAAAGGCACCTTTTCCATTTCCTGGATCGACCAGTACATGTGTTAGCTTCCATTTACCAACTAATGGCGATTTGTTTTTTTTAGTGCAGGCATTGCAAAGCGTAATGACGAAAAAACATAGAAGAAGCTTTTTCATAGTAGAACTGGTTTTAGAGTTATTCTCAACTAAACTATAAAAAATAAGAGAAACTACCTTACGGCTTTACCGCCATTTTTTTTCGTGTTTTCAGGGGGTAATATAAGCCCCATACAGATAATGTATGTACAGAGCTTATAGATGATTTTGTTGAGGTCTAATTATTCATTAATTCTTCAATTTCTTCAGCTTCGATAGGAATATTAGCCATTAGGTTAGAAGGCTCTCCTTTTTCCTGGATCACTACATCATCCTCAATACGAATTCCAAAACCTTCATCAGGAATATAAATTCCTGGCTCAACAGTAAATACCATATTAGCTTTCATAGGGTCAGTAAGGATACCATAATCATGAGTATCTAATCCTATATGGTGAGAGGTGCCGTGCATAAAGTATTTTTTGTATGCAGGCCATTCTGGATCTTCCTTTTGCACATCGACCTTATCTATAAGACCTAAACCTAATAATTCAGATGTCATAATTTTACCAACTTCAACATGATAATCGGCCCAAACAGTTCCTGGAACCAACATTTTGGTAGCTTCATTTTTAACTCTAAGTACAGCGTCATAAACATCTCGTTGACGTTTAGAATATTTTCCCGATACCGGAATTGTACGTGACAAATCACTAGAGTAATTGGCATATTCTGCAGCAACATCCATAAGGATTAAATCTCCTGCTTTACAGGGTTGGTTATTTTCTATATAATGAAGTACATTGGCATTATTTCCGCTTGCGATTATAGGAGTATAGGCAAAACCTTTGGATCTGTTATTGATAAATTCGTGCAATAATTCGGCTTCAATATTATACTCCCAAACATCTGGTTTTACAAAGCTTAAAAGTCTTCGAAATCCTTTTTCGGTAATATTACAAGCTGTTTGCATAAGATCAATTTCTATAGGATCTTTTATTGCACGCAATCGTTGTAAAATAGGATTGCTTTTTGCTACGGTATGTGCTGGATATTTTGCTTTCCACCATTTGGTAAAACGATCTTCACGAGTTTCTGTTTCTACACTAGATCTGTAATGTTCGTTAGTGTTTACATACACGGTTTCACATTGTGTCATGAGTTCAAAGAAAATTTTCTCTAAATCCTGAAGCCAATATACGGTTCTGACTCCAGAAACATCAAAAGCTCGTTCTTTGGTTAATTTTTCACCTTCCCAAATTGCAATATGTTCATTGGTTTCTTTTAGAAATAAAATCTCACGATGTTTCTCCATAGGAGCATCGGGAAAAAGTAATAATACACTTTCTTCCTGATCAACACCACTTAGGTAAAAAATATCTCTATGCTGCTCAAAAGGCATAGTACTATCGGCACTAATTGGATATATATCATTACTATTAAATATAGCAATGCTATTGGGTTTCATTTGTGCTGTAAAGTTTTTACGATTTTTGATAAAGAGATTTCTATCGATCTGGTTATATTTCATTGTATGATATGTTGTTTAATTACAAACCTCATAAGCCCTCTAGACCAAACGAGGATTAAGAATACTGATTTTCTTCAAAAATATGATTATTATTTGCGTAATAAAAAAAGGAACTCAAAATCTTATGAGTTCCTTTTTAAATATTTAATTTACCTTAACTTTTTTTGCTAATATGAATGTATTTTTATTTGCTTATTGCATTTTTGATTAAACCTATTATAGCCATTAATACACCACCACCAACTCCACCACCAGCAATGCTTCCTAATATTCCGGACAAATCCATTCCGCCAGAAGTACCGATTCCCAGATAACTTAACAAATATCCACCTAAACCTCCTCCGAGTATTCCCAGAATTGAATTTCCTACTTTACCCAAAGATGCATTTTTTAATAATGAGCCTGCGATGTTTCCTCCCACGGCCCCGCTGATTAATTGAATAATTAACGGTAAATACTCTTCCATGATTGTGTGTTTTATTGATTAGTACTTAATAAATTAACTAAAAAATTACGAGAAACGCAAAAAATAGATACTATCCTTTGCGTTTTATAACTATTGTTTTATGGCAAATGATTGTTAAACAATATCTAAAAATTTTGAGTTTGTTATAACAATATCTACTTTCAACGCACTAAACACCCATCAAAATGAAAATATTTACATCATCATTATTTTTCCTATTTCTTTCTTCTTTTATTTTTTCTCAACAACCCGCTACTAATGCAGAATTAGTACAGAAAGGATTGCTGAACAAAAAGCAAATGGAAAAGTCTTCTTTAGTAAAACATGTACCTTTTAAAAATATTGGCCCAACTGTAATGAGTGGTCGTGTAGTTGATGTTGATATAAACCCAGAAAATACTACAGAGTTTTATGTAGGATATGCTTCTGGAGGGTTGTGGCATACAGTAAATAATGGAACTATTTTTGAACCTGTTCTGGATTCGGCAGAGACAATTAATGTAGGTGATATTGCAGTAGACTGGAAAAATAATATTATTTGGGTAGGAACCGGTGAAAATAATTCGTCTAGGTCATCCTATGCAGGAATAGGAATTCTAAAATCTACAGATAATGGTAAGACATGGAAAAATGTAGGACTACTCGATTCACATCATATAGGTAGAATCGTTATTAACCCTAATAATCCAGATGAGGTAGTCGTGGGAGTAACAGGGCACTTATATTCTTCTAATCAAGAACGTGGAGTCTATAAAACAACAGATGGAGGGACTACCTGGAAAAAAACGTTGTTTATTAACGATCGAACGGGTATCATTGATTTGGCATATGCGCCTGGCAACTATAATATTATGTACGCAGCTGCATGGGATAAAGATCGTAAAGCCTGGAATTTTGAAGGTAATGGATTAGGGTCAGGGATTTATAAAAGTATTGATGCTGGAACTACCTGGAATAAAATATCTATAGAAGGAAGTGGTTTTCCTACAGGAGAAGGAGTAGGTCGAATTGGCCTTGCCGTTTTTGATGAAAACACAATATATGCTGTACATGATAGCCAGTATAGAAGAAAGGAAAACGATACCAAAAAAAGCGGTACCGGATTAACCAAAGAGGATTTTAAAACGATGTCATCAGAAGCTTTTTTAAAACTGGAAAATAAAAAGCTAAATGCATTTTTAAAAACTAATGGGTTTCAAGAAAAATATAGAGCAGATAATGTAAAGCAACTTGTGCGTGGAGGTACAGTAAAACCAATAGACCTCTCGAAATACCTCGAAAACGCTAATGCAATGTTATTTGATACTCCGGTTATAGGAGCAGAAGTATACAGAAGCAATGATGGCGGGAAATCTTGGACAAAAACCCATAAAGACTATATAGATGATCTATTTTATAGTTATGGATATTACTTTGCTCAAATACAGGTAAACCCAGCTAATAAGGATCATATATATATTTCTGGAGTCCCTATTTTGAAATCTAAAGATGCCGGAAAAACATTTACCAATATTAATGGACAAAACGTTCATGCCGATCATCATTCATTGTGGATCAATCCTAAAAACCCTATGCACTTGATAAATGGTAATGATGGGGGACTAAATATCTCTTACGATGATGGAGAAAACTGGATAAAAGCAAATCAACCTAGTGTGGGACAGTTTTATGCAATTAATATTGATCATGAGAAACCATATAATGTATATGGCGGATTGCAAGATAATGGAGTTTGGGTAGGAGCGCATAATGCTAAAGAAGATGATTCCTGGCATCAAAATGGTCATTACCCCTGGGAAAGTATTATGGGAGGTGATGGTATGCAGGTGCAGATTGATGATCGGGATGCAAATATTGTATATACTGGATTTCAGTTTGGTAATTATTTTAGAATACATCGTGCAAAAAACAAACAAACCTATATTCAACCTAAGCATGAGCTAGGAGAATCTCCTTATCGATTTAATTGGCAAACACCAATTTTACTGTCGCCACACAATCAAGACATTTTATATTTAGGAGGTAATAAGTTAATGCGCTCTATGAACCAGGGTGATGACTGGACTACTATATCTAACGATTTAACGAATGGTGGTAAAAAAGGAAATGTAGCTTATGGAACATTATCTACTATTGCCGAATCGATATTTCAATTTGGACTGATCTACACAGGTAGTGATGATGGATTAGTATATGTAACTAAAAATTCTGGAGGAAGTTGGAGTAAGATTTCGGAATCTTTTCCTAAAGATCTTTGGGTGTCAAGAGTGATTGCTTCTTCTCATAAAAAGGGAAGAGTATATGTAACATTAAATGGATATCGATGGGATGATTTTAAACCTTATATCTATGTAAGTGAAAACTATGGACAGAGTTGGAAGAATATAGGAAACGGTTTACCTGTATCTGCAATAAATGTGATTAAAGAAGATCCTAAAAATGAAAACGTAGTATATATAGGAACAGATAATGGAGCTTATGTTTCATTAGATAAAGGAGCAAGCTGGCAAGTTTTTTCTAATGGATTGCCTAATGTGGCGGTTCATGATATTGTAATCCAACCAGAGGCTAATGACTTGTTATTAGGAACACATGGTAGAAGTATATACAAAACAAATATAGAAGAAGTGCAGCTTCTTGATGATAATGTAATAAATAAAGGACTTTATGTTTTTGACACACCTGCAATGCAGTGGTCAGATCGATGGGGTGTTTCTTGGAGTAAATGGTCTACACCATATGAACCGACAACTACCATTAAATTTTATTCTGGAAAACCAGGAGGTTTTTCTATTAAAATTACTACCGAAGAAGGAAAAGTACTTCAGGAATTTTCTACAAAAGCTGATAAAGGGCTTAACTATGTAGAATATGATCTTACGATCACAGAAAAAGGGAAAAATATACTTGAAAAAGAATTTCCTGATGAAGAAGTTTCGAAAAGAAAAAATGGAAAATATTACCTTCCTACAGGAAGATATTCAGTAGAAGTTTCTGCTGGAAAGCAAAAAGCAAAAACTATATGGAAAATTAAATAAAAAAAGATTCTTAATAGCTTACACTTTTACTGTATAAACCCCATCAGAATATTTTGATGGGGTTTAAGCAATTCAAACATTTATGATATAAAACAAATCACATTTTCTTTAATATCCTTTATTGGGTACCATATTAGAGTTTGCATTTAACTCGGCTAAAGGAATAGGAAAGGCATAATTATAGCTACCGTATACTGGCCCTTGAGAAACTACATTTAGTTTTGGGATATCTTGCTTTGTACGAGCCAAATCATCAAATCTAAACCCTTCAAAACATAATTCTTTTCTTCTCTCTAAAAGAATATTTTCTTTGGTAGCCTCTGTATATAAGTTAGCATCTCTATTATCAGGAATCATATTTAACCAGATTAAAGCATCGCCCGTGGCTCCTGTTTCTAGTAATGCTTCTGCATAAATTAAAATGATTTCTTCATATCTTATTAAACTAATATTATCATCAAAAGATTGAGAAGGATATTTACCAATATTTCTCAATTTATCTCCGTCAATATCAATCATACTGGTAGTTCTTCTAATATCTCCAGCATCAAAAATAGAAGTAAAATCATCATATGCTACAATATCACCATACCCAAATCGGTAGATATTTGCCAAACCGTTTATGCCTTGATTGTCATCTTTGTCATAAGCTAGTTCAAAGATCGAGTTAGGCTCATTATCCTTAGACCAACTCTCTACATATGAAGCAGAATCTAATATTGTAAATTGCCCCGAGTCAATTACAGCTTTAGCTGCATCTTTGGCTATACCATATTCTTCAAAATATAAGGCTACTCTTGCCTTAACTGCATTAGCAGCATAAGTGGTTATGTAGGTAGATGTACCATTAAGAGTTTCAGACATTAAAGATGATGCTTTGTCAAGATCAGCAAGAATTAAATTTTTTACTTCCCCTACAGTTTTTCTACTTGGAAGAAGATCATCATCGTCTTTAAATTTATCAATATAAGGAACTCCTAAAGCACTTAGCCCTCCGTTATCCACATGTTGTTGACCATATAAACGTAATAAATCAAAATGACCTAAAGCCCTTATGACATAAGCCTGACCTTTAGTATGATTGATTTGATCTTCATCTCCTTCAACCCCTTCGACATTAATAGCGATATTGGCTGTGGATATCGCAGTATAGATTACTGACCAGGTATTTAAAGTGTAGCCGTCTGATTCTAACATGTTCATATCGCTAACACTAATAAAACGACCTGATTTACCAGTAGAATACGCATTATCTGATCTTGCTTCTCCATATACGATGATATCTCTTCCATAATAGGTAGATTGAGTCATCCAACTATAGGTGCCATTTAGAAGATTAGATAAATCTTCTATGGTACTAATATTACCTTCTAAGTTTTGATTTTGAAGTAAAGTAGGCTCTAAATCATCATTACTACAAGAAGATATTGATGCTATAAATAAAGCACTACATACGAGGTATACTATTTTTTTCTTCATGATTTAAAATTTTAGGTTAACACCAAATACAAATGATTTTACAGGAGGTGTAGTTAATCTGGTAAATCCATCAGTTCTTACTTCCGGATCGTGTTTTAATCGATCATCTTTTACCCAGGTAAATAGGTTAGTACCTCTTAGAGTAAATGTGATTCCGTCAATACCTATAGTATCTAGTGTATTGTTAGTAAGATTGTATCCTAGTACCAACTCTCTTAATCGGATGAAATCTCCATCATATAAAAATCTTGTTGATGTAGAAGAAGCTTGGTTTCCTGCTGCTGTATTAGATTGTAATGCAGGGTAATCTGTAATATCACCTGGTTGTTTCCAGCTTTGTAAGAGTTCTTCGGTACCATTAAAATATAGGGTACTGTTTAATCCGTTACTTTTGGTATAATATGACCAGCTTTCGTATACTTTGTTACCACCTGTAAAGTACAAGTTAGCATCCATAAAGAACCCTTTGTAATCAATATGTGTTCCAAAACCACCACTATAGGTTGGTATAGCACTTGCTCCCTGATATGCTACTTCTGCATCACTATACGTATTGGTTGTTTCACCATCTACTCCATTAATAAACCATAAAGGATCACCATTTTCGGGATCTACACCTGCCCATTTTCTCATATACCATTCACCAATCGGATGTCCTACTTCTGTTCTCTTGGTTCCTGAAGTAAGTAGAATATCTTCTCCATTAGCGTCTTTAGCCAATTTTGTTACTTCATTATCTACTGTGGCAAAATTTCCGAAAACACTCCAGTTAAAATCATCAGTACTAATGATATCATAATTTAGTTCTATTTCAATCCCTTTATTTATTACTTCTCCTATGTTTCTGTTAATAGATGAGAACCCTGTAGTACGAGATAGCCCTACACTTTGTAAAATATCAAAGGTCTTTTTATTGTAATAGGCAACAGATCCCGATATTTTATCATTAAAAAGGCCAAAGTCGATTCCTATATCTAGTGTGTTATTTTTTTCCCAGGATAAAGCATCGTTACCATATCCTATGGGATATATTCCTGGATTAGCATTATAATCTGCATTATAGGCTAATAATGACTGATAGCTGTTAATTGCTACACCTGCACTACCACTGGTCCCGTAAGAAGCTCTTAATCTCAGGTTATTAAATATAGCATTATCATATAAGAATTCTTCTGAGGTGATATTCCATGCTGCACCTACAGACCAGAAGTCACCAAATCGTTGCTCTGGTGAAAAACGAGAAGAAGCCTCTTTTCGATATGTAGCATCAAAAATATAAGTATCATCATAATTATAATTTAACATCCCCAAGTAAGAAAGGTTTTTCCAATCGGCAAAAGAAGTGCTTGCTGAAAAATTAGTACTAGCTTCTGCTATATAGGTCAATCCTTCTTTTGCAAATTTTTCTCCCTGAGCACTGATAAGATCATTTTTATTCTTTTGAAATTCTTGTAATACGGTAATATCAAAATTATGTTTGTCTATGCTGGTTTTATAATTTAAAGAATTTTGAGTGACCCAGTTAAAATTACGAGCGGTCGCAGCGGCAGAAACACCTCCTTCTTCGACACCTCCACCATGGACTCTATTGGCAAAACGTTTGTAATTAGCCAGAGTATAATCGATACTAAAATTGGTTTTAAATTTTAAACCATCAAGAATTTTCCATTCTAAAGACGAGCTATTCATTGCACGAGTAACGTCATTATTAATGATATCATTCTCAATTAAATAAAGATAATTGAAGTAGTTGGTAGTGCTTCCAAAATCAGTAAGATTCAGGGTTCCATCAGCATTATATGGTGGTAGTGTTGGCGGCACAAAAAATTGAACAGAAAGTCCACTGGCATAAAACGCTCCTTGCTCAAATAACCCATCTTGATTTAAATTAGAAACACTAATATTATTTGTAAATTTTAGTGTTTTAGTCATGTCCTTGGTAAAATTGAACTTAGCTGTGATTCGTTCGTATTCGGTTCCTTTAACAATACCTTCAGTTTTATTATATCCTAAAGATGTGTAGAATGTGGATGTTTCACTTCCTCCTGTGGCAGAAAAATCATAAGTCATCAAAGTTGGATTTGGAGTTTTGATTTCTTCCTGCCAGTTTGCTTCGGGTCTTCCATTTGCGTTCCAATCGGTATATGAGGTACCCCAGAATCCAGGGAATCGTTCATAAATGTCTTTGGCTTCTGATCTGTCTATACTATACGTTTCTCCATATGTATTAAACACAGCATCATAAAAAAGTTCTTCCCGCTGTGCAGCAGTTAACACTTTAGATCCTTCTACAGCTTGCTTCTGATATCCATAAGTAGAGGTAAAATTAAATGTCGTCTTTCTATTTTTTTTACCATTCTTTGTAGTAATTACGATAACCCCATTGGATCCTCTTGCCCCGTAAGCTGCAGTTGCAGAAGCGTCCTTAAGAACAGTAATACTTTCTACATCTCTACTATTAATACTGGATAGAGAACTCAAAGAACTGGCAGAACTGCTACCAGAAGTATTATAATTAACCATAGGCACACCATCGATTACAAAAAGTGGGGCATTTGATGAAGTAATAGAACCTACTCCCCGAATTCTGATTTGTTGTGTCGATCCGGGTGTTCCCGAAGAAGAAGCTATATTTAAACCAGCTACTTTACCTTGCAATGCTTGATCTACAGTTACTACTGGTACATCATTAATTTCATTGGCAACGACTTGTACAGTACTACCGGTAATTTCATTTTTACCTCTTGTAGTGTACCCAAGTACAACGATTTCTTCAAGCTCCTGAGTATCAGATACCATTTCAATATTGATAGTGTCTGATATGGTATCGATTATTCTCTCCTCTGTTTTCATTCCGATATAAGAAAACATTAATACCTCACCAGCCTTGGCATTAATGATATAGTTTCCATCAAAATCAGTTTGCGCTCCCTGGTTTGATCCTTTGATGATTACTGCTACCCCAGGTAGTGGTATACCACTATCATCTGTTACTTTTCCTTTTATTTCTCTTTCTTGCAGAACATCACCAATTTTATTTATTTTGTGAGTATTTCCATATGCACTAAACAGCCCCACAGATAAACATAACATAAAAATTGTTGTGGTTGTAAATAATTGATTTTTAATAATTTCTGCTGAATTCAAAAAATATGTATTGATTTTTTTATTCATAATTCGTTTTTCTAAAAATTGATTTTTTTGTTCTTTTCCCCTTGTTTGAGAAGATTACTCTAATACTTCGTAGAGTCTGATTTTATTCCATAAAGTGTTGTTTTAAATTTGTATTAATATTAATTACATGCTCTGTTTTTTGGTATAGGTTGAGCTTGACACATCTATTGATATAGATGTATCTACCGTTATATTATATTTTTTAGTAATGCTGTTAAGTACTTGTTTTCCCTATATTCAGTCTAACATCATCAAAAAGAATTAAATGTTGATATTTCAAATTTTGTAGATAAATTTTGATAATTATTTAACAAGACTGTTTTATTTTTCATAAAATGAAAACAATTCGAATGGCATTATGTTTTATCATCAAAAACAGAATATTATTCAGGAAGAAAAGAGCACTAAAAGTGGATAATTCTAAATTTAGTAGGGGTTTTTATGATAAATTAACAAGAAACCTTATCATATTAATATAATTTTATAATAAACCGCAAAAATAACCTAAAATAAAGGGTGGGGTCTGTACGTTATTAGACGTTATAGATATTGTAGTAGGAATACATTTATGTAATCAATGAAAATAAACCCATACAATATTATTTTGCTTATAGGGTGTCTGGGCATTGTAGTTTTTGCAGTCCTTAAATTATGCTGTTGCAAAAAAAAAGAAAAGACATTTAGATTTTTTTATTATTTCTTGATTACTGCCAACTTGGTAATTATTCAAATACTACTAATAGATTTTAGAATTACAAAATTATATCCCTGGATTCTTATACTGTATACTCCATTCGAATTTTTATCTCCCGTTTTTTTTACAGCATTTACGTGCTACTATCTTGAAAAAGAAGAAATATATAATAGATATCGGCACTATCTTTTGATTCCGTTTACGGTATTTTTTGTTGTATATTCATTAATAAAGATTAATATTCTGATAGATTATTCTATTTTTTCAAAAAGTACAGTTTCCTTTCTTCTTAATGAAGTAGATGAAAATTTTACTGTTATTTTTTGTTTTCTACTCTCGATATGGAATTATCGTATAATACAGAAATATGAGAATTCTTTGGGAAGATTATCTTTTGTTTATGTTAGGAAAAAAACAAAATGGATAAAGAATATTTTTGTTGTACTAGTACTCCTATCCGTATTATGGATGCTTACTATTACTTTGTTTTTTATTAAAGAAGAAATAACCGGCCATTCTGCATATTACCCGATTTGGATGTTATACATGATATTTTGTTATGTCTTTCTGTTTTTGGGGATGAAACATTTAAAGAAAGTATCTGGTAGCGTTAATAATTTAGAAGATCCAATACAGAAAAAGATTACTAATTTTCAACTATCAGGACTAGGTCATATTTTCTCAGAAAGAGAACTTCAATTAGTACACTCTAATCCCATATCTATTACGGGGATATTAAGTTATTTTGCTACTTCTTTGTTTGATAAAAATAAGAGAGATGATGTTCTATCAGATATTGTAGAGAATTGTATTTCTCAATTACAACTGCAGGAATGCAGTATCTATATGATATGTAAAGAAAATAAAATATTAATTCCTAAAGCAACATACAGTAACAAGAACAGTTGTGAAATCACAAAAAGAAAAAAACAAACACCTATCCCAATTGGAGAAGGAATCTTAGGTAAAGTAGTGCGGTTGGGGAAATATCAATGTATAGAAAATTTAAGTGGAATTATTGGTGATAAGAAGAAGGATATAGCAAGAAAATCAAAGCTTTCTGTTCCTATATTTGTAAGAGAGAAAGTGGTAGGAGTTTTAGATGCCGAACATGATGGGAAAGCATATTTTAAATCACATCATATCGCATTATTTTTATTGATAGCTAAATTAACAGAAATAAAACTTTCTCAAATCAATACCAGTACCAATACGGTAGTACTTAGCAATATTACAAATGATAATGCCTATTTTAAAGAGCTGGATTTTTTAATGAAAGAAGAAAAAATTTATGTCGATCCTAATTTAGGTTTAGAAAATATTTCAAAAAGATTACAAATAAGCAGTAACTATCTATCCCAATTGATCAATAAACTAGGAGGCTGCAATTTTTCTGACTATATAAATAGCTATAGAGTCGAGGAAGTAAAATCCAAACTAAATGATCCTGATTATGATAACTATACCGTACTTGGTATTGCTATGGAATGTGGATTTAATTCGAAGTCACCTTTTTATTCTGCTTTTAAAAAACACACAGGGGTCTCTCCCAAAGAATATAGACAACAGCAACAAATTGTGTCCTGATTTCTTGAAATTCAAACTTTAAGGACACTTATATTTTTTAATGTTATTAGAATTGCATCTCACTTGTATTTTATACAGTTGAGTTTGTGTATGAGGTGAGTAGGTTTTAAACCCTTAAAATATACTCACCTTTTTCAAATATTTAAAAAACTAACTAACATGAAAAATCTTATCCCTACAAGAATCGGACTAATCGAATACATTTCGCTTTTGGCATTTGCAACATTCTCTTGTGAGAGAGTTAATAATGAAACACTACAGGAAAATAAAAATGAAGAATTAGCGATCTTTACATTCTCTAATGGCAATACGCTACAATTAATTGAAAGTGATGAAGAAGGAGCCCCGGTTATCTTAGCTATCGAATCTGGGTCAAATAAAAATATAGAATTCATAGATTTTGACTCTAATTCTATATTAGATATATATCTCAAGTTAACTCCTGATGATTCTCCTCTCCCTAAAATAATTGCAGACATCTCAAAAGACAAAGACCATTTGCATCATAGAAGTGTTGTTAAGGATTTTGATACGGCACTAAATTTTAGTGTTGAAAAAATACCTGAAACACTTAAAATGAAGAGTAATAATAAAGCAGATTTTTGTGATAATATTCCTGAGAGCTATAATTATTGTTATAACCGAGAAAAAAGTAAAGTGTCTAATATTACATCTAGTAGTCGATGTAAAACAATGGAAAATTATACCTCTGTGTTTAAAGAATCATACAATGAAGGGAAGTATATGGAAGTAAGACATAGATATAGAAAAGCATCTGGAGGATGGGTGACACACACCAAAGGGAAATACAAGGTATATCCCGGAAGGTGGAAAAGATTAGCAATACCGGGAAAAATGAAAAGATACAGAAGAGCAGCACGTAGTGGGGTTAATGAATCAACTGGCCTTGGAACAGAATATTTGTATTGGAAAGGGTATACTGATTTTCGAAACTCGAAATAAAATTGTTAGCACAGGAATTATGATTTTATAATGAGAATTTTATTAGCTAGTAATTCAGCAGTTTGAAATGATGGTTTGGTAGGCAGCAGGTAGAAACTTTTGATTCTCTTGCTGCTTTTTTATCAAAATGGATATGATCCGAACCCTCAAAGCACATTTAATTTTCTAAAACATTCTTGCAAGAGTAGACATAAACCCGGGTGTCTTAAAAAGGTTCGGGTAATTTTTATCACATAAATCTTTTTAAACAAATTTTATGAAACGTATTAAACTCATACAAGCTTTATGCATTATTTGCATCTTACTCTTTACTTCTTCATGTGAAAATGAAGCAGAGTCTACACAAGAGGTTCTACTGGAAACTAACGATGGAGAATTTGCTGTCTTTACCTTTGCCAATGGCAACAAACTACAACTCATCAAAGGTGATGAAGAAGGCGATCCTATCATCATTGCTATGGAATCAGGGCCTGAAAATAATAAAACATTCATTGATTTTGATACGCATTCTATGTTAGATATATATCTAGGACTTACTTCTGAAGAATATCCCATTCCCCAGATATTAATGGATCTGTCTAAATCTGCTAAAAATCAGAAATTATTAGAAAAAAGGAAGGTGGTATATACTTTGAATACTCCTGTTACTATAGAAATGACAAAAATTCCTGAATCATTGTTACAAAAACACCCAGCTAATCGTGGTTTTTGTGATGATGTGAGTGCAGATTTTTGTCACCCAGGTGAATGGATGAGGAGAAATGAAGTGACATCTTCGAGTAGAAAAAGAATAGTGCAAATTTTTTCACAAGTTTTCTCTGATACTAATAGTAAAACAAAAGGGATGAATGTTCAATCTAGATATAAAAATTCGTCCGGGAGTTGGAGGATTATTTTTAAAACAGCTCATACAATAAAAAGAGGATATTGGAAAAGAATAACATATCCTGGAGTATCGAAAAGAATAAGAAAAGTAATCCGTAGACCTCACAATGATGACTATCCTATTCATTGGCGGGGTTGGGTTGACTATAGAAACTGATATGGTTATAGACTGAAGGGCTAAATTAATACACCCTCAAACTATGTTTTCCCATTTTTATAGTTTGAGGGTTTTTATTCTTTATTAGTATTCTACAATGATTATATAACCTTGTTTAACCCCATCCAAAATTAGTTGGGCAAGTAATAATGGTAAATATCGGTTTATAGAATATTGGACATCTTGTATGTACCTGACTTTTTATTGGACCTTCATTTCCACCTTGGATAGATGACAAATTTTCCAATTTTGTAACATTCAATTTTTTGAGATGTAATTTTTTTCCCTTTGCTTTTCTCATAATTTTTAGTTTTTAAAGATTATTATACACATACCTTTTCTACCAGCATCAGAACATTACTGATACAATTTTTTATCAAAAATCACTCAAAGTGACGATAAAAAATGCCTAACAGTATAAAAGGATATGTAAGTTACTTTTTTTGAATTCCAAGAATAAATATAGGGTAAAAAATAGCATAAACCTTATAAATGAGAGAGTTATTAGTCGAAATTCACAGAATTTCGATAAATTACATAGTATCTAAGTCATGTAGCTTCTTAATAAAATAAGAAGTTTTGATACCGGTACTCTTTTTAAAGGCAGATGAAAAAGATTCAGCGGTATTAAACCCCATTTCTTCTGCAATACCCTGTATAGTATAGTGTTTAAGAGTTTTGTTTTCTTTTAACTGGGTTACTGCATGTGCAATCCTAAGATCGTTGATATAATTGGCAAAATTCTTTTGTTTATGATGATTAATGACTTTTGATAAATACTTTGTATTGGTTTTAATGTCTTTGGCCAAAGAGGTAGTGCTAATATTCTTTTTTAGATAATGATGATTTTGTTCAAATAGGACCAGCTTATTAAGAATTTCTTCAACGATATCATCAGCCACCCCAATATCACTATCACTTTGCTGTTTCCTCTGTATAGTTTGGGCTAACTTGTCTTCAGCAATCAATTGTTCAAATTTTTCCTGATAGGTTTTTCTCTTTTGGTATTGACGATATAAAAAAGCAATGGCAACAAGAGTAAGTAATGAGAGAAAAACTACTAAAAGGTTTAGGTTTTTATTATTCCCTTTTAGTTCATTGATTAGGGTTTCTTTTTCTTTTAATAATAAGGGAGTATCAAATTCTTTGAATAAGCGCGAGGATACAAAAGAAGCTTCCTGGTTAACGATGCTATCAAATTGTAGTAGTTTGTTGATATATTCGAGTTGTTTTTCCTTTTTATGATTCGTCTTATAAAAGTTTATCATAAACTCATAGCTTTCCCGAATTTCCAGGGGAGTAATTTTTTCTTTTTGCAGGATAGAATCTACAGTAAGAAAGTGTTTTTTAGCTGCTATGGCGTCTTGTTTTAGAAGCTGTAGTTTTCCCAAATAAAACTCACCCAAAATATATGCTTTTCTGTTTTCAGATCGGGTTTTATCAAGGATAGGTATACCCTTAGCAATGCTATCATAAGCGTTCTTAAATTTCTCTTTATAGAAGAGATTGATACCCTCATTAATGATAACCCTGCCATAAAACCTATTATAATAATGCTCCGGTTTTTGAGATCGTTTAATTGCTTTATAATGATACACTGAAGCAGAATCCAGAAGGTTATTATAGCGATAAGATTCTGCTAGAGGGA
Source organism: Aquimarina macrocephali JAMB N27 (assembly GCF_000520995.1). Taxonomy (GTDB): domain Bacteria; phylum Bacteroidota; class Bacteroidia; order Flavobacteriales; family Flavobacteriaceae; genus Aquimarina; species Aquimarina macrocephali. The sequence goes on along the minus strand of NZ_JACA01000001.1, from coordinate 546,772 downwards.
TTATAGAATTTAAATATCGAACCGTATCAGTAGCATGTTTTGTAATAATATGAGTAAAGTTTTCTTTAAAAAGAGGTAAGGCCTCCTGATGCTTTCCTATTTCGGTTTTAATACAAGCAATATTATGTTCGGTAATAGAAATATATTCGGTACTATTTTCTTTTTCGGCTAATGCTAATGCTTGTAAATAATTATCTAATGCTAAAGTATACTGACCATTATTTAAATAATATCCTCCTTTAAAAGAATATCCTTTAATTGTGATATTACCTTCTAAATTTTTACTTAAAGCTATAGAGCGATCAATTAATCTTATTTTTTCCGATTCTTCTTCAGCATAATAAAACAACCAACTATAGGCTTTAGCCATTTCTAGAGTATTGTTTTCTGAAATGGCTTTCTTTAAATAAGTATATAAATAAGTTTTTGAAATTAGAGTATCTCTATAGGTTTTCATATGGATTTTATAGATACTATCATAATCCAAGGTTTTTAAAGAATCGGGAATTACAAAATCTTCTTCCTGCCCCGTAGTAATTTGTATACAGTACAGTAAAAAAACAATAGTTATCCTTTTATAAAAGAAAGTGAAAAAGAGATATGTCTTTTTTGTGCTCAAGGGGTTTTATCGATTTATTTAGCTATAAAGATACTATTTTCTGGTTTTATAAGGTTTTAAAACAAAATCGGCATAAGTAGTTGATAATAAGCAAATTGCATACGTGAATTAATCTCGAAATTCTCAGAATATCGAGATATTTCGTTTGTTTTCAAAGGTGTTGTCAGTATATATTTGAATTGGACAAAAAAATCAATCATCATGAATATCAAGAAATATATAGGTGATAAAATAGCAATAAAGGTTTCAGCAATTTTAATATGTGGGATTGTATTTCTCTTTATGGCCATGTGTTATAAGATGCTAAGTACAGATGTTTTCTTATTTAATACAAGGCATATGTTTACAATGCTGATTGTATTAAATATAGTATTACTTATCATGGTATTTACTTTTTTCTTTTCGAGTATAGTCCTAAAGAATTTTTCTAATTTCTATTTTAGGATACCTCTTTTTTTTAATCAAGTATTTGCCGTAGCGTATAATGGTGTATTTACTACTACAAAACAGTTAACACCAGAGTTTGATAAAGTAAAGAGTAAAAAAGATTTGATACGAAGTTCAATTTCAAATTTTGGTATACATGGACAGGATCAGATTTTTTCTGAAAAAGAACATATAAAACATCAAAATACATCAAATGAAACAATAGGAATACTAAGCTATTTTGCATCATCACTATTTGAAAAAAATAAGCTCGAAGAAGTATTGTGGGATATCGTAGAGAATTGCATTTCGCAACTAGAACTAGAGGATTGTGTGATCTATATGTTGGATACCCAAAATAAGGTTTTGATACAAAAAGCAGCATTTGGTCATAAAAATAATGGAGAAAGAAAAGTCATAAGCCCTATCCAAATCCCATTAGGAGAAGGTATTGTTGGTAGAGTGGCACAATCAGGAATATTTGAGTATGTGTCCGATGTGACTAATGATCCTGGGTATATCATAGACGATGATCATAGAATGTCTGAATTGTCTATTCCTATTTTTATCGATGATGAGGTAGTAGGAGTTCTGGATTCTGAGCATTCTCAAAAAGATTTTTTTAGCAACAATCATGTGTTTTTGTTTCATTTAATTGCCAGGCTAACTGGAAAAAAACTAAAACAAATTCACATAAAAAACGAATCCCACATTACAAATGATAATGTGTATTTTAAGGAACTTGATTTTTTAATGAAAGAAGCCAAAATATATCGAGATCAAAATCTGGGATTAGATAGTATGGCCAAAAAACTAAACATAAGTGGTAATTACCTGTCACAACTAGTTAATAAATTGAGCGAGCATAATTTTACCGATTATGTAAATAGATATAGAGTAGAGGATGCAAAATCTAAATTAAGAAACCCTAATTTTATAAACTACACCATTATAGCGATCGCTTTGGAATCTGGGTTTAATTCGAAATCTACTTTTTACAGTGCTTTTAAAAAACTAACTGGTATCTCGCCAAAAGAATACAGGAAAATCCCCTAAAAAAAACGTCCGGATTCTTTGAAATTCAAACTTTCTGGACATTCGTACACTTCACCCTAATTAATTTTATCACCCTAAGTATTATACGATTGCAAACATGGTATTTGCTTAAGCTGTTTGCTATTTCATGGCAAGCTAAATAATGATAATATATTTCATAAATAGATCACAAAAAAAGATAAACAGATGAAAAAACAACCGTTTTTGTATAGTTTAATTATCCTTTGCTTATCAATAGTAGGATGTAATAACGACGACGATAAAGTTATACCACCTGCGTCTGTCGAGAATCAGGTACCAGGAGATTTTACAATACAGGTTAGTCAGATAACCGATAATAGTGCATTACTAGAATGGACTGCGGCAGTTGACCCAGATGATGATAAAGTGACATATTCTGTATTTCTGGGAGATAACGAAGTACAGTCAAATCTGGAAACGACAGAGTTCCTTTTAGAAGGTCTTATAGCTGAAACTAATTATAATGGTAAAGTAGTAGCTTCTGATGGTAATGAGAATGAATCAGAAAATACTTTTACTTTTATAACAGAGGGAGGTGAGATCATCAATGAAGAAGTTTCTATAGCATGGCAGAAATCCCTTGGAGGAACATTTGATGATGAAGCATATGAGATAGAACAAACAAGTGATGGCGGATACATAATAGGAGGTTCATCAGAATCTACAGATGGGGATGTTGGAGGAAATAAAGGAGGTAAAGATTGCTGGATTATAAAGTTGGATAGCCTTGGAAATATAGAATGGGAAACAAACTTGGGAGGATCAAATAATGAGACCATCCATGGGATACAACAAACTATGGATGGAGGTTACATCGTTGGAGCATTTTCTACATCAAGTGATGGTGATGTTGGAGGTAATAATGGAATGCGGGATTTTTGGATTGTAAAACTAAATGCCTCAGGAAATCTGGTGTGGGAAACTAACTTGGGAGGTACTAGTGATGATATTTTAGAATCTATTCAACAAACATCAGATGGAGGTTATGTAGCAGTTGGTTTTTCATTGTCAGGTAATGGAAATGTTACAGGAAATAATGGTAAAGCTGATGCCTGGATTGTAAGACTTGATGAAACTGGAAATTTAGTATGGGAGACTAATCTTGGAGGACCTGAGAACGATTTTATGGGTTCTATAGATCAAACGATTGATTTGGGATTCATTGTAGCGGGGTATACAACAACAGAAAATAAAAGAGATTTGTGGATTGCAAAATTAGATGATACAGGGAATTTAGATTGGCAAAAAACGTTAGGAGGATCTGAAAATGAAGAAGCCGTTTCGGTAGAACAAACCATAGATAGCGGTTATATTATTGGAGGATATTCTACATCTGTAGATGGTGATGTAGGAGAAAATAAAGGATCTGCAGATGCCTGGATTATAAAGCTTAATGTTACTGGAGACTTACTTTGGGAGAAAACACTCGGTGGTTCTGGTTCTGATGGAGTAGGTGAAATTAAGGAAGTAGGAGGAGGATACATAGCTGTTGGTAGTACAAATTCATTAGATGGAGACTTGACTTCTAATAATGGGGCGAGAGATTTTTGGATTTTAAGATTAGATACATTTGGTAATATCATTTGGCAAGAGAGTTTAGGAGGACCTGGGGATGATTATGGATTTTCGATACAACAAACTGCGGATAATGGATATATCGTTGCAGGAACATGGTATACAAATATTATGGGGGCTGGCGAAGGTACAACAGGCGATTTCAATTATTGGATTATAAAACTAGAATAAACAGGTATACTCATATAACAATAGTAACGTAATGATTAGGTTTTTTTGTCCAATTGCTTTTCATTACCCTGGATCCTCATTAGCTAACCTAACAACAGTAATGAGGATCCTTTTTTTGAACATGGTATAATTAAAAAACAAGAATACTTATATTTAAGAAATGAAACGCACCAGACTCACAATCATAGTTTTTTTTATAGGTTTTTTTACCGTTTTCCCATGCTTTTGGGATTATGATACTATTGAAATGGAAAGACAACAATTTCCTAGTATAATCGAATTGATTTCAGGAAAATTCCTTCGACACTCATCAGAGTTTCATTATTGGAGAATAAAAGATCGAGAAGAAAAACTTGAAAAATTCCCAGATAGCCTTGGTCTTTTAGATGACCTTGCTGTTTCATATTCAAAAATAGGGGATGATAAAAAGGCAATCAAAGTTATTCTCAAAAAAGAGCGGATCAAGCCTGGAGAATATAAAACATATGCTAATTTAGGTACATTTTATCTACATGATGGCCAATTTAAAAAAGGAATAGAATACATCGATAAAGCTGTAGCAATTAATCCTGAGGCGCATTTTGGTAGAGAAATATATCAACGACATGTTGCAGAGTATGTCTTCGGTAAAATGAAAAACGGCAAGATTCCGTTACCCATATCTTCCAAATTTAGAAGGTGTCTCGATTGTCCTCCCAAACCAGAGCTTGAGCATAATTTTTATACATTTCTTTTAAATAAATATAAAGAGAAAAAGGAAAGCTCAATAAGAAAATTACCTCCAAAAGAATTAGAAAATGCCATTATCGGTATTATGGGCATGATGAAATTTGGAAATTATGATTCCCCTGTTTTATTAGAAGTTTTAGGAGACTTACTAATGGGAACAGGTTGGAAAGAAGGCGCAAGGCAACTCGCAGCACGAGCGTATTTTAAAGCAGCTTATAGTATTGAAGACGATATAGTAAAAGAAGTGTATAAGAAAAAAATCGTATTTACTCTTTTTCATCAGTATACAAAAAGACGAGGAAAAAAATTTACTTTATATGAGTTAGAAGAATTGCTAATAGAAGAAATTAATGAAGGAAATAGATTTTATCAAAAAATACGTGATGATGAAATGACATGGATACGATCAGGAATAAATCCAGAACATGAGTTTACAACAAAATACTACAAAGAACCCAAAATCGGAGTAAGAATTCAACAGGGAAAAGGAAATCAGTTGGATCTTGACAGAAAATATGCCAGAGATACTACAATTGGAAAAATTATAGATTATAGGCCTATTCCAAAACAAAACGTTCTACTAGATAGTACATTCAAAAAACACATCGATAGCCTGTTTAAAAAAGAATTAGTAAAAGAAGAAAGGGTAATTGAGACTGCTAATGATTCACAAAAAAAGGGAAAAAGTGAAGAGACCGATTATTGGATGATTGTATGGTTAATATTAGGTTGTATTGGAGTTGGGATTTGGATATTGAAAAGGAGAACACCAAATAGATAGAAAAACAGATTAGCTAAGGATAAAACCAAAATCGCAATAGAGATTTTGACAAATTTGCTAAGGTGTATCAGGATAAATTTATGAATTTGGAGATGTACCATGATACTTTTGATTTGTTTTGCAAATCTATAAAAAAAGATAATGCAGAAGTTTTAGAACTTGGCTTCGGCCCTGGGAATATTACAAAATACATCCTTCAAAAACGTCCGGATTTCAACATATTTATCAAAAGAAGACGCTTTACAATTTTGGATGAAAGACGAAAAACACATCCCCAATACGAAGGTACTACTACAAAGGATCTGATTATTATTGCAAAAAAAGAGTTGCTTTTTTCAATTTAAAAAGCAAGTATCAGAGTTTCTACTCAAACCTAGACATTTTACTTTCTTCAATTTAGCATGAAGTGTTTTTTGGTAAACCTCTTAAAATATGTCCGAATTCTTTGAAATTCAAATTTCTTGGACACTTAGATGAACACCTCTACCTACTTTTGATTACATAATATTGAAAATAATTGCTATGAAAAATACATTTAGGATGTATGGGGATATAAATAATAACTCTGGAAACTAGTATTGAATAAGAGTTATTATGAAAAGTATGTTGTTTTTGATTCTTGTTTTGTTATGTATTGCGTGCACAGATGATGATGTTTTGTTAGATCCTACTCCACCATCTTTTATGGTTACACCATTAGCAATTGATCAGGTGGATTCATTTATCGCATTTGGTGAGTCACTAACACCCACTCAACAAAACCCTGCAATTGAATATTTTACTAAGCAATCAAATATACAGGTTAGATCGGTTTCAGATGGAATTGTAGAAGATATCAGAATGAATTCAAATATTGATGATTTTGAAATATGGATAAAACCAAATGATAATTCTACATGGCTTATCATACAGGATCATGTAGTAGATGTTAATGTTTCTTTAGGTGACCGAGTGAATGCAGGTCAAATATTGGGAAGAATAGGTTTGGGAAACAGAACTGAACTTCAAATCAACAGAATCAATGATAAGAATAATATAGCCCATTGTCCATTAAACTTTGGCACTCAGAACTTTGTTATACAGCATACTAGTTTTTTTGAGAATTGGTGTGTTGTAGAAACCGTAATTCCCTGATAAAATATTATTGTCAATACCTCTAAAAGCTCGGCTAATAATCATTAGTAATACAATTAATCTAAACGAATTTTTCATGTTTCATAGGGATAGAGGAATAAGGCTGTTAAGTATCGTATTAATATATTTTATAAGCCTACCTCTTTTATTTGGGCAACAAAATTATAATGCCGATCAGATACCTAAAAAATTCAATATTAATCTTGCGTATGGAATAGCTTACGGAATACAAGGTGTATCCATACCTCCTTTTACCTATAAATTGTCTGCTGGTGTAGAGTATGCCATAGGAAAAACATCAGTATATGCTTTACCTGGATTAACAGGAGGAATTGCTCCTGTAGTATTTTTTCATTTTGAAGCGGGAATAAACTATCGGTTTATGACTATTGATTATAGTACAAATTCTTATAAGACACAAGATGATGAAGTGGTAAGAAAGTTTAGTAATGAAAATATTAATTTGGGAATTCGAATCAAGCTAAACAAAAAGAAAAAAGGTGATGTATTATTATGGATAAAAGTGGGTAAAAGTATTTCTGAAAAAGGATATAATGACGAATTCCCGCCAATATGGGATGGATATAATGCAGAGTTAAGAATTGTATATAAGGTTTTCAAATTATTTAAAAAATTAAGAAATGGGAGTAAAATTCGAAGCTTCAAAAAAGTACGATTCAAGCAAGATTGAATTAATTCATAACATCAAAACTGCCATTGACAAATCTAAGTTTGAGATAGAAAATATTGATAAAGAAAATAGAACCATCTATGCAAAGTCATCATTAAATATTTGGTCTTGGTTTGAAAAAATAAGCATAAGAATCGAAGAAAATAGAAATGTAACGATGACAAGTGAATGTTATCTTTCAACCCAAATAGTTGATTGGGGAAAAAATAAAAGAAATGTAAAAACATTTTTTAGACACTTGGGATAATATGATAGGAAAGAACTCCCAGAAAAACGAATGATACTCATATTTTGACAAAACCTATTTAAGATGTCCGAATTCATTGAAATTCAAACTTTTCGGATATTCAAAACTCTTGCTCTCACTAGGTTTGTACTCTAAAATTTTAAAAATAACAAAAAATGAAAGTAATCAAAGATTTAGTGAAATTGAGTTTGGTACTACTATTATCTGTATCTATATTCTCCTGTTCTGATGGAGAAGATGGTGCCATAGGTCCAGCAGGATCAGAGGGACCAGCCGGAACACAAGGAGATCAAGGAACACAGGGTAATCCGGGGGATTCAGGAGATCCAGGAACCGCAAATGTGATGTATTCAGATTGGATAGATACTGAAATTCCTGTTTTGGTAGCTAGCCCGAATACGGTATTTGATATTGAAGCTCCAGAAATTACTACCGAACATTTAGATAGAGCAGTTATTTTAGTTTTTGGACAACGACGAGTAGCTGACGGAGCAACGGGGGCAATTTTATCCACCAACTTTCAATTGCCTGTTACTTTTATTTCCAATGGTATTTACCGTGCACAGATTCTATCTCCGTCGGCTTCAGATAAAGGGGTTGCAGTTGTAAGAATTCGCCTAGATACTAATGATGGTACAAATATAGATACAGGTAACTATCTTCAGCGTTATCGTTACGTAATTATACCTGGTGGACAACTTATCAAATCTGCTTCTGCAAAATCTACGGTGGATTATACTACAATGTCTTACAAAGAAATTACCGAGCTTTTTAATATACAATAATTCCCCTAGAACGTTCATCTTTAAACAAATCTCAAGACAATGTCTTGAGGTTTTGTGAAATTTTGAAATTTGTATTCCCCTTTATAGAAAGATATTATAGTAATCATTTTGTTATAAATTATTAAAAGAAAAAGAGTATGATAATCTATGGAAGTAAAGCAGTTCATATAAAATCTGAACAATCCAAAACATCCATTTGTCCAAGTTGTGGAACTCAAGGTTCTCTGACGTTACAGGTATTCAGAAGACATGCTCATATTTTCTGGATTCCTTTATTTCCAATTGGTAAAAAAGGAATGTCTCAGTGTCAGCATTGTAAAAATGTTCTTGAAACTAAGGAGATGTCAGAATCAATTAGAAGGGAGTACAATAACTTGAAAAATAAAGCTAAAGGGCCTATATGGCAATTTTCAGGATTGGGTATTATTGCAGTTTTGATTGCTTGGAGTAGTTATGCTAGTGGTGAAGATAAAAAGCTAGAGTTGGAGTATATAGCATCTCCTATAAATGGCGACATATATGAATACAAAATTGAAACAAGTAGCTATTCTACATTAAAAGTAATTAGTGTCTCGAAGGATAGTGTATTTGTATCTCCAAATGAATATGAAATAAGTAAAAAGAGTAGAATATATAGAATTAATAAACCCGAAAACTATTCTGAATTGTCCTATGGAATATCAAAGAGCAAGCTAAAAGAGATGTATCATTCCGGAGAAATTTTTGATATAAATAGATAACGATTTACCACTTAGGATATTTTGGAGCAAATTTTAACTATAAAACAGAGCTATAATTTAAAAACGTAACCTGATTTGATAACAAGAATAACATAAAATAAATAGCTCAGGGCATTTTAAGCATGTCAAAAAGGAGAAACAATATTTCTACTTTTTATTTGATGCATTAACTGTTTCAAGTGATTGGCGTATTGTTGGGATCGTATTTCTAAAGAAAAAAGAGTCTGTTCCTAAGAAGTAAAATGTCCGAATATTTTGAATATCAAATATATGGGACATTTAAAAAGCAACCTATATCTACATTTGTCATATAACTTTTAAAATTTAAACAATGAAAGCGATGAAAAAAATAATTAGATAGTTAATGATTGAAAGGTTTTTATTAAAACAGAATAAAACAAATTGAAATGAAAAAACATGTATATATAATATTGGCATTTTTGTCTTTGATAGTGCTATCATGCGACACCGATGACAATCAGATAGAAGAAGTAGAAGCTACATCTACAAAGATGCTATCTCTAACAAAGAAAAAACTGAAATCTACATTAGTTACCAAAAAACCCTCTTTTGGTGGTCGTGCTAATCATACCTCATTAATATTTGATAAAAAGATGTGGGTAATAGCGGGCAATGGACCAGGTATTTATTATAACGATGCATGGTCTAGTAGTGATGGAGTCAACTGGATTGCAGCTACAAAAAATGCAGCTTTTTCAGAGAGAACAAATCATGCTACAACAGTTTCTAATGGCAAAATGTGGATAACAGGCGGTAATTTTGTTAATGAAATGAATGATGTTTGGTATAGTACAGATGGCAAGACTTGGAAAGAAGCTATCAGTAATGCTTCTTTTTCACCACGATCCGGGCATGCTATGGTAGATCTAAATGGAAGAATGTTTGTGATTGGAGGTCATGAAAATGATGTTGAAAAAGGAGATGTTTGGGTGAGCAGTGATGGAGTTAAATGGAATTTAGCGACTAATCTGGCACCTTTTGGAGAACGAAGGGATCATGCGGCCGTAGTGTATGATAATAAGATCTGGGTTATTGGTGGCTATGATATCAATAATAATTTTCTAAATGATGTGTGGTATTCTCCAAATGGTTTTCAATGGTTTCTTGCTACATCAAATGCAGATTTCCTTCCAAGAAGAAGTCACTCATTAACTGTTAACGAAAAAGGAATGTGGTTAACGGCAGGAACCAGAAATAATGATTTTAAATATTTTAATGATGTGTGGTTTAGTAACGATGGTGTAACCTGGGCACAAATAAAAGTATCCAAAAACTTTCCAGAAAGAACAGAACATACATCTGTACACTACGATAAAAAATTATGGGTCATTAATGGATACGGTTTGGATCAAGGAAACTATTATGATTTTTATACCGATATCTGGTCTTTTGAATAAAAAAAGAAGAAAGAATGAGAATACTAAAATATACAAAAATTTTGTGCTTCGATTTAGACGAATGTACGCATCAAATTTATAAAAATGAGAACATGAAGAAATTAATTATAGGATTATTACTATGTACAGCTCCAATTTTTGGACAGCAACAAAATAATACAATAACAGTAAGAGGCGAGGCTTCTAAAAAAGTTGATATCAAGGAGTATATTGTTAATATAGAATTTAAAGATCTTGTAGCTGATGGATATCAAAATATAGAAGCCAAAAGCAGATCTCAAATTATCGAAGAATACAAAAATAAAATAAAAGAGATAGGTATAGATTTTAAAGAGTTTAAGCAAAATAAATTGTACGGAATCACTGCTTTAACGTATCGTACAACTTCGTATTATACTTATACAACTACATCTTTTGGAGAAGTAGAAAAGATGTTTGGACAACAAATGAAAGGTGTAACAATTACTTGGGTAGAAATATTTGCCGAGGAAAATACCAATACAGATCTTGCAGCATTGGATAAAATGGCAATACAAGATGCGATGAATAGAGCCAAGATAACAGCCACTAGTATCAATAAAAAGATTGGAGCCATCCAAAAAATAGAAACTTCCAGTAATAAATCATATTTATATTTTAATACAGCTAAACCTAACGAACTACATAAACATTATGTACAAGTAACTTTTGTTTTGGAGTAGTTCTTTTAAAAAAAATCAGACATGAAAAAATTTGTAGTACTTGTCTTTTTTGGATTTATAACAGGTATAGGACATGGACAACATTGCGCAAATGATATGACAACTCTAATTATTATTGATGTAAGATTCGATAATAAAATAGTAGATGATCTAAAAGTAACATTAGTTGATTCTTTAGGAAACAGATATTCTCGTGGGGTTCCTAATCCGATGTTAATGCAATCTCCATCACCTGATTTTTTTGATGAAATAAACTATCCTGAAGTTGTTTATCCTGTTTCTAATGTAGTCCTGAATTTTTGGAAGAATAATCGTTTTTATATGTTGTATAAATACGGTCTTAAACTTGAAGGGCTTTTTATCAAAATTGAGAAGCCTTTAGATATGAATAATAATTATAATTTTGAAACTACTATACACCGAATTCCAAAAGGGGCAAAGTATAGTTTTTGTACAGAAGGGCCTTTTTCTAAAGGAGTAAAGTATGAATATAAAGATGGTATTATAGAGTATGCTAAAACATTCGAACTATCTCCTCCTCCTCCAATTATACATTTGAACTAAATAAAGCCTAATCACAAAACCGGTTTCTAAGATGATTCAAAAAGACTAAAAATTCATATCATAGGGAGGATTTGTCAACCAATAAAGATTCTATTATTGGGTATTATAAAGATAGGATTTTTAATAACCGTCAAAGGATAACGAATCGTCAAACTTTTACAAAAAAAAAGATAGCACAGCATTGCTAGATGATAATTTGATTAAAACGGTAAAATCAGATGCTAAAAACTTAGATATGACCAGAACTTATCGAAGTATAATTGAAAACCTGTATTAGTTGAATTTAAAAAGATCAAGAAAATGAAAAAATCAATATGTATTTGCTTTGTGTTGTTTTTTGGGCTATTAATTAGTTGTTCAAAAGATGATACTATAGAAAATAATGATAGTGATACCACAGGAAGTGATACTCCTCCTGCTCCGATTGATCCAGTGAGTACTGATGATATAATTCATTATGTAACCCCTACAGGATCTGGTGCCTTAGATGGAACAAGTTGGGAAAACGCTTATCCAGGAACCTCATTACAAGATGCTATAGATGTCTCAGAAACTGGTGATGAGGTTTGGGTAGCAACAGGAGTATATGTTACAACCCCAACTACGGATAGAACAATATCATTTAATATGAAAAATGGTATAGCGATTTATGGAAGCTTTGCAGGCACCGAGACAATGCTTTCTGAGCGAAATTTGACTAATGGGATTACTAGTATATTAAGCGGCGAAATTGGTATTGTAGGAGCGGTCGATAATAGCTATACTGTAATTTATAACGAACAACTGGATGATACAGCAGTTATAGATGGATTTGAAATTAAGGGCGGTAATGACGACCGCCAACCAACATCTGGTGGAAACGGACTAGGTGGTGGTATTTACAATCATGGATATGGCTCAGGCGGATTTTGTAGCCCTATCATACGAAACTGCTTATTTACTCAAAATACAGCATCTTTTGGTGCGGGAGCCTTCAATAATGGTTATAATGGAGGACATACAGAACCCACTTATATAAATTGTATTTTTTATCAAAATCATGCATTAAATGAAGCAGGAGGTATGGATAGCTACGGAGTTCGAGGAAATGCGAGTCCTACAGTTATTAATTCAATTTTTTATGAAAACACTTCTGCCTCAAATGTAGGAGCCATGTATGCCTGGGGAGGTGGTCCGGGAGGAAATTGTAATCCACAATTGATTAATTGTGTATTTGTCAATAACAGAGCTCTTAATGGATATGGAGGAGCTTTTATAGCAGATAATTTAGATGAAAACGGAACCACATCTTCTGGTTCATGCACAGTAACCTTACAGAATTGTATTGTCTGGGGTAACACCGCTACAGAAATAAGTCCACAATTTTATGTGCGAGGGCAAGGAGCACAGGTTTTAGCAACCTATTCTGATATAGATCTAATTGGACAAACTTCTCCGCACATAATTGCGGGTGCAACAACGGGAAATATTAATGCCAATCCATTATTTTCGAATATCGATATTGGTCCGGGAAGTGATGGAATTTGGAGAACTAATGATGATGGGTTGAAGTTACAAAGTCTATCACCATGTATTGACACAGGAAATAATGCCGGAGTGATCTCTACTGATATACTGCTTAATAATAGGATTTTCAATGCTACAGTCGATATTGGAGCTTACGAATTTGAATGAGTAGTCTTTAAATTGACAAAGAATGATCCCATAAAAATAAATGTATAAAAAAGTAAAAAATTATAACACTAAAAAACAATGGGTAAAAAGATGTTTTGGGTCTTTGGCTCTTCCTATGATTGTGGTGTCTATGATGATGGTGTTTCCGCAAAGTGATTTTGAAAAGTTGGTAAGACAAACAAATTATGACTTATCGCAATATCATAAATTACAAGAATATAAAGAGTATTATGCTCTTAATGATGTTGGGCTAACAAACAAAGAGATTCATAAAATTAAGAATTCATATCATAGAGAAGACTTGTCAGCCGATAAAGATTCTATTATAGCATATTCTATCATTAGGTATTATAAAGATCGAATTATCGATAACCTTCAAAAGATAATAAATCACCAAACATTTACAAAGAAAGATATCATGGCATTGCTAGATGATGATTTGATTAAAATGGTAAAATCAGAGGACAATAAATTATTTCATTTTTCATTTGACGCAAAGGTATTTGGGGTATTATTTAGAGAACAAGTTTCTATACTGTACTATGACGATTCTGATTGGAGTGAACATCAAAGTATTCGTGTCGATAAAGAGAAGAAAACCCTGTATGAATTCTATCCAAACAGCTATAATACCATAGATACAATTAATACTGGTACAGGAGTCAAATATGTACTAATTGGGCATGATAAGGTACGAGGGAATAACTTTATGGATCATATTAGTCTTTATGTTTATGATAAGGGCAAACTTGTTAATAAATTCAATCATTCTTTGGCTCATGAAGGGGATGAATATACAATCAAGTATGACAAGATAAATCATGTTATAGATGTCTTATATATACCAAATAGAAAATATGCTGCATCAACAGATTGTTATTGTGATGATGAAGACGCTATTAAATCATATGGAAAAGAAAATAAAGTCCAAAGATGTGCCTATTCCTTTAAATTTAATGGAGATACATTTGAATTCGTTAATTAATCCGCAGACATACTAAAATGAAAATGATTAATTTGGTTAAAGAATTAAACGGAAAAAAGAAAACTAGAACAAGATTTGTTTGATTATAAAAAAACCAGAGTACACAACGAGAAGTTATCATATATTTAGAATGAAATCAATATTCATTGCATTAATACTAATAGGTGTTCTATTTGGTTGTAAATCAAAAGGTGATAAAGAGAAATTAGTTAAACTAGAATTACAGGAATTAAATATTAGAATTTGGGTTCCGAAGGAACACTCTCTATTTAAGGGAGAGAATTATGTTAATGTAATTTTAAATCCGGATAAAAGATATAATAAAGGTTTTACTATCAAAAAAATGAATTTGGATATCCCAAAAAAACAATATTCAAAATATGCAGAATTGGAAAACGGGATCAGTATATTTTATGAAACTTTTGTTGCCGATAATCCAGGAAGCAGTGGAGGCAAAGAATATGATCTGAAAGGTTTTTTTGAGTTTAGAAATGAAATGTTTCTAGTTACATCTTCAGAATTAAAAGAATATGGAGAAGCTAATGCCGAATTTTGTTTGGTATATATATCCTCTATAGAAGAGTTAAAATAACATGTATGAGATCAGTATATAAGATTATAGTTTTATGCTTTGTTCTTGTTTCTTGTGTGAATTCACATAAAAACAATACGCTTACAAGTATAGAAACAGAAAGCGCAGAAGATAGAATAGCAATGCTGAAAAGAGAAATAGTAAGCAAATCAGAGTTTTATGATGCCGAATTTTTATTGTTTAATGTAAATGGGTTTACTAACTCTAGAATAACAAGCATTCCTGGACCATCATCTTGGGATTATCAGTTTGCAATAAAAGTAGAACAGTTAGAAGTTAAGCACTGGATCGCAGATTTTACTAAAATTGACGCTAAAGAATATACTTCTGATTGGACTAATAGTTTAGTTATCCATAGAAAGCAAAACTGGGAAATAAAATCAACACCAGAAGTCTATAAAAGAGAAGAAAGTAATACGTTTATCATAATATATCAAAAAGAGGGAATAGTATTTAAACGTATTCTAGGAGAGTAAAAACGAATTAAATTTAAGAATAAAAATGTACCATATAGTGACAAAAGTGATAGTAGTTTTTGGTTTTCTTTTTTGTAGTACAAGTTATGCACAGAAAAAAGAAATAGATATAAAAAAGGATCAATCGACACCTAAAGTATCCGATACGCTTAAGGTTGGATATACATACTGGTGGCCACAATCAGGACCTTTTATTGGTAATTGTGGTGATAGATATGCATTCGTTTTTTTAGGCACTATTCAACATATTGATAAACCAGTCGAGGATGATGATAGAGCGTATACTTCTCAAAAAGGAATTATAAAAATTGATAAAGTATTAACTTCAAGAGGTCTTAAGAAGAATACGTATAGTAAACAGAAATTCTTTGTTTCAGATTACTTCTATAAGCAAGATGTAAAAAAAGATGATCAGGTATTGGTATTCTGTTATGAGTATGAAGATAATTATAGCATTCCGGGAGGAAAGTCGATGTTAAAAATAGAAGATAGTAATGATCCTATTTTACTATCCGTTAAAAGATATATTCAGTCTGGTCAAAATGCATTAGAGCTAAAAAAGGATGTGACTTTATGGAAAAACTATGGTTTAGAGGCAGAGGTAAAACAGGTTATTGAATGTAGAGAAATGAGAGGTAAAGATTGAAGAACCTAAAGAGTTTTTACTACATCAATTATCATACATCATACATCAACATAAATATCTAAATTATATAGAAAAAGTATAGTATTTAAAGTACTCTAAGTGTTTTTAGAGTAAAAACACAGTCAAACCCCTTAAAAAATGTCCGAATTCTTTGAATTTCAAACTTTTCGGATAGTACATATTCTTACCCATACTAGGTTTGTGCCATTAACTTTTAAAAATTATAAAAATGAAAGCAATAACAAATTTAGTAAAGGGAATGATGATAGTGATGGTATCGCTATTGGTCTTTTCATGTTCTGATGGGGAAGATGGAGCAATTGGACCTGCGGGTCAGGATGGAATTAACGGAGTTGATGGTACTAATGGAACAGACGGTAATGATGGTGGAGATGGCACCGATGGCCAAAATGGTGAAGATGGGCAGCCAGGAACAGCCAATGTCATTTATTCTGATTGGATTCCTGCTGATTTTCCAGGAGGAGGAGCTACTGATAAAAGTATGTTATTATTAAGTAGTCTAACTGCATTCGATAAAGATACTGATGCCATTTTGGTGTATGGTCGTAATCCAGCCAATGCCTTGTTTTTTAATGTATATAAACTTCCTTATTTTAATATAGATAATGAAGAATTTTATAATATGGTATTGGGCGAAGGATTTGGTTTCGAATCTTTGCGGGTTGAGGCCAGAACAACCGATGGACTTTTAAAAGCGTTTGGGTTTTTTGATGATTTTAGATATGTAATTATACCTGGAGGAGTTGCAACAAACCCTACTTCTTCCGCTACAAAATCTGCAAAAGACTATTCATCTATGTCCTATGATGAAATCATAACTTTATTTAATATCCCAGAATAATCTTTATAACCAATCATTAATTTGAATTATGTATAGTGAGCAATGCCCTTGTATTGCTCACTTTTTTATATGAATAAATTCTGAAAATTTGAATGATATAAATAATGCTGAGATATGATTTATCATTTGTGCTCTATTTTTTTAGTCTAAATTAGTAGTCCTAAATTCTTTTTTATGACACTTACTATGAGTATTCCAGCCTTGTTATTTCCTGCAATATCACTAACTATGTTAGCCTATAATGCGAGATATTTGGCTATTGCAGCATTGATACGGCAATTACATAAGGAATATTTGACTTCACGATCAAAAAACATCGTATTACAGATCAAAAATTTAAGAAAACGATTATGGTTGATTAGAAATATGCAAGCCATAGCTATTGCTAGCTTTCTCACCAGTGTAATTACCATGTTTTTATTGTATGTAGAAAAGATATCTTGGGCCAATATAGTATTTGGTATTAGTCTTTTTTTACTTATGATTTCACTTTTTTTATCATTTATAGAAGTTCAAATCTCTACCAAAGCACTTGCTATTAGGCTTAATAGAATCGAAGAGGATACGTAAGAAATCCTTATCTTGTTATGATAAATAGTACCGAATGCTTCAAAATGAACTTTTTAATAATGTAATTCAAGATTTCAATGCTGGATATTGGGAGCTGTATGATGATCCAGAAAGAGAAGTTTGGTCAGAAAAGTTTTATGATAGTTTAGGATATACAAAAGATGAATTTGAGTCAAAAATAGATTATTTTTTAGAACACTTGATACATCAGGAGGATATTGAGTTATTTAGAGATAATTTTTTTAGCTATCGACGTAATGCTGTAAATTTTAAGCAGCATATAAAAATTCTCGATAAAAAAGGAAATTATAAGCTATATAGATGTGCAACTAATGATGAGTTACCAGTAAATATAAAATCTAAGATTAACCTTATCTTTTTTATTGAAATCAAACTAGAACCTGAGCAGGATATTACAAAAGATAATTTCTACTATAAAGAAACTGCCCAAATGACAGCTACGGGGAGTTGGTATGTAGATTTTGAGGAAAGGAAAAGTTTCTGGGATTTTGAAACCAGAAGAATTTTAGAATATGCCGATGACTATATTCCTTCTCTTAAGGATTCTGCCAACTACTACGCAGAGGATTCGAGGCAACAAGCAGCAGATTTGTTTTTTAATTGTGCGATGGTGGGTACACCTTTTAATACCGAAATAAAGATGGTAACCGCTAACAATAGAGTGTTTTGGGTGCGAGCTATAGGAAAACCGGTATATAATGAAAATAAAGAAATAGTTGGGATTAGAGGTGTTTTTCAGGACATAGATGAAATCAAAAGGAAAGAATTAAGTCTGCAAAAGTCAATGGATATTATCGCATCTCAGAATTCTAGACTTTTCAATTTTGCTCATATCGTATCTCACAATCTTAGGTCGCATACCAGTAACCTGTCTTTATTAGTACAATTGATTGAAGATATAGATAACCCCGAGGAAAAGATTGGATTGATCAAAGAAATTAAACAGATATCATATAGTCTAAATACAACTATTGAACACCTTAATGAGATTGTAGCGATACATACAAATAAGGATCAGGAAAAAAAACCCGTCAAATTTCAG
The DNA here is from genome assembly GCF_000520995.1 of Aquimarina macrocephali JAMB N27. Lineage (GTDB taxonomy): Bacteria > Bacteroidota > Bacteroidia > Flavobacteriales > Flavobacteriaceae > Aquimarina > Aquimarina macrocephali. The sequence goes on along the minus strand of NZ_JACA01000001.1, from coordinate 528,246 downwards.
GATGCTTTTAATTTGGTTAAAAGTGGAATAGGACAAATGATTTCTATGAGTAAGACTAAAATCAAGACAGATTTTAGTGAATTAAATACGATTAATTATATTTCTGCGTATTTAGAGAGTATCCTATTAAACTTAATAACAAATGCTATAAAATATAAACATAAGGACAGAGACCCGGTAGTAGAAATCAAAAGCTATTCTATAGGTAGTAAAGAGTGCTTAAAAGTCACAGATAATGGTCGCGGAATTGATATGAAACTGTTCAAGGATAAAATATTTGGTATGTATAAAACATTTCATTACAATAAGGATGCGGTAGGAATCGGGTTGTTTTTAACAAAAAATCAGGTAGAATCATTAGATGGAAAAATTACTGTAGAGAGCGAAGTAGATAAAGGAACAACTTTTATAATTGAATTTTAAAAATAAATAACCCCACAGATCATGAGTCATAAAATAGGATTAGCTTGTATTATTGATGACGACAATATGTATGTAAATCTTGTAAAAAGGATTGTAGAAGCAAAAAACCTTTGTAAAAACTTAATGGTATTTCAAAATGGTAAGGATGCTCTTAATTATTTTGAGGCTATTTTGACTAATTTAAATAAAAGAACAATTCCCGAAATAATATTTCTTGATTTAAATATGCCAGTAATGGACGGATGGGAGTTTTTGGACAACTTCACTAAAATCAAAAACAAACTCGGAAAAACAATTACACTATACATTGTAAGTTCCTCAATTAATCCAGTGGATATAGAAAGGGCAAAAAGCATTAATACAGTAAAAGATTATCTTATAAAACCAGTTACAATAGAAGACTTAGAGACTATCTTTTTAAAACAAACTTTATAAAAAAAGCTTCACGTATAGAGAAGCTTTTTTTTAAAATATTCTATTAAAGGAATTTCTTAGATTTGCGAAACCCTAAGCGTATTTACCATTCCTTTTGCGGTGATAGGCATTGCTGCGAGATTAATCAACATATCTCCCTGCTCTACAAACCCACGTTCCAGTGCAATTTTATTAATATCTTCTACAGTTTCGTCGGTACTTACAAATCTATCATAGAAAAAAGCCTTAACTCCCCATAAAAGACTAAATTGAGATAAGATTCTATGATTACTGGTAAAGACCAAAATATGAGCATCTGGTCTCCAAGCAGAGATTTGAAATGCTGTATAGCCACTATTAGTAAGAGTACAGATTGCTTTTGCCTCAATTTCATTAGCCATTGTTGCAGCGTGGTAACAAATAGATTTTGTAATAAATCTATTTGTTCTGATGTGAGGAGGGTTTTGAGGAACCGTTATTAAATCAGAATTTTCTACACTTTTAATGATATTAGACATAGTTTCAATCACCTGTACAGGATATTTCCCTACAGAAGTTTCTCCTGATAGCATAACGGCATCAGCTCCATCCATTACAGAATTGGCTACATCATTTACCTCGGCACGTGTTGGCGTAAGGCTATCGATCATTGTTTCCATCATCTGTGTAGCAATAATGACAGGTATTCTTGCAGTTTTAGCTTTGAGCACTAAATTTTTCTGAATTAACGGTACTTCCTGAGCAGGAATTTCTACTCCAAGATCTCCTCTTGCCACCATCAATCCATCGCAATAAGCTACAATCTTATCAATATTTTCTACTCCTTCGGGCTTCTCTATTTTAGCAATAATTGGAATTTTATGCTCACTATGTTCCTTTATGAGATCTTGTAATTCTATTAAATCCTGGGCATGTCGCACAAAAGATAATGCCATCCAGTCAACTCCTTGTTCGCATGCAAAAATTGCATCTTTTATATCTTTTTCCGTTAGTGCCGGTAAAGAAATGCTAGTATTAGGAAGGTTCACTCCTTTTTTAGATTTTAGAGGACCTCCTTGTATTACTTTGGTCTTAACCGTATCTTTTTTGTTAGAAGAGATAACTTCAAAAATTAATTTACCATCGTCTAATAATATTCTTTCGCCTGCTTTTACATCTTTTGGGAAACTTTCATAATTCATATAGACCTCTTTAGAGGTGCCTTCAAAAGGTTTACCGGTTACAAAACTGATTATATCACCATCATTAGCAATAATATCTCTTTTCATAACACCTACACGCAATTTAGGGCCTTGTAAGTCTCCAAGTATAGATGCATTGTAGCCATGTTCTTTACTTAGTTTTCGTATAATCTTTATGCGCTCTTTCACATCACTATAATCAGCATGAGAGAAATTTATTCTGAAAACATTTACACCTGCTTCCAACATTTTTTTTAATATCTCTTCACTACTGGTCGCGGGTCCAAGAGTAGCGACTATTTTAGTTCTTTTACGTTTTGGCATTATTCGAATATTAGGTTGTTCTTTGATTTAAGTGTAGCATATTCTAAAGGATATGCTGTTATAATTTGTGAAATGGTAAGCATGTCTATAAGTAAAGATTTACTTGAAAAATTTGATGCTTCAGTTTCAATTTTTAGAAAATAATCTACATTTTTTAATTCTGGAATTAAATATTTTGTGGTATATGTATTCTCTATAGTTGTAAATAGCCCTTCAGAAATCTTATTTTCTGATTTTATTTGGGATTGAAATTTATTTCCTATAAGACTATATGTGCTATATTGAAAATGATCATCATACTGGTACAAAGGAAAATTTGCAGTGAGATCATTATACTCAAAATTAATATCTTCTTTTTTTCTATAGAGCTTTAAATTCAGGTTTTTATTCAATAAAAAAGCCAACCGATATGAAGCTAATGAACAATGAATGGCAATGAGTTCATAATCATCATCGGCAAAGGCATCTAATACTAACCGTTGAACAGCCACTTTGATTTTTTTGTTTCCGATTTAACGCGAAATATACAAATAAATTAACCTAACAAGTTTAATTAGAGATAAAGTTATTTTACGAAAACGATTGAGTTAGTATCTTTTAACTATAAAAAAAATAGTTTTTCTAAGATGTGTATATTTTGCCTAATTTGATAAGAAAAATTCTAATGCTATTTAGATGTTTATTTTAGATTGAAATGCAAAATAAGCTCTTTTTGAAGCTTTTTCTTCTGCTTTCTTTTTTGAAGTAGCTCTCGCTTTTGCGACTACTTTGTCATCTATCCATAATTTTACGGCAAAATGTTTCATTTCATCCTTACCGGTATCTTCATATACTTCGTAGCTAAATACTTTTTTCTCTTTTTGACACCATTCTATCAATAAGCTTTTATAACTAATGATTTGTCCTTCGAGGCTTTCGATATCAACATATGGATCGATTACAGCTTCTTTAATAAATCGTTCACAATATACAAAGCCACGATCCAGGTAAATGGCACCTATTAGTGCTTCAAAAAGATTTCCATGTATATTTATTCCAAATTGAGATTTAGGAATATTGGTACGTACCAATTCAATTAGTTTAAGATCTTTACCTAGTTCATTAAGGTGTTTTCTGCTTACTACTTTGGCTCTCATTTTGGTCAAATACCCTTCATTGCCTTCTGGTACTTCTTTAAATAAGTGCGCCGCAATAACACTACTTAACATAGCATCACCTAGAAACTCTAGCCTTTCAAAATTAACAGCATTTCCTTTATTGTCTTTTAAATTTAAAGACCTGTGCGTAAATGCTTTTTCATAAGGCTTAATGTTTTTGGGCTTAAAATTTAGTATTTTTTGAATTTTGGAAAAAAAATTCCCGTTCTTTTCAGAGCGGGAATTTAGTATGTTTCGAATAACATTCATTTATTCGTTCAGTTTTTTAAATAACACACAAGCATTATGACCTCCGAAACCAAAAGTATTACTCATTGCGTATGTGATTTCACGTTTTTGAGCTTTGTTTAATGTCAAATTCAATGAAGAATCTATGTTTTCATCCACAGTAGTGTGATTGATAGTAGGAGGTACTATACTTTTTTGCATAGCCAAAATAGAAGAAATAGCTTCTATAGCTCCAGCTGCACCAAGTAAGTGTCCTGTCATAGATTTCGTTGAATTGATATTGATGTTAGGTGCATGATCTCCAAAAACCTTGGTAATAGCTTTCAATTCTGCAACATCTCCTAATGGAGTGGATGTTCCATGAGTGTTTATAGCGTCTACCTGTTCTGGTGATATACCTGCATCTTTTAAACAATTAAGCATCACGCGTTCTACACCTATTCCATCTGGATGCGGAGCTGTCATGTGATATGCATCACTAGACATTCCACCACCAACGACTTCGGCATAGATTTTAGCACCTCGTGCTTTTGCATGTTCATATTCTTCAAGAATAAGAGCTCCACTACCTTCTCCAAGAACGAAACCATCTCTGGTTGCGTCAAATGGTCTGGAGGCAGTTTCCGGGCTTTCATTTCTTGTAGACAAAGCGTGCATCGCATTAAATCCTCCCATACCAGCTATAGTAACAGCAGCTTCACTTCCTCCTGTAATGATAATGTCACAATGGCCCAAACGAATATAGTTTAGCGCATCGATCATTGCATTTGCAGAAGAAGCACAAGCAGAAACTGTGGTATAGTTAGGTCCCATAAAACCATTTCGGATAGAAATATGACCAGGAGCAATATCGGCGATCATTTTCGGGATAAAGAAAGGATTGAAACGAGGTGTTCCATTTCCATTGGCATAGCCAATTACTTCTTCCTGAAAAGTTTCTATTCCGCCAATTCCTGCACCCCAGATCACACCAACTCTAAATTTATCAACCTTTTCTAGGTCAATAGCGGCATCTTTTATAGCTTCTTCAGAAGATACAATAGCATACTGCGCAAATTTATCAAGTTTTCGTGCTTCTTTTCTATCAAAATAGTCTGTGGGAGAATAATTTTTGACTTCGCAAGCAAATTTAGTCTTGAAATTTTCGGTATCGAAATAAGTAATGGGAGCACAACCGCTTTTTCCATTTACTAATCCATCCCAATATTCATCAATATTGTTACCTATAGGTGTTAATGCACCTAGTCCTGTGACTACAACTCGCTTAAGATTCATATTTTGTCGTGAAGTTATTACTTTGCGTCTTCAATATAAGATATTGCTTGACCTACTGTTGCGATGTTTTCAGCTTGATCGTCTGGAATCTGAATATCGAACTCTTTTTCGAATTCCATAATCAATTCTACAGTGTCTAATGAATCAGCGCCTAAATCGTTTGTGAAACTAGCTTCATTTACAACTTCGTTTTCGTCTACTCCTAATTTGTCAACGATTATCGCTTTTACTCTTGATGCAATGTCTGACATAATGTTTAATTTTAATTTTTTAATTAGGTGGCAAAAATAAAAAACTTTATTTTAAAACCCCACAATCCCATAAAAATGTATTTGTATTTTATCAAATATAGCGAAGTATTGCCTTTTTGCTGCCTAAAATTGAATAATAATTATTTTTTTTGTGCTCTCTAATTAACAACTTTATCATACTATCTATGAAGCGTATTATAATTTTTGCTTCCGGCTCAGGTACCAATGCCGAAAATATAATTAAGTACTTCCACGAGCGAAAAATTGCCGAGGTTACACATGTGTTCTCTAACAACCTGCGTGCCAAAGTATTAAAAAGAGCTCACGCCCTGAAAGTAAAGGCGTTACACTTTGACAAAGAGTCATTTTATGACACAAATGAGGTGCTTAATATCTTAAAAGATGCCAAACCTGACATTATTGTACTAGCTGGGTTCTTATGGATTTTCCCTAAAAAAATCATCGAGACCTTCCCTGATAAAGTGATAAATGTTCATCCTGCATTATTACCAAAATATGGTGGAAAAGGAATGTATGGGCACCATGTACATGAAGCTGTAATTAGAAATAAAGAAAAAGAAAGTGGTATTACAATCCATTATGTAAACGAACATTATGACGAGGGAGCGATAGTTTTTCAGGCTAAAACATCAATTTCTGAAGGAGATTCTGCCGATGATGTAGCACAGGCAATCCATAAATTAGAATATAAATATTTTCCAATCGTTATAGAAGAACTGCTTTTTGATAATAAAAAAAGTAATGAGTAGTGATGCTTATTAGTTAGAAACGAAAGGAATATTGTATATACTATTAATTTAATTGTTTATTATAGCGTTCGAGCGGGCTATACGTTACAATTCCTCTCCCGAGTACTCGGGATGCGGTATTTTCACTACTATCCCTAACGCAAAAAACCGCTTAAAAAGAAAAATTTCTATCAACCAACAACGATCAATTAATAAGAATGGCTAAGAAAGAAAAATTTTATGTGGTTTGGGAAGGACACAAGCCTGGGATTTACACCAAGTGGGATGATTGTAAAGCGGCTGTTAAGGGGTATGCCGGCGCAAAGTATAAATCTTTTGATTCTTTTGATATTGCAAAAAAAGCATATAATGGAGATTATGAGGACTATAAAGGAAAGAGTAAACCTAAAAAAACACTTACTGCAGCACAATTATCAAAAATAGGAGAACCTAATTTATATTCAATAGCGGTAGATGCTGCTTCTAGTGGTAATCCTGGTAAGATGGAATACCGGGGAGTAGATACCCAAACCGAAAAACAGCTTTTTCACCAGGGGCCTTTTAGACAAGGAACAAATAATATAGGAGAGTTTTTGGCACTTGTGCATGGTCTAGCATATCTTAAAAAGAAAAATAGTGATCGTATTATTTATTCTGATTCTAAGATAGCAATAGGATGGGTAAAACAAAAGACATGTAGAACAAAGCTAAAACGAACTGCAAAAAACAAAGAAGTCTTTGATTTGGTAGATCGAGCAACACAATGGCTCAAAGAAAATACATATATGACTACAATTGTAAAATGGGAAACCAAAGCATGGGGAGAAATACCTGCAGATTTTGGTAGAAAATAGTTTTAAAAAGATTTTTAGGATAATAATGTATATGCAAAATGCTCCGGTATTCTTCCGGAGCATTTTTATATAAATAAGATTTTTTAATCTAATGTATCGAACAAACTAGGTTTGTGGTTACCTTTTCTTTTAGTTACCACATGCACCAAGATTATTCCATGATGTTGCAGTTCTTTGGTATAAAGTTCCTTGATATGTTACTTTATCTCCAACAGAATAAGAAGCATTACTATTATATGCTGCTACACCAGCACAAATATCAGTACTAGGAGCGCTATCACAAGCTCCAAGGTTATTCCATGAAGTAGCAGTTTTTTGGTATAAATCTCCATTATATGTTACTTTATCTCCAGTAGAATAAGAAGTATTACTATTATATGCTGCTACACCATCACAGTTACCACCACCAGTATTAGAACCAGGATATATAGTAGCTATAAAAGATTTATCTGTTGCAGATAATTGAGAATTACTTCCTACGGAAACACCATCTGTAGTATGTGCTGCAGGAATAGGGTAATGCATTATTGATAATGGATCGTATGCACTGTAGTTAGAAATATTTGCTTCATAACGTCTGAATAGGTTGTTATCTACCTGTGCTCTACTCCAGTTGTTTGGTGGTCCAGCATAGTATGCATAAACTGCCTCTTTATCCCAGTTAATTCCAGCTACAGGATTTTGATGTTCGTGAATTAAACCAAGAGCATGTCCAAATTCGTGAATTGTAGTTCTTCTAAACTCTGTATCAGAAGTGTTGTTGTTAAACCATCCAAAATGCATACTATGTGCATGGTCATTAGAATCAGTTCCTAAATAAGACCAAGATCCACCATCGTTTGCAAATTGACCTTCTTTAAAACCAATTTTGATGTTAGCACTGCTGTTTGAAGAAACCCATTCAAATTTAATATTCGCATGACTTTCCCACGCTACAGCATATTGCTTAACTTTGGATTGTACAAAATTATTACCATTTAAGAATTTCACTCGAATAGTTTGACCGGCTTGCCATTCTTTTGCTTTAACACTGGCAGCTTTTGAATCATTCTCGTTAGTATTCCATTTTTCGACACATACATGAGCAGCTTTTGCATCTGCATGTTGATTTGTTTCGATAATGTCTTCAGAATCTTTTTCGCAATTGAAGAATAAAACCGAAAGCGATGTAACTAAAACGAGTTTAGCTAAATTTAATTTTTTCATAATTAATTATAAGTTTGAGTTTGTATTGGGTAAATAACGTTATTTTTTTAAGATTATTTTAGCATTTTTTAATTTTTTTTTTGGATATTATAGTTTTTTCTAAATTTTAGCGCCAAAAAATTATCATTTTCATAAATTAATAAGCATAAATCGAAATTATTTTCAATAGAATAGAATGTAGAGGTTAAATTCTGATTTAAAGCATGTTGTGGTTGAAATTGAAAAGACCAAAATCATATAGCAATTTGTAAAAGGAGTATTACGTGCTTACCATTTCTGTAATGAGTAATAAAATTTAGATTTCTTGATTTAAATTTATCAAACAGCAAGTAAAATTATAAAGAAAAATACTTGTAGATTCTGATAGAAAATAACCTTTGTATTAATCTTCTTGGTACTTAAAAGTAAAACGTATATTTGCAAAAAATTATTACGCTAGTTGTATGAGTAAATTACTTATTGTAGGTTCTATTGCCTTTGATGCTATTGAAACGCCTTTTGGTAAAACAGATAAGATATTAGGAGGAGCAGCGCCTTATATTGCGCTTTCTGCCTCAAATTTCAATGTTTCTTCAGCAGTTGTCTCTGTAGTTGGAGAAGATTTCCCTTTGGATTATCTTTCTCTCCTTCAGGAAAAAAATATTGACACGTCTGCTGTAGAAATCGTAAAAGGAGGAAAGACTTTTTTCTGGAGTGGTCGATATCATAATGATTTAAATTCAAGAGATACATTAGATACACAACTTAATGTACTTGCTGATTTTAATCCTGTGGTTCCTGATGATTACAAAGGTGCTGACATTGTGATGCTAGGAAATCTAAACCCGTTAGTACAACTTGGTGTTTTAGAACAACTTACTACTACCCCAAAACTTACGATATTAGATACTATGAATTTTTGGATGGAAGATGCTTTTTTAGGAGATCTTCTAAAAGTGATTTCAAAAGTAGATGTAATTACTATCAATGATGAAGAGGCTAGACAATTAAGCGGAGAATATTCTTTGGTAAAAGCAGCCAGAGCAATCGAAAAGATGGGTCCAAAGTATGTTGTGATTAAAAAAGGAGAACATGGAGCTTTATTATTTCATAAAGAACAGATTTTCTTTGCTCCTGCACTACCATTAGAAGAAGTTTTTGATCCTACCGGTGCTGGAGATACATTTGCAGGAGGTTTCTCGGGATATCTAACCAAGACAGATGATATTTCATTTGAGAATATGAAAAAAGCAATTATTCATGCTTCAAACCTCGCATCTTTTTGTGTAGAGAAATTTGGTACAGAGCGAATGGAAAATTTAAATCGCGATGAGGTCCAGAAGCGACTTCAGCAGTTTAGAGAGTTAACACAATTCGAGATAGAATTGTCTTGATATAAAGTATAGCCCTAAAGCAATTGTTTGGGGCTTTTTTAATTATGATTAACACAACAACATTTAGAATTTTGGAATACAATGAGTGATGCGTTAAAACACGAATGCGGTATAGCATTTATCAGACTACTAAAACCATTAGAGTATTATAAAGAAAAATACGGTAGTGCATTTTATGGAGTAAATAAAATGTATCTAATGATGGAAAAACAACATAATCGCGGTCAAGATGGTGCTGGATTTGCAAGTATTAAATTAGACACGGCTCCTGGTGAACGATACATAAGCAGGGTTCGATCTAGTGAATCACAGCCAATACAAGATATTTTTTCTCAGATTAATGATAGAATTAATAAAGAATTGGTGGATCATCCAGAATATGCTGATGATGTCGAACTACAGAAAAAGAATATTCCTTATATAGGAGAAGTACTTCTGGGACATGTGCGTTACGGGACATTTGGCAAGAATAGTGTAGAGAGTGTTCATCCTTTTTTAAGACAGAACAATTGGATGCATCGTAATCTTATTGTAGCAGGTAACTTCAATATGACTAACAATGATGTGTTATTTAATAATCTTGTAAGATTAGGACAGCACCCAAAAGATAAGGTAGATACCGTTACTGTAATGGAAAAAATCGGCCACTTTTTGGATTCTGAAGTAGCCAAGTTATATAAGAAATTAAAGAAAGAAGGGTTTAATAAAAATGAAGCCTCTCCGCAAATTGCAGAACGATTAAATGTGGCTAAAATCCTTAAAAAATCATCAAGAGACTGGGATGGAGGTTATGCCATGGCAGGAATGCTTGGACATGGTGATGCTTTTGTTTTAAGAGATCCTGCAGGAATCAGGCCAACATACTATTATAAAGACGATGAAGTGGTAGTTGTAGCATCAGAAAGGCCTGTTATTCAAACAGTATTTAATGTTGCTTTTGATGATGTACTAGAGCTTGATCCGGGAAAAGCAATTATCGTCAAAAAGAACGGAGATACTTCTGTAGATAGAATTATTGATCCACTAGAACGGAAAGCATGTTCTTTTGAACGTATTTATTTTTCACGTGGAAGTGATGCTGAGATTTATGAGGAAAGAAAGAGTTTGGGAAGGTTGATTATGCCTCAGGTCTTAAAAGAAATTAATCATGATACAGTAAATACTGTTTTTTCTTTTATTCCGAACACAGCCGAAACCTCTTTCTACGGTATGGTTGAAGCTGCTCAGGATGAATTAAATAAGCAGAAGAACGAAACTATACTTTCAGAAAAAGAAACATTAACAGATGAGCGTCTATCAGAAATTCTCTCATACAGATTAAGAACAGAGAAAATTGCAATCAAAGATGCTAAGCTTCGTACCTTTATTACAGAAGATCGTAGTAGAGATGATTTGGTAGCTCATGTCTATGATGTGACTTATGGTGTAGTAAAACAAGAAGATAATTTAGTCATAATTGATGATAGTATCGTTAGAGGAACAACGCTGAAAAAGAGTATTATCAAGATGATGGATAGATTGAAGCCAAAGAAAATCGTTATTGTTTCTTCGGCACCGCAAATTCGTTATCCTGATTGTTACGGAATTGATATGGCAAGATTAGAAGGTTTAATCGCATTTAAAGCAACATTAGAGCTTTTAAAAGAAAATGGGAATTATGATTTGGTAGAGCAGGTTTATGAAAAATGTAAAGCTCAAGAAAATCTAGTGGACTCAGAGGTGCAAAATTTTGTAAAAGAAATCTATAGCGGATTTTCTGATCAGGAAATAAGTGATAAAATATCAGAATTGTTAAGTGATACATCAGTAAAAGCTAAAGTAAAGATTATTTATCAGACCGTTGATAACCTTCATCAGGCGTGTCCTAAGAACCTTGGAGATTGGTATTTTACAGGAGATTATCCAACAATAGGAGGAAACAGAGTTGTAAATAAGGCTTTTATAAACTTCTTTGAAGGTAAAAATGAAAGAGCTTATTAAAAAAACAAAAATGTTTGTTATTAAAAAGGGTTAATTTGTGTATTTCAACAAGTATTTTGACCTTTCGTCTAAAACATTTTTTCACTATGAAATAACGTTCTATATTAGCAAAGCCATAGCATAAGTAGGTTAAGTTCATGGTAGATTTGGGGCAAAAAAAGGTGGTTCTTCCACCTTTTTTTATTTTCCAACATTTCGTAACACTTTCACATAAAAAAGAGTCACAATACTGCAACTCTTTTTCTTTTTGTTAAATATATAATATCACTTATTTTCCTTGAGCATATCGGCTAGCCACTTCGTTCCAGTCAATTACATTAAAAAATGCTGAAACATAATCCGGACGACGGTTTTGATAGTTTAAATAATATGCATGTTCCCAAACATCTAGTGCAAGGATAGGAGTTCCTCCGCATCCAATACCTGGCATTAGAGGATTATCTTGATTAGGTGTAGAGCAGATTTCTACTTTCCCTCCTTGATGTACACATAACCAAGCCCATCCAGATCCAAATCTGGTCGCAGCTGCTTTTGAGAATGCTTCTTTAAAAGCATCAAAAGATCCATATGCAGCATTAATTGCATCTGCAATCTCACCAGAAGGTTTTTCTCCACCATTAGGTGACATTATCTCCCAAAATAAATTATGATTATAATATCCACCACCGTTATTTCTAACAGCACCGTTTGACATATCTAGATTAATAAGAATATTTTCAATGGTTTTACCCTCAAGATCAGTTCCTTCAAGTGCAGCATTTAATTTACTAGTATATCCAGCATGATGTTTATCATGATGAATTTCCATGGTACGAGCATCTATATGAGGTTCTAACGCATCAAAAGCGTAGTTTAATTTTGGTAATTCGAATGACATATGTTATTATTTTAATTAATAAAAAATAAAAGCGACATCAAATTTAACAATTCGAATGATGAATAAAAATTTATAATTGTTATAAATTAATTAAAACCCGCAGGATAGTAAAAACAACCTTTTTGTTATTATAATTTTATAGAAATCGATAGTATAAGAATTTCGGGTTTTAGTATTTTAGTAAAAAAAAGAATTGAATTCGACTACTGCTTTTATTGTTTATAATGCTGCTGCTGGTGCCGGTAAAACCTATACTTTGGTAAAAGCATATTTAATTGCTCTTTTAAAAGGAGAGTTTAGGGACAGTTATAAGAATATCTTGGCAATTACTTTTACAAATAAAGCAGTTGCCGAGATGAAATCCAGAATATTAGAGAACCTTGTTGCTATTAGTGCTCTTGATACTTCGTCAAAACACCAGAGTTTACTAAATGAATTAAGTGCAGAGACCAAAATTCCTGAACTCGAACTTAAACAAAAAGCAAAACGAATTCTTAGAAGTATTCTTCATAATTATGCGGCATTTGATGTTGTTACTATTGATACATTTACACATAGAGTAATCAGGACATTTGCACATGATTTAGGGATTCCTATGAATTTTGAGATCGAAATGGATACAGATTCTTTAATTGAAGAAGCTGTAGACGCAGTAGTTGCCAAGATAGGACTAAACGAAGAGTTGACCAGGTTGATTGTTGATTTTGCAATCAGCAAGCTTGAGGATGATAAAAGTTGGGATATCACTATAGAGCTTAATAAGATAGCCAGATTGTTGTTTAGTGAAAATGATAGAGAACATCTCAATAAACTTTCGCATAAAACAATTACTGATTTTGAGATCCTGAAAAAACAGTTGAATCACAGAGTTGTCGAATGTAAGAAAGATATTATTTCTGAGTCGAATACAATTTTACAATTAATAAAAACCCAAGGAGTAGAATATGCAGATTTTACTCGCAGCTCAATTCCTAACCATTTTTTAAAACTTGTAGAAGGTGAAGTGAAAGCAGATTTTAAAGCAGTCTGGAAACAAAATATACAAGAAGCTTCTTTCTATAATGCTAAGTTAGACTCTCATAAAAAAGAAATAATCGATAGCATTAGACCCGCTATAGAAGAAGCCTTTCTAAAAACAAAGCAATCATTAATACGAATTGGTTTTTTCCAGAACATTACCAAAAACCTTACCCCTCTTTCAGTATTAAATGCAATTAATAAGGAGTTAATCGAAATCAAAAAGGAAAGAAAAATTCTATTGATATCAGAATTTAATACGATTATAAGTAATGCAATTAAGGATCAGCCAGCTCCGTTTATATACGAACGTTTAGGAGAGCGGTATAGAGATTATTTTATTGATGAATTTCAGGATACTTCAGAATTACAATGGAGTAATTTGATCCCTCTTATTGATAATGCGGTTTCAACAGAAACGTTAACAGGTAAAAGAGGGCAAGTTACCATAGTAGGAGATGCAAAACAGGCAATTTATCGATGGAGAGGAGGGAAAGCAGAACAATTTATCAATTTATCTTCTGATGAAAACCCTTTTTCGATACAAGAAAAACAAGTTCTTAATCTCCCTAGAAACTATCGTAGTCACGAAGAAATTATTAAATTCAATAATAGCCTATTTACCTTTTTATCTGGTGATTTTAAAAATGAAAAACATCGGGAATTATATGTATTGGGTAATAAACAAGAAGTTAACTCCAAAAAAGATGGATATATTAATATATCATTTGTTGAAGCTAAAAATGTAGCTCAGGAGAATGACTTATACCCCGAGAAAGTATATGAAACTGTACTCGAACTAAACAAAAAGGGATATCCTCTCAATGAAATATGTGTTATCGTAAGAAAGCAAAAAGAAGGAGCTGCCATAGCAGATCTTCTTACCCAGAAAGGACTATCTATAATTTCTTCAGAGACATTATTAATTAATAATGCTCCTCAAGTTGTATTTATTATTGACCTACTTACCTGGTGTATACAACCAGATCATCTACAATCAAAAATCAACGTATTACATTTCTTGACCGAGAAGTTTTCAATAGAAGAAAAGCATTTATTTCTGGAAAAAATGATAAATAGTAATAAGAATACATTTTCCTCTGAGCTTAAAACTCTAGGTCTTGATTTTGATCTTACCAAAGTAGCTATAAAACCTCTTTATGATGCAGTAGAATATATTATAGCCAGTTTTTCTCTTGCCGATAAAACTACAGCGTACATACAATTTTTCCTGGATGTTGTGTTTGCATTTACTCAAAAACATACAGAAGGTATTGTAGGTTTTTTAGGGTATTGGCATGTCAAAAAAGATAAATTAAGCATTGTTGCTCCAGAAACAGAGCAGGCAATTCAGATCATGACAATACACAAGGCAAAAGGACTGGAGTTTCCTTGTGTTATTTATCCATATGCTAATATTGATATCTATGAAGAAATAGAGCCCAAAACATGGTTAGCAGTGGATAGCAAAAAATATGACAATTTTGAAGAAGTATTTATCAACTATAATAAAGGTATATCTGAGTATGGTAAAGATGCAGAAGAAATTGTTTTAAACAGACAAGCTCAATTAGAATTAGATGCATTTAATCTATTATATGTAGTACTTACTCGTGCAAAAGAACAGCTGTATATTGTTTCTAATTTGAAATTAAATTCTAAAGGAGAAAGTAATCCAAATACTTTTTCTGGGAAATTAATTGCGTATCTAAAACATTTGGATCAATGGAATCCTCAAAAAACGGAATATACTTTTGGTCACTCTTTAAAACCAGAGGTTATAAACACAGATATAGAAGACAAGCCAAAAGTGGTTAAACTTTCTAGATTCGAGGATTCCTCGAGAAAATATAAGGTAAATATTGTAACTAATTCTGGTAAACTATGGGATACATCTCAACAGAGTGCAATAGAAAAAGGAAATTTGATACATGATCTTATGGCTTCTATAGATACATATAAGGATGTGAAAAGAGTTGTTGAGGAAGCATACAAAACAGGAGAAATTACTATTTCTGAAAAAGAAATACTTCATGACGAAATAAAGGATATTGTAGACCACCCAGAGCTTTCTCAATACTTCTCTTTAGACAATATAGTGCATAATGAAAGAGATATAATTTCTAATGGAAGATTATTTCGACCTGATCGAATAGTAATTGATAAAAATAATCTAACGACCATAATAGATTATAAAACAGGAGTTCATAATGCTTCTCATGCTATGCAAATACAGGGCTATGCATCACTTCTTGAAAAAATGGGACACACTATAAAAGATAAAATTCTAATTTATTTTAATGATAATATCACCTTAAAACATGTATAAATAAACTATCATTTTTATAATTACTAAAAGAAATTTAAGGATAAAAGGTATTTTTATCTTATAATTGTAACGTAATTGCTGAGATAGATACTTTAATTTTTCTCTAATAAGGTTAAAATCATTGCTTTTTTTGGGGCTAGAAAACTGTAAGAAAAAACGACTACACTCTCCAAAGCTGCGATATATGCTGGCCTGTTAAGAAAAATTTATTAGATTTATCTTTGACAGTTATTTTTAACATATTACATTTGCTCTAATTAACACTTAAAAATTAAATTATTGAATATGAAACATCTTAGCAGATTTTTAGTGGCTTCGTTACTTGTACTTGGATTTAGTACGGCGAATGCACAAGATGAAAACAATCCTTGGGCGGTTTCTATAGGCATTAATGCCGTTGACATCTTTCCTACTGGGGGAGACCTTACCAGTCAGGGAGAAATTTTCGATGAATATTTTAATGCTAGTGACCACTGGAACATCCTTCCATCTGTTTCCAAATTATCTGTTGGTAGATATATAGGAGATGGTTTTAGTTTTACAGCGGCAGGATCGGTTAACAAAATAGAAAACTGGGGAGAAAATCCTACTACAGGAGAAGATTTAAAAGTTGATGACCTATCTTATTATGCCTTAGATGGTAGAATTAGCTACAGCTTTAAGAAAGCATTTGGTTCAAGTTGGATCGATCCTTACTTAGGTGTAGGTGGAGGTTATACTTGGCTTGATGAAAAAGGAGCTGGAACATTAAACGGTTCTCTTGGATTCAACTTTTGGTTAACTGAAAACTTAGCATTTAACCTTCAAACAACTTACAAGCACGTATTTGAAGATTATGAGACTGGTAGTTACCCACCAACTCATTTCCAACATTCTGCAGGACTTACTTTCGCATTTGGAGGTAAAGATACTGATGGTGACGGAATATATGACAAAGATGACGAATGTCCAGACGTTCCTGGTTTAGAAGAATTCAACGGATGTCCTGATACTGATGGTGATGGAATCACTGATGCTAAAGATGAGTGTCCTGATACTGCAGGTACTGCTGAATTTAATGGATGTCCTGATACTGACGGTGACGGAGTTCCAGATCCTAAAGATGAGTGTCCTACTGAAGCTGGATTACCTGCTCTTAATGGATGTCCTGATGCTGACGGTGATGGAATCGCTGATGGTAAAGATGGTTGTCCTAATGAAGCTGGACCAGCTGCTAATAATGGATGTCCTTACCAAGATAAAGATGGTGATGGTGTATTAGATAAAGATGATAACTGTCCTGACGTTGCTGGTACTGTTGCTAACAATGGTTGTCCAGAAGTAACTGAAGAAGTACAGAAGACTCTTAATAACTATGCAAAAACTATCTTGTTTGATTCTGGTAAATCTACCATTAAATCAGAGTCTAATCAAGCACTTGCTGATATCATAGCGATATTAAAAGAGTACCCTAATGCTAAATTTACTGTAGAAGGACATACTGATAGTGTAGGAAGTGCTAAACTTAATCAAAGATTATCTGATTCTAGAGCAAATTCTGTTAAGAACTACTTGACAGAAAATGGTATCGACCAGTTCAGATTATCAGCTGTTGGTTATGGTGAAGACAGACCTATCGCTTCTAATAAGACTAGAAAAGGTAGAAAAGAAAACAGACGTGTAGAGATCAACTTAGTGAAATAAGAATAAAGTCTCTCAATCATAATAATAAAAACGTCCCGAAATTTTCGGGACGTTTTTTATTTTTAGAAAATTAAATAAAGATCTTGACTTAACACGATCGATTCTTCTTAAGAGGTTCAGGTTTGCCTTCAGATTTAATATCTTGCACATAAAATCATAAATACTTGAAAAGTTTTCTAAAAGATGTTATACTAGAAGTGCAAGGCACTACAGAAAAAATAAGTGATCTAATTTTTCTGGTACCTAGCAAAAGAGCAGGGCTTTTTCTTAAAAAAGAACTTTTAGAAACATATCCTGATCAAACTCTTTTTGCTCCAGTAATCCTTAGTATTGAAGAATTTATTGTTCGACTATCAGGATTGCAACAAATTGATAATGTTCAGACATTATTTGAGTTTTATGAAACGTACCTAAACACTCATACCCACCTAGAAAAAGAGGATTTTGAAACCTTTAGCAATTGGGCCCAGACCTTGATCTATGATTTTAATGAAATCGACAGGTATTGTATAGATCATCAGAGCTTTTTTTCTTATTTATCAGGAATACAAGACTTAAACCATTGGTATTTACAAAAAGAAAAAACCGAATTGGTTAAAAATTATATTAGGTTTTGGGAAAACCTAATGGATTACTATGACAATTTTAAAAATAAATTGCTTTCCAAAAAAATAGGATATCAAGGATTGTTGTACAGAAAAGCATCAGAAGATATCCAAGCGTATATTAATACCGAAAATAGAACACATATTCTGGTAGGATTTAATGCACTTAATAATGCAGAACAGATCATTTTTCAATCACTCTTAGAGGCTGATATTGCTCAGGTATATTGGGATGCGGATCAGTTTTTTGTGGAGAACACCTACCACGAAGCGTCTTTATTCTTACGAACATATAAAAATCAATGGGGGTACTATAAAAAGAATCCATTTCAATGGGTACAAAACAATTTTTCTGAAGAAAAAGACATCACTCTAATAGGAGTACCTAAAAATATTGGACAAGCAAAATCCATTGGCCAAATATTGACTATGATACCCAAGACCGAGATCGAAAAAACAGCTTTAGTACTTGCAGATGAAGCACTATTGCAGCCTTTACTTAATTCTTTGCCCAATACAATCGAAGCCCTAAATATTACAATGGGACTACCTCTTAAAGAAGTTCCAATAGCTGCATTTTTTGAACTTTTATTTGGGCTTCATAAGAATTCTAACTCCAAAGGATTCTATTATAAATTAGTATTAGAAATTTTAAATAGCCTGCCAGCACATAGGATATTAGGGTTTGAAGCAACACGATTAATTAATACCATTTCTAAAGAAAATATCGTTTACATAACATTAGATAAACTACAGGAGAAAGCTTCAGATAAGGAAAAAGAAACTCTTGCATTACTATTTGAACCCTGGAAAGATGTTACCACAGCCTTAGAAAATTGTAGAAAAATAATACTATTGCTCAAGAATAATCTCGATAAGAAAAACGATGAGTTAGAATTAGAATATGTATACCATTTCCATTTAGTTTTTAATAAAGTTTTTACACTACACAATAGCTATCAATATTTAGAAACGATTGGATCTTTATATACATTGTATAAAGATATTATGATGTCTGAGACACTCGATTTTTCTGGTGAACCATTTAGTGGATTACAACTCATGGGGATGTTAGAGTCTCGATGTCTTGATTTTGAAACTGTTATTATCACTTCAGTTAATGAAGGAGTTTTACCTGCCGGGAAAAGCATGAATTCTTTTATTCCTTATGATCTGAAAAGAGCGTACAATCTCCCTACATATAAAGAAAAAGACGCTATATATACGTATCATTTTTATAGATTGATCCAAAGAGCCAAAAAAGTATATCTACTGTACAATACGGAAGACGAAGGAGTAGGTGGTGGAGAAAAGAGCAGATTTCTACTTCAGTTGGATATTGACAAAAGACCAAAACATAAACTCACAAAATATGTAGTGTCTGCAGAAGTACCTATGTTAACTAACCAGCCATTACAGATAAAGAAAAATGAAGCTGTTTTACTAAAATTAAAAGAACTAAGTGCTTATGGGTTATCCCCTTCTGCACTAACTGCTTATATAAGAAACCCAATGGATTTCTATTATAAATATGTTTTGGGTGTTACTGAAACCGAACAGGTAGAAGAAACTATTGCTGCAAATACTTTAGGGACAGTTATTCATAATACGCTCGAAACTTTTTATAAGCCATTAGAAGGTAAATTTCTTACTGTAGAAGATATCAATAAGATGAGAGGTCATATTGACATCGAACTTCGGGATCAGTTTAAACAAGAATATACAAAGCTCAATATCACGCAAGGTAAAAATCTTTTGATTTTTGAAGTAGCTAAGCAGTATGTATATAATTTCCTGAAAGCCGAGGAGAAACTAATAAAGAGTGGAGCCCGATTAAAAATTCTGGCCATAGAAAGTAATCTAAAAACAAAACTGAGAATTCCTGAGTTGGATTTTCCTATTTATATAAAAGGAAAAGTAGATCGTATCGATGAGCTAGATGGGCAAGTAAGGATAATAGATTATAAGACAGGAAGAGTAGGTCGAAATGATGTCGTTATTATGGATTGGGATATAATTACCGATGAGTATAAATACAGCAAAGTAATCCAGGTTTTGGCATATGCATATATGCAACATAATGAAAATCCAATTTCAGAAGCTTTTCAAGCAGGTATAATTTCATTTAAGAATCTTCAGGAAGGGTTTCTTAGGTTTGGGACAAAAGAAAGCATAAGAGGGAAAGCAAATTACGAAATCACCAATGCAGTGTTCGATGATTATCTGCTACAGTTAAAAAAACTGATCCTGGAAATTTTTGATGTTGAAACCCCATTTATTGAAAAAGAAGTATAGCTGCGAGATAATAGAGTAGATATTAAACGTTACACTTAAAATTATGATGGCCAAAAGCAAAAATATAATAGTAACAGGAAGACATCAAAAATCAATTTTGGCAGATGTTTTTTATACTAATAATGAGTTGCAAAAACCTATTATTATTTTTTGTCATGGGTATAAAGGTTTTAAGGATTGGGGAGCTTGGGATTTGGTGGCAGAAACTTTTGCCAACGCTGGGTTTTTCTTTATAAAATTTAATTTCTCACATAACGGAGGTACTACAAAACAACCTATTGATTTTCCTGATCTGGAAGCTTTTGGTAATAATAATTATATCAAAGAATTAGATGATTTAGAAACCATTATAAATTGGGTAACCTCTTCGGGTTTTAAATTCAAAAATGAAATTAATACTTCAAACATTTCTTTGATAGGCCATTCTCGTGGTGGTGGAATTGTAACTATTAAAGCCGCAGAAGATAAGAGAATCACTACATTAATAACATGGGCAAGTGTTTCTGATTACAAAAACCGGTTTCCAAAAGGAGAAGCCTTTGCATATTGGCAGAAGAAAGGAGTAATGTATATCGAAAACGGAAGAACTAAACAGCAAATGCCACATTATTTTCAATTTTATACATCTTTTATAGAAAATGAAGATAGATTAACCATCGCTAATGCGGCCAAAAAAATTGAAATTCCACATTTAATTATTCATGGTACAGATGATCCGACAGTTGATATGCAGGAAAGTAGAAATATACATGAATGGAGCATTAACAGTGATATTTTCTTGGTAGAAGGAGCCGATCATATATTTGGGGTAAAACATCCGTGGTATAAAGATGATTTAAGTAAAAACTTACAAGAAATTACTGAAAAATCTATAAAATTTATGAGAAACTAAGTGTAATAACTAAATAGATAATTCGTTAATAACAATGTGGGTATATAGTCCAAGTACCTTTAAAAGTTTGGACGTTGATTTAACAAAGTAATAATGTAATAATGTAATTATGTTAAAAAACATTTTAAAATTAGAAGGAGTAAAAAGACTTAAAAGAGAAAATTTACTTACTGTTTGTGGAGGTGGATGTGTAGGTATGTGTAACGATCGAGCAGAATTTCTTATGGGTAAAGGATGGTCAGGAGAAGAAGCTCAGGATTATATGGCAGCATGTGTAACCTCTTGTAATGCAGGATAACTAGTAAAGAACTGTCTCTTTTACTTTTTATAAAGAGGCAGTTTTCTTCTTTAAAACAATGATTTATCAAAACATCTGGAGGCAATAGCACAAAAAAGTATAGATTTTATACGTCTTTAACACTTTCTTAGCCAAAAAATATAATAAGCAATCATTTTTTTTCGTTTATTTGCTGTTATGAAGTTTAATAGGCAAATACTAGCTTCCGTATTTTTGGTACTCTTTGGTATCATTCAATTAGCAGACTTACATATTGTGGGTCATGATGCTAATGATGCAGATTGCACTCTTTGTAAATTTACTTCTGATCATCATAATGATAATTTTATATCTGCAGATACAATTACTGTTCCTGAAGCAGTACATGTTCCTGCCGATGTTGTTCGAGCAACTTATGTGAATCGATATTTTGATTCATCTGCAGCTTACAATTTTCTAAACAAAGCTCCCCCTGCAGCTTAGTTTTACCTAAACTTTATTACTGAAACTTAACTGTGGTATATCCATACCGATCAGTTTATCCATTATTTATTTTACAAATGAAAAGACACACTTGGTTACTTGTGTTTCTTCTCGGGATAAATCTCCTTTCAGCACAAGAATGTGATAAAACACTTTCTGGCAGAGTCATAGATTTTCATGACGGAGCACCCCTTGAAGGCGCTACAATAACATTTAATAATCGTACAATCGTGACAGACGCTTCTGGTAGATACTCTATTACTGGTTTATGTGCAACAGCATATGCTTTTACTGTTTCTCATGAAAAGTGTAATTCGCAGGTAGTAACTCTTGATGTAGGCAAAACGTCCTCAAAAGATTTCTCCTTAGAACATCACCTTAATGAATTAGAAGAAGTAAAAGTTTCGGGAGCTAATGATACTAAAACAACTTCTGCTCAAGAAGAAACTATAGGTTCTGATATCATAGAAAAATACGGGAGTGCCTCTTTGGGAGATGCCCTTAGAGAAATTACGGGTGTTTCGTCTTTAAATACTGGATCTACGATAGTAAAACCCATTATTCAGGGTCTTAGCGGAAGTCGTGTATTGATTATGAATAATGGCGTTCGCATGCAAGATATGGAATGGGGTGATGAACATGCCCCTAATGTAGATATTAATACAGCGGGAAATGTTACTGTTGTCAAAGGAGCTTCTGCACTACAATATGGAGGAGACGCAATTGGCGGTGTTATTATTATGGAACCTCGTAAAGTACCTTCAAAAGATACTTTGTTTGGTAAGACCTTGGTAACAGGAGCTGTAAATGGCAGAGGAGGATCGGTTTCTTCAGAATTGATAAAAGGATATAAAAATGGATGGTTTTTTAAAGTACAAGGATCATTAAAACGCTTTGGAGATGTAGAAGCACCAGACTATGTTCTTTCTAATACGGGAGTATTCGAAAAAGGAGCTTCCCTATCTTTTGGAGTAAATAAATTTACCCACGGTTGGGATGCATATTATTCTTTTTTTGATAACGAAATAGGGGTGTTAGCAACATCTCATATTGGTAATGTAGATGATCTTATAAATGCTATTAATGAGCAGCAGCCTGCAATCATTAGAGATTTTACTTATGAGATTGATAATCCAAAACAAGAAGTTACACATCATTTGGGACGCCTTAAGTATTTTAAACGTTTTGAAGAACTTGGGAAATGGAATACACAATATGATTTTCAATATAACAAACGATTTGAGTTTGATATTCGAAGAACAGAAGAACTTACCAAATTACCCAGTATAGATCTTGAATTAAAAACACATACGTTAACTTCGGATTTTAGTTTTGATTCGAATCCTGATTTTTTGTGGAATGTAGGAGTGTTATTTAGATATCAGAATAATTTTGCAAATCCCAGTACAGGAGTAAGAAGATTAATTCCTGACTATGATAAGTATGATGCCGGAGCATTTATTACAGGTGAATATAGTGTGACAAATGATATCATTGTAGACGCAGGTATTCGATACGATTATAATCGTATGGATGCTAAGAAATTTTACTTAAAAACCAGATGGGACGAAAGAGGATACGACGTAGATTTTTCTAACCTGATCATTGAAGATTTTAATACGCAATGGCTCACTAATCCAGTTTTTGATTACCATAGCGTTTCTGGTACTGCCGGAATACAATATACTTTTAGAGAAGATTACGAATTTAGATTTAATTATGCACTGGCACAACGTGCTCCTAATCCTTCAGAGTTATTTAGTGATGGCTTACACCACTCGGCTGCCAGAATTGAGTTAGGAGATTTAAGGATGGATCAGGAAACATCGCATAAAATATCTCTAACCGCACAAAAAAATACAGAAAAATGGGGATGGGAAATAGCACCATATGCCAATTTTATTAATGATTATATTTTACTAGAGCCTGTAGGCGTCCAGTTATCTATACGAGGAGCGTTTCCTGTTTGGGAATATCGACAAACCAATATCAGGTTATTAGGTGTTGATGCTAAACTTTATGCTAATTGGCATCAGAATTGGAGAACAGATCATAGTTTTTCTATGGTAAAAGGAAAAGAAAATGAAAAAGATATCGCGTTGATTAATATCCCTGCGCCGACTTTTAATAACGGTATTACTTATAGTAACAAAAATTGGTTCGGACTTAATGTTTCTTTAGAAAGTCAATACTTTTTTAGACAAAATGAATACCCGTCTAATATATCTGTGTTCTCTCCACAGCAAAATGAAAATGTGCTGTTAGAAATTAATACACCTCCAGATGCATATCATTTATTAAATGCAGATACCAGTATGGAGTTTTCTCTAGGAGAACGAAACAAACTAAAAGTTGGGTTAACAATAAACAATATATTAAATACAAGCTATAGAAATTACTTAAATCGTCAGCGATATTTTGCAGATGATTTGGGTAGGAATTTTTTATTAAGATTATCAATTAACTATTAAATTAAATTTTAGAAATGATGAACACACGTAAACTTTTGTCAATGCTTATCGTAGGAGGTATTTTATTCGCATCTTGCTCTAGTGACGATGATAATCCTGTACCAGTTAATGAAGAGGAATTAATAACCAAAATGACAGTATCTTTAGTTAGTGGAGGCGGAACCGTAACTTTGATTGTTACAGATGAAGATGGAGCAGATGGACCAGTAGCACCGGTAGTATCGGTTTCTGGTAATTTAACTGCCAATACAACATATAATGGATCTGTAGAATTACTTAATGAATCTGAGAGCCCTGCCGAATTAATTAACGAAGAAATAGAAGCAGAAGCAGATGAACATCAGTTTTTTTATGCAACAAGTTCTGCACTAAATATTACAACAGCGTATACTGATAAAGAATCAGATTATAAAAAAGAAGACGGAACATCCTTTACTACAACTAATCCTGTTGGACTAACATTTACAGTAACAACAACAGATGCAGGAACCGGGACCTTGACCGTAACATTAAGACACCAACCTAATAAAGCTGCAGATGGAGTAGTTGGAGGTAATATTGCTAATGCAGGTGGTGATACAGACATTACTCAAATTTTTGATATTACAGTACAATAATTGAAACTCGATTAATTATGTAAGTTGAATTTGTGTAAAATTTCATAATTAGTTTCAATTCATACCCTCGGGAGTAGTTACCCGAGGGTTTACTTAAATTTAAGTTAAAAAAAAGTGAACTAAACAAAATTGGCATTAATTTTGCAGTAATAAAAAAATCTGCAGTGTTAGGGAAAAGTTTAAAAAACACTGGGAATACAGTAATCATAATTATTACATAAAGTAAAAAAGTAGCTTGAAAATTGACTTTTAATGGGTTAGTACAATTGATTTTATCAATGTATTAACATACCATTAAATGTTAATTATCATCAAAAAAATGTTAAAAAATTTATAGGATAGGGCGTATCTTTATACCATAAACCTAGACTAACAAACAATAAAATTGAAACTATCATAATTAGTATAAGTTGAGTTTGTGTTAAATACAATTAAGTTTCAATTTAGACCCCTGGGAGTAGTTAACCCGGGGGTCGCTTTTTTTGATCTGGTTTTGAATATTAAGCCTTAAAAATCGTACCCCAATTCCTGTTGTTTTTTGTTTTTATGAATAATATCCATACTTCCAAAGAAAATAATTAGTAACATTTAGAATCTAGATAATTTTGCAATACCATTGCATTACAATATTACTATCTTTGTAATGTGAAAATTTTAGCATTCATATTATCAATATATTTTCTGGCACTCGATTTTATGCCTTGTAATGATAGTATACCTATCACAGAGGATTCTCAAATTGAAGCTTTTGCAGATTCTTGTGAAAATCACGATCATGGTATAGAGAATGATTTATGCTCTCCTTTCTGTCAATGTCATTGTTGCCACGTTCATGTTATTGATTTTAGTATTGATACATATCAATTAATATCTCCAGAAATTTCTACAGAATTATTTGCCCATTTTGATAGTGTTGGTAAAGAAATCTCTAGTACGCCATTCCAACCACCCCAAGTTTAATTTAGTTTTATAGGATAATTATGTCTTGTTGCTATCTTTTTTAAAAGAAAGTAACAGTTATTTAACATCGATAAATTCTGTTTAATCGAATTGAATCGAGATGTCTAACTGAATTAAAAATATTATATGCTTAATAAAATAATTAGGTATTCCATAACTCATAAATTGATTATTGGATTACTAACATTGGCATTGATTATTTTGGGAATATATTCATTAAAACAGCTGCCAGTGGATGCTGTTCCCGATATTACAAATAATCAAGTACAGGTGATTACCTCTTCTCCAACATTGGCATCACCAGAAATAGAGCGGCTAATCACTTTTCCCGTAGAAATTACAATGGCTACCATTCCCGAAATTGAGGAAATACGCTCGTTTTCACGTTTTGGATTATCAGTAGTAACCATTGTTTTTGAAGAAAACGTAGACGTGTATTGGGCAAGACAACAAGTTAGCGAACGCCTTGTCGAAGCACAATCCCAAATTCCTGAAAATATAGGAAAACCTGGTATAGCTCCTTTGACCACTGGTCTGGGAGAAATTTACCAATATGTCATTACTACAAAATCAGGTTATGAAGACCAATATGATGCAACAGAGTTAAGAACTATTCAGGATTGGATTATAAAACGTCAACTATTAGGTACACCAGGAGTAGCAGATGTAAGTAGTTTTGGAGGGTATCTGAAACAATATGAAATTGCCATACGACCCGAACGATTAAATGCAATGAATATATCAATTTCAGAAATATTTAATGCATTAGAAACTAATAATCAAAATACAGGAGGTGCTTATATAGAAAAGAATGATAAAGCCTTATTTATACGAAGTGAAGGATTAATCGGAACTATAGAGGATATAAAAAATATTCTCATTAAACAAACATCCGATGGGATACCAGTTCTAATTAGTGATGTAGCTAAGGTGCAAACCGGAAAAGCCATTCGTTATGGTGCTTCTACTCGCAATGGAGAGGGAGAAGTAGTAAGTGCTATTGTAATGATGCTTAAAGGAGCAAATTCTGCAGAGGTAATTAAAAATGTAAAAGATAAAATAACATCTATTACCAAAACACTTCCAGAAGGAGTAATGATCGAACCTTTCTTAGATCGGACTAAATTAGTAAATAATGCAATTGGTACAGTGACCACTAATCTCATAGAAGGTGCATTGATTGTCATTTTTATCCTACTAATATTACTAGGGAATTGGCGTGCAGGACTTATTACAGCATCGGTAATACCATTATCACTTTTGTTTGCTTTTAGTATGATGCATCTTTTTGATGTTTCTGCAAATCTAATGAGCCTTGGAGCTATTGATTTCGGCTTGATAGTAGATGGAGCAGTAATTATTGTAGAAGCCACCTTGTTTCATCTTGGAGCCCTAAAACTTAACAAGAGGTTGACACAGAAAGAGATGGATGAAGAAGTTTGTAAATCAGCAAGTAAAATCAGAAATTCTGCTGCTTTCGGTGAAATCATTATTCTTATTGTGTATTTACCCATTTTAGCCTTGGTAGGAACAGAAGGAAAAATGTTTGGTCCAATGGCACAGACAGTTGGTTTTGCTATCCTGGGAGCTTTCATATTATCGCTCACTTATGTTCCTATGATGTCTGCATTGGTATTGAGCAAAAAAGGAACCCATAAAGAAAATATTTCTGATAAAATCATGAATTTCTTCTATAAGCTATATGAGCCTATAATCAAATGGTCAATGCGTAGCAGAATATTTATTCTGGCAATTACATCAGGACTTTTTATAATAGCATATCTGGTATTTAATAACCTTGGAGGAGAGTTTATTCCAACACTAGAAGAAGGAGATTTTGCAGTAGAAACCAGGGTACTTACAGGAAGTTCTCTTTCTAATACAATAAAAGCCACAACCAAAGCAGAGAAAATAGTACTCGATCAATTTCCAGAAGTATTACAAGTAGTTTCAAAAATAGGTTCGGGAGAAATACCTACCGATCCTATGCCCGTAGAAGCTGCAGACATGATGATTATTCTTAAAGATAAATCAAAATGGGTATCTGCTTCCAATCGTTCAGAATTGGCTAATAAAATGGCAGAAGCTTTAGAAGTGATACCAGGAGTGGCTTTTGGTTTTCAACAACCTATACAGATGCGATTTAATGAATTAATGACAGGGGTGCGCCAGGATGTGGCCATAAAAATTTATGGAGAGGATTTAGCCCGACTTTCTTCTTATGCCAATCAAATTGGTAAAATTGCCAGAAAAGTCAAAGGTGCAGTCGATGTTTATGTTGAGGAAGTAACAGGAGTACCACAAATTGTAATAGATTACAATAGAGCTCAATTAGCAAAGTATGGTTTGGATATTAAAACAGTTAACAATACAATTCAGGCAGCTTTTGCAGGGGCATCTACAGGATTGGTCTATGAAGGAGAAAAACGTTTTGATTTAGTAGTGCGTTTGGATAATAGTAACAGAACCAGTCTTGCAGATGTGCAGAATCTTTATATTAATGGACACAAAGGAGAACAGATTCCATTACAACAACTGGCAACAGTATCTATCAAGGATGGCCCTTATCAAATACAACGGGATAATACAAGACGACGTATTATCATTGCTTTCAATGTTCGGGATCGAGATGTCCAGAGTGTTGTAGAAGAAATTAGTACTAAAATTGACAATCAGATAAATTTTGCATCGGGATATACCGTTGCTTATGGAGGTCAATTTGAAAACCTGGTCAAAGCTAAGCAACGCCTTGGGATAGCAGTTCCTTTAGCATTATTGCTTATTTTCATTCTATTGTATTTTACTTTTGGTTCTTTAAAACAAGGAGTCTTAATATTTACAGCGATTCCCCTTTCTGCTATAGGAGGTGTCTTTGCTCTTTGGCTTCGGGATTTGCCATTTAGTATTTCTGCAGGTGTTGGTTTTATAGCCTTATTTGGTGTAGCAGTATTAAACGGAATTGTACTTATTGCAGAATTTAATAGATTAAAAAAAGAAGGTATTACCGATATTTTTGAACGAATTTATAAAGGAACCAAAACTCGATTACGACCGGTAATTATGACTGCAACTGTTGCTTCATTAGGGTTTTTACCAATGGCAATTTCTCAAACCTCGGGAGCAGAGGTACAACGACCTCTTGCAACAGTAGTCATAGGAGGATTGATTACCGCTACTTTTTTAACCCTTGTGGTGTTGCCTATTCTTTATTATTATTTTGAAAAAAGAGTACAAATGAAACCAAAAAAAGCAATGCTTTTACTAGTAGTACTTCTTGGAGTAGCAGGAAATATGACTAGCATAAATGCTCAGACTAGTGAAGCAAAAACCATATATCAAAATTTGGAAGAAGTTATGGACGCAGCTTTAAGAAATAATCCAAATCTAAAAGTTGCTGCATTTCAAACCGAGAAGGAACATGCTATAAAAGGAACTAGTTTTAACCTACCCAAAACTGATTTTTACCTAGAATATGGGCAAATGAATAGCGATTTTGACAATGATACTAGGTTTAGTATCAGCCAAAAATTTGCCTTTCCTACGCTTTACACCAACCAGAATAAGTTGGCTAAAGCAACGATAAAATCCAGTGAATTGAACGAGGAAGTGGTTCAAAACAAGGTGATAAAGCAATTAAAAGCAACGTATTATCAATTGTGGTTTCTAAAGAGTAAACAACAATTGCTTCAAAAACAAGATAGTATTTATCAGCGATTTGTCTATGCTGCAAACCTGCGATTTAAAACAGGAGAAAGTAATGCATTAGAACAAGCAACAGCCAATGCAGAAGTTGCAGATTTACAGATTAAAATACAGGAGAATAATGCAACTATAAGGGGATATCAATTGCTTATGCAAAAATTGGTAAATTCTGAAAACAAAGTTGATATTGATGTAGGAGATTTAAAAGTAAAATCAAATTTGCTGCCAGTAGATCAAAATACTACAGCTGTAGAGAAAAATCCTGTACTATCTTTTTACAAAGAACAAATAACTATTGCCGATATTAAGAAATCGGTGGAGGTGTCAAAAATGCTTCCTGATATCACATTAGGGTATTTTAATCAATCTTTTAATGGCCCGGGACAAACAGTAAATGGATCCGATGTGATTTTTGATTCTGGAAACAGATTTACCGGGGTAAAGTTAGGTCTGGCGATTCCAATTTGGAGCAAACCACATACAGCAAAAATAAAAGCTGCCAAAATCCGTCAAAAAGAAAGTCAGGCGCAGTTGGATGTGATTGAAAATGAAGTCACCACTCAATTAAATTTGCTTTTGGGGCGACTAGAAAAAAACCAAAAGAACTTGTTATATTATGAGAAAAATGCGCTTTCACAATCCGAACTGTTATTAAAACAATCTCAGCGAGGTTTTACAGAAGGAGCTATTGGATATATAGAATATGTACAAGGACTCAATCGGGCACTAGAAATTCAAACCAAATATTTAGAATTCATAAACGCTTACAATCAAACTCTTATCGAAATTGAAAGTATAAACGCAATTCAATAAAAATGAAAACAAACATATATAAATTAATAGCCATATTCGTACTTCTGCTTATCTTAGGGTGTGCTAATAAACCTGCAGTAACTTCTGAAGAAAAACATGAAGAAGCTAACGAAAATCATATCGAGTTGACAGATGAACAAATGAAGCAAACTCAAATAGAAATAGGTAAAGCCCAGAAGCGTAAAATAGGAAATGAGTTAAGTGTAAACGGAATGATCGATGTTCCTCCTCAAAGTAACCTTTCTATTACAGTTCCTTATGGTGGGTTTTTGAAATTTACCGATATGCTTCCCGGGACACGATTAAAAAAAGGACAACTTGTAGCTCGAGTAGAGAATCCTGATTTTATAGAATTTCAAAGAGATTATCTGGAAGCAGTTGCAAAAAATGAATATCTGAAAGCAGATTATGAACGTCAGGAAACATTAAATAAAGAAAGTGTCTCTTCGACAAAAGTATTTCAAAAAGCAAAAAGCGATTACTTGATTAATAAAGCAAATATTCAAGCTTTAGAAAGTAAATTAAAAATGGTAGGAATCAACCCTTCTAATGTAACTAACGGAAGAGTATCTTCTATAGTAAATGTGTATTCTCCTATTAATGGAGTAGTGAGAGAAGTATATGTAAATACCGGAAAATATTTTGGTTCAGAAGATGTATTAATGGATATTACCAATGCTGAAGATTTGCATGTCGAGCTCAAAGTATATGAAGATGATATCCCATTAATAAAAAATGAGCAACGTATTCGTTTTCGTTTAGCAAATGAACCTGATAAATGGATGGAAGCAGAGATTTTCTTAATAGGTAACAATGTTAGTGATGATAGATCTATAACTATTCATGGGCATTTAAAAGAGAAAAACCAGGAGTTGCTTCCGGGAATGTTTGTAAACGCAAAAATTGAAGTTGATGCTCACGAAGCTTATGCTGTTCCAGAGGAAGCCATAGTGCGTTTTGATGGAAACCATTATGTTTTTGCAGCAGGTGAGAAAAGAAGTGAGGGAGAAGCAATAGTTACGGATTTTGAAATGATACCTATTACCAAAGGAACCGAAGAAGAAGGATTTGTAGCGATTACATTAGAGGATAAAAATAAAGACATTAGTACTACTCGATTAGTAATAAAAGATGCTTTTACCATATTGGGGAAGGCAAAAAACAGTGAAGAAGGAGGTCACGGTCACGGGCATTAGCAATGAACACCATTGAAGTTTTTTTAGAATCAAAGAAAGTGCGTCCAACAGCGATGCGAATGCTGGTCTATAAATATATGACCCAGAGTAATGTAGCTAAAACACTTGGAGATATTGAAAATGCTTTTGCAAAAGCAGATAGAACAACACTGTATAGAACCTTAAAGACATTTGAAGAAAAAGGGATTGTACACCAGATAGATGATGGAACGGGCACTATAAAATATGCGCTTTGCGAAGCTGGTTGTAATTGTGATATTGATAGAGATTTGCATTTACATTTTCATTGTAATAATTGTAGAGAAACGATATGTCTTACAGAACATAAAATTCCTCAAATCAATTTACCAGATGGATATGTAGCCGAAGATATGAATTTGGTAGTAAAAGGTATATGTGAGCATTGTAGTGGTCAATAAATGCACTTCTGTTGCATGGCTACTATACATATTTTTGTACAAAAGAAATAACCGTATGAAGTTTAATATAACAATGCCGTCAAAGCTTAAAATTGAATATGATAAAGAATTGTCGCTTTATAAAACAGCATTATCCAATAACGATTTACCCAAGGCTTGGGATCATTTAGAGCACAGCCATATTTTGGGACAATCATATCCCAGGGAGCATTCTTATACACATTATTTGATGCTCAAATATGGTGTTCTTTGCAGAGATACCAGAGAAATTTTTGGACAAGTTATTCGTTTGATTGTGGGTGGTTGGAAATCATTTATCAATAGGGTTCCTATTGGTAATACAGGAGGTGCTAATATACCTCCTTTAAAAACAATGCCTATACCTCATGATTTAAAAATGAAATTAGAATCATACCAAAAGTAATTATGGGACACGACCATTCACACGACCACGCAGGAAAGAATTTAAAAATTGCATTTTTTCTAAATCTAGGTTTTACGATTTTAGAAATCATCGGAGGTTTTTATGTAAATAGCATTGCTATTATTTCTGATGCTATTCATGATTTAGGAGATTCACTTTCTTTGGGTACTGCCTGGTATCTCGAAGGGAAATCGAAAAAAGAAGCCGATGCTAAATTCTCGTTTGGTTACAGGCGTTTCTCGCTTTTGGGGGCATTGATTAATAGCATTGTTTTGATTTTAGGATCTATTTATGTGATTTATGAAGCCATAGGTCGATTATTAGAACCCGAACATTCTGATGCCGGAGGAATGATTGTTTTTGCACTCATAGGAATAGCAGTCAATGGTTATGCTGCATGGAAAGTAAGTAGTGGGAAATCATTGAATGAGAAAGTGGTTTCCTGGCACTTGATGGAAGATGTATTGGGTTGGGTTGCTGTGCTTTTTGCAGCAATTGCAATATATTTTACAGATGTTCAGTATCTCGACCCTGCCCTTTCTCTTTTAATAACACTTTATATTCTATATAATGTTATTAAGCGACTAAAAGAAACACTATTTGTATTTCTACAAGGGATCCCAAAAGATATTAATATAGAAGAAATAAAATCAAAAATATTACAAGTACCACATATTGATTCTATACATCACTTACATGTTTGGTCATTAGAAGGAGAACATCATGTTTTTACGGCACATGTTAAGCTAAAAGACATTACAGAAACCGATCAGATTATTGATATAAAATCAGAGGTTAAAAAGATTTTAATGATATATCATTTTAGCCATTGTACTATTGAAACAGAATTGGATGGTGAGGTGTGTATGTTAACCGAGTAATAGGAGGTTATTTATATTCTACCGTATTAAACTTTAATAACAGATCACCGATGTTTTCTAAATTATGGACAAAATCACCTTTAGTATCGTGATCGTAATATGATACATCTCCTTTTTGATACTGTATTTCGACAATTCTACCATTTTCATAATGCGATATGGCGGTTCCTTGGGTTAAACAAACCCAGGTATAGTTTTTTGTATGCTTATGAAAAGGCAACCTATCTCCGGGTTTTAAAATAATAGACCAAACTTTAATACTATCATCTTCAAATAAAAGAGTATCTCCAACACGATCACTGTCATTGCTGTTTTGTAGCTCTAGTATTTTAGTGTTATCCCAATTTTTAAAACTACCGACGGGATTAATTTCTTTTATCATCATAGGTTTATACTTCTAGAAATGGATAATCGGTATACCCTCTTGCGTCACCACCACCAAAAAGAGTATGGGTATCAGAAATGTCGTTCATTATAGCATTTAGTTGTACTCGTTTAGGATAATCAGGATTGGTTAGGAATTTTCTTCCAAACCCCACAAGATCAACTAAATTTTTGTCCAATAGATCGTTAGCTTCTTTAGGAGTTTTATTTCCTGTAGCTATAATTGTATGTGTAAAATTAGCTCTCAATTTAATTCTGAAATCTTCTGGAATTGTGGGAGCATCATCCCAGTCGGCTTCGCATAAATGAATATAGGTTACTCCTATTTCGTTTAATGTTTTTGCAGCAATCATAATGGTTTCTAAAATTTCGGGATCATTCATATCCTTAAAGCTTATAAAAGGGGATAATCTCACTCCTGTTTTATCAACACCTATCTCATCTGCCACAGCTTGAGTAATTTCTTTAAGAATACGAATTCTGTTTTCTTTGGTTCCGCCATATTCATCTGTTCTATGATTGCTATTACTTCGCAAAAACTGATCAATTAGATACCCATTTGCCCCATGAATTTCTACCCCATCAAAGCCAGCTTCGATAGCATTCTTTGCTCCTGTCCTAAATTCTTCTATAACCTGGGTAATATCACCTTTGGTCATTTCCCGAGGCTTTTCGACAGGAACAAATGTAGCATCACCATTAGGAGCACCATCAAAAATATATACCTGTGTATCTTTTGCTATTTCGGCAGAAGGAGCGATTGGTTGCAATCCATTTACTTTCGAAGAGCTTACACGTCCTACATGCCATAGTTGTAAAAAGATTTTACTTCCATTTTTATGCACTGCGTCGGTAACGAGTTTCCAGCCTTCGATTTGTTTCTGAGAATAGATTCCAGGGGTTTTTGCATAGCCCATTCCTTGTACAGAAATTTGAGTAGCCTCACTAATAATAATCCCGGCAGAAGCTCTTTGTTCGTAATATTTTGCCATTAAAGCATTAGGTATGTTTCCAGATTCTTCTGCTCTGGAGCGTGTCATGGGTGCCATTAAAAAACGATTTTCTAATGAAAGTCCATTCATTTGGTATTTTGTATATAGTGTAGTTTTCATGATTTATTTTGTAAGAGATTGTCAATTGAAAAATGATTGTTTTGCGATGTACTAATCAAAAGGTAAAAGAACAGTACGTAGACCATTTGAAATCCAACCCATTCCCATTGTTCGGCTAAACAAGAACCAAAAATGAGGATGGTCATTAGTATTCCGCCGGTGAGACAGGTACGATAAGTATACAATCCAAAAACAAGGAATACACCAATAGTAAGTTCTACAAAGGGTAATATTTTTGCAAAAGGAGAAATAAATATTTCGGGTAGTATTGTTTCTTTATAAAGGTTTACCATCCAGTTGCTAAAGGTTTTTATTTTTGGAACCCTTGCTAATCCATGCGCTAAAAGGTTGATCCCTATTACTAATCGTAGTAGAAAATAGGCATGATTTTTTGAAGTTGTACTTTTCATTTGTTATACATTAATTCAGAATTATCTCTTGGAGTTTTTGGGTCATCTTTTATCATTTTTGCGATATCATCTTTACGCATAAATACAACGCCTTTATGCTTCTTAGCATACTGTATGAATAGATCTACTACACGAACAATTGATGGTGCTCCACCGATTCTATCGTGTAAACTCACAGACATCATTCTTCTTTTACTTCCCGCTTCATCATATAATTGATCAAACTCCATTTTTAATTGATTTAAAAACTGATCAGGAGACCAATTTTTGCCTTCAATATTTACGATATCATTATTACGAAGGGTATACGGCATGACTACAAAATCTTTTCCCCTAACCTCTGTGATAAATGGTTCGTCATGACTTAAATCATCTATATGATATAAGAAATCAAGTTCTTGTAGAACCTTTAATGTGTTGGGACTACGTCGTAACCAATTGGCATTATAACCTCTGCCGCGTTGTCCGGTAATGGTTTCAACTGTGTCAATACCGGTTTTTATAAATGCTAATTCCTGTTTATAAGTCATATCCCATTGATCGTTCCAGGCGATACCGTGTGCAGCAATTTCATGACCACGATTTGCTATAGCTTTGGCAACTTCGGGATATTTGATAGCAGCAGCACCAACGATATGAGAACTAACTTTGATATTGTGTTTATCCCACAAATCCAGCATTCTGTAAATGCCTTCTTTGGCACCATAACGAAACCAACTTTCTGCAGGAAGATCTGGACTTCCTTTTGGTAATGGTTTTGCAGCAAAAGGACTTTCTGCACCCTCAGGCTGTCCACCAGTTTCAAATTGCATTGAGAATGAGATTACCAGTCGCGCATCATTTGGCCAGAAACGATCTGCTATACTGTCGTTTTCTATTGCTGTCGTTTTTATAAACTCTTTTTCTGAAGTATGGCTAGAAAATAGAACTATACATACGCTTGTAGATAGTATTAAAAAAAATACTTTTATTAGTTTCATTGGGTTTGCCATTTGATTTATAATGCAAATTTATGTGAAGGAAGAAGTATTTTTTTGGTATATATTCATTGTATATTTGTATAAATCTATGTTAGTATAGTTGTGTCAAAACGTTTTTTTAGTGCAAAGTCTTTAAATGTATTTGAGCTGTCGCTTGATAAGTGGGAGTATCCAAAGCATTCTCATAATTTTTTCGAGTTAATTTTTATTCTGAAAGGAACTGGGCAACATGTTTTAAATGAAAGTGTTTTTGAATATACCGAAGGGGACATCTTCTTGTTGACCCCAAAAGATGAGCACGAATTTAGGATTAGAGATCATACAGACTTTGGTTTTATTAAATTCACAGAGCAGCTTTTCATAGAAAAAACAGAACTTGTTTCTGATTTAAAATGGCGAAAGAATTTAGATGCCGTTGTATTACATGCCAATAGTATTCCCGAAAATATTGTTTCTAATACTACAGACAGATCTCATGTGTTTGAATTATTTCGAATTATTAAAAAAGAGTATATAACTCCCTCACTTTATAGCCGATCAATTTTATTAGAGTTATTAGGTGCATTATTAATTATAATATCAAGAAATCTTAATAAAAATGCTGCTATACATACTATTTCTGAAGAAGAAAAGGTGAGTGATATACTTACGTATATACGGCAGAATGTTTTGGATAAAGATACTATTAGAATAAAGGAAATTGCTGCAACATTTAATATGTCTCCTAGTTATGTAAGTGTATTTATTAAAAAACATGCAGGCATTTCAATACAGCAATATGTAATTCAGACAAAAATCAAAATGGCAGAACGATTATTGAAACAAACAAATTTGAATATTTCTGAAATAGCTCAAAAAACAGGTTTTACAGACTCCAGTCATTTTAATAAATTATTTAAAAAATATACAGGTAAGAACCCGAGTGAATTTTAATCAACCAAAATAATTTTATAAATTAATACTTTTTGGAGTCATTATTGTAACAACGCTTCATCTACAAATTTCTATACATTTAGATAATGGAAATAAATTATAATATTGTATCCTTTATAGATACTCTTGGGTTAATACAAGGTGTTATTCTTGGTCTGTTACTCATTATCATAAATAGAAAAAAGGATAAATCTACTTTATTTTTGGGCTTGTTTATAATTGTATATGCATTAAACTTGCTTCCCGTCATTTTAGAAGATTTAAATATTATAACGTATTCCCCGCAATATGACTTATTGCCTTTTGATTTTACCTGGTTGATGTTTCCTTTATTTTATATCTACGTTCAGCAGGTTTCAATACTTTCTAAAAACAAACTTAGTTACTGGACACTAATTCCTGGAGTATTAGAATTCATTATCGCAATAGTTGTATTTTTTCAGGATAATGATTCGAAAATGGAAATAGAAGAATCTCTTTGGTATGATTTGATACTTTTGGGAGGAATTCTTTTTTCTTTCTTTATTGGTTTTAAAACCTTAAATTTTATTAAAAAACATACTAAGGAGTTAAAAGATCAATATACGTCTACAGAATATAGAGAGTTACGTTGGGCAAGAGGATTTGTTGGTTTTGGACTCCTCCTTACTTTTACTGCAATAGCTTCTGAGTTTTTTGACACTGGTTTTTACTTTGATTTAACTATTTCTACCATTAATGTTATGTTATTGTATTGGATATCTGTTCGAGGTATTCTTCAACAAAATGTAGCAACTTTAATTCCTATTGAGAATAGTGAAAAAACTGTTGACAAAAGCGACAAAAACAATGATTCTTCGATAAATAGTGAAAACACAGTAAAATTATTGCAAGAAATAAAGAAATATATTCAGGATGAAAAGGTATATACTGTACCCGATTTAACTATCATTGATATTGCAGAAAAGATAGGAGCACATCCCAAACGTATTTCTGGTGTCATAAATTCTCAACTTAATCAAAATTTCAACACCTATATCAATAGTTTTAGAATTGAAAAAGCAAAAGAACTTCTAAGAAGCGATATTGCAAATAATTTAAGTGTCGAAGGTATTGGTAATGAAGTAGGTTTTCAAAGTAAAAGTACATTTTATGATGCCTTTAGAAAATATACAGGTACTACTCCTTCTCGTTTTAAAAACAGCGCATAATCTTCTTTTTTTAAAGTCCGGATTCCTGAAACAGGAATGAAACCTTTGATTTTACAACTATTTCCGTTCGGATTTCTGAAATCCGAACCGCTACTCTATTGAATTTCTTGGCTGTCTTTTTCCTTTTAACAAATCTTTGTACAGCGTTAAAAATTAAACTATCCAAAAATGAAACGTGTAGTTATAATATTACTAGTTTTTTTAATTGTGGTGTGGTCCAGTTTTATTATCTGGGAATTACAAATAACCAAATGGGAAAAAACCATAACTGGTCCATCAATACGAGTTGATTTGGTTCTTATACTACCCATCCTGATTGGAATAACAATTTATGTGATTGATCAAATTATTACAATATCAAAAAAGAAATGAAAAAACCAACATACATAATCAGCTTCTTATTTTTTATAAGTATTTCTGTATATAGCCAGAAGATTCAAGATTTAGAATATTTATTAGACCGGGAATGGAAATACGATCCATCGGGAATAGAATCTGTGGCAGAGGGTTTATATGTGAAAATATTGACCGAAGCAGAAAAAAAAGGAGATAAAAAAGAAGGTAAAGAACTGAAATCTAATAAACAGGAAATACTATTATCTATTAAAGAGTTGGTGTCTAACGCCAGATTCAAATTCAATTCAGACTATACATTAAATACAGAGATAAATGGAGATATTACTGAAGAGAAATGGACCTATAATAGTGATAGCAAAACGATAAGTTATGTAAATAGTACTACTAAAGAAGTCAATACTCGAGCTGTTAAAAAACTAACCAAAACGCAGTTTGTCTTTATTAATCAAGATGGACAAGAAATAGTATTTACACCAGCATTGCCTAAGCAACCATTTGATCCTTTAGTATTAAAAGAAGATTTAAAAATCTATCGTGATATTATAGAAACGGCACATAGCGGAATGTATTTGTACACTGCTAAAGAAACCTTTGATTCGATATTTAAAAAAGCAAATGAAAGACTGCCAAAGCTTCAAAATATTCGGGAATTTTATAACCTAATTGCAGGAATTCATACTAAAATAAATTGTGGGCATTCTAGTTTTTATGCCTCGGGAGATATTTTTTCAGAATTAAAAAATAATACTACCAATGCCTTTTTCCCTTTCAAAGTAAAATTCTTAAAAGATACATTGATTGCTGCACAGGACTATGGAAAACTAAAGAAAGGGGATCAGATTTTAAGTATTAACGGAAATACAACCAAAAAGGTAACTACAGAGACTTTTAAATTATTAAGTTCTGATGGGTATAATATTACTTTTAAATACAGGCAATTAGAGGATGATTTTTCGACCAATTACTTTTTGGCTTTTGGTCCACAAGAGAAATTTACCATAGCATATTTACATAATTCAGATAAAGAAAGTTGTACGGTAGAGTTACCGGGAATTCCGAAATCTGAATTAGAAAATACAATTACAGAAAGTCATTATGAAAAACCATATTACTTAGAATATGTGGATGATAATACGGCTTTATTAACGGTAAATACATTTTCTACTGAAACCCGAAAAAATCAAAAAAAATTCTTCAAGTTCCTCAAAAATTCTTTTAGCGAAATAGGTAAAAAAGGAATTAAGAATTTGATTTTGGATATCAGAGAAAATACAGGTGGAGATGATGGAAATGACATGGAATTAGCCTCGTACTTAATTGATATGCATTTTAAAGAGAATAAGTATAGAAAATTAAGCACCATTGATAATTTACCACCATATCCACAGTATTTACTATCGCAATGGTATGATATGATGGAACTGGATGCAGATAGTAACCCTGAAACTATACAGAAAACAATGAAAAAGATGGTGAAAGAAGAAATGATAAAAGGAGATGATGGGGCGTATTATTGGAGAGAAGATAAAGTTATTCATCGTGATCCGGCAAAAAATAAGTTTAAAGGAAATGTATTTGTCTTGACGAGTGGTAGAGTTTTTTCTGGAGGAGGTTTGTTTAGTGCACTAGTGAGAGATAAAAGTAATGCCATTTTTATAGGAGAAGAAACTGGAGGAGGATATTACAGGCATACAGGATCTATCCCGCTGTTTTATAATCTACCCAATTCTAAACTGATCTTTTCCATCTTCATTGTGATTAATGAGCAAGACGTTGATAAGAGATTATTTCCAGAAGGTAGTGGTACTGTACAGCATCATAAAGTATACCCGACAATTAAAGAGTTTATCAGTGGAAAAGATGCTGTTTTAGAAAAAGCAAAACAATTGATAAAAGAAGTAAAATAATATTTAGACAATAAAAATAGGGTGTTCTAGAAGTTTACTGTTGTGTAAGAAGGAAGAACACTGAAATTAATAGTAAATAATAAAAAGTAAGAAAAATGAAGAAAGTAATTTTATTAAGCGCATTTATTATCGCATCAATCGTAACGAGTACTGCACAAACTTCAACTCCAAAATATGAAGTAAAAGTTATTACAAGTGTAGAATCTATAGTTCCAAGTGGTTTAGGACGTTCAAGACTTATTTCAGCAAATGCAGAAAGAGATTATAAGGAGTTCACCTCTACACAAACAGAAGATGATAATACACGTAATAAATCAAAAAGAAAAGCAATTCGTGTTAAGGATTTTGAGGAGACCAAACTTTTAAACTTTTATAACCTGGTAGGGATTCGTTTTCAAAATATTGCAGCAAATGATGCGG
The DNA here is from genome assembly GCF_000520995.1 of Aquimarina macrocephali JAMB N27. GTDB lineage: Bacteria > Bacteroidota > Bacteroidia > Flavobacteriales > Flavobacteriaceae > Aquimarina > Aquimarina macrocephali. The sequence goes on along the minus strand of NZ_JACA01000001.1, from coordinate 487,197 downwards.
TGATTTCATCAAAGATAACCACAATGTTGGCAGAAGGTTGGGATCTTGTTTTTGTAACCAGCGCAGTAGAAAGTGATGCTGGTGAAGGAGATAGTAATGGGATATTTATTACACGTTACATTTTTAAACGAGCAATATAATAGTGAATTAATTCATAAAAACGAAAACATGAAAAAAACCTATTTAATTGTGCTCTTTTTTGCAGTTAGCCTAGTACAGCTTTATGCACAAAAAACATCATCTTTTTATGTTGATATTGGTGGTGGTTTTTCCTCCTTTCAGGATGTAAAATACTCTAATGTAAGGTATAATGGATTTGGTGGTGTGTTTGGATTAGGATATCTAAAAGAAAATGAAAAAGCAATTTGGGGAGTTAATTTACAAGGAATAATAACCACAGAAAAAGCTGCTACTCACGACAATACGGTAAGTACTTACAACCCTATGTTACAGGCCAAATATCTTCATCGTATTAGAGAAAATCTATTTGTTGGTGCAACATGGGATGTGCTGGATCTATATGCAAAAAACTTTGATGGTTTAGGTAATAATAGTGCATACAATATTACAGGAAGCACATTATGGGCCTCGGCGATATATGATTATAAAAAGTTTCGTTTCGGTTTAGATTTAGGATTGATTTCTTATTTCAAAGAAAGCACAGGGTTTGCTTTTTCGGCATCACAGAATGTACTCGAAAATGGAGATTTTGATTATCAAAATGATAAAATTGATAGCCCTTTTGCCTTTAAGTACTATGAATTAAGAACTATACCCAGACATTTTCAGGTAAGAACGAGCATACGATATCAATTATCAAACAGGTTTTCTGTAGGATATAAATGGCGCCTGAGAAAGTTTTCTGAGGTTAAGAAGTATCCGGTAACGTGTGGTACACATTCGCTCTCTATCCGATATAACATTTTCAAACGCACTAAGTAAGAGTGATGCATTTTAATTAATTTTTTAATAAAACATTGTAATGAAATATCTAAAAATAAAAATATATCTGCTTCTATTTTTGGCTGTGTTCAGTTCTTGCGAAAAAGCGTTGATGGAACCAAATCCAAAAACAGATGCACTTGCTGTATTTGATGAGTATACGACTCTGGTACAAGAGAAATATGCTATGCTGGAATTTAAGAACGTGAACATAAACACGTTGAGGAATAACCTGAGAGGAAAGATTAATAATGCTACAACTCAAAAAGAATTTTTTGAAATTATAGGAGAGGTTACCAAAAGTTTAAGAGATGGGCATTCTAGCCTTATCGAAGACCAGAGTAATCCAAATGGTATGTCTGTTGGTTTTGATCTTGAAGAAGGGTATCCAGCAGGAATAGACGCAGCAATCTTAGTGAATAATTATATTGGTACTACAGTTAATTCTGAAATAAAGACATTATCAGGAGGACAGGGATTTAGAGCTGTATGGGGTACTTTACCACAAGATAGAAAAATCGGATATTTATGGATTCCTTCTTGGAATGTTGAGATTTCTGATGATGAAATTGAGCGAATATTCTTGGATTTAAAAGATACCAAAGGTCTTATTTTTGATATGCGTACTAATACCGGAGGCGATCCGGCTTTGGCAACCAAATTTGCGTCTTATTTTACAGATAAACCTATTTATACAGGTTTTGAAAGATTTAAAACAGGTCCGGGACCAAAGGATTTTTCGGATAGTCATGTTACTCTTCAACCATCAGGTAGTGCAAACAAATATTTGAAGCCTGTGATGGTGCTTACAGATAGAAATGTATATAGTGCATCTACCACTTTTTTGTATTCTATAGATCCGGTAGAAAGTATAAAAACTGTAGGACAAAGAACAGGAGGAGGAAGTGGATCTGTGGCAGATGGATATTTGGCTAACGGTTGGTATTGGAGCCTGTCTACAAGTGAATTTATCGACGCTCAGGGAAAACACCTGGATGATGGTGTTGAACCCGATATCCCTGTAGTACTTAATTTGGAAGATACTGCAAAGGATGAGGTGATCGAAAGAGCAATATTAGAATTGAAATAGTAGGAAAATATCGTGTAGATATCTCTATATAAAGCATTAAATGTAGTTAGGTTCGGGGGAGTAGTTGCCTGGGGTAGTAGTTAGAAACGACTAAGGCCCCAGGTTTTCTATGTTTTAATTCTTACAAAATAATTGTTAATTATTGAAAATCAATTCATATGTTAGCTAATTAATGTTGACAATTCATATGAAAAAATTATTACTCCATACCTTTTTTATTGTAGTATATAGTATTTCGTTTGGTCAGACATTTCACCCCGAAATAGAGAACTATACTATAGCCGATTATAAAGCCGATAATCAAAATTGGGGCATTGATATTGATTCTAATGGAGTTGTTTATGTAGCTAACAATAAAGGTTTACTACGATATAATGGGCAATCTTGGCAATTATTTGAATTACCAAACAAAACGATTGTTAGGTCAGTTTTATGTGTAAGAAATAGGATTTATACGGGTTCTTATGAAGAATTTGGATTTTGGGAAAAAGATATTTTCGGGAATTATAAGTATACCTCATTAGTTCCTTCTTTTGATGTCAATCACCAATTTAAGAACGAACAATTTTGGAAGATAATTGAGTATAAAGATCGTATTATTTTTGAATCCTTTGCAGGAGGAGTTTATATCTATGATGGTAACCAAATTCAATATGTAGAAGATAGTTTGGGTGTGTATGATATTGCTATCTATGAAGGCAGATTAATAGTTGCTAATAGAAATAAAGGAATTCAGGAATTAAAAGAAAAGGAGTTAATATCTTTTGATTTTTCTGAGAATTCATATAGTATTAGCTCAGTAAATAATCTTGCAGTAATTTCAGATAAATTATTCTTTTTTGATTTAAATGAAAGGAGGATTTATTTACGATGCTAATAGGTTGTTACCACTACCTGAAGAAGTCAATTTATTTTTAAATACTCACGTACTTAACAAAGCTGTTTTTTTAGATGAAGATCATCTGGCTTTAGGAACAATTAAGAATGGGATTATAATTTATAATCTAAACACAAAAACATTTCAATATATTAATAAGGAATCGGGTTTGCAAAACAATACAGTTTTGGGGCTAAAAGTTCATGAAGGGAATCTTTGGGCAGCTTTGGATAATGGACTTGGCAGGATTGATTTCAAAACACCTTTTTTGTATTATAAAGATTTTACAGGAACCATAGGAACAGTATATGATGTTGCCTTTTTAAATGAAAAATATTACCTGGCGAGTAATACCGGGATTTATACCTATTCTAATGATAAAAAACTACAATTTATCGAAGGGTCAGAAGGACAGGTGTGGGGTTTAAGTAGTATAGAAAACCAAATTATTGCAGGACACAATGATGGTAGCTTTTTGATCGAGGATAATAAATTATCCCGAAAACTAACATCAGGAGGAGTCTATTGTACTGTAAAAGTACCAGGACAACCAAATTTGTATTTACAAGGAACATATTACGGAATTAATCTCTTAAGAAAGGATGGAAACGATTGGTATTCTCATGTAATTGAAAATCTTTCTTTTTTGATGAATACTATTGTTTTTGAATCTGATAAAGTGATTTGGGTTACACATTCGTATAAAGGAGTTTTTAGAATAGAACTGAATGAAGATTATACCAAAGCAATAAAAGTTACTCCTTATGGGGAGAATAAGAATTTCAAACAATATCAGACCAATATCTTTAAGATTGATTCTGATATAGTATTTTATAATTCAGGAAAATGGTTTCAGTATTTTCAACAAAAAGACAGTATTGGTAGTTTTGAGAAGTTTAAAGATTTTGACGACAAGGTACTTATTCATAAAGAAAAAAATGAAGCTTGGTTTATAGATAGAAAAAGTGAAAATACATTAACCCTTACAGATGGTAACTATAAGGAAATCTATAAAATTAATGTTGCCGGCATTAAGCAACGTCTTGTTGCAAAATATGAAAAGATTATATTCAAAAATGATTCCTTAAGGATGATCAATCTTAATGATGGTTTTGCAATGTATAATATAAATGCGTTACGAAATGATAAAAAGAGTTCACAAACTCTGGTAATAGATAAAATATATTCTAGAAAAAAACAATTCTCAATATATGATACACTTATTCATATACCGTTTGAAGATGCTAAATATTTAGCATTTGAAATATACATGCCAAAATCTTATGGAAATGATTTTAGTTATACGTTATCAGGAGAAGTAGATCAAAAGGATTTTGTTAAAGAAGGGAAGTTGGTCCTACAAAATCTTCCTTATGGAAATTATACATTAGCATTAGAAAATAATAATCAAAAGGGAGAAAATTCAATAAAACAGATAGATTTAAAGGTACTACCTCCTTGGTACTTGTCTAATGTTATGAAATTTTTGTACTCACTTCTGGCAATGGGATTACTATTTATGATTTATAAAATCAATAAAATAAAGATAAGAAAACAACAATTGGCACTTCAAGAAGAGTACATGCGAGAGACGCAAAAGAAAATAAATGAAATTGAAAAGAGAAACCTCGAAAAAGAAATAAGAAATAAAAAACGAGAGCTTACCAATTCTACTTTATCAGTCACGAACAAAAATGAAATGATTATAGAGCTAAGAAATGAACTTAATAGGTTAAAAAGGTTTTCTACAAATGAGTATAGAACTAAACGACTACTAGACACGTCTAAAAAGCATATTAATAGTAATGATAATTGGAAAATTTTTGAATCTAATTTCAATGAATTACATGAGGATTTCTTCAAATCATTAATATCAAAATTCCCAAAACTAACTACCAAAGATCTTAAACTTTGTGCCTATATTAAAATAGGATTAATTACTAAAGATATAGCTCCATTATTAGGGATAAGTGTAAGAGGTGTAGAGTTACAACGCTATCGATTAAGAAAAAAACTAGAGCTTAATGCTAAAGATAGCCTATCAAGTTTCTTAATGAAACTCTAAATACCTCATTTGTTTTCTAAAAATAATTACATCTTAAATACATCAATATGTTAAAATATTGATGTATTTTATTTTGTAAATAAATGAAAAAGAGGTGTTTATGTTTGGTGATGTAAGAATTTATTGATACTACAAAAATTTTTACAACGGCAATAAGTAATTTTAACCTAGTGTTAACAAATAATTAATTTTTAGATGAAAAATCAAATTCTCATTTGCTTACTGTTGATCTATAATAGTGTAATGGCACAGCAAACTATTACCGGAACAATATATTCTGATAACAATATGCCACTACCAGGATGTAATGTTTTAGTAAAAGGAACATCCAAAGGGGCATTAACAGATTTTGATGGAAGATTCACAATAAATACTCAAATAGGAGATACTCTTGTGGTAAGTTATTTAGGTTTCAAAACCAAAGAAATCGTAATAACAAAAAGTATTGACTATACTATATATATGGAGTCTAACGCTTCAGAACTAGAGCAGGTGGTGGTTGTAGGATATGGAACACAAAAAGAAAATCTATTCTTACAAGTGCAGTAACTACTGTTAAGGGAGGCGAATTATCCAGAGAACCAATTATTAACGCTTCTCAGGCACTACAAGGAAAAGCTGCAGGTGTGCAAGTAATTGCTTCAGACGCACCTGGGCAAGCTTCAACAGTTATTATTAGAGGATTAGGAACTATTCAAGGTGGTAGAGAGCCATTATATGTAGTTGATGGTGTATTGACCAACAATATTAATAACATCAATACACTAGATATTCTTACTATGAATATCTTAAAAGATGCTGCATCCCTAGCTATTTATGGAAACAGAGGAGCTAATGGAGTTATTATAATTACTACTAAAAGGGGAAAAACTGGAAAGATGGAAATTTCTTTTGACTCCTATACTGGGTATCGAGATATATTAAGTAGAGTTAAACTGGCAGATGCTGGGTCTTTTGTGACTTATAATAACGAGGCAGCCCTGAGAGATTTGAGAAACGATGATGATCCAAATAATGATAATGATACCAGTGGTTTTTTCTTTTCCAATCAAAAATATAATACAAATTGGCTAGATGCAATAACAAGAACAGGTCGTATATCTAACTACAACCTATCGATATCAGGAGGGTCAGAAAAAATCCATTCTTTTTTTAGTGCAGGCTTTAATAAAGAAGAAGGGATATTAATAGGTAACAATTTTGATAGACTTACATTACGTAGTAATGTTGACTATAAGATCAGCGAAAAATTAAATTTTTCTCACAATGTAAATGCACAATTAGCTAATATAACTCCAAAAGGATTTAATGCATTTACAAATGCGTATAAGCAATCCCCTATTGTACCTATAAGAGATGAAGAAGGACGGTTTGGATCATCATCAGCATTTAATAATGTATCCAACCCGGTAAAAGATTTATTTTTTCAAGACGAAAAGCAAAAATTCTTTAAACTACAAGGAGCATTTAAATTAGACTATAAAATAATAGAACCATTAACGTTTACATCTCGTTTTTCTGTAGAAACAGAATATGGGAGGTTTTATAATTTTGAAGATAGATTAGGCTCTTTTTTAGCAAACAATCCTGCAAATCTTGAAAGTAATTTTGAGGGAGGGATAGAAAACCCCGCAAAAACCAGGTTGACTGTTACACATACCAATAACTATAGGTGGTTTTTAGATAATTATTTCACCTTCAATAAAACATTTGGTGAATCTCATACAATTAAAACGACATTAGGTATTACCTCTGAAGAAAGTGGTGGAGAGTTTTTAACAGGAGTACGAAATAATGTCCCCCTGGATTCTAACCTTAGATTTAACCTAAATACTGGTGACGAAGATGACACTCAACTTTCATCTGGATCATTTAGTGTGTCAGATAAACTGTACTCATATATAGCCAGAGTAAATTATGATTATGATAATAAATATTTATTTAATGCTTCTTTTAGAAGAGATGGCTCAAGTAAATTTCAACCCGGAAAAAGATTTGGTAATTTTTATGCAGTAAGTGTAGGTTGGGTATTGACCAAAGAAGATTTTATGCAAGATGGATGGTTTGATAAACTAAAACTTAGAGCAAGTTATGGGGAGTTGGGTAATCAAAATGTACCTTTTAATGTAGTAACAGCAACAACAGGTAGTGGCGGGTTTTTCCCTTTCGGACCTAATCAGGAGCTACAGCAAGGGATCACAGTTACAGGTACCATCAATGAAGATCTGACCTGGGAGAGAACAAATGAATTTGACGTAGGATTAGAATTTGCTCTTTTAAATCATAAATTAAGTGGAGAGTTAGATTACTATCAAAGAACCAATACCAATGCTACTTTAGAAGTACAACTTCCAGATGTTTTTGGTTTTGATCCTTTTAATTCTCATGTAGGAGAAATTGTAAATAAAGGAGCAGAAGTAACATTAAACTGGGCAGATACTATAGGAGCGGTAAAGTATAATTTGGGAGGAAGTTTCTCCTTTAATGAAAATGAACTTACCAAAGTAACCAGCCCGTTTTTTAATGAACAACAAGGAGGAAATATCGATAATGGGCAGTATACCAAAAAAGTAGCCGTAGGACAGCCTTTAGGAAGTTTCTTCTTATATAATGCAATTGGTATTGATGACAGAGGAGAATTAGTATATGAAGATGTAAATAATAATGGTATTACCGACGAAGGAGACAGAAAATTCTTTGGATCTTATATTCCAAAATATTTCTTTGGACTTAATCTAGGAGTTGAATATAAAAACTTTGACTTTTCTGTAGATACTTTTGGCAATTTAGGTAACAAAGTCTATAACGGGAAAAAAGCACAACGGTTCGGAAATGAAAATATAGAAGAATCTGTATTTAACAATAGATGGACTTCTGGTAGACCGAGTAATACTACTCCAATTGCTTCAAATGATGTACCACTGTCTTCTAATTATTATTTAGAATCGGGAGATTTTTTTAGAATTAATAATATCACATTAGGGTATTCTTTGCCAAAAGATGTTATAAGTATTTTCTCTAAAGTTAGAATCTATGCATCGGCAAAAAACCCTTTTATTTTCAAGAGATTTTCGGGGTATACGCCAGAACTTCCGGGAGACCCTCTGGGGACAGCCGGGATTGAGCTAAATGCATATCCCACACTCAGGTCATTTTATTTTGGTATAAACACTTCTTTTTAAAAAAATTAATATGAAAAATTCAATAAAAAGCGCAATGCGATATCATCTTTCTTTGTTTTTTATGCTCATCCTACTACTAGGATGCAGTGAAGATTTTCTCGAAGTAGAGTCAAATCAGGAAACAGAAGGAGCCATAACTGTAGAGAATGCTTCAGAGCTTGTAAATGCCGTTTATAATAGTTTTTTACAATGGCCAATGAATTCATTTTCATGGAACGGGATTTCTAGTATTACTTCGGATGATGCAGATAAAGGTAGTGATCCGGGAGATACAGGAACAGATAAACATCTATTAGATGCGCTTACTTTTGATGCTACCTCAATATCATTTAATGAAATATGGGAAGCCCACTATGACGGTATACAAAGAGCAAACCAAGCATTAAGTAGGTTAGAATCTTTTAATGAATTAGACGATACGTTAAAAAGTAGACTTATTGGAGAAACAAAATTCTTAAGAGCATTACTATATTTTAGATTGGTTAAAATGTTTGGAGGTGTACCCTTAATTGGAGATGTTCCAGATCTTAATTCAAATCCGAATGAACTTCTAAAAAGAGCTACAAAAGAAGAAATCTATGCTTTTATCGAAACAGATTTACAAGAGGCTATACTGGCATTACCCAAAAAGAGTGAATATGACAGTTCTGATTTGGGTAGAGCAACCAATGGAGCAGCAAAAGCATTGCTGGCCAAAGTGAGTATGTATCAAAATAAATGGACAAAAGCATATGAGCTTACTAATGAAATTATAGGATCTGGAGAATATGGCCTTACTGCCAACTATGAAGATATCTGGAAAGAGATTGGAGAAAATAACACCGAATCTATTTTTGAAATACAAGCTCGTGGAGAAACACCTACTGCAGGAGTACAAGGATATAGTGTAAGTCAAGGAGCCAGAGGCGAAGGTGGTTGGGGCTGGGGATTTAATACTCCTACTCAAGATCTTGCCGATTCATACGAAGCAGGAGATACAAGAAGAGATGGTACTATAATATTTAGAGGTGAAACTTTATTTGATGGTAGACTAGTCGCAAATACGGTAGTAAACCCAATGTATAATCAGAAAGCATACTCCAGTGCATTATCAGATGCCTGGGAAACCGGTAAAAATATACGAGTACTACGTTTTGCAGAAATACTATTGATCAATGCCGAAGCAGCTTTACAAGTTGGAGGAGATGCCGCAATCCCATTAAACCAAGTTAGAAATAGAGCAGGTCTAAGTGATGCTATTAGTGTAAATCAAATGGCCGTTTGGAACGAGAGAAGGCATGAACTTGCTTTTGAGCATGATCGGTATTTTGATTTGGTACGACAAGGAAGAGCAGGTACTATTCTTAGAGCACATGGTAAGTCCTTTGTTGATGGAAAACACGAAGTGTTTCCTATACCTAATGATCAAATCCAAAAAAGTGGAGGGCTTCTTATCCAAAATCCTGGATATTAAAATATCCCTAAACTCAATTAGAAGAAATTTTCTGACTTCAGAAATAAAAATATAATCCTATGAAATCATTAATAATAATTAAAGAAAAAATGTTTTTACTCTCATTTATCTGTTCTTCGATACTATTTTTTAATAGCTGTAATACAGACGATGTTACACCGCCACCACCTGATGTGGTAGCGATATTCGAAGAAGAAAATCCAATACCAGAAATTCCTTTTGAAGAATTATTGGATTTGGTTCAGCAACGCACCTTTAATTATTTCTGGGATTTTGCCGAGCCCAATAGCGGTTTGGCAAGAGAGCGTTCACAAGAAGACGCATTCGAAGGGCAATCTAAAAGAGTAGTAACCACAGGAGGATCTGGGTTTGGAATAGCATGTTTTCCTGCCGCAGTCGAAAGAGGGTGGATAACCAAATCAGAAGCCATAGAACGGATACAAAAAATATTGACTTTCCTGGAGGGAGCAGATTCTTATCACGGCGCTTTTTCGCATTGGTACTATGGCGATACAGCCAAAACAAGACCTTTCAGCGCACAGGATGATGGTGGAGATCTTGTTGAAACCGCATTTTTAATACAAGGATTATTAATAAACAGACAATATTTTTCTGCCAATACTACAGAGGAAAAGGATATTAGAGATAGAATAACGGCACTATGGGAAGCTGTAGAATGGGATTGGTATACTCGGGGAGAAAAGTTACTTACATGGCATTGGTCACCCAACCATAATTTTGATATAAACCTAAAGATACGAGGATGGAATGAAGCACTTATCATCTATGTATTAGGAGCGTCATCCCCTACTTATTCTATAGACAAAGAAACATATGATAATGGATGGGCCTCTAATGGAGGAATGAAAAATGGAAAATCATTTTTTGGTACAGTATTACCTCTAGGTCCGGATTTTGGAGGACCCTTATTTTTCTCACAGTATTCCTTTATTGGTTTAGACCCAAGAGGATTAGAAGATCAATATGCGAATTATTTTGATCAGAATAAAGCACATGCACTTGTCAATTATGAATACTGTATCGAAAACCCAAAAGGTTTTAAAGGGTATGGAGAAAATAGTTGGGGACTTACTGCAAGTGATCAACCTAGTGGATATGGTGTACACAGTCCAACAGAAGATAATGGCGTTATCACTCCAACGGCAGCACTTTCCTCTTTTCCTTATACTCCAGAAGAGTCAAAAAAAGCATTAGAATATTTCTATTATAAACTAAACGACAAGTTATGGGGCGAGTATGGTTTCTATGATGCCTACTCAGAACAACAAGATTGGTATTCTGATGGGTATTTGGCGATTGATCAAGGACCTATTGTAGCAATGATAGAAAATTATAGAACACAACTTCTATGGTCACTTTTTATGAAGGATCAGGAAATAAAAGATGGGCTATCAAAATTAGGATTCTAGAAAAGAATTCAATCAAACAATTATAAATATAAGAATCATTTTTTTGATGAAAAAAATAATATTGATCATATCACTTGGAGTATTCTGTTTTAGTTGTAAAAACAAAACAAAATCATCTGATTTATCAAATCAGGATACCCAAATAGAACATAAAATAGACTCTTTAATGGCTTTAATGACATTAGAAGAAAAAATAGGGCAAACCGTCTTATACTCTAGTGGAGCAGATATTACAGGACCTGTACTGGATAAAAATTATGTAGAATATCTTAAAAAAGGACAAGTAGGAGCTATTTTTAATGCTACTGGTTCTGCTTATACAAGAAAGCTTCAAAAAATAGCAGTAGAAAAAACACGTTTAGGAATTCCATTACTCTTTGGGTATGATGTAATTCATGGATATAAAACTATTTTCCCTATCCCTATGGGAGAAGCTTCCAGTTGGGATTTAGAACTCATGGAAAAAAGTGCCCGCATTGCTGCTATAGAAGCTTCTGTAGAAGGATTACATTGGACCTTTGCTCCTATGGTAGATATTGCCAGAGATCCAAGATGGGGTAGAATCTCAGAAGGTGCCGGAGAAGATACTTATTTGGGGAGTTTAATTGCCAAAGCAAGAGTTAAAGGGTTTCAGGGAAATGATCTTTCTAGTAAGAATACCATTTTGGCTTGCGCCAAGCATTATGCTGCATATGGCGCAGCACAAGCCGGTAGAGATTACCATACTGTTGATATGTCTATGAATACACTAAGAAATGTGTATTTACCACCTTTTAAAGCAGCGGTAGATGCTGGGGTAGCTACTTTTATGACTTCATTTAACGAACTTAATGGGATACCAGCAACAGGGAATACCTTTTTACTCGATCAGGTTTTGCGAAAAGAATGGGGATTTAATGGTTTTGTAGTAACCGATTACACATCTATAAATGAAATGATCCCTCATGGCTATGCAGAAGACTTAAAACATGCAGGAGAATTAGCAATGAATGCCGGAGTAGATATGGATATGCAGGGAGGAGTATATAAAAATTATATGCAGCAATCTATAAAAGAAGGTAAAATAGAAGAAAATAGATTGAACAAAGCTGTAAAAGATATTCTAAAACTAAAATATAAACTAGGCCTCTTTGACGACCCATATAAATATTGTAATGAAGATAAGGAAGCCAAAGTGATTCTTAATGATGATCACCTAGAAGCAGCTAGAGATGCTGCCAGGAAATCTATCGTTTTATTAAAAAATAAAGATGAGGTACTACCCTTAAATAAGGTAAAAAAGATTGCTCTTATTGGTCCATTGGCAAGTGATGAGTTTCATATCATTGGTAATTGGGCTGCGCATGGTAATAGAGAAGGGATTGCAGTAAGCGTAAAAGAAGGTCTTGAAGCAAGAGAAAGCACGTTTACATATACCAAAGGTTGTGAGATTGTAGAAGGAGATACATCAAATTTTGCAGAAGCAGTAAAGACTGCACAGAATGCTGATGTGGTAGTTATGGTTATGGGAGAACTAGAAAATATGAGTGGTGAGGCAGCTAGTAGAACAAGTATTAAACTCCCTGGTCATCAACAAGAATTAATTGCCGAAATAAAAAAAACAGGAAAACCAATAGTACTGGTCTTATTAAATGGGAGGCCTCTGGATTTATCATGGGAGAATGAAACTGTAGATGCCATTGTAGAAGCGTGGTTCCCGGGTACAAGTGGCGGTCATGCGATTGCAGATGTATTGTTTGGTGATTATAACCCTTCGGGGAAACTAACTGTTACGTTTCCGAGAAATATTGGACAAATACCTGTTTTTTATAATATGAAAAATACAGGAAGACCTGTCGATCTCGAAGGAGCAAATCCAAAATTTGTTTCCAGATACTTAGATGTCGATAATTCACCATTGTTTCCATTTGGATATGGGTTAAGTTATACAACCTTTCAATATAGTGATGTGACTTTAGATTCTGATGTACTTACACCAGACTCTAAAATCACGATTACAGCCAGTATTACAAATACAGGGGATTATGATGGAGAAGAAATTGCTCAATTATATATCAAAGATAGATTTGGAAGTATTACCAGACCAGTTAAAGAGCTAAAAGGATTTAAAAAAGTATTCCTAGAAAAAGGAGAAACAAAAACAATAGAATTTATCCTAACTGCTAATGATTTAAAGTTTTATGACAGTACTATAAATTTTGTGAACGAAAAAGGAGATTACGACCTTTTTGTAGGAGGTAGTTCAGATCAAAAATTCACACATCAGTTCTCATTTTCTGATCACTAACTTTAGTTTATGAACACTAACATCAAGTAAAAAAGGATGTTAGTGTTCTTTTATCGGTTTTAAAAAAAATAGGTTACAATTTAAACTATAACTTATAATGTTAACAAGCGTAAAATATATTCTTATACTTATCATGATACTTCTTTTGTCGTCTTGCGATAAAAGAAAAGAATCTGTAATAGAATTAAAGTCGCCAAACACTAAAATCTCTATGCATTTTAGTGTGAACTCTAATGGAGAGCCTTGGTATATGGTTCATCATAAAACCGAAACTATTATAGATACCTCGTTTGTTGGGTTTCAGTTTAAAAATAACCCTGCAATAAAAGAAGATCTGGAAATTATATCTATAGTAACCGATACAGTACATACAAACTGGAAACCGGTTTGGGGTCAACAAAAAAGTATTGAAAACAAGTATAATGAAGCAATAATTACACTGAAAGAAACTTCGAATCTTAAACGTAATTTTAAAATTGTTTTTAGAATCTATGATGATGGTCTTGGTTTTCGATATCAGTTTCCAAAACAAGAGCACCTGGATGAGCTGGTGATTACCAGAGAAGAAACTCAATTTAAACTTACAGATGACGCTGATGCATGGTGGATTCCTGCTGATTATGATAGTTATGAACATATCTATAGCCACACAATTTTAAGTAAAATAGATGCTAAAGAGAATGAAGGTTATGACAATACAAAGAAAAATAGAATACCAAATATACATGCTGTAAACACACCGTTAACAGTTAAAACAAAGAACAGTATTTACTTATGCTTTAGCGAAGCTAATCTTACTGATTATTCTGATATGACATTAGCTATAAAAGAAGATCATGTATTGCAATCAGAATTAGTGCCCTGGAGTAACGGAGATAAAGTGCGTATAAAAACCCCTTTTGTTACACCATGGAGAACGATCCAAATAGCAGAAAATTCAAAAGAACTGTTAACGAATACTCTTATTCTTAATCTAAATGAACCTTCAGAAATAAAAGATATTTCATGGATTGAGCCAATGAAATACTCGGGTATTTGGTGGGAAATGCATTTGGGAAAAAGCTCCTGGGCAAACAAAAATGAAGGAGGCTGGTCTGGCAATAGCACATCTCACGGAGCAACGACTATAAATGCAAAAAAGTATATAGATTTTAATGCAAAACATGGGATCAAAGGAGTATTGATAGAGGGTTGGAATACAGGATGGGAATATTGGGGAGTAAAGGGTGCTACAGATTTTTTTGATTATGTAACTCCAAGCCCTGATTTTGATATAAAAGAAGTAGTAGCATATGCTAAAGAAAAAGGAGTTACGATTATAGGGCATCATGAAACTTCGGGTGATGTTATTACGTATGAAAAAAGATTAGATAGTGCATTTGCATTTTATAGCACATTGGGAATTAATACGGTAAAGACAGGGTATGCAAATCATCTTATTGATAATAAAGAATTTCATCACGGTCAATATATGGTGAATCACTACCGAAAAGTTGTAGAAACAGCAGCAAAATATCAAATAACATTAGATGTTCATGAACCGATAAAACCTACAGGAATACGAAGAACGTATCCCAATATGATGACCCGAGAGGGAGTTAGAGGAATGGAATTTAACGCGTGGGGAGGCGGTAATTCTCCCGAACATACACTTATTATTCCTTTTACGCGAGGATTAGCAGGTCCTATTGATTATACACCAGGTATTTTTGATATAAAATTTGATGAGTATCGTACCGATCAATACGTAAGGACTACGCTAGCCAAACAATTGGCACTATATATCATTTTGTATAGTCCATTGCAAATGGTAGCCGATTTACCAGAAAATTATGAGGATAATCTAAGAGCATTTCAGTTTATAAAAGATGTACCAGTAGATTGGGATAAAACAATAGTAGTTAATGGAAAGATTGGGGAATACCTTACCATAGCAAGAAAGGATAAAAACTCATCAAGCTGGTTTATTGGTAGTATTACCAATCAAGAAAGTAGAGATTTAGAACTTTCTTTTGAGTATTTGGATCACAACAAAAAATATATAGCAGAATTGTATCTGGATGGAGATAAAGCGCATTATCTAAACAATCCGACAGCTTTTAAAAATAAAATAATAAAAGTAAATCATACTACTTTATTAAATGTGTCACTAGCTTCTGGAGGAGGCATGGCAATACATATAAAAGAAGTAGCTAATTATTAATGTAAATTTTTTATCATGAAAATAGTAAAGTTTTTTTCGAGTATACATTGCATCCTTTTTATGGTGTTAGTGTTGAATTTATCATGTGAAGATGATCTAGAGGAGCTACAAACCATAAAGTATGCTCAATGCGAAGATGATAATGTTGTTGCAAACCTTAATATCGTTACAGATTTTGAATGTCAATCGAACCAAACTTTATCTAATGTAGAGGCGATTAGAAACCCAAATGAGATAGGTATTAATAAAAGTAAGTTTATTGGGAAGTATACTGATGGTACTGGGACCCAGGATGCTTTGGTTATAGATTTTGGCAAACCAATAGATTTATCTACTCATGCACTGTTTAAAATTAAAATTAAAACTGATATTTCGGCAACAGTAAAAGTTAGATTAGAAGGAGGTTCTTCAGCTCCTGTAGAAATAACAGTCTCTCTTGATGGTAATAATAAATGGATAGAGTATCAATTTGATTTTGGTGATCAAAAGGATCAAAATCATACAAAAATTTTAATATTCTTTAATCAGGGTATAGAAAATGATGGAACAAAAGAAGTATATTTTTTAGATGATCTCTTTTTTGATGTGTCAATTATTATTCCTGATCCGTGTGAAAATGTCCAAAAGGATTCAAGCATATTAAGTGACTTTGACTGTCAACAAAATGTATTCCTTGGAGACCCTACTATGGATACTACAGCTCCCGTTATAGCGAATCCAAATAAAAGTGGAATCAACACAAGCCAATTTGTAGGAGAATATAAAGATAATGGTACCGAGCCTTTTGATAATTTGTTTATCGACTTAGAATCACCAATAGATTTATCTGTCAATTCACAATTGAGTATAAAGGTTCTTGCCAAGAAGACAGGCCCATTAACTGTAAAACTTGATGGAGGTACGCCTATTGAAATAACAAAAACAATAAGTACGATAGATCAATGGGTAGAATATACTTTTGATTTTAGAACGGCTGTTGGAGCAGGAAACACAAATGTACTGTTGTTTTTTAATGCAGGTATGACAGATGGTACAGCAGAAGATATTTATTATATAGATGATATTAGATTTAGAGAATTTATAGATCCTTGTGCAGGCACCATTGCAGATTTAAGTATTGTAAGTGATTTTGAATGTCAACAAAATTTTCAATTAGGCAATAGTCCTGGATTTGTACCTGTAGTAGAAAATCCAAATAAAAGTGGAATTAACACAAGTGAATCCGTAGGAGAATATACCGATGATGGAACCAATGCATGGGATAATGTGGCTATTGACTTTGGGGGAGCTATCGATTTATCGGTTAACTCACAATTGAATATCAAAATACATTCTAGTAAAACAGTTCCTTTATTAGCCAAACTTGAGGGTGGTACATCTGCAGAAATATGGGGGAATATTGATGTAACCGGAGAATGGAAAAACTACACTTTTGATTTCAGTGCAGCGGCAGGTAATGGAAATACTAAAGTAGTCTTGTTTTTTAATGGAGGACAATCAGACGGTACAGCCACTGATATCTATTATATCGATGATATAAGATTTACATCTAAGGATTGCAGTATAATCGTCGAAGATTGCACGGGGGTTACTCCTGATCTTAGTATTATGAGTGATTTTGATTGTCAACAAAATTTTCAGTTAGGAGACAGCCCCGGATTTGTACCCATAGTTGCAAACCCAGATGTTAGTTGTTTAAATAGAAGTTCTAATGTTGGAGAATATACTGATGATGGAACCAATGCATGGGATAATCTGGCTGTTGATTTTGGCGGTGTTATCGATTTATCGGTTAACTCGCAATTGAGTATTAAAGTACGTTCTGATAAAACAGTCCCCTTATTAGCTAAACTTGAGGGCGGTACATTTGTAGAAATAATGGGAAGTATTGATGTAGTTGGAGAATGGAAAACCTACACTTTTGATTTCAGTGCAGCAGCAGGTAATGGAAATACTAAAGTAGTCTTGTTTTTTAATGCAGGTATGACGGATGGTACAGCTACCGATACTTATCATATCGATGATTTAAAATTTGTAACTCCATAGCCCCGGAAGAATAAATTCTTAATTCAGTTGTATCCCATTTAAACTGAATAATTTGGAGTTATTTAATAAAGGGAGAGGATTTTTCCTCTCCCTTTTTAATATGCTACCAAACTTTGATGATGGGATAACGAAAAGCAGAACAAAAACAAAAACTTAAAAACATGGGAGTACTTATATTTATAGCTTTTACCGCTATCGTTGGCTTTATTTCATATATGCTAACTCGAAATACTAATGAAAAATCATCAGATGGATATTTTTTAGGAGGACGTAGTTTAACAGCATCAGTAATAGCTGGATCGCTATTATTAACTAATCTGTCCACAGAGCAAATTGTTGGTTTAAATGGAGCTGCGTATAAAGAAGGAATCCTGGTAATGGTATGGGAGACACTAGCAGCAGTTGCTATGGTAATCACTGCAATATTTTTATTACCCAGATATCTTAAAGGAGGAATAACTACCATGCCCCAATTCTTACAAAGGAGATACGATAGAACGACCAAAGCAATTGCATCTGGACTGTTTTTAACGGGATATGCGGTTATTTTGTTACCAACAGTTTTGTATTCGGGTGCGTTAGCTATAAATACAATGTTTGATATTCCTGAGCTTATGGGGGTATCAGATACTACAGCATTATGGATTACTGTATGGGCGATAGGGTGTATAGGCTCAATTTATGCGATTTTTGGGGGTTTAAAAGCAGTAGCCGTATCAGATACCATAAATGCTGTTGGATTGTTAATAGGTGGTTTAATGATTCCTATATTTGGGTTATATGCCATAGGAGATGGGAGTTTATTAGGAGGAGTTGATGTATTATTAAAATCTCATCCCGAAAAATTTAATGCTATAGGTTCTCCAGAAGCTTCGGTACCTTTTTCAACTATTTTTACAGGGATGATGCTGGTGCAATTGTTTTATTGGGGTACCAATCAAGCGATCATTCAAAGAGCATTAGGAGCAAAAAATTTAAAAGAAGGTCAAAAGGGTCTTTTGCTGGGGTCTTTTATTAAGATTTTAGGACCTGTTATTGTAGTACTGCCAGGAATCATAGCATTTCATATGTTTAAAGGAGAACTTGCAAACCCCGATGAAGCATATCCTATGCTGGTAAGTAAAGTATTACCCGTATCATTGGTAGGTTTTTTTGCTGCAGTATTATTTGGAGCTATTTTAAGCTCATTTAATAGTGCTTTAAATAGTTCGGTCACTTTATTCGGGATAGACATTTACAAAGAATATATACATAAAGAAGCAAGCGAAAAAAAAGTTGTTAAGGCCGGAAAAACCTTCGGAATATTTTTGGCATTAATATCAATGTGTATCGCTCCTCTTTTAGCGCATGCAACAAATGGATTGTTTGGATATTTGCAAGAAGCAAATGGAATTTATAGTATACCGATTCTAACCATTATTGTTGTAGGATATATAACCAAGCGTGTTCCTGCTATTGCAGCAAAAATTGGGATTATTTTAGGATCCTTATTATATATTGTTAGTCAATTTATACTAAAACCCTTTGTAATTGGAACAGAAGACTACCCGCACTTTCTACATGTAATGGCAATATTATTTATGCTAAATATTATAATCATGTTAATTATAGGTAGATTCTATCCCAGAAAAGAAGAGTATAAGCAAGAGTACACAAAACAAGTGGATATCACTCCCTGGAAATATGTAAAAGTAACAGGAGGGATAATTTGTCTGCTTGTTATAGCTGTTTATATATATTTCTCTTAATTAACCAAGTTAGAGGAATATAAAAAAAGGCCCTGATATCAAATTTGATATCAGGGCCTTTTTTATAATTGAATTTATGTTATTGCTTGATAATAAACTTCTTGGTTAGTGTTTTATCATTTGATATAACCGAAAGGAAATACATTCCATCTGGTAAATTGTTTAATTCTACTCTGTTTTCAGATACTTTCCCATTTCTTACGATCTGACCGATATGGTTAATGATGCTATAATTTGAATCCTTGGCATTGTTCATTCGAATCAGGATAAAGTCTTTTGCAGGAATAGGATGAATAATAATGTTAGAACTTTCTAAATCTGTTTTCTCATCTGTATTAAAGTTATGCATTGTGGTATTCCTTGTACAGAAATTTATAGTATCTTCAGAAGTAAATGATCCCCCAGAGGCTAATACAGCACCCGAAACACTATTGGTTAACTCATACGAACCATTACCATAGCCACAGCAAATCCCATCACCAAATGTATCCTTAACTACTAATGTATAACAATCTGCATCCAGAGTTTTAGTTATAGTAAGAGTAGAGCCATTTGCTTGAGAGCCATATGACCCTCCATAGTGTACTGTCTGATTGTTCGCATTTTTAATTTCCCATGAGGTTTCGTCTGGATAATTATCAAAAGTAATACGCAGTTTTACATCATTTGTAGAAGGCGTTCCTGTAATAGTATAGTTATTATTTTTCTTAAAGAACCCTGGGTTTTCTAAATGATATAGACCAAAAAGCATAGTAGAAAAATCTACACCTTGAATAGTTTCTGCTTTCCAATTAATATCCTCTTTACTATATCTCCATAAAATTTCAGTTTGAGAAGTATTAGGTAGCGTATAGATTCCTTTTCCCGATGTATATAAATTAAGAATATCGTTTTTAATCTCATTATTTTGATCGACTGGTAAAAAACCAGCAATAATATGTGGTGATACAATCTTAGTCCAATTGTCGTTATCATTATTATAAATTTTATCTGCATGATAACCGTTTATTGCATTGGCAGCACCAGCTCCTGTACCCCATTCAAAAGATGCTCTGGAAATAGGATTGGAATATTGATCTTCAGAAACATGTTTCCACCAGTTTTTATCAGCATTTTTCGCATTTTTCATATAGTTAACATAAGAAGTACTAGATGCAAAATCATGAATTAGGTAATATGAAAATTGAACTAAAAAACTAGAAACGAAATTGCCACTACTATCCGTAAGTGTTTCATTGTTGATTACTGTGCTATTGGGAGCAGTGTAGGTTGCAGTTGCTCTGGGAAGTAAATATTGTCCGTTACCATCTGTATTATATGGGTTTTTATAAAATTTGTCCCAAAGTGTTTTACCCGATGCAGATCCCGATCGGTATATCAAATCGGCTACAATAATATACTCGTTATATGGTAAAGTAGTTGTACCGGGAATACCTTTTCCTGCACTATCTAAATCTCTATATATGGTACCATTATTTGCATTTTCTATAGCTTCATCCCAGGTTATAGAATTCCATAATTGATTCACAAGGGTTGTAATTCGGTCTTTTTGTTGTGTAGTAGCTCTGTTAGGTGCAGAAGGGTCTAAAAAATACTCCTTTGCAAATAGTGCTCCAGACATAAGGATAGCGGTATCTATAGAGCTATATTCAGAATTCCAGGCTCTCTGTCCACTATTTAGGTCAAAAAAGTGCCTGGCAAAACCACTGGCATTTGTATCCAAATTAAATCCAGAAGTATGCCCTGTCATTGTTTCTAATGTTTTTATAACCAAATCAGGAGCATTAGACTCCCAGTTTTTCTCATTGGCTATACATAAAGCGATCAATCCCATCCCTGTAGATGCAGTAGATCCCGGGTGATAATCATTATTATTAGAAATCAACTTAGCATCCCGATAGGCACCTTTATTGGTTCTAAGTAATTTGAACACTTCGTATGAATTCTGAGTTAATTGATCTATAGTACGATTAGTATTTACAGGATAGGTACGTTTTGTTCTAAAAAGTACATCATCAAAATAAAAGGAATTAGTATTAGAAGTATCGTTGTGTCCAAAAAAGATGAATAGTTTATCATATGTAGTATTTTGAGGAATCGAACTAAAATCAAAAGAGTATGTAGTCCATGTATTTGTATTGCCGATAAACCCTCTTCTTTCGATAGATTCTTGGGTAACCGAGTTTTCTAATTTTACTGTAAATCTGGAATATTGATCGTTCCCGGGATTTTGATTTTGTAGAATTTTGATTTGTAATTCATTGTGAGTACTATAATCAATAGTTCCGATAGTAGTTGAAACAAAGGAATAAGCAGCATTGTTTTTTGTAAACAAACCACAAGTAGCACTTGTATTCAATGCTTGTGAAGGCTGTGGGTTATTAACTTTATTAAAAACTCCATTAGTACCGTTCCAGCTTGTGCCACCAATTTCAAAAGTATCAACGATTTGAGTGTTTGCCTGGTTGGCAGCATAAGCAACAATATCATCAAAGTAAAATTTTTCTCCGCGATTAGAACCGGGATCAAAAAACAAGATTATTTTGTTTAACCCTGACATAGAGCTATTATCACTAAAATCAAATTCGTATTCGACCCACTTATTGATTTCTGTAATCGTCGTTGTTTTCTCTATGGCACCATTGTTTCCTTCGAGTTTTATAGTAAATGATCTTAGCGAACTACTATATATTTTAATTCTGATTTGATTAAAAGTAGTTAGGTTTATACCTTGATTTATGGATGCAAAGAACAGGCTATAGGGATGCGAAGATGATTTTGTATACGCGCCTATTTGTGATTGACTATTTTCAGGATTACTTTCTAAGGCATAAATGCCATTAGAAGCAATCCATTGAAGTTGAGCAGTATTCGAATTAAAATCTTCATAAACTTTTTGTGCGTGTATTCCATTTGTAAATAGAACAAATAATAGTAATTGTACAAATTTTGTCATACTTAATAATAGTTAAGTTAATACTAGATTTTTGAGCAAAAAAAACGACCTTACTTGTTTTGCGTTGTTTAATTTTTGTATCGAATTAATAAAGATGAAGTGCAGGTAGTTTCTTTACTATTTTAATACTTTCATAAAGTTAGATGATGTATTTGTAATAGGAATCTCCTTTTTTTGAGTGAAAACACGAAAATAATATAACATCATGAAAATCAAAGTTTTACAAATAGGCATCTATAAGGTAAGCCTCTGTTTTTTAACATATTAATGTATATATGATGTATAGATTTACGCAACTATTGTCACTGTATTGATGCTTTTTTTACTGATTTAATACCTAATGGCGCCCGTTTTAGATAATTCTGAAACCAAAGAAATACTGGATAGTACTATTCTATGAGTACGGTTTATAAAACGAGTACATATGCTTTATCCAAACCAAATTCATTACAAAAACACTCGCTTTTTTCGATAGGAGGATTACTCGTTAAAATACACTTTGATATCAAATGTAAACCTGAAAACTATAACACCATGAATTAAAAATTTAGTTTACGGTTTTCCTTACACATTAAATACGGAAAAACCATAATTTCGCTTTTTGTTACTATACCAATAGCCGTAAAGAACATAATCAAAAAACAGCAATTATCATTTTTCGCAGTGCAGTATGCGTTTTTAATCCATAGTTATGAATATCATGTTAAAGCAAATACAATTGATAGAGCGAATTGATCAACTTATTCGTTTGCAAGCTACAGGATCTCCCATAGAACTGGCGGAAAAGTTAGGCATCTCCAAAACCAAATTATATCGTACGCTTTGTGTTATGAAAGAATTGAATGCACCTGTAGAATTCGACACGCTCACACAGAGTTTTGTGTACTCCGAACCGGTAGGATTTACTTTTGGGTTCTATAAAAAAGGTCAAAAAAAGAATATCATTACTCCTTTTATAGGGTAGCTAAAAGAACGGTTAGCCCAAAACCTAGTAACCGGTGACCTGAAACCCAAAACCTCTTTATCTCTTTTCAAAAAAACTTTCATTTTTTTTCTCAGCCCAGAAAAACGAAACTGGGATGGCTTATCCTGTCTTGTCCTAAAAAAAGTTTACATATTTATACTTAACCCTATTATTATTATTGGATTAAGTCATAAAGCATTTTTGCAGCGGTTTCTGCTGTAACATCTCGTTGTGGCATCCCGAACATTTCATAACCAACCATAAATTTTTTAACAGTAGCACTTCGTAATAATGGAGGGTAAAAACTCATATGCCAATGCCAATGGGTATGATCAAGATTATGAGTTGGCGCTTGATGAATCCCACTAGAATAGGGAAAAGAACAATTAAATAATTGATCATATGCTCGAGTTAATACAGAAATACATTCTGAATAAGCAATTCGCTCATTTGGATTCATTTCTATAATCGATGACTGTCTCTTTTTTGGAATAATCATCGTTTCAAATGGCCAAATAGCCCAAAAAGGAACTAATACAACGAAGTGTTCATTTTGAAATATAATGCGTTCTTTCTTTTCTAATTCCAGAATCACATAATCTTCTAATAATGATGTACTATGTTTAGAAAAATAGTGTCGTTGATTGTTGTCTTTTTTTAAGATCTCATTGGGTAGATGAAACTGACTCCAGATCTGTCCGTGAGGATGAGGATTGCTACACCCCATAACAGCACCTTTGTTTTCAAAGATCTGCACGTAATTAATCTCTGGTAGTGCACCTAATTTTTGATATTCTTCTTGCCATACTTTAATTACTTTTTCAATGGCCTCTACAGACATATTGGCTAAGCTTTTAGAATGATCTGGGTTAAAACATATTACCTTGCAGATCCCAGTTTCACTTTTCACTTTAAACAATTCTTCTTCTATAGCAAAAGAAGGAGATTCGTTTTGTAATGCGGCAAAGTCGTTTTCAAAAACAAAAACATCCTGATAGTCTGGATTTTTCTTTCCTCCTGCTCTACTATTTCCCGAGCATAAATAACAATCTTTATCATAAGATGGTAATGATTGTGTATTGATTTCTTCTTCCTGGCCTTGCCAAGGTCTTTTTGCTCTGTGCGGGGATACCAATACCCATTCTCCTGTAAGTGGATTATAACGCCTGTGGGAATACTCTTGTAAATCTGTATTTAACATGAGGAATCTGCTACAATTTTCCAATGACCATTTATCTTTTTGAAAATGATCATAAAAGTACCGTCAGCATTACCTACGCTACGTATTAAATGATATTCTCCCATCACAAAATAGGATTCATAATCAATTCGTGAAATGTCATTGATGACAAAATTTAATGTGCCGGTATGTGCTCTAGAGGGATATCCTTTTTTATAATTAGATAATGTTTTATCCCAACCATACGTTAATCCTCTGCTACCATAAAACTTTAAAGAATCCGACTTCCAATACCCTTGCATATACTCTTCCAGGTCATGATTTGACCAGGCTTGTTCTTGTGCTTTCAGTACTTCAATGATTTGCTGTTTATCGGCTTTCTCATCTACTTTTATTTCTTGATGACAGCTGGCCAATCCCATTAGTATTCCCAATATATATAGATATCTCATTATCATATTATTTGATTTTATATGTTCCTTCTGCAATTTGTACATCATATCGACTTAAGGTTTTATTGAATTGTTTATGATATAACGGTGCAACCGTATTAATAAATGTATCTGTAGCTCCTTTTTTAATGATATTGATGGTACAACCGCCAAAGCCACCTCCCATCATTCGTGCACCTAATACATCTGGATTCTGTTTGGCATGATCTATCAAAAAATCCAATTCAGTACAGCTTACTTTATACTGGTTTTGCAGCCCGTTATGCGACTCAAAAAGTAGTTTACCAAAAGTTATGTAATCCTTTTTATCTAAGGCAATAGCAGCTTTTAAAACTCTTTCATTTTCTTGTAAGATAAATAAAGCTTTTTGGTAGTGGTCTTCAGTAATTTCTTTTTTAATAGTAAATAAGGCTTCATATGTGGCATCTCTTAGAGCAGATACTTCTAAGCGCGCAGCTACCGCTTCACATACCGAGCGCCTTTCATTATAGGCACTTTCTGTAAGACTGTGCTTTACATTAGTATTGATTAAAATAATATCATATTCTTTAAAATCAATAGAAAAGTAGGTCGCTTTAAGATTTCTGCAATCTAATAATAAAGCCTTGCCTTCTTTTCCAAACATACTCGCATATTGATCCATAATACCACACTGTACTCCTACATAATTGTGCTCTGCTTTTTGAGAGATATAAATCATTTCTTCTTTGGTTAGTCCAAGTTCGAACAATTCATTTAATCCAAAAACGATACTGTTTTCCAGGGCAGCAGAGGATGATAATCCGGCTCCAAGAGGGATATTACCAGCAAAGACCAAATCAAAACTACAGATTGTGATATCTCTTTTAATAATTTCGGCAACTACTCCCAATACATAATTTTTCCATCCTCCATTTTTGGCAGGTTGAATATTTTGTAGCGAAAATTCTAAAACCTCATCGGTATCTATGGCATAGACCGAACAATACATATTGTTGTTTTTCTGGATTCCTGAAACTATCCCTTTATTGATTGCTGCAGGAAAGACAAACCCACCATTATAATCGGTATGTTCTCCGATTAGATTGATCCTTCCTGGAGAAAAGGATAATACAGGTTTGGTGCTAAATCGTTTCAGAAAAGTAGATTTCACCTTTTCTAGTAATGATTCATTTGTCATTTATGCAAAGTATATATAGATTCCTAAAACAATCAAACAAATAGTGATCCCTACAACGTTAAGGTGTTTCCAGGGAGTGATATCAACCTGCTCTGTATAGTGTTGCTCATAAGCTTCTGTTCTTGGTCTGAATTTGCCAATAAGTAACATGATAAGTACATTGAGCACGAATAATATTGCCATAACATGTAAGAAGTGAGGGAATTGCTCAACAAAAACAAATTCATCTAATAAAATATAAGCAACATATAAAACCACACCAGAAATGATAGCAATTTTTGCTGCAATTGCAGGAACATATTTTGTTAGGTATCCCACTACAATAATGGTTAAGATAGGAATACTATAACATCCGTTTACTTTTTGTAAATACCCAAATAGCCCATCAGGAGCGTATGCGATTAATGGAGCAATACACATGGCTAAAATTGCTAATATGATGCCAAAACTTTTTCCTGCTTTTACCGTTTGCCGTTCTGTAGCATCAGGTTTAAAATGTGATTGGTATATGTC
The DNA here is from genome assembly GCF_000520995.1 of Aquimarina macrocephali JAMB N27. Lineage (GTDB taxonomy): Bacteria > Bacteroidota > Bacteroidia > Flavobacteriales > Flavobacteriaceae > Aquimarina > Aquimarina macrocephali. The sequence goes on along the minus strand of NZ_JACA01000001.1, from coordinate 460,650 downwards.
AATTCCGAATAAAGTGACCGAACTGTTTAAAGCACTATTAAATGAACTTAAAATAGCACCAAACAATACTGCTGCAAAAAATCCTACCCAAGCTGCGGGTAGCACCTTGGTCACTAACATTGGATATGCTTCATCTGGGTTATCCAATGTGTTCCCGAACATGTGAAAAGCAATTAACCCCGGTAATACAACAATTAGTGGTCCCAGTATTTTTATAAAAGAAGCTAATAACAATCCTTTTTGTCCTTCTTTTAAGTTTTTGGCTCCTAAAGCTCTTTGGATAATTGCTTGATTGGTTCCCCAATAAAATAATTGAACGAGCATCATACCAGTGAATATAGTTCCTATCGGAATTGAAGATTCTGGCCCTCCTAATGCTTTGAGTTTTTCGGGGTGAGATTGCGTTAGTGTAGCGATTCCTTCAAAAATACTACCATCACCTATGGCCATTAATCCGAATATTGGTATTAACAACCCACCGATCAGTAACCCTATAGCATTAATGGTATCTGATACGGCTACCGCTTTTAAACCTCCAAAAATGGCATAAATAGATCCTATGATACCGATTCCAAAAACGGTTATCCATAAAGCAGTGGTTTCGTTAACATTTAATATACCAGGTAGATCAAACATTGTATTAATTGCCAATGCTCCAGAATATAAAACGATAGGTAATAACACCACCACGTATCCACTTAGAAATAATGCAGAGGTGATTGTTTTGGTGGTTTTATCGTATCGTCTTTGCAAAAATTGTGGAACGGTGGTTATTCCTCCTTTTAGATATCGGGGTAATAAAAATACGGCTGTAACCACCATGGCAATTGCCGCCAGCGTTTCCCATGCCATAACCAGGATCCCTTCTTTAAAGGCGGCCCCGTTTAACCCCACGATTTGTTCGGTTGATAAATTGGTTAGTAATAACGAACCTGCAATAACGACCCCTGTTAAACTTCTTCCTCCCAGAAAATATCCATCAGAAGAAGATTCATCTGTTTTTCTGCTTTTTACATAAGCTATTATTGCCACTAATAATGTAAACCCTATAAATGTAATGAACTGCATAGTTTCTTATTTAATTGGTTGTATTGTAAATGAATAGTTATGTTTTGTTGGTTTTATGGTGTATTCATCATGTACCAAACGTCCCCATGAAGTATCTCCACCTACTCCCATTTGTTGATAGTCGATATTCCATTGAATAGTTTTTCCTTTTTTAATATCTGCTCCGTGTTTCTTAGTAACCGGGACTAATCCCGAAGCTGAAGCGGCTCCATCTTTTTCGCTATTAAAATCCAATTCGATCATAGCAAAAGGCCAAACACTACTATTGAGTAATGATGACGAACTGTTGGCCTTAACAGATATTGCATTCGAAGCAATTTTTATCCATCTCACATCTGTTTTATTCCCGGTTTCTTGTGGTCTGGAATAGGTATGAAATTGTGTATCGACCGTACCTGTATATACTCCTGTTTTAACCCCTGTTTTGCGATCCCAATAACTTTCTTCTGGACCATTACCATACCAGGATACCTTCTGGAATGTGTTAGGTAATGTAAGGTACATTCCTAATCTTGGGATGTTAGGTAAATCACTCTGGTTTGGAGTAAAGCTAAAATCTACTTTCATTTCTCCATTGGCACTAATATGATACGTTATGGCTACACTTGCTTCGTTTGCAGGAAGTGTGTAGGCTACTTTATAAGAAACACCAGAATTCTTTATTACAGGATTTTCGACAAGTTTTGCTTTATAATTATAAGAAGCATATTGCCATGTTTTGGCCCATTTATCCATACCATTACCTAGATCATTATCTGTAGGAGGGCGCCAAAAATTAGGCCTGATAGGATGATTAGTGATCACAATTTCATGATGTTTCCAGGAAATAATTTCACCGGTTTTTTTATCAAGTTTCAGATCTACTATTTTGTTTTGGATGTCAATAGATTGATCTTTAGATGTGATTTTTAAATCATTAGAAACTGAAGGTGTATTCATAAATCCAGTTCCTTTTTGAATAACAAACTGATCCCATGCAATTTCATGCCCTATAGGAAGTAATAAGTTTGCATCTTTTTGAAGTAAGCTTACTTCTAGAATGTATTCTTTGTTTTTGTCTAAAACCTTAGGGAATTTTTCTAGTGTTACTGCTTTTTTCTCTCCGGGTAATACAAGTGCCGAAATCCCATTACCTTCTGCTATTTTAGCACCATCTTCTAATACTTTCCAGGAAATACTTTTATCTGTAAAATCCTCAAAGAAGTTTTTATTTTCTATTTCTATACTTCCTTTTCCGCTAGTATAAAATTGTGCAGGTTCATACACTTTCTTTACTTCGGATAAATGTGGGTGTGGATTTCGATATGGATCTACTAATCCATTATTTAAAAAGTTGCCATCTGTTGGTAAATCTGGATGATAATCATGTCCGTATGCTAAGTATGGCTTGCCGTTTTCGTCTTTATATTCTAAACTTTGATCTACCCAATCCCAAATGTACCCTCCCTGAAGATTAGGATATTTTTCAATAATATTCCAATAGTCCTGTAGGTTACCAACAGAATTACCCATTGCATGAGCATATTCGATCATGATAGAAGGTTTATCAGAATCAGATTGGCCATGATGAATCAGATATTCTGGCTTTGGATACATCGGGCAATACACATCGGTATACTCTTCTTTGCCTGCAGGTTCATATTGTACAATACGATTATCATCGTGTTCTTTTAACCATGCATAGGTAGTTCTAAAAATCTCTCCTTCTCCTGCTTCATTTCCTAAAGACCAGGAATAGATAGATGGATGATTTCTATCTCTATAGAACATTCTTTGTGTTCGTGCCATATGCGCTGGCAACCAACTCATCTCGTTACCGATTTGGGTTTTTTCGTCTATAGCCAATGGGTGACTTTCTATATTAGCTTCATCAATAACATACAATCCATATTGATCACATAGATCTAACCAATAAGGATCATTAGGGTAATGTGCACTTCGTACTGCATTGATATTATGTTGTTTCATCGACCGGATGTCTTGTTCCATAGAAGCTCTGGAGACTACATGTCCTGCAAACGGGTCGGTCTCATGTCGATCTACACCACGTATATATATGGCTTTGCCATTAATTAAAACCTGGCTGTTTTTAATTTCTACACGTTTAAAACCAATATGTCGATTAATATATTGATTACTGTTGCCCTGATCCGGGTTTTCTAAAGTGATCCCCAAATTATATAGATTCGGAATTTCGGCAGACCACTTCTTAACGTTCTCTATTATTTTCTCTGCAGTAACATCAATTTTTGATTGCGCAGGTATTTTTATCTCTTCTGAAGTAGTATAAATAATATTTTTTCCATCTAATACCGTAACAGATACCATTCTGGTCACAGCCTCTTCAAGACTATTGGTTACAGATATAGTTCCTTTAAAAACCCCTTTAGTGTAGGATTCATCTAAGTTGGTATAGGTATAATAATCAGAAACAAATACTGTGGGTTGTGTATATAAATAGACATCTCTTTCTATACCACTCATTCTAAGCATGTCCTGGCTCTCTACATAGCTAGCATCACTCCATCGGAAGAGTTGTAGTGCTATAAGATTTTCTCCCTTGGTAAGGTATTGGGTTATATTAAATTCGGCAGGGGTTTTACTTCCTTGAGAATATCCTGCATACTGCCCATTTACATATACATACATAGCAGATTTAGCTCCTGCAAAATGGAGAATAACGTCTTCTGACAGGAAATTCTCATCTAAATGAATAAATTTTCTATAGGTTCCTACAGGATTATAATCTTTGGGAACATTAGGCCATTTTGTTGTAAAAGGATACCTCTCATCCAGATAGATTGGTTTTCCATACCCTTGTACTTCCCAATTTGCGGGTACAGGAATTGTATCCCAATCATGGTCAGTATATTCAGTATGTTGAAAAGTTGTCGGACGTTGCTTGGGGTCTTTTACCCAATTAAATTTCCAGTCTCCATTTAAACTTAAAAATCGCTTCGATTTTTCTTTTTGCTTTACTAACTTAGATTCGAAGCCAAAGAAAGTAGCTCTGGGAGGTAGTTTATTTTCTTCGAATATCTGATGATTAAAATGATTCGTTTGTTCTGAAACAGGTTGTAATGGCTCTTTATTACAGCTGTACATCCCTATTGCCCCTAATAATATGATTATATATTTTAATTTCATCATTGTGTTATATTTCTTTAATACTCTGCATGTAGTCTTCTGCAAATACCTTATCGAGGTAAAAAATTAATTCTTCTGCATTTTCTTTAGTAAAAATGATAGGAGGCTTAATTTTTAATACATTATGATCCGGTCCATCTGTACTCATTAAGACGCCATGATCTTTTATCCTGTTGGCCAAATAATCAGCATGATTTGCCAAAGGGTTCATGTTACCATCTACAAGCTCAAAACCAAGAAATAATCCTTGTCCTCGAACATCTCCTATGATTGGATATTTTATAGCTAGTTTTTGTAATTCTTCTTTTAAAAATTCTCCAATTTGTAAAGCGTGGGATTGTAGATTTTCGCGTTTTACTGTTTTAAGAACTGCAGTTCCAATAGCCGAAGAAACAGGGTTTCCTCCAAAGGTGTTAAAGTATTCCATTCCATTAGCAAATTTGTTTGCTACCTCTTGTGTACACACAACTGCCGCCAGTGGATGTCCATTACCTAAAGGTTTTCCTATGGTTATAATATCAGGGATTACATCATACAATTGAAATCCCCAAAACGTTTTTCCCAGTCTTCCGCACCCCACCTGTACTTCATCAGATATACATAATCCTCCTGCGGCACGAGTATATTCATAGGCTTTAGGTAAAAAACCGTCTGGCAATTCAATCTGACCACCACAACTTATAATAGGTTCTATGATAAAAGCCCCAATTCCTCTTCCTTTTTCATGTACATCATTAATACAATTCTTAACCTCTAAAGCATAGTGTTCTCCCGTGTTTTCTCCTCTGTATTTTCCTCTATAAGCATCAGGTAAGGGAAATATATGAGTATGCTCTGGAGCTCCATGGCCTCCATTACCATCAAATTTATAGGAACTAATATCAATACACATGTTAGCATTTCCATGATAACCTACTTCTGAAGCTATGATATCACGCTCTCCTGTTACAGCTTTAACCATTCTAATAGCGAGTTCATTGGCTTCACTTCCAGAATTAACAAAATGCAATACATTCAATTCTGGAGGCAAGGTTTCTATCAACTCCTTTGCTAATTGATTAATAGTATCGTGTAGATATCGAGAATTAGTATTAATCAAGGCCATTTGTTCTTGCCCTGCTTTGACTACTGCATAATTTTCATGCCCTACATGAGCTACATTATTTACCGTGTCTAAATACTTTTTGCCATATTGATCTATTAAGTATTGCCCAGCTCCACGTACCATTTTAATAGGCACTTTATATTGCAAACTCAAGCTCTTGCCCAAATGTTTTTTTCGATAAGTGATTAATTCTTTATTAGTTGCATCACTTTGAGCATTTAGACTTTCTAATTTGAATAAGAAGTTTGGATCCGGGCAAAGCCCTTTCCACACTTCTATTTGATTGTAATATGCTACTCCAGGAAAATCTACTGTATAGTTTAGCATAGAAAGCATAATCTGGAAATGTAAATGCGGAGCCCAATTTCCATTTTGAGCCGGATCACCAAGATATCCGATACATTCCCCTTTTTTTATACTATCTCCAGGTTGTTTTTGTAATACACTATCAACCGTTAAATGCCCGTATAGGGTATAGAATTCTAATGAATCATTTTGATGCTTAAGTATAATTAACCCTCCGTAGTTTTTATCTCCGGTATGATTAAATGCCGTTATAACTTCTCCATCTAATACAGCATGAACCGGAGTATTTGCTGGGAGCCAAAAATCTACCCCAAGATGAACCGTTCTACTTTCTCGTCCGCTATTTCCTGTTTTATCATATGTAGTTGACGTATATAGTGCTCTTGGTTCTAAATATCCGCCTGCGATAATCTTGTTGATATTTTCCTTTTGAAGACGATCTACTTTAAACTGAAATACTTCTAAATCATTAAATTCTTGTTGATGTCCAACCCATTTACTGGATACGCTCAAATCTAAAGAGCACACCTCGTTTTTTTGAATTGAAGGAAATAGTTCTGATAAAGAATAATTATTATTTTCTACCCAAACTCTAAATGCTTTTTCATTAGGATGTGCAGAGTACTCGCAAGTATGTCTAAAACTATAATGAGCATACTCTTCGCTAATTTGTCTCCATTTCTTGAGCACTTCCCAAGCTGGTTTTTCACTTATTAGTAAGTATTGATTATCTGGTTCCTTGATTTTATTAATAGCAGATTTTGTAACAGAAATTACCAGGCGCATAGCTATTGCTACATACAGATATTTTAGTTCTTCTTCTTTTAGCAGAAAAGTAGCATGATATCCTTGCAATATTGGTAAAGTTGCTTCTAGTGGATCATTATGATTCATTATAGCATACGCACATGCGATAGCTACATCATTAATAACCTGAGTGTGTATCGCATCTCCATAATCTATTGCAGCTTTAACCTTAGGGTGAATCAAGTCTTCTGAAACAATAACATTGTTATCGTTAGCATCATTGTGAACTACCGATTTTCTAAGTATAGCATATGAATCCTGGATGGTTTCAAATCTATTTTGAAAAAAAGAAATGATATCTTTTTCTTCACCTTCAAACAAGTGTAGATATTCTTTGGTCCATAATGATTGTGCGATGTCCCAAACAAATTCTCGATGTGCTTCAGGATGGTCAAACCCTTGTAAGGCGCCTGTTAGTAATCCGCATTGTTCTCCTAAACTATATCGTAATGTGTCTAATTGAGGATTAACACTGCTCCAAACTCTACCACTTATCCAAGATAATAGACGTACTTTTCTAAGCGTATTATTTTCATCTATAATCTCTGATATATCATTCCCTTCTTTATCTCGTATCACTCTGGGTGCTATAAGGTCCTTTCCATTTTTCTCTACATATTCTAGTAGCTGCTGTTGATAATCCAGATAATTACTATTTTCATCAGGTCTTGATATTTTAAGAATATATCCATCTCCATGTTCGGTTTTAATCCTAAAATTAAAATCAATTTCTCCAGGAAGAGGAGATACTTTTCCTTTAATACCGAATAATTGCTGCAGTATTTGTTCTGCCTGATTAATAGTTACCTGTAACGTTGAATATTTCATCATCTATTCTTTTATTAATAGCATTATAATGTGTGCTGCACTCCAACTAAAATTTTGTGCATGTAAGCCCTGGCCTGTTATTGGGTGATAATTTTCTCGAATTGCTTTTCCTTTCTCTAATAACCCTTCTGCTCCTTGGATGATTTGTACAGTAGCCTGATCTGCTTCTTTATCAAATCCATAATTACGCAGTCCTTTTACTCCAAAATACGATTGATCTAACCAGTTAGGGCCTCTCCAATAGCCTTTTAAAGGATCAAATTTTGGATGATCTGCAGACATGGTTTGAAAAGGTATTTTGGTATAGAATTTATTGGGATTCATCATCTTATTTTTTACAGCCTCTGCTTGTTTTTGGGTTGCTACATTTGCCCAAAGAGACGTCCAACCCTCACTGCCTTCTCCTTTTATAAATGTTGTTCCGTTTAGATTAGTATCATAAAACCAACCATCAACAGGATCATAGAATTGCTTTTGAATTATTTCTTTCAGTTTTTTTGCTTCTGCCTGGTATTGTTTTGCATCATCATCTTTTTGAATAGCTTCTGCAAGTTTTTCTAAATACAGTTTTTCTGCATAGAGGTATGCATTAAGATCAACACTTTCCTGATCCAAAGAATAGGCTCCTTCTTCATTTTTAAGAATTTTAGAATCGTCAAAACGAATGGCATTATCCATACCACTTTCCCATTTGGCAGCAACAAGACTTCCATCGGTAGACCCATACTCACATAGTCCGTCTTTATCATGATCTCGTTTTTGATACCACCAATAATGGTATTTTTTAAGTTTAGAGTACAATTCTTTTACAAAATCAAGATCATTATCTTTTTCATAAATTTTAACTACTGCCCATGCAGATAATGGTGGTTTTGTATCTCGATAGTTATGGTCTTCTATGCTTGTATCTCTGTATACACAATCTGCTACAAAACCATCTTCGTTCTGAAATTCGAACATCAATCGCATCTGTTTTTTAGCTAATTCTGTATTGTAATAGGATAATCCAACAGCATGTTTCCATGAGTCCCATGACCAAAACCCATTAAACCACTTGTAGTGATAGCTGGGGAACAATCCTTCGTGTTGTATTTCTCCAGCAGGAATACGCCAGTTGTTTTGTAAGGTAAGATGAGCTTTGGTAAGTACCGTAGCATATTTGTCATCTTGAAATTTTTCTTTTCTTGCCTTAATTAAAGATTTTAGCTGCGTTTCCTTTTCGACGCTGCGTTTACTTAAGATAGTATCAAAATCAATGGTAGCGATAGTTTTTTGTTCCTCTTCCCAGGAATATTCGGGAAAAATAAAAGTCTGAGAAACCACAATCTCTTTAGTCGTTTTTGGTTTTAAATGTAGCTGCTGATTATTAGTAGAATAAGAGCTGTCGGTGCTTGTGATTTTTGTTTCGTTTGGAAATACAATATGACCAATGGCATTAGATTTTGAAGAGTGTATGGTAATTTTATTTTCTGCTGATTCTAATCTTAGAGTTTCTGTTAAAAGTGGCTGGTTTTTCCAGTTATACTCCAACTCAATTGCTTTATCCGTTTTATTGGTAAACGTATATTGTATTAATGCAGAATGTCCAGAGGCAAATACCAGTTTTTGTTTTAGAACTACATCTTTGTTTGCAAAGGTTTGTTCTAAATGACTGTTATATGCGGTTGTTTTATATTCACTCCAGGAAATGTCTCTAATATTTAGTTTTATGAGCATCTCACTACTCCAGATTCCATTTTGCTGAGTCATTAAAAAAGGCCCTGAGAACCCGGGAGAAGGACTAATAGAATCAGGAAAACTATAGGCAAACCATGCACCTTGATCTGAAAACATCAATCCGGATTTATCTATAGAGTCTTTTGGAGTAACTCCATAGTTGAGAATATTTTTACTATAAGAGAGGTATTCTTTTTTGGTAATGTTTGGTGCTGCTACCTTTGTATGCTTTTTACAACCAAAACACAATATGAGAACCGAAATCATTATAAATAGAGCATGCTTATTCATTGTTCCGAAGTTTAATTTTCCAATTTATCTTGTAGGTTTCTTTTGGGTTCAGAGTACTTAATCCGAGTTTGTTATTAAAACTATTAGATGGCCCTGTTTTGGGTTCGATGGCTATTATATTTCTCTTTTCGGGTGTAAATACTTGCAGATAATTTTCTTCTGAAGAAGACTCAAGAATCAAACAATACTCTGGAGTATTAAATTTTGCTGAATTATTGTTAAGAATATAACAATCATCAAAAAGCCTGTCTTTGATCTGGATAGGTTCTTTTATGGTAATATCTTTGATCTTCATAGGGATCATATCCTTATCGAATACTAATTTTTTATTGCTTTCAACAGTAAGAAAACTCTCATGTAAATCACTACTTAAAAAATATGGATGCCATCCAATAGTGAAAGGAAAAGGAACTTGGTCATTATTGACTACAACTACAGAGAGTTCTAAAGTATTGGCAGATAGAGTGTATGTTAAATGTATAGCGTATTTAAAAGGAAATCCTTTTACTTTTTTGGTTTCTTCATAACCAATAGTTACAGAAGCATGATTGAGACTAACTTCTTCTTTTATATAGGTAAAAGTCTTATTATATATCAGGCCATGTAAAGCATTGTTTTCTTTTTTTACATTAAGGTCTAAAACATATTGTTTGTCTTTAAAAATATACTTTCCATTTTTTATTCTATTGGCAAAAGGGAATAAAACAGCAGAGGCATATGTGGTATTATAATCTAATAATTCAAGCCCAGCTATTATGTGCTTACCATTAATTGATAACCCTTGTATGCTTCCTCCTAAATTTAAAGCTATTATGGCACTTGAACTTTGATCTGCTTTTAAAAGTTCGATGTGGTGCTTAGGACTTTTTTGCCCTTTTATGTGGTTTATTTGATACAAAAGCTAAAGAGAATTTCTTAAAATTAAATTATTTACGTTTTCGATTCTAATCTGTTCCTTATTCGTAATCATTTCGGCCAGGCGTTCTCCCATTTTATTAAAATCGGTAGAAATAGTAGTTATGCCTCCTTCTACGATTTCTTTAAGAAGTGTATCATTATAGGATATGATACCAATATCTTTTGCAAGAGTAAACTCTACTTCTTTTATTTTTTTAATAATGCGAATAAGACTCCTATCATCAGGAATTATGTAAACTTCTCCTTTAACCAGCGTTCTCCCTTCTAGAGAATCGATCACTTCATTATCAAATCGATAGGTGTTACAGAACATTTTAAAACCTTCAAACATTCCTGCAGGCTGTTTCTGCTCTTGAAAAAGTAGTACTAGTTTTTGGTATTTTTTTAGAAGATGAAGCCCTTTGACCAAACCGGTTAAAATATCTTTCTTAAAATTTTGATGAATGGTAGGGTATTGTGAAAGCTCGGGACGAGTTTGATCCAGTATATATACTCTATCTTGAGGTAAGACATCTAGTATTGCGGGGATGTCATTTAAATTTGCAGGCATAATAATATAATAATTATAGCTGCCAATATTGTCGTAAATTAATTTGCTAAATACATCATAATTGAAATGATGAAAATAAATATCTACTTCGATATTCGTATTTAAACTTTTTAAAAAAGAATTATACAAATCTTCTTTAAAGGCATTTAGTTCATCAAATAATAAAAAAATCTTTTGAGCGATTTCTATACTTTCACTTTTTACATAATACCCTTTACCAGGAACAGAATTTACAATTCCTCTTACTTTTAAATCATTGTAAGCGAGCAATACTGTATCTCTCGAGAGAGAGAATCGAAGCTTTACACTGTTGATTGATGGTAATTTATCTCCACGCTTATACTCTCCAGACAAAATAGCACTTTCAATTGATGAAATGATCTGTTTGTATTTAGGTACACCTATGTTTTCTACCACATTAATTGTTTTCATACTACAAATATATCATATTTTTTCTTTAAAAAAACTGGTAGGTACTAGTTGCTTTTTTAAAAACTAAAATTCTATATTGCGCCAATATTTTACGTTAAACCCCTCGTAAAATTGGGGATTATCACCAAAAAACAATGTGATTATGGAAGCAAAAAAAAAGAAAAACCAATGGTATTCATTTTTTTTAACTCTACTTGGGCTTACTCTATTTGGATTCGCTAATACTTATGCGCAAAATGCAGTAATAACAGGTAATGTTTCAGAAAATAGTAGCGGTTCTCCTTTACCGGGAGTTACAATTACAATTATGGGAGATCAAACTCAAGGAACACAAACTGATTTTGATGGAAATTACTCAATTGAAGTTTCGGGCCAGCAAACAACATTAGTATATCGATATTTAGGATTTGTTACCAAAGAAATCTTAGTTGGTAATCAAACGGTAATCAATGTTAGCCTTGAGGAAGATGCGCAGAGCCTGGGAGAGGTTGTTCTGGTAGGTTATGGAACGCAAAAAAAATCAGAATTAACTGCCGCAATTACTTCGGTAAACATAGAGGAGATACAAAAAATTCCTACTGCCGATATAGCAACATCTTTGCAAGGGCAAGTAGCTGGGCTTAATGTAGCAATAGCCAGTGGTGCTCCGGGGAGTGCTCCGGTAATTAGGATTCGTGGTATGGGTACCGTAAATAATAATGATCCTTTATTTGTAATTGATGGGGTCCCGGGAGATTTATCTTATGTAAATCCTGCCGATATCCAAAATATAAGTATTCTTAGAGATGCGTCTGCTGCTACTATTTATGGTTCTAGAGCTTCTAATGGAGTAGTTATCGTTACTACAAAAAGAGGAAAAAGAGGAGACCCACAGGTTGTAGTAAACTCATATATAAGTACACATTCTATTAATGATAATATAGAGGTAGCAAATAGAGCTCAACACGATCAGATAAAACTCCAAGCATATGCTAATGTAGGAGAAACTCCTGCTCCATATCTTACTAATGGAGAACAGTATGCAGATTCTGATTGGGCTGATGCTTATTATGAAAACGCTTTTGAGCAGAAACATGATATTGGAGTTTCGGGAGGTTCAGAAAATACTACCTATAATTTTTCTGCAGGTTATTTTACCAATTCAGGAACTGTTATTAATACAGATTTCAACAGATTTAATACCCGGTTAAATATGGATATTAAATTGTTGAATAACCGACTGAAGATTTCTCCTGGTTTGGCATATGCCAAAGAAAAAAGGCGAAGTATTTTTGAACCACTTGATGGAGGTAATGCTAGTTTTTCTCCATTTCTAAATATCTATTCTCAATTACCTCATAAGGCAATATATGATGCAAATTCGTTAAATGGATTTGCTACACCTGCAACTGGTTTAGGTTCTGGGAATCCAATAGGCCAGGGAGAATTAACTGATCGTATTGATCGTGATGAATACACTCAATTTAATATTGCGGCCAACTTAAAATTATTTGATGGATTAAGTTATCAATTTCAATATGGATTAAATGTAGAAAATGAACATTTCTTTTTCTTTCAGCCAGCATATGATTTTGGACCACAATCTATTAATGAAGATCCTTTTTTATCTGAAACCAGAACAAGGACTACCAGTTGGACATTAAACAATACTTTGAATTATGTCAAATCATTTGGAGATCATGATTTTGATATCCTTGTTGGTGGCTCTAAAGAAGAAAATGTATTTAACTCGGTGGGCGGTAGTAATAATAGACTACCATCTGATGCTATACAAGCTCTGAGTGCCGGGATAGGAGATGCTTCTTCTTTTGGTAGAAATGTTTCCAGTACATTACAATCTGTTTTTGGTCGTTTAAGTTATGATTATGCCAATAGATATTATGTACAAGCCAGTGCCAGAAGAGATGGTTCTTCACGTTTTAGCTCTAAAAACCAATATGGTACTTTCTATTCTGTTTCATTGGGTTGGGCAGTTCACAATGAAAACTTTTTTAAGACGGATTTGTTTACTCAACTAAAACCTCGATTTAGCTACGGAACATTAGGAAATCAGCTTATCCCTAATCATTTATTTTTAGCAAGGATTGGTTCTGGAGGACAACAATTAAACTATCCTTTTGGTGAAGATGTAACACAAGCAGTACTATCTGGAGCAATTGCTACTTCACTACCAACACCCGATATTCGATGGGAAGAAACGGCAACCACCAATGTTGGTATTGATCTTGGGATATTAGATAATAGAATCAAAGCTTCCTTTGACTATTTTAATGCTAAAACAAGTGATATGTTGGTATTTACTAAGGTTCCTGGTAGTTCTGGGATTACAACAGATCCTTTAACCAATGCAGGAGATTTAGAAAATAAAGGATGGGAGTTTTCTGCTACATATAGTAGTAAAGAGTACAAAGATTTTTCTTTTGATATTACTGCAAACTTAAGTACTTCAAAAAATAAGATCACAAAACTGGGAGTAGAAGGCGAAGCTCGTGTTGATGGTTTTATAGAGTTTAATAATTTTCCTACCACTCGTACCGAAGTGGGAGGAGAAATTGGACGATTTTATCTGTTTGAAGCCAATGGGATATTTCAAAATCAAGCAGAGATTGATGCGCATGCAGTTCAGCCAGATGCGGCTCCGGGAGATTTACGATTTACTGATGTAAACGGGGATGGTCAATTAAACGATGATGATAAAAAGTATATGGGTAGTGGTCTTCCTGATTTTGAATATGGATTAACCCTTAATGCTAAATATAAAAACTTTGATTTTAGTGCATTCTTTCAAGGGACTCAGGGGAATAAAATCTACAATGGCGTAAAAATGTGGCTGTATAGAACAGATAGAAATAATGTGTCTTCTGATTTAGTTAATGCTTGGACACCACAAAATACGAATACAGATATTCCAAGAAACGCATTTGGTGATCCTAACAATAATATTAGACCTTCTAGCTATTTTCTGGAAGATGGATCATATTTAAGATTAAAGAACCTACAGATAGGATATTCGATTCCAGAATCTGCAATAAGTAAGATTCCTGTTTCGAGAATCAGAGTTTATGCAACCGCCAATAATCTATTTACCATTACAGATTATTCAGGTTTTGATCCAGGTCTAGGAAATGGAGGAACATTTAATAGAGGAGTTGACAGAGGATTCTACCCATTAACCAGATCTTTTATTTTCGGTATTAGTGTATCGATGTAATAGTTAGAAAAAAAATTAAAAAACAGAACAATGAAAAAAATTAGTTATTTATTAATTATAGTTCTAAGTATAGGAATACTAAATTCTTGTAGTGACGATTTTTTGGATGTTGCAAACAAGGAGAATTTGACTGATTCTAGTTTTTGGCAAACAGAAGAACATGCGTTACAAGCGCTAACAGCTACTTATGGAGCAATGCATAGTGCAAGTGGAAGTAAATGGGCTTTCTTTGAAGAGGTGTATACTGCAATGGCATACCGAGCTGATGATGTGACCAATAATACGGCAGAAACATATAGTCGATCACTGGCAAGTTTCTCTAATACTACAGAAGATACAGGCCCATACAATATTTGGCAAAGTAGCTATGCAGGTATAGGTCGAGCTAATCAGATCATACAAAGAATACCAGAAATGGAAGCTCTATCTCAGGAAGATAAGAATACGATTGTGGCCGAAGCAAAATTCTTAAGAGCACTATACTATTTTTGGCTGGTAACCGGTTTTGAAAATGTACCTCTGGTAACTACTTATGAAACAGAATTAGATCGTCTTTTTGTGTCTCAGGTAACTCCTGATAAAATATGGGAGCAGATAGAAAAAGATCTTGCCGAAGCAGAACCAGATTTATTGACAGAACATTCATCAGAATGGAAAGGAAGAGCTACACAAGGTGCTGCAAAAGCATTATTGGGTAAAGCATATTTGTTTCAGGAAAAATGGAGCCAGGCAGAAGTCAAATTAGGAGAAGTAACCGGTATGGGATACTCTTTATTAACTAATTATGCAGATAATTTTAATGGAGCTGCAGAAAACGGGAATGAAAGTATATTTGAAATTCAATTTTCGGGAGATCGTGCTAATGGTAATGATGAACGACAGGTTTTTAACTTTCAGGTTTCTCCCTATGCCTTTGGTGGGTGGGAATTATTCTATCCCTCTGATTGGTTAGTTGAAGAAATGAAAACAGATTTAACTACCGGAGGAGAAATTAGTGAAAGAGTATATGAGAGTATTTTCTTTGACGATCCTAATTCTGAAATGTATAGTAGAGATGCAGATGCAGTTATTGCATATAGTGCTGTATCTGGTGATCTTAACCATCCTAAATACTTCAAAAAATATGCTTTTAATCAGGATGTAAGCTTTTATAACGGAACAAACATTGCTTTAATTCGATATGCAGATGTTTTATTAATGTATGCCGAAGCTTTAAATGAAAATGGTAAAACAGATCAAGCGATAATAGAGATAAATAAAGTTAGAGAACGAGGGAAAGCAGCTCCATTAGGAGTAATGACGCAAAGCCAGCTAAGGGATCAAATTCGACATCATGAACGCCCGGTTGAGTTAGCTATGGAATTTGGTATTCGTTGGTTTGATCTTTATAGGTGGCAAAGAGGAAGTACAGTCACAGAATCGATAAAAACAACGCTAGAAAATCATAACAAACCATTCGCAGAGAATTTTCAGGATAAACATATTTTATACCCTATACCATTACAGGAGATAAATATTAATACTAATCTTAAACCGAATCCTGGATGGTAAAAAAACCCGAAAGTTGAGTTAGTTATTAAAGCTAGTAAACACCTAAGAATTTTATTATTTTTAGGTGTTTATGCTAGTATACAATATATGTCATGATCACAGATAGTAAAAGAATAAAAATACTTGGAGTACTAATAAGTATATTCCTAATCATATCATGTCGCAACAATGAAGCTACTCAACAAAACCTAAATTCTGATAAAAATAAAACATTATTTACTTCAGTTTTATCAGATCATTCGGGGATTCATTTCATAAACCAAATACCAGAGAGTAGTGCCATGAATAGTATGGTGTATGAATATTTCTATAATGGTGGAGGTGTTGCTATAGGAGATGTTAATAATGATGGATTATCCGATATTTATTTTACTTCCAATCTCAAAGAAAACAGACTTTATATCAATAAAGGGAATTTTCAATTTGAAAATCACACAGAGAAAGCAAAAGTAAAAGGCTCTTTTGGGTGGACAACTGGAGTCACCATGGTAGATATCAATGCAGATGGTTGGTTAGACCTTTATGTGTGTAAGTCAGGTAAAGGAAAAGCGATAAATAGAGAAAACGAACTTTTTATAAACAACAAAAATGGTACGTTTACTGAGTCGGCTGCCCAATATGGACTTAATTTTTCTGGATATAGTACGCAAGCTGCATTTTTTGATTATGATAAAGATGGAGATGTCGACATGTTTTTATTAAATCATAATGTGTCTCCTGTTAATACCAATAACCCAGAAGACTATAAAAGCGAGAAAAATGACCTGGTAGGAGATCGATTGTATCAAAATAACTTAGGAAAATTTACAGATGTTTCTGATCAGGCAGGAATCATACAAAATCCTTTAGGTTTTGGTTTAGGGGTTTCTATAGGGGATCTTAATCAAGATGGTTGGCCCGATATATATGTAGCAAACGATTATATCGAGCATGATTACCTTTATTTTAATAACGGAAATGGCACATTTACAGAAAAAATAAAATCATCTATCGGGCATACGTCTAATTTTTCGATGGGAACCGATATTGCAGATTTTAATAATGATGGGTTGTTGGATATCATTTCATTGGATATGGTAGCCGAGGATAATTATGGGATCAAAACCAGTATGAGTGGGATGAACCCAAAGGCATTTAATCATGCTGTTGATAATGGGTTTCATTATCAGTATATGTTTAATGCGTTACAGCTTAACAATTCTGACGAATGTTTTAGCGAGATCGCACATCTCGCAGGAATATCAAATACCGATTGGAGTTGGGCACCATTGTTTGCAGATTTTGATAATGATGGATTAAAAGATGTATTTATTACTAATGGTCTTAAAAGAGATTTTAGAAATAATGATTTTAGAAAATATAAAGTAAAACGATTAGAGCAGGCTCAAAAGAATAAGGAAAATATAAAAAAAGTAATCGAAGAGCTAGTTCTTAAAACTCCACAACGAAAAACCCGAAATTACTTTTTTAAAAACAATGGGGACTTAACTTTTTCAAAGACATCCACATCCTGGGGAATTGATGCTCCTACTTTTTCTAATGGTGCATCTTATGCAGATTTAGACAACGATGGGGATTTGGATCTGGTTATTAATAATATTGATCAGGAAGCTACTATTCTAAAAAATAATACCAGAAATAAGAATTATATACAGTTTCAATTTAAAGGAGATTCCCAAAACCCATTTGGAATAGGTACACGTATTGCCGTACAAACAGAAAAAACAACTCAAATATTCGAAAACTATCCCACAAGAGGATATCAATCTGCGGTAGAACCAATTATACATATCGGATTGAATAGTAACACAACGGTACAAGAAATTATAGTAACCTGGCCAGATGATAAGGTAGAGGTAATTAACAATCCAGAAATTAACAAAAGAGTCATTATTAATTACAACGATGCTTCTTTTACAAATCAAAAAAAGAAGAATCCTGTAGTACCGCTATTTAAGAATATTACAAAAGGCATAAACATATCCCACAGGCATGTAGAAAATATGTATGATGATTTTGAAAAAGAAAGTTTATTGCCGCATAAAATGTCTCAGTTTGGTCCTGCACTTGCTGTTGGAGATGTAAACAAGGATGGATTGGATGATTTTTATATTGGCGGAGCAAAAAACCACCCGGCTGCATTGTATACACAACAACCAGGCGGTTCTTTTCAATCTTCGTGCAGTACGCTATGGGAAAAAGAAAAAGCATTTGAAGATGTGTCTGCGCAATTTTTTGATGCAGATGGGGATAACGATTTAGATTTATATGTGGTAAGTGGTGGGAATGAATGGCCAGCAAATCATACTATGTATCAGGATCGTTTGTATATAAATACTAACGGAAACTTTATTAAAGAAAACAATAGATTACCAAAGATAGTATCCAGTGGTAGTTGTATAAAACCATTTGATTATGATCAGGATGGAGATCTGGATGTATTTGTTGGAAGTAGGCATACACCACAAAAATATCTGTATCCCGGAGCAAATTATCTATTAGAAAATGACAACGGTGTTTTTAAAGATATTACTAAAACTATTGCTCCAGAATTATCTGAAATCGGGATGGTCACAGATGCAATATGGACAGATATTGATCAGGATGGTTCATCTGATTTGGTTATAGTTGGAGAATGGATGCCTATAACGGTATTTAGAAACACAGATAAAACTTTTAAAAAAGATACCACTTTGTTTAAGAATACTGATGGTTGGTGGAATTCGATTAATAGTGCTGATTTTGATCAGGACGGAGATATGGATTATGTAGTGGGTAACTTAGGCTTAAATTATAAATATAAAGCTTCTGCCAAAGAACCTTTCGAGATTTATACAAATGATTTTGATGATAATGGGACCAATGATATTGTATTAGGATATTATAACAATGGAGATTTATTTCCGCTTCGCGGTCGAGAATGTACCTCGCTCCAAATGCCATTTATAAAAGAAAAATTTCCAACCTATGAAGGTTTTGGTTCTGCCGACCTAATTCAGGTGTATGGGCAAGAAAAACTAGAGAAAGCATTACATGCAAAGGCATATACATTTGCTTCGATTTTTATAGAAAATTTAGGAAATGGAAAATTCAAAATTATAGAACTTCCAAAACAAGCACAGCTATCTTCTATAAACGATATTCATATTGATGATTTTGATGATGATGGATTAAAAGATATTCTTATTGCCGGAAACCTATTTCAATCAGAAATTGAAACTCCTAGAAATGATGCTGGTTATGGATTGGTACTTAAAAATAATGGAAAGAATAATTTTGGTCCTATTCCCGCAGTTAAAAGTGGCACCTTAATTAAAGGAGATGTAAAAGCAATACGACCTTTTAAATTTAAAGGAAAAGAAGTGATTCTTTTTGCTAGAAATAATGAGGGATTAGTATGTATTGAAGCTAATCACTAGATTCTAATATAGGTATAATGTCTTTTATTATTTCTGAGTTTTCTAGAAAAACAAAAAGCCTGCACTACAGTGCAGACCTCTGTTTCTTTGTGGAGAAGATGGGACTCGAACCCACGACCTCTTGACTGCCAGTCAATTGAAAGTGACTTTATGTGAATTTTAACGTTTTTAAATGGCTGGTAATCAGCAATATTTTTCTAGATTAGCCTATATTAAGCAAGTTAAAACCAAAAAAAGCACGCCGAAAGCACGCCAAAAATTAAAACCTATCAAACATGGCTACAGTCAAAGTTACCCTTGATAAACGTAAGGATCACATCACCAAAGATAATAAATTTGCATTAGTTCTGCGTATTGGTCACAAGAGTAAAACACGCGACATTTCATTTAACATCCATTTGCACGCGGATCAATTTGACCCCGATACGGGAAAAATCACAGGCATTACCAATTCAGTGCGCCACAGTAAACGTACCAAGAAAATCTACGGAGATATTGATTTATGGATTGATGAAGAGGCGGGGACGATCAGGCATTGGGAGATCGACCAGTTAAAGCGCGAGATCGAACAACGGTTTTTTAAGAAACAACCATCACGTACCTTGCTCAATTATGGCGGTGTGTATCTGCATCGTTTGCTCTTAGAGGGGCAATATGCAACGGCAGATTCCTATGAGAGCGCGCTTAAAATATGGGTGAAATACCGAATGAAGCTGAAAGGTGAGGATGATCAAACGATTATTAAAACTTTGTACAAAAAAGAAGCCAATGCACTCACTGTGCTGGCTGATTATACCGCATACGATATGCAAATACGGGCATTTGATTATAGTTTTGGGAAGGACTTTAAAGCCTATATGAGTAAACGATTCGCTTCTAAAAACACGCCGTTGATTCATTTGCGGAGTATTCAGGCGATTATGAATGATGCTGCACAGGCATTTGCTGATTTACAAGGTCACAATCCGTTATCCCGCATTGAAAAGCAGAGTGTTGAGAATGTACCTAAACCGCTTACGTTAGAAGAGATAGGAGCAATACGTCACTTGGAGCTAACACCACATACGCCGATTTGGAATACACGTAATTATTTGCTGTTTATGTTTAACAATATGGGGATGAACCATTTTGATATGGCGATCATTAAACGCTCTCAGTTTGATGGGGAGCGCATTACCTATTTCCGCAAGAAGACACTTAAAGAGGGTGATTATTTCAGTGTGTTGCAAAGTGAGGAATCACTAACGATTATCAGCCATTATTTGAATGACCAGGCACCAGATGATTATCTGTTCCCGATCATACCCAATGATGCTACACCTGAACGATTGCACCGAGTCAATAAGGACAAAGTAAAATTGTTTAATAAATACGCTAACCGTATTGCTGAACTAGCGGAGATCGATAAAAAGATAACGACCTATACGATTCGGGATACGTGGACGAATATCGGGTTAGATTTAGGCATTGATATACGTAAAATATCGTCTGGTCTGGGGCATTCTGGTGTTCACGTCACAGAGAAGCATTACGCACAGAAGATACAAACCCAAATCCTCGATGAGATTAATGCTAAAATTACTAAACCACTAAACTCATAATTATAAGATTATCAATAATTTGCTAGCTTTTTTAACAGTGTACCATTTTGCGATCACCTGTTTTATGTGTAAATTTCCCCTGTAAGTAAAAGCAATTAATCAATATTACATACAAATGACACTAATAAAGGGCTTGGCGAGTCGCCATTTGCTAGTGCTATGTTTCTTCATAGGCACTTTTTCATCAATTTATTCACAACAATACACGCTAGCAGCTATTGACGTTGATAATAGTCGATGTGAAGCAGATAATCTTTTTGCTTTTGCAAACAATAAAGCAAAGGAGTGTGCTATTGCAGCTTCCGAGCTAACAAAATTGGCAGAAAAAAGAGGTCTTCTATATAGAGTAGTAGGTGGAATACTTGGGGTTATCGGTTTATTAGCAATTATAGTGAAGTTTCCTATAACGATGAAGAGTGAAGAGTTTAAAGAAAAATTTGAGCAGGTATTATCGTATGTTTCAGCTATAGTTTTGGTAGGGGTATCTTGTTTGAATATATTTTTTAGACCAGTTAGTCCCGAACATATAAAGAACTATTCAAAATATATTCGAAAGCACAGTAGTAATATTACAATGCTTTCTTTAAATCCCTCATTAGACCAAGAAAGAAAAAAGTATGAGTTGTACCAAGCGTGTAAACGGGCGGATGAAAATTTACAAGATGCGTATAATATTTGGGAAAAGATTGAAACAAAAACAAGATCACGTTTGGATAGCACCGTTTCATTCGTTAGTGGTAAAGATTAAGCATTTTTACTTATTTTGAATAAAAAAAGGAGCTTGGGAAGCTCCTTTAAATAAATGTTTTGATCATTTAATAAACCAAAAACCTAGAGAAATTCTGGTAATTGAATATTTCCCTGCAACCCATTTATTAAAGTGATTGCTATCAGTTCCCTGATAAATAAAGGTAGCTTTTTGTTTTGCTACCCATGTATCTGCATCTACTTCGAATTCAACAGGAATATTCTTCACCTTTCCGTATGGAAAGTATATATCTTTTTTAACAGTTAAGGTATGGCCTTCTTCAGAGGAAATCTTAGTTCCATCTTTAATCTTAGAACCTTCTTTGTATATAGTATACTCAACATCTCCGATACAAAATATAGTTTTGTATGGTGCAATCAGAGCATAGTGTAAGTAAGGTGCTGCTAACAGATATACTAAAATCACTGCTAATCCAAAATACACAGTATTCACAGTGTATAATACGACTAGTCCAAGATCTATTTCAAAAAAATTAAAGTAAGTACTCATTTTTTAAGTTTTATATATTTGCCGTGGGAGAACTTTTCTCGTTACGACACTAGTATTTCAGATGAAATACAATTTGAACAAGCACCTTAACACAGAATTGGTTAACGAATTATTAAGAAGTTATATTTAGGGGTAACGAGCACGTTATTTAGTAAAATGGCCATGAGCTTGGAAACGGTGTTGGGGTCTAATCCCATAAAGGTACATAACGCGACATAGGATTTAGCTCAATAAACATTAAATCTTGGCACTAAGCGATTTACGGGTTTCCCGTAAATTTCATTTAATACATTCAAATTACAGAAAACTGTAATGTGGTGGTATGATTATTTTCTACATTTGCTCGCAAGATAATTTGGCGGGCTTATGAGCATCAATCATTTATATGCGTTATTTTTTGTGGTTTCCTTGCTTTTGTGTGGAAATACACAGGCTCAGACGTTGCCGGATGTGATACCTAAAACGCCACAGGCAAGTGGCTTCAATGTGGTGACTCCAACCATGATAACAACATATAGAAGCCCTGTGCTTCCATCCTCTTTTCAGGGTAATAGGCAGCAACAGCAAATGCAGATGATTGAAGCAGATATGCAAGAAGTTGCCAGAATGGAGCAACAACGTAAAGCCATAGCGCAAGATATAAACAATAGCATTTCATCCATTCGATATAACCTACCATCCTATCATAATGCAGCAGGAGCAGTATTCTACCGTAAAGCCTTTGATAGTCTGAGAAAAACGAATCCTGATAATTTTTCAATGAGTAGGGCGACCTTCCTGATTGAAAATGCCTTTTACAATAACACGAAATCCTATGCGGATTTTGAGCGTATCATTAAGAATACAGGAGCATTCATTCAACAGGCGATGCAGCAACAGGGGTTAGATACATCCAGTGATCTTGCCAAGAATCTGACCATTTATCAATATATGTCAGATACCCTCACAGTAGGGAATGTAACACACAAGCCATATACGTATGATTTTAACGATTATATGGGTAAAGAAAACTGGGATAATATGTTTGTCTCAAAGCTACTCTATGAGGGAAGCGGTCAATGTAACTCCATGCCACGACTCTATATGATGCTAGCAGAAGAAATTGGCGCGCAGAGTTATCTGGCATTTGCCCCGAATCACTCTTTTATCCGTTTTAAAGACCTTATGGGCGAATGGCATAATGCGGAGCTGACCAGTGGCGCAATTATGTCTGATTTCCTGATGCTGAGTTCCGGCTTTATCAAATCAGAAACGGTACAGAACGGTAATTATATGACAGGGCTTACCAAGCGGCAGGTCATGGCACAATTGCTCAATGATTTAGTATCAGGCTATATCAGCAAATATGGCCGTGATGATTTTGTACAGCAGGTGATCGATAAGGCATTGGAACTACATCCAGATGGTATTAACCAGAATATCCACCAGTTTAATATGAAGCGTGCAGAGCTGTACCATGTTGCACAGCAGATTGGCGCAAGGAGCGTGCAGGATTTACAAGCCTATCCCAAAGCCTACGCCATATATCAGTCATTGCAGCAGCAGCAAAGAAAACTACAGGAGTTAGGTTTTGAGGATATACCAAAAGAGCGCTATGAGGCATGGCTGGAATCGCTCAAACAGGAAAAAGAGAAACAGAACACGGAAACATTAAAAGGATTACAACAACACATTATCAAGGATTAATGAGGGCATATATACAGATTACTATTATCACATTCATGTTGTTAAGTACATCGGTACAGGCACAGGATTATCTCTATGAAGAAGCCTATAAGAGCATTGAGGCAATGCTTAACGACGAAACACCTTATAGCTTCAAAAAGGCAGTATTTGAGGTAGAGAATGCTTATAAGCAAGGCACACTTGATACGACCTATTATTTTGCAGCCATTAAAACGATGGCACAGCTTACCAAGTCGGTGATTGAATCGAGAACATTAAAAGATTATCCGCATTCAGACCGTAAGAAAGTAGAACAATATGCAGCACTCTATACGGTGATGAAAGATAGCATTACGGTCAATTTTAGTGAAGGGCAGGGTAAGTGGTCAGGCTTTACGTATGATTTTGAGGATATATGGGGGGATGAGGAATGGTCGAATATGTTTGTGTCAAAACTACTCGACACGCATAAAGGTAATTGCCATTCATTGCCGTACTTATACAAGATATTGGCAGAGGAAATCGGTACTAAAGCACATTTAGCCCTTGCACCGAATCATGTCTATATCAAACACCGTAATGAGAAAGATGGCTGGTATAATACCGAGCTTACTAGTGGGTATTTCCCGATAGATGCGTGGATTATGGCGAGTGGTTATGTGCATTTAGATGGTATCAGGAACGGACTCTATATGAAGGCACTGGATGATAAGGAGAGTCTTGCCTTACTACTGATAGATTTGGCACAGGGCTTTGATAAACGTTTTCCTGAGAATGACGGTACATTCATCCTGCAATGTGTTGAGAAAGCCCTTGTATATTATCCTAACTATATCAATGCGCGATTGCTCAGGCTGGAAACCAAAAAGAACCAGCTACAGGCATATGCCAAGAGTAAGAATAAAGAAATTAATGAGATCATGGATGACCCCAAAGGGAAGGAAGCGTGGATTGACCTGAATCGTCAGGTGAGGGCAATTCATGAAATGGGTTACCGTCAGATGCCAAAGGAGATGTATTTGGATTGGCTGGTATCCCTCAAAGAAGAACAGGAGAAATATACGAATAAGAAAATAACGACTTTTAAATCATCAAAATAAGAATGAAGCATCTATTAACCGTGTTATGTGCCTTTATGTTATTAGGAGTACAGGCACAGACCGACCAGAAAAAAGAAACCAAAGAAGAAAGACAGCAACGCTATATCGATGAGGTAAACCCGTTCAGGGAGCTTGGATATAAGCCCAAAATAGCTACATTGAGTAAAGGTAAATACCGAGAGGCTTTTCCTGATACTATCGTGCAGATAGGGGGTTTTACTTATAACGTATTATCCAAGCAGGTGACGGGGGTTGTTGTTACAGAGAATTTAGGGCTATCCGAAGCCGATCTTAAACCAGACATTGTAAGTCGATGGATGTCGCCAGACCCACTGAGTGAGGAGTTTCCTGATAAATCACCTTATAATTTTACTAATAATAACCCTATATTTTTTACCGACCCGACAGGGCTAGCTCCGCAAGGATTATTAGATGATTATGGAATTGATAAGAATGGAAATATCGCTCTTATTCAAGAGACAGATGATAATTTTGATAGGTTATATGCAGTTGATGATAATGGCGATAAAGTGGATACCAATGGTGATGGCGAAGTAAATGCCAGTGATTCAGAGACCATCAATGACCAGACAATTCTTCCTGAATTGGCAGAAGTGAAAGAGACAAGTGAAAGTTCATATCATGGAACAAAAAAGTTAAGTTCTGCGACAAGAGGTGAAAAGAGCCAAAATGATATATTCAAAATATTCAATTTTGCTGCAAACAACAGTAATGTAGAATGGTCAGTAGCAAGAGCCAATGTAAATGGTGAGAATCAATTTGGTATAGGGACATATCATAATAGATCGGTAAGCCCTGGTTATGTAGGACTGTTCGATGCAAAAAATGTGATTTCAGAAATTCATTCGCACCCTAACATTCCAGCAACTTCACAAGAAGAAAGAGGAAGCTTGTTAGGAGATAGTTGGAGAAGGACATCTCTTAGTAATAAAGGCATAAATTTCTCATATTATACGTATTTTCCAAACTCAGGAAATATCATGTCAAATGGCAATAATGGTGCAAGTTTTATAAGAAACACAAAAGGAAATTATAAACGTTTCTTCTTTGGAACATTAAATACAAAATAAATGGTTACGAGGTGCTTAATAATAATATGTTTGCTGTTTTCGATTAGCTGTAAGCAACATTCAAAAGATGAGAAAATCGAGTTGAATAATACCGACAATGAGCAATTGGAGCGAAAACAAGAGACTAAAAATAAAGCTGTCACATATATTTTTAACCTGACAATGGAATGGGCTATTCGAGTGGATGAATTAAAGGTTTCAAAGAATACCATAACAGGGAGTATAAAGCAGAAGGCAGAAGGGATTGACGATGATTTCACGATCGTTAATTTAGAAAAAAGAGAATATTTGGAGGATAGGCTAACTGCTTTGATAAAAAGCAATTTGCACAGAGCAGAAAAAAAAGAAGGGGGACAGTGGCTTCTAAGAGTGATAAAACCGACTGATACGATAATGCTTTATTCTTATAATCTCTCTGATAGAAGCAGGTTCATTCGTGAATATTTTAAGGTGATGAAATCGATGTATCCAGATAATGAAAATTTTGAATATCCTGAGATTCGCTAATTTGATAGTAATATTTAGCCTAATAGGTCTGGCTTCTACTTACTCACAAGAAGAGGTCATTATCTATTTGAATGATGATACCAACAAAGAAGATATTGAGTATGTTAACAGGAATTTGGAGAATAAGGCAGAATTTATTGGTGGAGAGATTGAGCTATTAAAGTTTTACAAATCAACATCAAAATTTGAGGTAAGCGATTTTAAAAAACACGAAACTTCTGTTGCATTTCTTCTCTATGTGGATGAAAAAGGCAAGATATATAAGCATAGGATACTAAATTCTTTCAAGCCGGAATATTCAAGGGAAGTAGAAAGAATAATTGAGCTTATGCCTAATTGGACACCAGCTACACTAGAAGGTGAACCAGTAAAAGCTGTTATCTTTGAGCATATTTCTTTTGATTAATAAATGTTCTGTCTGCAAAAAAGATTTGTAACGCCTAAACAAAGGAAATGAAAAAATATGTAAAGCTTTGTTTTCCATTGGTTCTAATGATTATTAGCTGTAATGGTGGCAATAATAAAGCAATTGGCGATAACGACAAGAATGGTTATAGAATTGATGAAAGTCTGGCAAATGCTATTGATGAATATATCAGCTACAAGCCTATAAAAATGAACTATGGAGAGAAACTTACACAATATTATGAGAAGGGTTTTTCCCATCCATCCTATCATATTTATTTTGATAAGAAGGGAAAAGATACCATATTTAGCATTACGATACTCCCTCAGCTACATACATTTGAGTTTGACCCTATACCAACTGGTGATAAGGATGAGTTTGTTTATCACGCTATTTACCCTAAAGGCTTTTTTACATACAAAAACAAATACCCCGTCATAGTCTTTGATAAGAAATCAATAGCAAATAAGCTTTATAATAGAGAGGTTTTACGCTCTATTTCTGATACGCTAATCACAACCAGCATTGATGATGTTCGACACTATAAGCCCTATTTCTGGAAGTACCGCATAAAGAATGGGAAAATATCAGAAAGAATTAGTGATGAGAATTAAGTTTATTATAACAACACTATTTATATTGCTTTTTTCTTGTGGTGAGTTAGTTCAATTGGATGAAGGAGAAGTTATTTTACTGGATTCAGAGTATAATCAGTGGCTTGAGAAGGAATACGGTTATAAAAGCTGGCAACCAAAACAAGACAATTTAGCCGTATTGGAAAAGGTAGTTGATAGGGCAATTGAGGGTGGAGAATTTTACTTCCTTCATAAACCTCAAAAGAAAAGTATTGATTCATTTTACAGGCAATATGTGCCTTATATCAATGCACAGAATCAACGCATTATCAGAATAAATGCGTTTTGTGAAGTATTGGATGTGCCGCCTGTGTCGCCAGAAGATAACAGCCCATTTAAGAAGATGGATTGGAAGAATCAGTATGTGGAAGTCGAAGATGGAGGGAGTTGCTACTGGAGGATGGATGTAAATATCGATAAAATGACTTACAAACCTATTGCGATAAATGAACCTGCACCACCTAGAAAATGATAATCTTTTTTGGTAATCGCTATTTTTTGTTCCTGAACAAATGAAAAAATACGTAAAACTTTGTTTACTAGGTTGTTTCAATGTCTTTCTCTATCTGTGGCTTATTGTAAGTGACATCGATTCTGGTAATGAGTGCGGTTTCATCGTCGTAGGCATTCACTGGTATGGGTTGCGGAGCGGGCTGAATGTGTGATACTTTACGTTCGGTTAGATATTGGTAGAGTTCATCTAAATGCTTGCCGTAGATAGTGATGGTAGCTGATACGAAAAACAACCTGATATACTCATTGTATTTGTGGATGGTACTATCTAAACCGCTATAGACAAATGATTGGGTCATTTGATCATTGGTCAATACAATATGTATAAAGGAGGGATATTTGGATTGCCCTTTGCCCAATTTGAAACAGGGGTGCGGGGAAGGGTGATCTTGCCCTGTCCGTTGTGTAATTCTATCTAAAATATCATCATTCATCCTCTCTACGGTTTTGTTAACGTCCATAGCCTACCTCTCTATTGTGGTCATTCGACATTCTGCGCTGCTGATCGTCTATAAAGTCTTGTGCGCGTTTGAATTGCTCTCTTACTTTATCTCCCCAAGAATCATTCCCTTTTTCCAGTAGCTCGGTAGCGGTCTGGCGTTCAGCCGTCTTTTGCACTTGGTTCAATAGCTCCTGTTTATCATCGGTGTATACAGTCGCAGTATATTTCCCCCGACTCGCCGACACATAGAACTGTTTGAGATTGGTTGCCTGTCCGAATGATGTACTGGAATTGGCAATAAACACATTATCCACCGTTTGCCCCTGCGAGCTATGTGAGGTCGTTACAATACCGTGATCGATGTTGCCAAACTCTTTAGATAGGATTCGCCCCCCTTCAAGCTTCATATCCCCGTCTTTGGTAAAGCCCTTAATGGTATAGCGGTCATTGGTGTTGTATCGGGTGTTCTGCCCTTTGAGGGTACTATTACCGCCCTGTGTAATGCGGATAACATCCCCTTGTGCAAAGCCCTTTTCTTGATGTTCATAGAGATTAAACCGTTTCGCCTGGTTAAGCTTCACATCACCGATTTTACCGTCTGCATTTTCTACAATCAGCGCATCACTACCAAACCCTACCACAGTCAGCTTGTCGCCCTTGGTAAAGCCACGTACATTCTGGTTCAGTTGCAGCCTTTGCCCGACTTCATAGAATCGCGCATTCTTCTTTTGGGCGGTAGATAAATGGGTTTGTCGATGTACATTGATTGTCTTTTCTTCTTTGCCAATCTTACCTTCTTCCTTGAGCGCATTTCTAACCTCATCCGTGACCAAATCCTTTTCTGCGTGAGTAGGGGATACAACAAGTGCAGACTCACCACGATTGACCGCATCTACATAATCATTTGCAAGTACCTTATAACGTTCCTCGTCCCCAATCTCTTTAATCACGCCCATCTTATCGAGTTGCTTAAAGCCGTGTACCACTTCGCCCTTGCTAAGCCACGCTACCGCAGCGCGGTAGCGTTCTGTTTTCTGCCTGCGTATTTCGTCCAGCTCGATGACCTTCAACCCTGCATATTTATTAATCAGCCTAAACGGTTCACCACGCGCTACGGCTGAATGCTGCTTGTCATCTCCGACCATCACTAAGCGCATATTATTCTCTTTAACCATTACCATTAGTTTGTGCATATCTTCTTCGCCCACCATTCCGGCTTCATCGAGTAGCACCACTTCATTACTAAATTGCTCCTGTAGTTCTTTACTGTGCAATAGCTTTGCCAGTGTTGCCGTATCCCTGAACCCATCCTGTTTCAGATTGTTGGTAGCCGAGTGAGTAGGGGCGGTAGCGAGCAATTTTTTATCTTCTTTTGCCAACCAGTCATCAAAGGTTCTGAGTACGGTGGTCTTACCCGCTCCCGCCAGTCCTTTAACCGAATCTACTAGGTTTGTAGAATTGGCTAAACGCAATAACCCCTTACGTTGTTTCTTGCTAAAAAACTCCGGCATATCGTAGCTATATTCTGTATGCTCCCATTTTGAAAAACGCCCCTCACGCACGATCTTATTGGTTTCCTGCTCACGCTGATGAATATCTCGGGTAGTCGCCTCGATGCCTCTATCTCCATAAAACAGTAACACGCCTTTTTCTTGATAACCCGCTTTGATCTCGTGCAAATCCACTGTGCCTACTCCGTGGCGCATTGCGGTACGGAGTAGGTGCTTTTCTGTGACTCTGGATTCATTTTCAAGGTGATGCTCTAAGGCAAAATCAAGTGCTTGCTCAGAGCTAATATGTGGTATCTCGCTTGCATCCCGTTTGAGGTTATCAATGGCATCACGGTCATCATCGGATAATAACTGATTCCAGTACGCTTCTACCTGATCGAAGGGCAGGGCATCTTTCTTATTTTGACGCAGCTTTGCACCCAGTTCACCTTTGATTTTTGGGTCAGTAATGTCATTGGCTTTACAGTAATCTTCTATCTGCTTAGTGCGTGTAGAAAATGACTCAATTCCCTCACGAGAAATCCCGACTAATCGTGCTTTGCCATGCTCCCGTGTTATGGCATATCCTTTGTCAGTCAAGCCTTTGGCGAGTTCATTATGGAAATAATCCTCTATGATAGGGCGTTTTTTATAGATGTCGGCTACCTGCGCTGCGTGGAAGCGTTCTTTATCCTCTACATAGGTGAGATTGTGCAGTAACGTATGTATGTGCCATTGAGGCATCGGGATACCATCAACAGGGCGTGAGGTCGATTGCAGGTAATTAGAGATCACTGCATTGTTGGTATACTCATCGCGTGTTTTTAATCCCCTGTGCTTACGGGTCTGCATCAAGGATTCGATATACGTATTGGTGTGCTTACTGGCATCCATTACAATATCCATTAGCTCCTGTTTGACTTCTGCATCTTTAGTGAAGGTCATCGCCATTGATACATCTTTAGGTACGCTAAATGTGAGATCATTAGCAGCAATCATTTTCTGGCTCTGACGGGGCTTTAACTTCTGTCCTGTTTCTGGGTGCTTGTTATTTGCCAGATTGATGAAGTCCTGCTTATCCACTTCCCCTTCCAGACCGAGCATGGAAGCCCCTTTACCACTCCAATAGCTCACTTCCGTGTCCATAAAGTAGTAATCCTCTTTCGCCAGACCCGACGTGTAATAGTCAATGGTCTGCTTCGCAGTCATTCCTTTGCGACTTGATGTTAGCATACCTACCCAAATTAAACGTGAAACATTGTTCAAACAGCCTGCGAAATGCACAATCACAAGCTGCAAATCCATTCCTCAATGGATGATTATCGTTTGGTGGTAGTTATGTTGGTTGGTGTGGTTGGTTCATTGTTCCCCCGTGAACGTTTACCATAAGTAATGCCCGTTTGCTGCCAAAATTAATAGTGTGCCTACGGCGTATAGACATCTTCCCTAAGCGTTGCTTGAGGGTTATTTAGAACATCACAAAAGGCGTGCCAGTTGTAAAGTGGCAATGCAGTAACATGTTGAAAATGAGCTTTAAACGAAGGGATTAATGCATTGGAATCAGGGGCAAAAATGCCTGTGAAAAAACATCGTGTTTTTGTGAACGCTATTCACGGATTTCTATTTCAATCCTTTGAAGAAGTCTTCGAGGCTGATGTCGTGAATATCAATGATGCGGAGAATGGTTTCAAACTTGTAGTTTGCTCCTTTTTCCCATTCCCAATAGGATTTGCGCCCCAGATTATGCTCAAAGGCAAAGGTTTCATAGCTGGTATAGCCCGCCTGAAGACGTAATTCTCGGATGCGTTTACCGACTGCTTGAAATCGATTCGGTTCTTTTTTGTGAGTCATAATCGGTGAAGATCATACATCACGTAAAAATAATTTACGTGCTGTGCCACGCATTTATATATTTTTGTATATTGCACTTCCGTACAACCCACACTCTTAAATCCCAAGTCCCGATGAGAGATTTAATCGCTATGATGCCATGAAGATACAAGAAGATGAGCCGCATTACCAATTCACATTGAATGTGCTCAAAGCCCTTCACTTGGATGCAGGGTCATTTTTTGACGATGTTGCCAATGATGCGCCCTACGAAGTGCAAATATATAAATGGATTGATAAGCTGTATAAACAGGGTAAATCAATCGATGAAGCCATAGAGCTGATTCACCGAGTAAGGCGATTCTTTATACTCTAAATATAACCCCAAAACCAAACGATTCCAAATCGACCTGAACACTTGACCTATGCTTACTACCGATTTTAACAAAATGACCGATGAAGAAAAACAGATAGTGATTACACGGCTCGCTATTCGTACTGATACGGATACCGCCACATTAAAGGAAGTGCTTTCACGCATGAACCCTACGTTAAACATAGAGGATAACAGAGTGCTGATTTCCAGACATACGTTAGAGCGACTGCATAAAAAACTACGGGAATATAATATCAATAAACCCTAATCTGGGTGCATCTATAATCCTACCTACACCCCCAATAAATCCACCGTACTACCATTATCAAACAACAATGTTTCGATATGGTAATCCGTATCGACATAATATTGGTTATCGACAGTGAGTACTTCACTGGTGGATGCTACGGTTATGAGCAAGTCATAACCGCTTTGTGAGAAGCTTACATCAGCTGCTACAAGTCCGCCCGTTAGGTGCAGCACATCATTCGCACTGGCACTGTAATTTTGCTCTACAAATACATCGTTGCCATCACCTGATGCCCATACGTAAGTATCATCACCTGTGTAGCCATAGAGATAATCCACGCCTGTGCCGCCATTAAGCGTATCATCGCCCGCATACCCATACAGATAGTCATTTCCAGCATCACCAAATAACGTATCATCACCCGCTGTAGCCGTAAGATAATCATTACCCGTGCTGCCAATGAAACTCAGACCACCAGGATTTATAGTCTGCGCTAAATCATAGATACTAGCATCATCAAATTCGATGGTTTCGATCATTCGACCAGAGGATTTAAAATGCTGCCAAATAGTAAGGGTTTCGCCTGTTGGTACATACTCAATCTGCAAATGCTTTCCTGCGATGCCATACATATCCAAATCAGCAAAAGTAATGCCGCCTGTTAGCTTCAACGTATCATTACCGCCAATATAAGAACCGATATCTTTAATCACATCATTCCCATCACCCGCACGCCAGATATAGCTGTCGTCACCACTACTTCCTTCCAACGTGTCATCGCCCACCCCGCCATCCAGCGTGTCATTTTCGGGCGAGGCGTAGAGATAATCATCACCCGCATAGCCCAACATCGTATCCGTACCTGTGCCACCATATAACGTATCATCACCCGCTGTACCGCGCCACTCCACTCCGACTGTTAGATCAAAGGTGGAGCTGTCATCGAACAGTAGCGTTTCAATTTTACGAAAACTCGCAAATTGATCTTGAATACGAAGCGTTTCACCCGTTGGCAGGTGGGTGATATATACATCCTGACTGGTCGAGCCATATATATCCAAATCAGCAAGTGTAATGCCACCTGTTAGCTTCAACGTATCATTACCGCCAATATAAGAACCGACCTCAATAATCACATCATTTCCATCACCTGCACGCCAGATATAGGTGTCGTCACCACTACTTCCTTCCATCGTGTCATCGTCCAGACCGCCATCCAGCGTGTCATTTCCGGGCGAGGCGTAGAGATAATCATCACCCGCATAGCCCAACATCGTATCCGTACCCGTGCCACCATATAACGTATCATCGCCCGCTGTACCGCGCCACTCTACTCCGACTGTTAGATCAAAGGTAGAACTGTCATCGAACAGTAGCGTTTCAATTTTACGAGAACCCGCAAATTGATCCTGAATACGAAGCGTTTCACCCGTTGGCAGGTGGGTGATATATACATCCTGACTGGTCGAGCCATATATATCCAAATCAGCAAGTGTAATGCCGCCTGTTAGCTTCAACGTATCCGTGCCGCCAATATAAGAACCGACCTCAATAATCACATCATTTCCATCACCTGCACGCCAGATATAGGTGTCGTTACCACTATCTCCTTCCAGCGTGTCATCGTCCAGACCGCCTTCTAGTAGATCATTCCCTCCTTTACCATAAAGATAATCATCACCCGCATTCCCCCCTAATGTTTCATCCGCATTCGTGCCATAAACCGTTTCATTTACATCCGACATCCCATTCGCAGCTACAGCTAAATTCAGCGTCGTACCATCCGCAAATTCCAATGTTTCTATTTCGTTGGCAGAGGCGAGATAATGTCCTTTGATAGTGAATGTTTCATTGCTGGAAAGTGCCCGAATACGCACATCATCCCCGATTCGCTCGGCGACCACATCCGCCGCATTTAAATTCGTCAGTATAATCCTATCATTGCCGCCTGTTTCTGTGGCTCGGTCATTATGGAATCCGCTGCCCCATTCATAGATGTCGTTTTGCGCACCGCCTGATTGTGTATCGTAGCCGATACTTGCCCTAAAATAATTCACCGAATTGGTGTAACCATGCTCGTGTTGATTGCTGGCAAGAGCCTTGACAGTAGGATTGCTGGAAGAGGGGTTCTCATCCACATGTCCTGAAGGCGGAGTGGCTGAGGTGCCATCGGGATTACCCTCGGCATAGATGTCGTTTGTTGGCGTATCTTCGTTAGTAGTGGAAATGACATAGGGGTTCTTCCCATCCAGCCATTTTTGTGCGATTGAAAACCCCCATCTACCATCATTCTGAAACAGAAAATTCTTGATCGTATAATAGCTATCAGCATCCGAAGACGCCAGCCCCGTATACACCTTCAAGTCGCTCCCCACGACAGAAAAAGGTCGCCAGAAACCGCCCGGTTGCCACACATGCTCACCCGTATGCCCATAAACCGCCTCAATATTGTTCACACGACCACCATCCGAATCAATAATCACATCACCTGCATCTGCACTGTAATAATCAACACCAGATCCGCCTTTGAGGATGCTGTTACCTTTGCTGACGATGGTATCGTTATCTGCACCACCGTCAAGAATATCACCACCAAAGCTTGTGCCGTAAAGATGGTCTTCACCTGCTCCACCTTCAATTGAGTTAGAAGCTGTGTCGGTAAAATTATATTGCGTATTCCCATACAGCCAATCATTATCCGCGCCACCTTTTATAGTGTCAGCACCCTCACCACCATAAATTTTATCAACACCACCGTTGCCTTCTAACTTATTACCTATCTCATTGCCTGTGATGGTATCATCGCCACTACCACCATAGCCATTCTTTATGGTTGTGTTATGAGCAATATAGGCATATTCCTGACCATTCACGATGGTACGGTTCGTCCCACCAAGCCAGTTATAATCATATGCTGCTTTAGCCGTGACGCTGGTAGTAGTCTGCCAATCACCATCGTTACCTAAAATAGGGTCGCCATTACTGTCCACGACAATATAAAGCGGATTTCCAGAGCTGTCGGTTTGTTGCGTTTTGTCTAGAGATTTGTTCAGG
The DNA here is from genome assembly GCF_000520995.1 of Aquimarina macrocephali JAMB N27. Taxonomy (GTDB): domain Bacteria; phylum Bacteroidota; class Bacteroidia; order Flavobacteriales; family Flavobacteriaceae; genus Aquimarina; species Aquimarina macrocephali. Next base: position 425,083 of record NZ_JACA01000001.1, on the reverse strand, counting down.
TTGATATAATGGTCGCCAGATACAGCGAACAAATCAAAACTCGCTTGCCCAGATTGGTTTTGTATTGTGAAACTTCTATTGGTTCCAGAAAACCAGTCAGAACTATATGTCGTTGATGAAGTGGTGCCACCTGTGGAGTTGTATATATCCTCTAAAATTGCAATATCGTATGCCATAGGAGTGATGGCATAACGCTCTCCCATTGAGCCCGTTGGATGCACATTAATCATTACAGACATATCAGTATTTACACCAGAGACAGTAATATCTTTCAGTCCAAGCGCATGTCCAATTTCATGAAGCATAACAAATTTGCGCTTCTCAGTATTATTTTGGAAATCCACGCTGTTGTAGTTAAATGCTATTTCGGAACGGGTGTAGTCATAACCTGTCCCAACGCCTTGAATTGGTGTAGTCGCATCGGTAAAATAACCGGCCTTACCCAAAGCATCGGTGTACAATTTTGCTTGATATGCTGAAATATCTGCGGTTCCTGTAGTATTCTTGGTGATCTTAAAACCTGTTGCAAAATTCCAGTATGAGATGGCTGCTTCGAATTCTGATTCAAAGTTTGTTCCTAAAGCATGTTTTACTGAAAAAGTATCTGCGCCAGTGTGATTAGAACCATCCCACAAACCAGTGTAATCATAAGTGACGTTTGTTTTGTTAAATAAAAACTTCTGTGCAAGATTGTTCTTCGTTAAGGTGGGCATGCTTATCTCCTTCGCTAATCAACTTCTATAATGTTTATATCGCTATGTACCTGAATAGTTATTTTATCATGCGTCTTTTGAGAAAAAGCGCATATACTATAGGATACACCCTGTCTGAAGGTACTTGAAATCCGTTTTAATTTCCATGTATCCCCTGAAAAACCAACAGCAGCAGCATCTATGTTATGAAATCTTAGAAATAAAGCGCTTTCTAGATTAGAATCATCAACTGGGCACGGTTTTTCATTCAAAGCAAAATTATAACAGCCATTTGTATTTTCTTGTAATAAGTAATTCCTGAGGACACCTTCCATATACTCATATGGCTTGTCAGGCGTAGCAGCATTCTTGCAAGCTTGTTTAAAAGATTCAACGGTATATCTCTTGCGGGTTTCCCAGAGTTTTTGGTGTAGCTCCGCACGTGTTTTTCTCAATTCTTCTTTGAGATGCGCCTCACGTTGATTTGCAGCATCCAATAATTTCTCGCATGGAACAGGCGTTGAAGGTTCGGGTCTTGGTGGCGGTGGCGGTGGCGGTACTACTTCTTGAGCTTGAGAGGGTGAAGTAAATACTACAATAACCAATGCTATCAATGAAAACTTAACTAAATTGCTTTTTCCTAGAGTATTCATTACTGTTATCTCCGCTTTACCACTTAAAATATCCATCATCACATTGAATACTCCTGTGAAGTAAATAAGTCAATCGGCAGAATATGGAAACTTCAAGTAGATATAGTGCAAGTTTTCAGTGCTCACCCTACTCATTGAGAATCTTATACACGGTTGACCGCCCTATTCTAAGCTGTCTAGCAATCTCACTAGCACCTACATTGTTTGCTTTAAGCTCAAGAACCTTCTTGCGGCTTACCGAGCGTTTGCGCCCAAACTTCACACCCTTTGCTTTTGCCTCGATACGCCCCTCATTAGTGCGCTCTAGGATGCGTTGACACTCTGCCTGTGCCACTGCGGATAAGATAGTGACTACCATCTTACCCATTGTTCCCTCTGTGCTTATACCATCATCCAGAAACCGCACCGAAACGCCCATAGTATCAAACCGCTTAATCAACTGAATCATATCGGCAGTATCGCGCCCTAACCTATCCAGTTTTTTAACGAGGATAACATCACCCTGCTCTACTTTGACCAGTAATAACTTTAACCCTTCACGGTCTACATTCGTGCCAGTGGTTTTGTCGGTAAAGATGCGGTTAGATTGCACCCCTGCTTCTCTGAGCGCATTAACCTGCACATCCAATGATTGTTGACTGGTTGATACTCTTGCATAGCCAAACAAGCGCATTGTAACTGTCTCCTAAATCGTTAAGTAGAATGATTGTCTACGAATGGTCGTAATGCCGAATTAATGGACAATGTATTACAGAGTGATTCAGTTGTCTATAATGTTAAGAATTTAGAGACGGAGCATTATCATGTTATAATATGATAATCATATTATCAAATAGTAGTATTAGCATATGATTTTATAACAATATGATACTGTAATAAGATTATCATATTATCAGATCATATTATCATATTATTATACAATAATATTGTGGTCATATTATCGCACCATATTGCTATATGATCGCATTATAATATGATTATTATATTATAGTTTGTTAATATCATCGTATAATGTGACTATAGGCAATAAAATCTATAAGGATATTAAAGATGAAAGCCCCAGTTGTAGCCGAGTTAACCCAAAGTAATCAAAGCGAAAATAAACCAGTAACGGGTGATAAAAAGCCAAAAGAAGTAATTATTGCCACAGAGAAAGAACGCCCGAAAGCCAAGAGTTACACGTTGCATCCACGCTATTTAAGGTATATCAACACGGAGGTAATTAAATTGACTAATGAGCGGGGAACTGCTGTTAATGCATCGGAAGCATTACGGGTAATTTTAGACCGTGATATGGAGCGTTCAAAATGAAAGCGGTAGCAATTGTAGGAAAAAGGGGAGGCTCTGGCAAAACCTCTGTATCTCATTTGGCAGCTCTTGGTGCTGCTTGGAAGATGACTCCTGCGTATTTTATGCATACTGATGATCGTGATCCTATTGAGGTAAGTGGCAGACCGTATGCATATTATGATGCAAGGAATCCTGAAACGCTTGCTACGTTAATGGGTGCAGCAGTGAATAAAGATGGTCTTTGTGTTATTGATGGGGGAGGCAACCGCCCAGAATTTGATAAGTGGATAGCAGATTGTGTGGATTTAGCAATTATACCAGTGAGTCCAGACCCCGAAGACGTTAGGGAGGCATTGCAACATTATGAAAGGTTGGTGAAGGCGGGAGCTGTTAAGGTCAAATACCTTATTAACAAATATCCATCATCAAAGGTTGAGAGGGGATATGTAGATACCGCATTTTTATGTGATATTCCTGCGAAAGATATAATTGGTTATTTGCCAATGGTTGCAGCCGTTAGAACATTGAGGGCAAGCGATACGGAAAAGTTTAAAACACCACCTTCAAAGGTTAATAAGGTTGCAAGGCAGACTTATGACCTTATCAATAAAGAGCTTGGAGCGTAGGGCTTTCATCTACTGCTCGTTTTCGTCCTCTTGTTCAGGGTTGCCTAATGGTAGCTCTTTCTGTACGCCAGTTCCTTTACGTTGATAACCTTTAACAAAGGCTAATCTATCCCCGTTGAACATATAACGAATATTCACAAAGAACACACCGTCCGAGGGGCTACGGTAAAGAAATTCTTTGTCCAATAGTTCACGGATTCCACGTCTATATGTACGTTCGTTCAAGTCCTCGACTTGTTCGGACGCCGCAAAATAGCTTAATATGACTTTATCCTCTCCTACACGACCTTGTAATTCCTTATAAACAATTTCTAATAGGGTCATTCCCGATTTACTTAGCCCTGAAACTTGTTTGATGCCCGCAAGAAAGAGTTTTACAAATTTAGTGTCATCAACTTCCTCAAATTCATAGAAACCTGCACCGCCGACTGAAAGCACTTCACCTGAACCAGTATCAACCACAAAGCCTTTTTTATCCGTTCCATAGTGTACTTTCTTTTTTTTACTGATACTATTCGGGTTTGGTACACTTGGATTGGAGCTATAAATTGGAACTCCCTGTTTTTCCCCGATAATTTCAACTTCTTTATGGTCGTTTATGGTCATTTTAGAGCCTCTTTTATGTCCAAATATTGCCAACACCTTGTCCGTACTTGGACATAATGTCAACATCTTTTTGACCGAACTTGGACACATTATGTCCGAACTTGGACAGAAAGTGTCCGGCATACCCTAGGTTTTATGCGGGTTACAGAGTGTTCCCTTCTTATATACTTAAAAAAGGATTATCACAATGCCTCGTTGGACTTATCCACGCTGCTTGTGTAGGGTGCGCCCAAAGCACGCTAACACGGAGCAAGTGGGGTGGGTAAGTCCTATACGGATGATGGAGGTGGTTTAACAGAACCATTTGGTTACGCTAATATGTGAATAAAGGGATATATTGAATGGCTACGCCATAAGATTTTAATGATGGAAATGCATTCGCTAATCGCTCATAACTATTGTATGATTGATAGACGATAGTTCGAGATCAAACCTACTAGGCTTAGAATATGTCGATAGCTCAAATATCTTGGCAAAAGAAAAACGGGTTTGAGGTTGAGAACTGAGTATATGCTATATGAGCCTGAGCTTGTCACTGAGTAAGGGTAGGGAGGTTCAGAAGGTCAACGCTAGTTAAGTAGTTTAAAACCACTCCGTGACCTCCCAAAACAACTTTTTTGCTAAGCCCCTTTTTACGATGATTACCACAAGGATAATGCTAGAGTAACTATACGCCCTTGTAGGGTATTACTAAACGCTTATTCCGAATGTGATAAAACCTATATGAAGCCTCGCAGCAGATTAGTTTTGGTAGTATTTGGGGCTATGGAATAGACGTTTATAAAATCGCATTCGCTCATTTGGGGTAACGGGCACGTCGAGTGAACTGAGAGACGTTTTGTGATAATTAGGTCTAATCCCATAAAGGTACGTAACGCGACATAGGATTTTATCCAATCGCATTCGCTCATTTGATGAATGTGAAGCATTGGCAAAAGATAAAAACGAAATAAAAAAAGCACGCCAAAAGCACGCCGAGTAAATAAAAAAGAGCTACAAATTGCTTGCAACTCTTTGATTATCAAGTGGAGAAGATGGGACTCGAACCCACGACCTCTTGACTGCCAGTCAAGTGCTCTAGCCAACTGAGCTACATCCCCAATTTTTCTCATGGGGATGTAGCGAAGTGCCTGTCCCGATGAGCGTAGCGTTTTCGGGAAGCTACATCCCCAGTATTTTTTTAATCTGATCCTCTTAAAACTAATAAAGGAATTCTACTATCAAAGTCTTTTTTGAAAATAGCATCTTCTTCCCAAAGTTTAGCAAAGAAACCTCGTTTCCGTCTAAAAACACAAATAAGGTCTGGATAATTTTCATTAAGATGTTCTAAAACTCCTTGAAATAATGTAGCATTTTCAGACGATTTATAGGATGAGGTAATCTCTCCTAAATCCTTATCAAACTTAGAATCTTCAACTAAAAAATTTGCTGTTTTTACCTGAAGCAATTTTAAATCACCGTCAAAAGTACTTAAAATTTCCTTTACAGGAGTTAACGCATTTTTCTTTTTCACGATACCTGATTTGACTGCCATAAGTATCTTTTTAATAGGTGAAAAAGTATACATTTGAGGAATAATCAATACAGGAATTTCTGTATTTTTTACAAGACTACCCGAAATTGGACCAAGAAAATAAGGATCTTTAATATCCCTAACCTCTGCCCCCAAAATGAGTAAATTTATAGCGTGTTGTAAATTAAACTTAGGGATAGCCTCAAGAAGTTCTCCTTGTAATGGTAAGGCAATTACTTCTACTCCTTTTTTGTCAATTTTTGCTATTTTTTCTTCTATAGAAGATGCTGTGATTTCCTTTAGTGTTTTGTTTACAGAGGGAAGACTACCAGATCTGGGTAGCTCTTTAAAAACCTCTACAACATAGACTGTTGCTTTGAGTTCTTTTGCAAAATCTATAGTGTATTGAAGTCTGGCCATACTAATTGAATGTTCAGACAAGCCCAAAGGAACCAATATATTCTTCATTAATTATTATGATTTGTGTTTCAGTGTGTAAAATTACAATTTTAGACCTTTTACTAACTCATTTCTTGATATAATATTATTTTTAAAGCTTTTCTGGTAGTCTAAAAGAGCTTTTTTCTTAAAGTTTTTTTAAATATAACCTTTGATTATTAACTGCAATATAAAGTTAGTATTTTTACTGCTTTCCAAAAAAATATGATTCGTAAAGCAGTATTATCTGATCTGGATGCTATTTACACATTGACTCGAGCTTGTGCCAAAGCAATGATAGCTAATGGCATCTATCAATGGAATGAGCATTACCCTACTCAGGAACGTTTTCAAAAAGATGTTGAGTTACAAGAACTATATGTCCTTGAAGAAGAAGACCGTATCAAAGGAATTATTGTACTTACTGATCTAATAGATGAAGAGTATATTCCTGTTACATGGTTAACAGATAATACCAATAATCTCTATATACATCGCGTAGCGGTTGATCCAGAATATTGGGGAAAGGGGTATGCTCAAAGATTAATGGATTTTGGAGAAGAATATGCTAAAAAAAATCAATATCAATCGGTTAGACTAGATACCTTTAGTCAAAATAAAAGAAACCAGAAATTTTATGAAATCAGAGGGTATCAACGTTTGGAAGATATCTATTTTCCAAAGCAAAGCGAACACCCATTTCATTGTTATGAACTCGTTTTATGAGTAAAGTAATTGGTTTTAAAAATATAAATCGCCTGGCTATTCCGGCTATTGTTGCTGGTATTGCAGAACCATTGCTATCGATAACCGATACGGCTATCGTGGGTAATATTCCAGAATATGGTACAGAATCCCTTGCAGCAGTAGGTATTGTAGGATCTTTTTTGTCTGCATTAATATGGATTCTCGGGCAAACCCGAAGCGCAATTTCTGCTATCATTTCTCAATACCTGGGAGCAGGTAAAATTGAAGAAGTTAAAACATTACCTGCACAAGCTATTTTCTTTAATGTAGCTCTTAGTATTTTTGTATTGATCTCTACTGTTTTTTTTGTTGAAGAGATTTTTAAGTTATACAATGCTTCAGGATTAATTTTAAAATACTGTGTAGTCTATTATGATATCAGGGTTTGGGGATTTCCTTTAACCTTATTCACATTTGCTGTTTTTGGGATTTTTAGAGGGCTACAGAATACATTTTGGCCAATGATTGTTGCTATAATCGGTGCAGTAGCCAATATTGTTTTAGATTTTATCCTGGTATATGGGATCGAAGGTTTTATCGCTCCAATGGGGATTAGCGGAGCAGCATGGGCAAGTTTAATTTCACAATTTTTAATGGCGGTCATCGTTTTTATATTATTGTTGACCAAAACCAATGTAAGCCTCAAATTACGTTTTCCATTAAATAAAGAATTGGGTAGACTGGTAACTATGAGTCTTAATTTATTTGTACGATCTATTGCATTAAATACGGCATTATATTTTGCAACATCTAGTGCCACAGAATATGGGGATGAATATATCGCTGCATATACGATAGCAATGAATATCTGGATGTTTACTGCATTTTTTATTGACGGCTATGGCGGAGCAGGTAATATCCTTGGTGGAAAACTATTAGGTGCAAAAGATTATAAATCCCTCTGGAAATTAGGTAAGCGTGTAAGCACTTATGGTGTTGGCGTGAGTTTGATTTTGGCACTATTTGGATTTATATTTTATGATGCAATAGGAGAAGTATTTACAAGTGAAACCATAGTGTTAGAAACATTTTATAGTGTCTTTTTTATTGTTTTAATTGTACAGCCCATTAATGGTTTGGCTTTTGTCTTTGATGGGATTTTTAAAGGCCTTGGCGAAATGAGTTATTTAAGAAATGTACTGCTAGGAGCAACATTCTTAGGGTTTATACCTACCCTTTATCTATGTAACTTTTTTGATTTAAAGTTATACGGGATATGGATAGCGTTTACGGTTTGGGCACTTTTTAGAGGAGTAGCACTCGTCATAAAGTTTAGAAATAAGTTCTTGCCCTTGATCTCTTAAAAAGGATAAATAAGGATAAATAATAATGGAGCATAGATAAGGATTAAGAAAATCCCTATTCGTAATCTGTTTTTTTCAAAAAACTCTTCTAACATCTTCTTCATAGATTTTATGAACTATCTATACATATAAACGTGTTATATTTTAGATAATTACAATTAATTTTTACTAAGAAATAAATCATTTGATTGTATTAAGATTGTTTGTTAAACAATTTTAATACAGAGATCACCAGATGGGTGAATGATACCAACCAAAATAATTATGTGTGGTATGTTAATCTTCAGTTGGGATTAGTTACTTTTACTATAAAAGTTACAACAATAATGATACCAAGATCTAACGGAAGTTTATATACCCATATCGAAAACAGCATTGCAACGATAGAATTTGGCCACCATGCCAGTAATTCTTTTCCATCAGAATTATTAGTAAGATTAACTAAAGCTTTTGATGAATTATCAGAGGATACTTCTGTATCTGTAATCATTCTTAAATCAGAAGGAGACCGGGCATTTTGTGCAGGAGCTTCTTTTGATGAACTAATGGCAATAACAAATCTGGAAGAAGGAAAGCAATTCTTTTCTGGATTCGCGAATGTGATTAATGCAATGCGAAAATGTAAAAAACCAATCATAGGAAGAATACAAGGTAAAACTGTAGGAGGAGGAGTTGGGTTAGCGTCTGCTTGTGATTACTGTCTGGCTACAGAAGCAGCATCGATTAAATTAAGTGAATTAACAATTGGTATAGGCCCCTTTGTAATAGAACCGGCAGTATCTAGAAAAATAGGATTAGCAGCTTTTGAAGCTCTTGCATGGGATGCATCACAGTGGAAAAACGCGTATTGGGCAAAAGAACAAGGATTGTATGCCCGCGTTTTTGGTACCATATCAGAATTAGATAAAGACCTACAACTATTTGCCGAAAAACTTGCTGGTTATAATCCAGAAGCAATACAACAAATGAAAAAAGTAAACTGGAAAGGAACAGAGCATTGGCAAGAACTTCTTATAGAAAGAGCGGCCATTTCTGGCGAATTGGTGCTTTCTGAATTCACCAAAAAAGCATTAGAAAAATTTAAAAAATAAAAGAGGCTACGGTAATCCTCAATTTTGCCTTTGTTATTTTCTTTACATTACATCATTACAAATTTAAAACCTATAATTATGTTAAAAAACATTTTAAACCGTAATGATGTTAAGTCATTAAACAAAACAGAGCAATCAAGTATTAATGGAGGAGGCAGTTGTTTTCTCGCTTGCAGACAAGACTATATTAGTTGTCTAGGTAGTGGAGGTTCTAACTGTCTGGCAGATTATATTGCATGTAGATCTACGTGTTAATACTTGTGTATTGTGATTTACTTTTTTAGATTGTAGTTCACTTAGCATTATTTGTTTCGTCCTAAAATAAGTCGAATTTGTGTCAACTTGTTTTAGGACGACTCATTTAATAACTTGTGTGTTTGCCTCCAGGATGATCTTCTTTTATGTCTTTTAGACGTGACCCAAAAGGGTCGGGCTATTTGCTATTACTCCTCGTACTTCCTTTCTGTCAGACTGTGGGGTAGCCGCTACTATCCCTAACGCAAAAAAATCAATAGAAAAACAAACTTCAATTGAAAAGGGAAATTTGTTGTACCCTTATATTTTACCTACATTACATCATTACAAATTAAAACCTATAACCATGTTAAAAAACATTTTAAATCGTAATGATGTTCAGTCATTAAACAAAACGGAGCAATCAAGTATTAATGGAGGAGCAAATAGTTGTTTGCGCGAATGCAGACAAGACTTTGTAGATTGTAGAGAGGATGGTCATTCTCATTGTGCGGCAAGTTTAGCTGCATGCAAATCTATGTGTTAATACTTGTGTATTGTGATTTATACCATTTACACTTTAAATTTACCACAATAAAACTCTCTTTTTCGCCTATGCTTCAAAATAAAAATTAACCGTAGCTATGGCTATGCTGAATTTTTCTTCTTTGCATAAACAAAAAATAGCTGATTTACTTTTGCAGTAAATTCAAAGTACAACTGGTATTACTTTTTTAGATTGTATTTCATCTAGAGGTATTAGATTATAAAGCGGGTTTACCCGCTTTTATTAGTTTTTTATAAGAAAATACTCAAAATGACGTTGTTTTCTTATGTAGAACCTGGGTTATAAATTAAAAGTCTAAATAAATAATGGATATACTAAATTTTTTAGGAGGTAATGGATTGTTCCTGGTATTAGGAATTGTTTTGGTTGTGGTTTACTTTATAAATAAGAGAAAGAGACGATAATCTTCCGTAACTTTGTCAAAAATCACAAAGTAAACAATGAGTAAAATTCGTATCACGAAACAATTTTCTTTCGAAACCGGACATGCTTTATATGGATATGATGGTAAATGTAGAAATGTTCATGGTCATAGCTATAAACTAAGTGTGACTGTAATTGGAACACCGATTACAGATACTTCGCATGTAAAATTAGGAATGGTGATTGATTTTGGAGACCTTAAAAAGATTGTAAAAGAAGATATTGAAGATGTTTTTGACCATGCAACAGTATTTAACAAAAACACGCCACATATAGAACTTGCAAAAGAATTAAAAGACAGAGGGCATAATGTAATTTTAGTAGATTATCAACCTACGAGTGAGAATATGGTAATTGATTTTGCTAAAAAGATTACCTCTCGATTACCTAAAGATATTAAGTTGTATTCTTTAAAACTTCAAGAAACAGAAACATCATTTGCAGAGTGGTATGCATCAGATAATGGATAGATCATTTAAATCTTAGGTCCTTTTCTTACCTTTACCTTTTAAATTATACGTATGAACCTTCCTGAAGGGAAAAAAATATACTTTGCGAGTGATAATCACTTGGGGGCTCCGACATCAGAAAAAAGTTTCCCCAGAGAGCAAAAATTTGTAAAATGGTTGGATGAAGTTAAAAAAGATGCAGCCGCTATCTTCTTGTTAGGAGATCTTTTTGACTTTTGGTTCGAATATAAAACTGTGGTTCCCAAAGGATTTACCAGAACATTGGGGAAATTGGCAGAAATTACAGATTCTGGAATACCCGTGTATTATTTTGTAGGAAATCATGACCTGTGGATGAACGGATATTTTGAAGAAGAATTAAATATTCCTGTGTATCATAAACCCCAGGAGTTCACTTTTAACGATACTACTTTTTTTATTGGCCATGGCGATGGTTTAGGACCTGGAGACAAAGGATATAAACGAATGAAAAAAGTGTTTACCAATCCTGTAGCAAAATGGTTTTTTAGATGGCTACATCCAGATCTTGGAGTAAAACTGGCACAATACCTTTCTGTAAAAAATAAATTGATTTCGGGAGATGAAGATGTGACCTTTTTAGGAGAAGATAATGAGTGGTTGGTACAATATTGCAAAAGAAAATTAGAAAGTAAGCACAGGGATTATTTTGTATTTGGACATAGACATCTTCCTATGGAAATACAATTAAACGAACAATCCCAATATATAAACTTAGGAGACTGGATTACGCATTATACCTATGGTGTTTTTGATGGAAATGAACTTAAGCTAGCAAACTACGATATTTTTTAAGCCTCTTTTATAATTATTAAAGTCTATTTTATCTTTAATTTTCATTTTTTATTACTTTATCAAGTTGTAATGTAGTCTTACTTCCATCAATATTTGTATAAAGTAATTTAATAAAACCATATTCAGTATTAAAAAGTGCAGTTAATTTGGTTTCGCCCAGCCTACTTGTAGCTGTGGCATCAATAGTATAACACTCTAATTTACCAAAAGCCGTATTTATCTTCTTTTTACCCGTTATTTCATAAACATACTTATTTTCAATTCCTCCTTCCCAGGTTAACCATCTTTTGTCTGCCCAAGAATCTCCTATCTTCAAATTCCATTTCCATATATTTCCAACTTCATAAGGAGTTTGTATATACGGAAACGGATTTAACTCAAGAATCCTAAAATATTTATCCCTTGGTGGATGCATCCATATGTTTTTTTCATTTTCTATAATTCCCGAAATTGAATTAAAAGCGGGTAATTCATCCTTTGTTAAGTAGCTATATTGAGCAACTGTTTGATTATAATCTGGTTCATATTGTATCATAGGTTCAAGCCCTTCTTTTATTTTGATCTTAACTTCTAGAATGGTGTTTTCATCTATTGAGTCAGCAGAAACAAACTTCCAAGAATCCCTCCAGCCGTCTATTGATGGGTCTTCTTTAAAATAGTATTTGCTATTATTTTTTGTAATATGTTCATAAGAATATATGAACTCTAATTTTTTTCTGTAAACATTGTTGTTATCTGTATATCTGGTATGTTTAACATTTGTAGAGTCAAATACTTCAACAAATACACCTTCTTCTTTAATAAGTTTATAATCCTTATGTTTTTTTTCAAAATCTGACTTGCAACTTGTTATTACAATGGTTAAGATGAATAACCTTAATACTATTTTCACTTGATATATTTTTTAAATGGATATTTGTATCCAATCAGTTTTAAGAAAATTCCTGAAAATTGATCTAAAGATTTAAGTTCACAACAATCTCTAGTTGGAACCTTATCATAAATTTCATTTGACATCACTTCACTTTTTTCTCCATTTTATATCCTTTCCCATTACCATTAGCAAAGATTAAGGTGTAGTTTCCTTTTTCTAAAGCAAGACAAACCGGCGATGCGGTAGTATGATCAATTTCTATAATATCTATAGGTACTGCTGTATTATAATCCTCTTCTTTACGAAAAGCAAATAACAAATAAGGCTTAGAGATCGTTACAGTATCAATTTCGATTTCAATTGGTTTTTTACGATCATAAAACACCCATGACGGCCTATTATCCGTATAGGTAGTTCTTGGATGAATCACTGACAAATCATAATACCCTCCATTTTCTTTACGTTGATAAGGAACTTTATTTTTATCTGCAAGAATCTTTGATTCAGAAACAGTATATGAGTTGTATAATGGATGTTCTAGTTTAGTATCATTTCTCTCATTAAATACGGTTTGATCTATGGTTAAAGGGTCACTACCGGTAAGCTGTTTTATATTTTCTGCCAAAGCTTTTTCCCAATATTTCACCTCGCCTTCTAAAGCGTGTTGAAAGCCACAATACACAAATGTTTTTCCTTTTTTTTGAGTGTTTACAATATTTTGAGCTCCTTGTTTTTCCCGTTCTTTACCTGGTAGCGACATATTATCATAAGGGAATACATAAAATCCTAATTGTAATGCTTCTCGTATAAACTCCCCAAACTGTGGTTCTCTTGAATAACTTCCAGAATCAACTAAAGGATATTTTCTATTGTTTAATAAGGTATCTATATCTTTTCTATCTAGAGTTTCTACAGCCAGGTTTCTATACCCATTATCATATAGGTCTTTTAGAAGTTGTTTGGCAAATACGCGATGCTGTGGCCTATGATGCTCCTCATTAAGAATCACATAATTCGTATTTTTTGCCTTATTTATGATAAATGGAATGGCATCATAACCTCGATAGTCTTTTTTGAACGTTATTGTTGCTAAGCTATCTATACCAAAAAAAGGTTTTCCAACTGCCTTATCCCAGGTTACCGAAGATTTTTTATAATCCCCAATAGTAGCATAAAAAAATGCGCCTATTTGCCCATCTAGTTTTGCCATTTTGTCTATAGCTGGGCTGTTTTTATATTTATGTGTATAAGATATTTCCTGAGCATATGATATGCTTTGTAATACTAAAAAACTAATTAATAGTATGCATTTAACTAGGTTGTGATTTACTATCATAATTTTATGTGTTGAATTAGAGTTTTTAAGAGTTTTTCCAAGTAGCAGTATAAGGGTCATAATCGCATTTTTTTGGCTTTGCATATATATCATTACCTATATACGCTCTGCAATCTGTACATACCAATCTGAATTCACAATCTTTGCATATGTTTATATCTGCTTTTTTGATATTCCACAATTTAGAGAATTCTTCATTCATTAATGCTTCGGATAATGTTGTTTTTTTAATGTTTCCAAAAGTTTTTTTCATAGAAGGACAATTCTTGATATTTCCTTTTACATCTATAGCAATCTTTTTGTATAAACATGTATTGTGATTTTGACCTGTTAGGTATGTTATTTTGTTAATATCAAAAAATATGGGATTAATTACACCACAATAATTACACGAATCTATAGGAGCACTAGAGTATACAAAATGTTTGTTTTCTATAGTTTCTTTTTCCTTATTAATGGGGTAGTGATGAATAATTACTTGAGAAATTCTCATGAATTTTTCTATAATTAAATTTTTGATCTCATTAACAAAGTTATCATCTATATACTTAACAAATAAAGAAACATCACGTATTGTAGTATTTTTAATCGAACTTAAAATAGTATCTAATTGTATACTATTAAATATAGTATAAAATCGTAAATGTAAGGATTGACAGCCTAATTGATTAAGTTGGTATATTGTATTATTAATTGAATAAGTTGATTTATTATTATAATCTATAATCGCATTATTAACGATCTGTGGGAAATCAAATTCTGTATTAATATCAACATTAAACTCTTTCTCTTCATTCTCTGTTAATACTATAAATTCTTCATCATATAAAAAGGTAAAATATTCAGATATTACAGTCCTATCCTCATCATTTGAAGCGTCTGTTAATAATTTACTTACTTTATTCCCATTATATTTAATAATAAGATCATAAAGATCATTGGGGATGAGTTTAATCCTCTCTCGACTAAAATCAGTAATCGTACTTCTTACATGTCCTTTTGTTAAGATGCACCATTTATGAAGATAAAAATAATGGTTTTTGGATTCATTGATCAACATGATCTGGATTTTTAAGAATATCAAGTTTTGATACTATGGGTGAATTTTTAAAGCAAACGTATTTTTTTGACTTATAATAAGAAGCTTCATCTGATAGTCTATATTTTTTTATTTGAAAAGATTCAGAATCTTCGATTGCCTCCATCACATCTGTTGCATACAATATAAACTGTAACCTAAAATTGCTTCTAATATATTCAACACTTAGATTTTTCTTTTTCATTTGATTTTTCTATTAATTTTAAGCTGACTTTTTTATCTAACTGGAAATTTCCTTCTTCAGAAATCCCTAAAAACTGGCCAACAGGGTTAACCTCCAAAAAGTAATATATCCCATCTATTGATTTCATTAAATCTATTGAACCACAATTCATGTTTAATATATTCATAAGTTTATTTACCTTTTTTTTAATATCCAATGGTAAATCAATAGGCTCTACCCTATTGGGGCGTTCTTCGTCATAGTTTCTATAATCGATTTCTGTGTTTGTATTATTTTGCGAGAATATTGCAGCAGAATAAAATTCACCACATAAATAAAAAACTCTTATTTCATATATTTTTTTTATTTGATTCTGAAATAAGGAAGGAAAGAAAATATCATGTTTACAATGATTTATTTTTTCGTTATCAATTTTAGTCGTTAATCCGGATAAATATTCTTTACCTATTTTAAAACCAGTACCATCTGTTGTTGCTTTAGTAATGATATGTTTTTGTGCCTCTATAAATTTAGACAGTTCCATCTTATTATTTGTTATTAACGTTTCTGGAACTTGTAGGCCACATGAAATTGCTAATTCTAATATTTTCAATTTATCTGTAGAATCTGATGGCCTGTTTAACCAAAAAATATTGTTTAACGATTTTTCAAATAATCTAAAAATATTTAGAGCTTCTTTAAAATGATAGGCATTAATTTTATCTATAGCAATAAATTCCTTAATATCATCAGTTTGAAACTTAATACGATCCCTTGTTTCAAAGTCAAAAAAACGTCTAAACCATACTGCGCTTATGTCGCTACTTTTTATGATCAGGTTTCCATCTTTAATGATAAACAACCATTTTTTTTGAACCTTATCTAAAAAGAAATTAACCTCGATTTTACCATTAAACAAATCTTTCCCGTTAAATCGATAATAAGGTTTATTATAAAAATTTAACCAATCAATTATAGCTTCTGTTGTGCTTTCTGCACTTTCCCTACTTAATATTAAAATCATAAATCAAATCTTAAATTATAAATTCTCAAGGAGAAAATTTCTCCTTGAGAATTTAGTACACTAATTAAACTTGATCATCACACATGTGTCCATCACAAGTTACCTCCCCTGTTTTTACATCAGTCGTAATTCTTGTAGAATTGTGACCCCCTTTGATTGCCAGTTGCTCTCTTTTTTCAAGGGCGGCTGACTTGAATAAATCATCATTTAAAGTTTTCATAAAAAAAATATTTAATAATTAACACCTACTCTATTAAAGGCTTTTCGGTTTCCGCCACACGTTGCGCAACGTGTTTGTTAGTGTTTGTTAGTTTTTTGTTGTCTGATGTTTGTTACCCGAAGTGTTAATTTTTACTTCTGACTCTCGACTTCCAACCGTTTTCACTTTTCATTTTTCTCTTTCTTAGCTCACAAAAGGATCTAACTTTCTATATTTTTGCTGTCTTGGATAAAACCCGAATGTAAACCCTACCGCTTCTGCATACACAAAACTCTGTGTTGTGATATCATATTCTATAGGGGCATTTAAGGTTTTCATGGTATTGATAATACGGTACAGTTTGGTTTTAGAGATTCCTAATCGATACGCAAGATCATCTGGTGATCCTGTGGCTTGCAGGCGAATAAGTTGATCAACCCGATCTATAAGCTCAATCTGTTTGATAATGATGTTCATAATGTGTTTTCCCTTTACTTTGTTTTTTTGCAATTGTTTAATGCCTCGAGGTCAAAATTTGGTGGTTACTGTAGGATTTTCGACCTCCTGGGTTAAAATTTGAACCCTTTTACTTAAAATTTGTATGCTGTTCATCAATGGTTTCGTCTTTTTGACCTTCTGTTGGAGCTTTTTGATGAAAATTTAGACCTTCGAGGCTCAACGTTGAGTGGTCAACGTCTAAATTTGAGTCTCTGTTCTCTAAAATTAGACTCCCTGTACCCAATTTTGGAACCCCAATCCCTAAATTTGAGACACAGGTGCCTAACAGAACGTCTTTTTGATCCATCAGAAGGTCTATATCAACTATTCTTAAGTAGGATCTGTTTTTGGAGTACTTTTGGTACGATTAAAAAACTGCTTCAGTTCGGCTACTTTTTCGGTAAAACCAGGTTTCCCCGCTCCCTTGCTATACTGTGAATAGGCGTAGTCATTTAAAGAATCCTGATAATTATCATAATCATGCAGGATTTTGGTACTTTCTAATCGATAAGCCAGGCTTTCTACACGACCCAATAGGTTTTCTGCAAATACACGAGCTTTATAATCGTTTTCAAACTCTTCCCAGTCTACATCGGGAGAACTAAGTGTACTACTGTTTTGGCGATAGTCCCAAACCTTATTTACAAACAATTTATTGGTCTCATTAATGGCCTTGTAGCTCCCTCGTTCTTTTTCTGTTAAGGCTGCTAGCTTATTGGTAAACATAGCTTCTAGTTGTGCCACTAATTTTTCTGCCTGATCTCTTTCTTCCTGTGTTAATAGATCTTGAATGATGTTTCTCATTTTTTTATTTTTTGTTGATAGTTTTTTTGTTATCTGAAGCCGGAGGTCTGAAGTCCGATGACGTTACGGACTTCCAACATCCGACTCCCAACTTCTCACTTTAACATTTGTCATTTATTATTTTTCGGTTTTACATTTCAACACTTCGATATTCATCATTCAGTATTTGATATTCGTAATTCTTCTTGTATTTTCTGTTCTATTTTGCTCATCATATAGTACATCATAAGTACATCTCTGTCTATTATTTTTAATACAGGGTTAATATGTGTGAGTACTTTAAGTACGGTCTCTTGGGGAGCTTTTGTTCTTGCTATTAATTTACGATGTACCAAAGCTTTTTGTGTTGTACATAGTTGATCATAATGCATAAACATAAGTAGGTAAGTTTAAGAAGGGGTATCGATAGGCTCTGGGGGGGTACACAAACCATTTTTTGGGTTAAGCAATAGTATATTACGTGCTTTATAGATCAGTTGTATGGCTTCTTCACTAGATATCCCTTTGGTATATAGTTTATTAATCCAGCGATAGAGTAGCATCTCATAAGGTGTATGGTGAGCTAGGTTATAGATAAAAGTATCCATAGTAAGGTGTAACGTTTTTAAGATATCGGACATAAACCGGTATTTGCTGTTATATGCTGAAGAATCCATGTTGGTTGTTTTTATGGAATCAAATATAACAGGGAGAATTACGCTAGTGCAAGAGGAGTATGTCCAGATTCTAGAATTAAGAGGTCAAAATTCTAGAATTAAGACTATAATAAACTTAAAAACATATCTATGCAATAAATTGATTGTCAAAATAATATGTATAGATTATAGATAGGGTATATTAGTGTATATTTGTTTTGTTTTTGAACTTGTAAAGAATAACCTTATTTGAAGGAATTGTAGGTTTAAAAGAATATAAATGCCAAAATATTTAAGTAAGAATTATATCAAACACACGTGCATAAATTATTTTTTTATATACTCACAGTACTACTATGTCAAAATATTCTATATGGGCAAAATCAAGACTCTAAAACTCTGGATTCTTTAATTAAGTTAGAATATAAAGGAATTAGAGAAAGGTTTTACGATCTTATTAAGACAAATTCTACAAATGCTGGATTATATGCAGAAGCCTATTTACAAAAGGGGAAAAATGATAAAGATGCTCTTAAAATAACAACAGGATTATATTTTACATCTCAACTTTATCCAGATGATTTTGAAAAGCGCATCATATATATTGATAGTGCAATTAGTATGGTAAAGAAAACAAATAATCATGAAAAATATTTGGTTATTCTCAAGAATTATAAAGGGACAGTATATGAAACTGCTGCTTTTTTTGATATAGCACTGGATGATTATCTTGAAAGTTTAGAACTAGCTAAAAAGACAAAATTTTCAATCTACATTTCTATTATACAACATAATATTGCCATAGTAAAAAGAAAGTTTGGCAAACATGAGGAAGCAAAATTACTTTTTAAAAAGTGTTTAAAATATGAAAAATTAAATATAGGGAAGCAACTAAATGATTCTATAGGATACCTGATTACTCTTTCGGAACTAGTAACTACATATAGGCAGAATAAAGAATTAGATTCTGCATATATAATCAATAATGAAGGGATGAAGATGGCGGATCAAAAACCGATACAAGTATTGTTTAGATTAAATGAAGGAATACTTCAATATTATGATGAAGAATATAAGAATGCTATTAAAAAAATTGATCGAGTAGTATATGAATTATTAAAACCGGAAAATGAGGCATATTTTGAAAACTATAATTTAATGGATGCTTACTTTTTTTTAGGCAAATCATATGATGCTTTATCTAAAAGAGAAGTCGGAGTTACTTACTATAAAAAAATAGATTCCCTTCTTCAGAAAACGAATTATTTAATTCCGAAAACTAGGTCTGCATATTTAGAAATTATTAAGTATTATAAATCCATTGATGATAAAAATAATCAGCTGTATTATATTAATAAGTTGCTATATAATGATAGTATTATTGATAATAATTTTAAAGATGTAAATAATAAATTAATCAAGGAATATGATACCCCAATTTTACTTTCTGAAAAAGTAAAATTGATTAATGAACTTCAAACTAAAAATAATAGATCCCAATATAGTTTAATTATTTTACTAATTTTTATTGGTGTTATTATTACTGGTTTTATACTTTATTATAAAAAAAATAAAAAGTATAGAATTCGTTTTGAGGAATTAATAAATCAAAAAGATATAGTATTAAAAGATGAGAATACGAGAGTGGATACTGGTATTGGTATTGCCAATGATGTAGTCGAAATGATATTAGAAGGGCTAAATAATTTTGAAAAAAATAATGGATTTTTAAAAACAAATCTTACATCGGGTATTTTGGCAACGAAATTAAATACAAATTCAAAATATTTGACGAAAGTAATTAAGTACTATCAAAAGAAAACTTTCACAACTTATATAAATGATTTAAGAATAGATTATATCATTGATCAATTAAAAACAGATAGTAAACTTCAAAAGTATACGATTAAAGCTTTGGCTTCTGAGGCTGGATTTAATTCTACAGAAGTGTTTTCTAAATCTTTTCATAGAAAAGCTGGAATATATCCATCTTATTTTGTGAAAAAAATAAAAGCACTGGAAAGTTGATAGCTGGATCTTAAGTTAACAAACTACAACAACTAGATTTGTTTTCTTTTCTCAATGATTTCTTCAGGAATTGTAATCCCAATCATTTTGGGAGCGGTTAATTTACTATGGTGTTCAAAAAAGAGAATTGTATTGTCGAGTATCGCTTCAATCAAGTAATAGCCCCCGTTGAAATATGCATTTTTTACTCGCGCCTTTGTCATAGAATTAGAGTTAACTTCGATCTCATGAGGGTAGACCAAAATGGTATCCTGACTATCAGATGCTGTAAAGGAAGAAAGCTGTATTTCATTCACTTCTCCAAAAAGAGAAGCAATATAATAATCAGTAGGATTTTGATATAAAGCGATTGTATCTTCTTGAGTTAAAATTTCGCCTTGGCGAATAACAATCGTCTGATCTGCAAAAGAGAGGATATCCGTTTTATCATGTGTAGCGGTGATACTTGTAATTTTATTACGTTTTAGATATCTAAATAGATTTCTTCTTAAAGAACTACGTCTGAAATTGTCGATATTCCCAAAAGGTTCGTCAAGTAATAACAATTCTGGTCTTTTGGCCAATGCTTTTGCCAGTGCTACTCTTTGTTTTTGACCGCCACTCAGATTTTCGACTTTGGTATTGGCAAAATCGCTCATTTCTACAATATCGAGTAATTCATGTACTCTACCTTGTTTTAATTCTGGCTGAAAATTAGATAAGTATTGCCCGATATTTTCTACAACACTTCGATAGGATTGCAGCTCAAAACCTTGTGAGAGGTATTTCATATTTTCTTCACCAGGTACAAGATTAAAAAGCGGCCCTAATATTTTAGTGTCATTCCAGGATAGTTCTCCTTCCTGTACTTGTAAAAGGCCATAAATGATTTTTAATAAGGTACTTTTTCCACAACCACTGGCACCAATTAGGGCAATATGCTGCCCTTTTTCAATGGTAAAACTAACGTTTTTTAAAACGGGAAGCTGATCATACGCGAAGGATATATTGTCTACTTTTAACATTACTCAAATATATTGAACTTTAACAAAAAAATCCGCCTCTTTTCAGAAAACGGATTTTTTATTTTTTTAAGACGAGTTCTTAGTGAAGTGATTTAAACTTTTTTCAATTCGCTATAAAAAATAACTATTTTTCGCCAGAATCAAAAAAGTTTAAATCACTTCAGTTAAAAAGGCTATCCTTTTACTTCGTCGGTAACTTTTTCTGGTAATACTTCGTATCCCATATTGTAGAGTGTAAAACCAAAAATATCGGCATATTGTTCGATAGTTTTGCTTACCGGTGTTCCTGCGCCATGACCGGCTTTGGTTTCAATTCTAATCAATGTAGGATTATCACCTGATTGTTTTGCTTGTAACTGTGCTGCAAACTTAAATGAGTGTGCCGGTACTACACGGTCATCATGATCTCCTGTGGTAACCAGAGTAGCAGGGTATTGAACCCCGGCTTTTACATTATGTACAGGAGAATATCCTTTTATATAATCAAACATCTCCTTATTTTCTTCTGATGTACCATAATCATAGGCCCATCCTGCTCCTGCAGTAAAGGTATGATAGCGTAACATGTCTAAAACACCAACAGCTGGTAATGCCACTTTCATAAGATCTGGTCGCTGTGTCATTGTAGCACCAACAAGTAATCCTCCATTAGATCCACCGCGAATAGCCAAATAATCACTAGATGTATATTTGTTTTCTATAAGATATTCTGCTGCAGCGATAAAATCATCAAATACATTTTGTTTCTGCATTTTTGTTCCGGCAACGTGCCATTTTTTACCATACTCACCACCACCTCTTAGGTTAGGTACTGCATATACTCCGCCTTGCTCCATCCATACCGCATTAGCAATACTAAACGCAGGAGTAAGGCTAATATTAAACCCACCATAACCATATAAGATGGTTGGGTTTTTACCATTAAGCTCCATGCCTTTTTTATAGGTAATAATCATCGGTATTTTTGTACCATCCTTAGAAGTATAAAAAACCTGCTTGCTTTCGTAATTCTCTGGATTGAAGTCGATTTTTGGCTTACGATATAATTCTGAAGTACCTTCGGCAATATTGTATTTATAAATACTACTTGGTGTTTTATAATTGGTAAAGGAGTAATACAGTTCTTTTTCTTCTTTTTGGCTTTCGAAATCTTTTATGCTTCCTACTCCAGGTAATTCTACTTCACGAATTAATTTACCATCATAATCATATTGCATTACTTTAGAAACAGCATCAACCATATATTCTGCAAAGAAGTATCCTCCTCCAGTATTAGGACTTAATACATTTTCAGTTTCAGGAATAAAATCTTTCCAGTTCTCTGGAGTTGGATTAGAGGCATCTACCGTTACAATTTTCTGGTTGGGCGCATTTAAATTAGTAACAAGATAGAGCTTAGAACCTACATTTTCTATAATATAGGTGTCACTATCTGTAGTTCCCATAATAGTAACAAGTTTACTATTTGGATTTGTAAGGTCTTTGATAAATAACTTATTTCCTGATGTAGAAACACTGGCAGAAATAATAAGATACTGATCATCCTCTGTAACATTTGCACCAATATATCGGTGTTTTTCTTCTGGTGTACCTCCAAAAATTAAAGCATCGTCTTTTTGAGAAGTACCCAGGGTATGGTAGTATACCTTGTGTTGATCTGTTTTGGCAGAAAGCTCACTTCCTTCTGGCTTATCGTAGCTAGAGTAGTAAAAGCCTTCGTTACCTTTCCAGGATATTCCAGAAAACTTAACATCAACAATAGTATCTTCTATGATCTCTTTGGTTTCAGCATTTTTAACAATTACTTTACGCCAGTCACTACCTCCTTCAGAAATAGCATAGGCTACTAGTTTTCCGTTTTTAGAAAAAAATGCTCCACCTAGAGATGTTGTACCATCTTTACTAAAGGTATTAGGATCCAGAAAAACTTCGGGATCATCATCTTCATTCTTAAAACGATAGATAACATATTGATTTTGAAGTCCGTCATTCTTATAAAAATAGCTATAATCTCCTTCTTTAAAAGGAGCGCCAACTTTTTCATAATTCCAAAGGTCGGATAGGCGTTTTTTTAGATCTTTTCTAAAAGGGATCTTTTCTAAATACCCAAAAGTAGTTTTGTTTTGTGTAGCCACCCAGTCTTCGGTCTCTTTGCTACGATCATCTTCTAACCACCGATATGGATCTTCTACTTGAGTACCAAAATATGTATCTACTGTATCAACTGTTTTAGTTTCAGGGTAGTTCAATGCAATGGTAGTTTTAGAGGGTTCTTCTTTAGTTTCGTTTTTGCAAGCCATCATTATTGTAATGATGGATAATACAAGGAATGCTTTTTTCATGATGTAAT
The DNA here is from genome assembly GCF_000520995.1 of Aquimarina macrocephali JAMB N27. Lineage (GTDB taxonomy): Bacteria > Bacteroidota > Bacteroidia > Flavobacteriales > Flavobacteriaceae > Aquimarina > Aquimarina macrocephali. The sequence continues at coordinate 401,601 of NZ_JACA01000001.1, read as the reverse complement.
GCGTTAATATGATTCACAAATCTATCAAAAGATGTGTCTATAAATGCTAAAGAAAATATAAAAAAGACTGCTCCGCAATTAACCTGTAAAGAAAGTAAGGTTTCTACCATATTGCTTTGGGGTATAGCAACATGTAGGATTAATATGCAGGAGCAGTCAGAATTTTCTGTAAGAAACGAAAAATTTTGGTCTTAGAAAAGTGTTTTATACTTGTCCCAATATTTAAATATTAAGAAAGCGTTTATAAGGAAGACTAATGCTCCGGGACCAATGTTGGCAGGATCTAATGTGGCATGGAATAAAATAATATTTACAGAAATAGGAGCTAATAATACCAGGGCAAAGGGAACTGCTTTATTTGTAAGAAGTAAAAGTCCGACAATCACTTCGATAATCCCCACTACCTTTAGTACATAACTACTGGCTAATGCACCAAAAAAAATACCAGCATCGGGATTGGCAAATTCAAAAGCAGGCATGAATTCAAAAAATTTATTACTTCCAAAGACAACTAACATCACTCCGAGTAGTATTCTTAAGGCTAAAATCAACTTGTTCATTTTTATATTTTTAAGGGATTAAATTGCTGTATTAGAGGGAGAAATGTTAAAAACCTTACAAATGTCAAGGAAAACCAGAGTTAAAAAAATACCTTTCAAGATTATAAGTACACTACATTGATTTGTCTCTTAATTATAAGTGACTTCAATTGTTTTTATGTAGCTAATCTATTTAATCTAAAAATCAATGAAACTAATGAACTTGCTAAAAATCAACTTTTTGGTTTGTATATTCTCTGTTTTTTCTGCTACTGCGCAGGATTATTTTTTTAAAGACAAAGCACCTTTTAATACAGAAATTCCTTCACCCGAAGAATTTCTTGGATATCCTATTGGGCAGCAACATACTCGCCATGATCAAATTGTAGCCTATCTTACTAAACTTGCAGAAGTTTCTGATCGGGCAACGATCACTAGCTATGGAAAAACTCATGAAAACAGAAAATTAGTAATACTTACCGTTTCTACTCCAGAAAACCTAAATAAGCTTTCTGTATTAAAACAGCAACATTTAGCATTTACCAATCCTTCTAAAACGCCTACTAATTATGATGCAGTACCAATTTTTGTTCAATTAGGATATAATGTACATGGTAACGAACCTTCTGGTTCAGAAGCAGCTATGTTAACAGCATATACGTTGGTGGCATCTACTGGCGCAGAAGTAAAGAATTATATAGAAAATGCTGTAATCTTTATTGATCCGACAATTAACCCAGATGGACGTGACAGACATACGCAATGGGCTAATCAATATAGAGGAACCCCTTTGGTAAGTGATAATTATGATGCAGAGCATAACGAGATGTGGCCTCGGGGACGTACTAACCATTATTGGTTTGATCTTAATCGTGATTGGTTGCTAGGTATTAACCCAGAGAGTCGAGGAAAACTACAATGGTATCATGAGTGGTATCCTAATGTAGTGACCGACTTTCATGAAATGGGAACGAATAGCACCTATTTTTTTGAACCTATGAAACCCATTGGTTCTCAGGATCCTATTATGCCCAAAGAGAATTATGAGGATCTAAACAATTTATTTGCGCCGTATTTTTCTAAAGCTCTGGATAATATAGGATCATTTTATTTTACTAAAGAAGCTTTTGATGGCACCTATCCTGGATATGGTTCTTCGTATCCTGATTTACAAGGAGCATTAGCACTATTGTTTGAACAAGCTAGTTCTCGCGGACATTTACAGGATACAGAGTATGGAACCATATCGTTTCCATTTACAATTCGTAATCAATATGTATCCAGTATTGCTACTGTTAAAGCTGCAGTTGATAATAAGAGCAAACTACGTAAATACCAACAAGACTTTTTTAAATCAGCAGTTAGCAATACTTTCAAAAAAGGAAATGATGCATATGAGTTCGGAGATGCATATGATCATAATAGAAATAAAGCTTTTATCGATAAACTATTACTTCATCATATAAAGGTTTATAAAAAAGGGACACGTTTTGTAGTGCCTGTAAAGCAGCCTCAACAACGTATGGTACAAACGATTTTTGAAACCTATAATAAGTATCGAGATAGCGTATTTTATGATGCTTCGGCATGGAGCATAGCCAATTTTTATAATATGAAATATAAAGGCATAAAATCCACCGATATGAGTGAAGAAATTCTATCGACAGATGGATTGGTGAATGTGTCAAAAGTATCAAAATCGGACTATGCATATATCATGGATTGGGATGATTATAATGCTCCGGCGGCGTTGTATTTTATGCAGTCTAAAGGATTAAAAGTAGCCTCGGCATTTAAGCCTTTTAGTAGTATAACTTCAGAAGGAAATAAAAGTTTTAATTATGGTAGTGTGATGGTGCCTGTAAGTAAGCAGAAGAAAACCAAAGATGAGGTGTATGCAATTATTAAAGAAGCACAGAACAAGTACGATGTGCCCATATATTCTGTCGATTCTGGTTTTAGTGTATCAGGAATTGATTTAGGGAGCAGGAATTTTCAGAAGTTAGATAAACCAAAAGCATTAGTACTAGTTGGTGAAGGTGTTAGTTCTTATGAAGCAGGAGAGGTATGGCATTTGCTGGATACACGAGTGCATATGCCTATTACAAAATTACAAATGAGCGATTTTGGCAATGCACCTTTAAAGGAATATAATACGCTGGTCCTGGTTTCGGGAAGATATAATACATTAGATTCTCTTCGTCAGAAAAAAATAAAAGATTGGGTATCACAAGGAAATACCTTAATTACAATTGCAAGGGCCTCAAAATGGGCGATTGATAAGAAAATTGTAAAAGAGAAACTTATCAAAAAACCAAAGGATACGACAAAGAATAAAGTAATAAAACGATTACCATATGTTGATGCCGGGGAGAATATTGGTCGCGAACGTTTGGGGGGTGCTATTTTTGAAGTTGATCTGGATATCACTCATCCTTTAGGTTTTGGGTATCGTGATACTTCTCTTCCGATATATAAAAATAATGAAGTGTTTATTGCACCCAGTAAAAACCCATATTCTACGATTGCAAAATATACAGAAAATGCACATATAGATGGTTATATTTCTGCTGATAATTATGAAAATTACTTAAAACCTTCGGCTTCGCTAGTTGTAAGTAAATTAGGTAGTGGACGAGTAATTTTATTTGCGGATAACCCTAATTTTAGAGGTTCATGGTATGGAACCAATCGTCTGTTTTTGAATGCATTGTTTTTAGGAAATCATATATCTGTGCCTAAAGTAAGGGAATGACGAAATTATCATAATAAATTAAAAAGAAGATCCTTGTTTTCACTTTGAAAACAAGGATCTTCTTTTTAATAGTATTGTTAGGATGGATTAACCTATAAGTTCATTTTCAACCAGGTATTCTCCGATTTGTACTGCATTAGTAGCAGCTCCTTTACGTAGATTATCTGATACTATCCACATATTTAAAGCATTCTCTCTAGAGTGATCTCTTCTAATTCTACCAACAAAAACATCGTTTTTACCTTCGGCATAGATTGGCATAGGATACGTATTTGTATCAGGATTATCCTGCACAGTAACTCCAGATGTTTCGTTTAGAAGTTGTCGTATTTCATTTTCATTGAAATCACTAGCAAATTCGAGATTTACACTTTCACTATGGCCACCAACTACAGGAATACGAATTGCTGTTGCTGTTACTGCAATAGTACGGTCATCAAGAATTTTTTGGGTTTCGTTTACCAACTTCATCTCTTCTTTGGTATATCCGTTTTCCTGAAACACATCACAGTGTGGAATAGCATTACGGTGAATAGGGTATGGATATGCCATTTCTCCTTTTTCACCTGCATATTCATTTTCTAATTGCTGTACTGCTTTTACTCCGGTACCTGTTATAGATTGGTATGTAGAAATCACAGCACGGTTTATTTTATATTTATCGTGTAATGGACCTAAAGCCATAACCAATTGTATAGTAGAACAATTAGGGTTGGCAATAATTTTATCTTCTTTGGTCAATGATTTAGCATTGATTTCTGGAACGACTAATTTTTTTGTAGGATCCATTCTCCAGGCAGATGAGTTGTCAATAACAGTTATTCCTGCTTCTGCAAATTTTGGAGCCCATTCTTGAGAAGTACTTCCTCCGGCAGAGAATAAGGCAACATCTGGTTTCATTTCTATGGCAGTAGCAAGTCCTACTACAGAAAACTCCTTACCTTTATATGAAATTTGTTTCCCAATAGATCGTTCAGACGCTACGGGAATTAATTCTGTTACCGGAAAATTTCTTTCTTCTAATACTTTTAACATTACGGTTCCTACCAGACCGGTAGCACCTACTACAGCTACTTTCATCAGTTTATATTTGTTTTCATTTTCGCATAGCGAAAGTCATACACCTTTTAATTTCATACAAATTTGAGGAATATTTCCTAGATGGCAAGCGTTTATATTGAAAATATAAAAATTTGTACTATTTGTATATTATATAACATTATGTAAAAAAGAACCGCCCTAAATTTGGGCGGTTTAGTGTTAGAATATGTAGTATAGCGGTAGCTATAGATAATTCGTTATACTATTGGAGTTTTTATTTTTTTAATAAATCTCGTATCTCGGTTAATAATTCTTCTTGAGTTGGTCCTGCTGGTGCTGCAGGAGCTTCTTCTTCTTTCTTTTTAGATTTTTCATATGCTTTGAGTACCATAAAAATAAATAAACCAACAATAATAAAATTAATTATTGCTTGTATCAAGTTACCATAGGTCATAACGGCAGCTCCCGCTTCTTTAGCAGCGGCAAGAGTAGCATACTCTCCACCATCAAGAGCAATAAACTTTTGAGTAAAATCTGTTCCTCCTGTTATTACACCAACGACAGGCATTATAATATCTGCTACAGCAGAGCCAACAATTTTATTAAATGCACCTCCGATTACAACAGCAGTAGCTAGTGCAACAATGTCTCCTTTTAGTAAGAAAGATTTAAAATCCTTAAAAAACCCCATAATTAATTTTATTTAGATAGTTAGTAATGTACTAATTTAACAAAAATTTAAAATAATTATAAAAGTGTTCCTGCCTAATACGTTTAGATTTCGTTAAAAATCAATTATCGTCGACAACAACACGTTTTACTCTGGGAGAAATTGCAGTAAGTAGTTCATAAGAGATTGTTCCCGAATTTTCGGCTACTATAGCTGCGCTTGAGTCTACATCAAAAATAACGACTTCATCCCCTTCTTTACAATCAATATTGGTAACGTCTACCATGATCATATCCATACATACATTACCAACAACATAAGCTTTTTTATTATGTATGGTTACAAATCCTTTTTTATTTCCATATTGTCTGCTAATCCCATCGGCATGCCCGATAGGTATGGTAGCGGTTTTTGTAAGTTCTGAAGCAATGAATGCCCTGTTATACCCTAATGATTCTCCGGGTTCTAAGGTGTGAATTTGTGAGATTACCGATTTTAACCCAGCTACAGGCTTTAGTGCAGCATCATATTTTGCATCATTTCCGTATCCATACAGTCCTATACCTGCTCGTACCATACCAAAATGTGCTTCGGGATAATTAAGAATCCCAGAAGTATTAGATTGATGAAGTATAGGAGTGTACCCTAACTTATCGATCATATTACGAGTAATTTTTTTAAAAGAATCGATCTGTTGTATTGTAAAATCTCTTTCTGAAGCATCTTCACTAGCCGCCAGGTGAGAAAGAAGAGCAACTACTTTAATAGCTTCAGTAGTATTGAGATTTTCAATAATATGGTCAATATCATTTTCCCAAAAACCAATTCTGTTTAATCCAGTATTAAATTTGATATGTACAGGATACTCTTTTTGATTTAGCATTGTAGCTGTTGCTATAAATGTTTTGAGCACTCTGGAGCTATATAGACTAGGCTCTAATTGGTATTCGATTAATTTTTGAAAATTTACGGGCTGCGGATGCAATACCAAAATAGGAGTTTTTATCCCCGATTCTCGAAGTGCAATACCTTCTGATACATAAGCAACGGCAAAATAATCGGCTCCTATTTTTTCTAAGTGTTTTGCAATTACAGAAGCATCACTACCATATCCCGAAGCTTTTACTACTGCTAAGATTTTGACATTGGAGTTAACCTTGCTTTTTAAATAATTAAAATTATGAGTAAGATGAGCCAGGTTGATTTGCAAAACAGTTTCTTTTACACTACTCATCAGTTTTTTCAGTTTTTTTCGATATTTCTTTAGGGTCTTTAACCTCCATTTGATTTACTTTTTCTTTGAGCATGGCTTTATAATATGCAGCTCGACTTAAAGGTTCATACTCATCTGTTTCTCCTAATAAAACCAAATCATCTTTTGCAGATTTTCTATAGCTAAATTGAGCGAGATTTCCTGTCCTGGTACAAACAGCATGGACTTTGGTAACATATTCTGCAGTAGCCATTAATGCTGGCATTGGTCCAAAAGGATTTCCTTTAAAATCCATATCTAATCCAGCAACGATAACACGAATTCCTTTATTAGCTAAATCATTGCAGACAGCTACAATTTCATCATCAAAGAATTGCGCTTCATCAATTCCAACAACATCACAAGTATCAGCAAGAATTCTAATATTAGCTGCTGCAGGAACAGGGGTAGAACGAATTTCATTAGCGTCATGAGAGACTACCATTTCATCGTTATACCTAACATCAATTGCAGGTTTAAAAATTTCAACACTTTGTTTGGCAAATTGCGCGCGCTTTAATCTGCGAATCAATTCTTCGGTTTTACCCGAAAACATAGAACCACAGATTACTTCTATCCACCCAAATTGCTCTTTATGATTTACCGTATTTTCGAGAAACATTTTGTATTTTTCAGCATCAATTAAAGAAATCCCTTCTCCTTACTCTAAAGATGAGGTAAATTTATTAAAAAACAAAAAGCAGTATTGTAAACGAATAAGAAAGTTATGAAGAAGAAATTGGAAGCGGAACTTATAAGTATTGCCCACAGAATATTACAACTTAAGGATAAGACTACCTTATCACAGTTACAGGAAGAAGCCCGTGAACTATATGAAAAGTTAACCATTCTTAATTTTTCTGAATCTCATTTTACAGGGCCACAACCTACTATTGGTCAGATTAAAGCAGTCTTGGACACTAATGAATCAGATACCTCTGACAAATTAGATGAGTCAGATGAATTAAAAAAAGTAGAGCAAAAAGTCAAAGCTGTTATTAATCCCAAACCAACTTTTGATAAAAAAGAAGAACCTGTTCCCGAACAATTTTCTTCGTCAAAGAGTGATCAAGAGCAAAAAACAGATGATATTGCTGCTATAGAAAATAAACCCGAAATTATTATCGAAGAAATTAATGCAAGGGTTACTGAGGATCTTTTTGTGCCAGCAAATACTAAAGTGACAGAAGAAGCTGTTTCTTTTTCAGATTCGATTCCACCTCAATCAACATATGATAAAAACGATAAGGAAGATGTTACTCCAACTGCAGAGGATATATCTTCTTTACAGAACACAGACGTTAATGATCGGCCTAAATCTCTTAATGATCAATTAAGAAAAGAAATTAATATTGGACTTAACGATCGATTAGCTTTTATAAAATACCTTTTCGGGGGGAGTGCTCCCGATTATAATCGTGTATTATCCCAATTAAATACATTAAGAGAGAAAAGTGAAGCAGAAGAATTTATCACAACTATGATAAAGCCGGATTATCAAAATTGGGAAGGTAAAGAAGAATATGAGGAGCGTTTTATGGATGTTGTTCTTAGTAAATTTGATCACTAAATACAGATTATGAAAATTATATATTGGATTGCCACGATTGCTTTATGCGCTATAATGCTGTACTCTGCTCAGATGTATTTTTTTAAAACTGAAATGGTAAAAGGTTTTTTTGAAAGCTTTAATTATCCAACATACATCGTAATTCCCTTGGCAGTGGCTAAAGTATTAGGAATAACAGCTATTCTAACAAATAAAATAAAATGGCTCAAAGAGTGGGCATATGCCGGTTTTTTCTTTGATTTGGTATTGGCTACGTTAGCACATTATCATGCAGAACACCCTATAGGATTATCAGTATATGCAATTTTAATTCTTATAGTTTCCTACACTATTGGTAAAAAAATAAGACCTTAATGTCAAAATTATACCTTGTACCTACACCGATTGGTAATCTTGATGATATGACTTTTAGAGCGATAAAAGTTCTTGAAGCGGCAGATTTGATATTAGCCGAAGATACTCGAACCAGTGGAAAACTATTGAAGCATTTTGAGATTACTACCCCCATGCAAAGTCACCATATGCATAATGAACATAAAATGGTAGATCGTATTATTCAAAAATTAAGTGCAGGAGAAACTATAGCATTAATAAGTGATGCAGGGACTCCCGCAATAAGCGACCCTGGATTTTTACTCACCAGAGCATGTGTAGAGCAAGGGATAGCCGTAGAATGTCTTCCGGGAGCAACAGCTTTTGTACCTGCTTTGGTTAATAGTGGTTTACCTAATGATAAATTTATTTTTGAAGGGTTTCTACCCGTAAAAAAAGGAAGGCAAACCAGATTAAAACTTTTATCTGAAGAATCTAGAACGATGGTGTTTTATGAATCTCCTCACAAATTGATTAAGACATTAGGAGATTTTGCAACTTATTTTGGTGAAGATCGACAAGTTTCGGTATCACGTGAATTGAGTAAACTGCACGAAGAAACCATACGAGGAACCACAGCAGAAGTCATAAAGCATTTTGAAAAGAAGCCCCCAAAAGGTGAAATTGTAATTATTGTAAAAGGTAAGAAATAGAGGGCTTCAATTTTTAGACATAAAAATCGTTATCTATTTTAAGTATAAAACTTTGAGTGCGTGAAAAACTACCCCTTGCTTTCTATAATAGGAATTAGCTTGCTTGTTTTTTTATTGTGGCAACTACCTTATTTTGGGTTTATACAATATCCATTATTATTGTTAGGTACTTGGTTTCATGAAATGGGCCATGGCTTAACTGCAATACTGGTGGGAGGTAAGTTTATCTACCTCGAAATATATGAAAACGGAGGTGGTGTAGCCTACTCTAATGTTTCGGCTAGTTACTTACCTTTTAAAATCGCCAGAGGTATTACCGCTGCAGGAGGCTTATTAGGTCCGGCAATTTCGGGAGCTATACTTATAGCCTCGGCCAGAAATAGAATAAGTTCTAAAATCGCATTATGGTTACTAATTGCAATAATGGTATTATCATTATGCTTATGGATTCATGAGTTACTGGCATTAATTATCCTAAGTGTTTTTGCCGCACTTCTCTTTTTTATCGCAATTCTACGAGTAAGAAACCTTGAAGCTTTTACGCTCTTGTTTTTAGGAACTCAATGTGTGTTAAGTTCATACCTACAAATAGGATATCTATTTACAAAACAATTCGAACGAGACGGGAAAATCCAATATTCTGATACGCAAATGATTGCGGCTCATCTACCCGGTACCTATTGGATGTGGGCAGTATTAATTTTATTAATTACCATGTATCTGCTGTATAAAAGCTATCGATATTACTTAAAAAAATAATCACTTTATACGCTGGTATAGATTATTGTTTTTTGTCACTCCAACCTTTCGGCCAAGCTCAGGATAAACTAAAGGCTGAGATCCATTTTTACATATATTTTCCTAATAAAAAGCATATAAAAAATCGAAAAAATACTTGAAATTAAAATACGTGGTAAATACGTGTTTTTATACGGTAATTACCTGTAAATTCCTTTTGAAGCAAAGTGTGCAGGTTTTTTTTGATTAACTTTAATACTAATTATTAACTTATAAATATATCATCCAATGGAAAACGTAATCACACAAGAAAGCCCTCTAATTACAGAAAAAGTTTTTAAAGAATCTACCTCTCTATGGAGAAATGCAGATGTACTACAATTAACACATCATTTTCATAAACTAGATCCTGCTAAAGGGCAATATGAACGAGTATATTATTTTAGCATGAGCGATGATGATGTTGAGCGTTTTAATAAGATACAAGAGATTAAGACTTTTACTATGCACATGGCGTTGAAACGTGGATATAAAGAAAAATTTACATTTTTTCCAATTTTTGAGATTGTTGATATAGATGGTAACAAGCAGTACTTTGGTCTGGAAGCTTATCAAAAACCAAGAATCAAGACATTACAAAATAAAGAAGACGAACTGGGATCCGAGATTGTGCCTTTAACCTTTAAGCAAATGATTCATGATAATTGGGAAGAGGTAGATATGAGTCTGGTTGATGATTTGTTTACAGTAAAAACGAAGAAAAAGCCAATGGAAAGAGTAATTTTTTATACGGTAACAGCAGCTTTGATCAATCCCTATTTGCCTAATGGTATTGAAAAAATAAAATTTTATCCTGGATTAGATATGAACAAGTTTCAATATAAGGATATGATATCTTTTACTCCTGTTATTGGGATCACACCCAAGGAGCCAGTAGAAAATATGTTACAACGAGCTGGTATCATAGAGTATAGCGATAATGAGGTATTTATTGAATATTCAAAACCATGTCCACCTACTTGTACAGGAGAATGATCTATCTAATTAGAAACTAATGAGTGAAGAACTTTTTAATATTTTAGGTAGTGTCTCGTCTTTTATAGTGATTATCCCTTTAATATTATCGGGATATAAATTTAAATCACTAAATATTGTACAGAAAAAATTACTGTATTTACTAATAATAGTACTAATAGTAGAATCCGTATCGAATATCCTTTGGTATCAAAAGGTAAACAATTTACCACTGTATCATTTTTTTACGGTAATTCAGTTTTTATTGATTGTTAATATTTATAGGAGAGTATTGTCACAAATGTTTTCAAAGTATTTCTTTGTTAGTTTAAGTATTGGTTTCATTGTATTTGCTATTATCAATATTATATGGTTTCAAGATTTATTTACTTTTAATTCTAATGCAACAACTCTTACTGGAGTGATAGTAATCTTTTTTTCCTTAAGCTATTTTTATGCATTGCTTAAAGAGGTAAAATATAGTGCCCTGGAAACGAATCCTATGTTTTGGATCAATTCTGGATTTTTGATTTATTTTTCTAGCAATTTAATCCTGTTTATTATGAATAATACACTATTCAAAGGGGTTACTGAAGCTAGTTTGATTCTATGGGGATTACATGCTATTATAAATATTGTATTAACTATTTTTTATACAGTAGCTATATGGGTGAAACCCAAAAAAGAGACTAATGAAAATAGTGATTTTTGATCAAATGATTTTGGCCTGAAGTGCTGGTTTTACTGTTTTTTTGAGCTATATTTATGTAAACTTTTAAAACCTAAAATCATGAAAACAATTCGTTTATTATTTTTAACCCCACTGAACTCATTCGTTGTCAGACAGCAGGAAGGGCCTCCAGATAGTAGTGAGCAAAAAAATCCAATACTTAATTGGAAAATAGTAAATCCAGAAGTCATGATATTTGGTTTTTATCAGAATTAGACTAAAACAGGACCGTTTATTTATGAGTATTTAAATCTTGTACACCAACTTGTACACCACCGATAGACTAGTCTGGAAAAGATAATTAATTAAGAAGTAAAGAGCTATATTTTACATGTAGGTTATGAATAAAAAACAAGAAGTATAGCTATTGTATTTGATGTAGCTCTTTACTTTTTTTTATACTATTTGTTTTATGGGTGAACCCGAAGAAGCTGTTGCATTAAAGGTTATAATTATCGGTATGGTGGTGATTTTTTTGCTATCATTATCTGTAATTATATTTTTTATTCTCTATCAACGCAGGTTGTTGGCACAACAGCAGAAACATCAAAAAATAGAGTCTGATTATCAGAAAGAATTACTTAAGACCTCAATTATTAGTCAGGAAGAAGAAAGGAGTAGGATTGCCAAAGAATTACATGATGATGTGGGAGCTATGTTAACCACAACCAAATTGTATTTTGGGCAAATTACACCAGAATTGCCTCCAGAAGAACTTATAGGCATTGCTAAAAAAATGACTTCTTTTCTTGATGATATGATACAAAGTGTACGTAGTATTTCTCAAGATCTAAGACCGGTAGTTCTAGAAAAATTAGGACTGATAGAAGCAATACAAAGCTTGGTGCAAACCATAAATGATTCGGGAAAAATTAGTGTGCATTTTAAAAATAACACTATAAAAACGATTGCCAAATCAAAAGAACTTAACCTATATAGAATCATTCAGGAATTAATTACGAATACACTTAAACACGCAGAGGCTTCTGCAATACATGTTGAGTTAAAAAATGAAAAACGTTCGTTAATTATACTTTATGAAGATGATGGTAAGGGTTTGGAACAAAAAAACCTTTTACATAAAAAAGGGCTAGGGCTCAAAAACATAGAAAGTAGGTTGTCTGTACTTTCTGGAAATATACATTTTTTAAAAAAGAGCTCTGGTATGAAAGTAAAAATTGTAATACCAGTTTGATCATAACAACAGTAAAAAAAACCCCTAAGTAAGTAAAAAGAAGCACTAACAATTTTAATCACAATTAATCATGGAAACTATAAAACTAGGACTGATTGATGATCATAACTTATTTCGTGAAGGTATAAAGTCACTGTTAAAAAGAATGGCCAATATTACATTGGTATTAGAAGCGGTGAGTGGTAAAGACCTGTTAGCACAGTTGAATAATGTGGTTCCGGATGTAATCCTTTTGGATTTAGAGATGGGAGAGATGAATGGTGTGGATACAACTCTAAAATTACAAGAATTGTATCCTGATCTAAAAATTATTATTCTAACAATGCATACAGAAGAAAGAATGATCTCTTATTTGATGGAAGCGGGAGCTAATGGATATCTACTAAAAGATACCACCCAGCATGAGTTAGAAATAGCAATACGATCTACATACGAAAAAGGATTTTATTTTAATTCTTTTGTATCAGAAGCGTTATTAAAAGGGTTGAAGCATAAAACTTCTAAACCCCCTGCTATACGAAAAGATTATCACCTTACTTCTAGAGAATTAGAAGTGTTAGAAGGGATTACTCAAGAGTTTACAACTGCAGAAATTGCAGAGCAACTTTTTCTAAGTGTAAGAACAATTGAAGGACATCGAAAAAATTTAATGGGTAAATTAGGCGTAAAAAATACGGCTGGTTTAGTTATTAAGGCAGTTAAAGAGAAAATCATTTCTGTTTAAACCCGGATTATGTATTAGAACTTTGTTATGAAGCTTTCAAATACCATAAATACGGGTATTTTCTTGATTTTAGCATAGCATCGCTATGGTTAAATTAAAAAATAAAGCAAAGCGTCAGTATTTACAGTAGTTGGAAGATGGAATAAATTTTCTAATGCATAAAGCGGGTCAAATCATTTAGGAAAGTAAAAATAAACCTGTCGGGATTTTAAAATCCCGACAGGTTTCTAATACGAAATATTCTATTATAATCTTTAGCTTCAGAAAATACTAAATATGCTTTCCTTTCTCCCAACCGTGTTTTCCTAGGTATTTTTCACCAGATTCAATAGCTCCTTCCTCAACCATTGTGCCCATAGAATCATTCCAGCGATTTAGATATCCAAATAAAGAAATCACGCCTAGCATTTCTACAATTTCTCCTTCATTCCAGTATTTATATAATTCTTCTTTGATGGTGTCATCTACAGCATTAGGAACCATCGATGCAGCAAGCGAAAAATCAAGTGCTGCACGTTCTGCATCACTAAAAGCGGCATGCGTTTTATACTCCCATATATTATCTAATTGCTCTTGCTCTGCTCCATATCGTTCGGCCGCACGAATAGCATGTGCCTGGCAATATCTACATCCTGTAGCGTTACTGCTTACCCAAGCAATCATACGTTTTAATGCAGAAGTTACTTTACCTTCATTTGCCATTACGGCTTTGTTAAGGTTGATAAATGCTTTAGAAATAGCTGGCCTTCTTTGCATAGTAAGTACAGAATTAGGGCAAAACCCTAAGGTTTCATTAAAAAATTCTGCTAATTCTCTGGTTTCTGGATCATGATCTGCCGATAATGGAGTAACTAATGCCATATTCTATTTTTTTTTTGAGTTTAAACGTATAATTTTTAGCAAAGCAAAATACAAAACTAATGTCAAATCAAGAGAGGTCAGGATGTTTTTTGTACTTTGGATTTTTTAATATAGGAATTTACCGCACGAATGAGATGGACACTACAACCAAAACCTGATATTTCAACAATAGAAAATCTGGCAAAAACTCTTAATGTAGATACAATAATTGCTTCGCTATTAGTGCAAAGAGGGATAACAACTTTTGATCAGGCCAAAAAATTCTTTAGACCGTCTTTAGAAGATATACACGATCCTTTTTTGATGAAAGATATGGATAAGGCAACTGTCAGAATCCAAAAAGCAATTGCTAATGGCGAAAACATAATGGTATATGGCGATTATGATGTAGATGGTACCACATCTGTAGCATTACTGTCTTCTTATTTAAAAACCTTATCCAATCAAATTGCTACATATATTCCTGATCGGTATGGTGAGGGATATGGGATATCATATATGGGAATTGATTATGCTCATGATAATGATATTTCTCTTATTGTTGCTTTAGATTGTGGGATTAAAGCTATAGAGAAGGTAGCGTATGCCAAAGAAAAAGGAATCGACTTCATCATTTGTGATCACCATAGACCAGGAGATAAAATTCCTGATGCAGTCGCGGTTTTAGATCCAAAACGTAAGGATTGCGAATACCCATATAAAGAATTATGCGGTTGTGGAGTAGGGTTTAAATTGATTCAGGGATTGGCAGTTGATCAAAATCAGACTATAGAAGATTTGTTTCCATATTTAGACCTGGTGGCTACTGCAATTGGCGCAGATATTGTGCCAATAACAGGTGAGAATCGTGTATTGGCATATTATGGCTTACAAGTTATTAATGCAAATCCAAGAATTGGATTTAGGGCAATGTTATCTGAAGTGAAAAAAGAAACTTTAACGATAACAGATTTGGTGTTTATCATCGCACCCAGGATTAATGCAGCCGGAAGAATGAAACATGGATTACATGCTGTTAATTTATTGACAGAAGAAAATCTTGATATTGCATTACAATATGCCGCAGAAATAGAATTGTATAACACCAATAGAAAAGATGCTGATAAAAACATAACTCAAGAAGCATTAGAACAGATACTTCAGAATAAAGAAGAGGATAGATATACTACTGTGGTGTATGAAGAAAATTGGCATAAAGGAGTGATAGGTATTGTAGCATCACGATTAACAGAGACGTATTATCGTCCAACTTTGGTTTTTACAAAAAGTGGCTCGAAGTTAGCAGCTTCTGCAAGATCTGTAAAGGGATATGATGTGTATAATGCATTAGAAGCCTGTTCTGAGCATATAGAACAGTTTGGAGGCCATAAATATGCTGCAGGTTTGACATTAGAAGAAAAGCAATATCTGCCGTTTAAGCAAAAATTTGAAGAAGTAGTGTCTTCTACTATTGATAAAAAAATGCTTATCCCCGAGATATCTATTAATGCATCTCTTGAATTAGATCAAATCACCCCTAAATTCTATCGTATTTTAAAACAATTTGCTCCATATGGTCCAGGAAACATGGCCCCGGTATTTATGACAGAAGGATTAAATGATACCGGATATGGAAAACGTGTAGGAGGTGATGAGAAACATTTAAAATGTAGAGTACAAAAAAATGGAGTTGCTATTGGAACTATTGGCTTTAATCTTGGTCCTAAATATGATTTGATAACCGAAGGGCAACACTTTAAAGCTGCGTATACTATCGACGAAAATGAGTGGAACGGAGAAGTATCTCTTCAATTAAAGTTGAAAGATATAAATTAACTTATTTTTATTTAGATTTATTATAAATAGTTACTATTTTTGATTCAAATATGTATTCAGGATGAACGCTATAGATAAAATATACAGTAACGAATTAGGTATTTCTTTCTTTTGGAAACAAGAAAAGCATATTTCAACGCCTAGAGTTCAGTTGGTATTTAGAGATATTGGATTTTTACTTACTTTAAATGAATTAAAGGATTTTTCTAATTCTTGTACTACTACTATTGAATCTCAATGCTGTAATCAATGCAAAAATTCACAACAGTGTAAATCATTATTATTGAGAACACCTTCTGATAAGATAGATTTAGCAGTAAGTAGAGAAGAGGTTCATCAAATCCAGGAACTAATCAAGGGTACTATTTTTAGAGTAGAGTTAAAAGATTGGGTGAGGAACCTATCTCTTAATTGAACCCGTGCGTAGATAAGGTTTTAATTGTCAGTCTGAGCCTGTCGAAGACATTTGAAAACCCGTATTTGAAAGTACTTCGACAGGCTCAGTGTGACAAGAAATTTTAAACCCTACCCTTAACTTAAAATCATTATCCGGATTTATGTATTAGAAAATCTATTTCATGTGAGAAATGGTTTTATTCTTTTTTATATAAAAACTCAACAATTTTATACGTGATTTCTTTTGCTTTTGTTTCCTGCAAAAAATGTTTCTCATCTATAAAATGAATATCTTCATTCTTAACCTTTAGTGCATTAGCTGCATGAACTTGTTGTGGAGGCCATTGTAGCATTGTGTCATGTATCCCCCATATAACAGTAACAGGGATATTGATATTTTCAAAAACATCTGAGTAGTCAGGTAATTCATTACAGGTTTGACTATAGAAATAATACATAGCATGTGTTTTACCTTCTAATAAAGGAGTTTTATATCCTTCTACATCAAGAGAATTTAAAACGTTTTCTTTAAGTCCTTGATTAAATAGATTTTTGAGCAAGGTATTGGTTGTAACTCCATTTCTATAACCCCACATAGCTGTTTTGGCTAGACCTCCCGGTTTCATACGTACAGGAGGGTAAAATCCAGCATCATAAATGATGGTATTAAGTACAATTAGTTTTTCGATTTTATCAGGAGCTTGTTTCATAAGTTCCCAGGTCCATAATCCACCAGCATCATGCATAACATGAGACCAGGTATCGATGCCCAATGCCTCCATAAGTTGTAACAAGCGTTTGGCATGATTTTCTCCGTTATAGATTTCAAAACCTTCTGGAGAATCGCTAGAGCCATACCCTAACATATCAGGAACAATGACACGATATCCATTTGCCACCAAGGGGTCGATCATTTTACGATACAACCATCCCGAGGTAGGTACGCCATGTAATAATAAAATTGCAGGCCCTTTTCCTTTATCTATATATTTAATTAAACCATCATCTGTAGGATATAATCTTTGATCAGATCTAAAATCTTCATAGGTGATTTGATTTTTCCTGATTTTGGTATTCTCGTATGGTTTACACGAAAAAAGCAATACCCCTATTAGGGTAAGCACAAAAAATTTATTCATGGTAAAGATGATTTATGAACTGGCAATTTACTTAAAATCATTTTTGTATGCTATACAGGTTCAAAAATTTAATAGCCGCTATGTTTAAAACCAGATTTTTTTATTCCTTATCTAGGAGACTTGTTTGATTATTATTTCATTTCCATTAAAGCTAAAAGAATCACCAGTGGTTTTTCCCAATAGTAATTTACCAATAGGAGAATTAGCAGCTATGGCAAAATAGGATTTATTTTCTATAGAGAGTTTACCAACAGAGATGCTAATAAAATAATGACCTTGTGAGGTAATCACTAGACTGCCTAAATGAATATGTTCTGAAGGAGAAATTTTAATCTTCGCTAAGACTTCTTGCAGTTTCTGTACTTCGGCTAATTGTTTTCCTGCTTTTTCACGTTCTAATTGTAACATTGCTCGCCCGGTTTCATGTTTATCTCCAGCAGTACTTTTGGTTTCAGAAGTTAAAGATTCTTGAATACCAGTAATAGTATTTTGAATTCTTTGTAATCTTTGATCTACATAATTTTGGCATTGATGAAGTATTTCTTCTTTGATTTTTTGTGGATTCATATTACTATTTCTTATCAAATACTAAAGTACCGTAATTACGCATTTGTATCATAATCCATTTTTTTCTTTTTTTGGTGTATGCCGAAGGAGGATTTGCCAAAAAGCGTATGGGATTAGGAAGTATTGCTGCAATAGCTGCAGCTTCATCCTTATTGAGTGCAACTGCAGAGGTGTTAAACCAAAATTGGGCAGCAGCTTCGGCTCCATAGATGCCATCTCCCATTTCTATACTGTTCAGATAAATTTCGAGAATACGTTCTTTACTCCAGAAAGTCTCTATCAAAAATGTAAAATAGGTTTCAAATCCTTTTCGTATCCAGCTGCGATGAGGCCATAAAAAAATATTTTTGGAAGTTTGTTGAGAAATCGTACTTGCGCCTCGCAATCGTTTACCAGATTTATATGCTGCCATTGCTTTTTCGATAGCTTCTTTGTCAAAACCATGATGGTCAATAAACCGTTGATCTTCACTGCAAATAATTGCTAGTTGCAGATTCTTAGAAATCTTAGATAATGGTACCCATTGATGGCGAATAGTATACTTATTTTTAGATTGTAACTTTCGAATTCCCATTAACGGGGTAGCAGGAACATTAACCCATGTATATATGAGTACCCACAGCACACTTAATATGATAAATGCGATGCAGCTTTTAAGTATAAAACGGAAGTATTTTTTCATAATTCAACAGGAATCGACTTATAAAAGATCAGCTAATTCTGCACCTACCAAACTTCCTATTGCAACTCCCATTCCGCCCTGGCGCACACCGCAAAATACGTTTTGGGATAATTGTTTAACAATAGATTGTTTTTGATTTCCTACACCCATAATTCCGCTCCAGCGATGATTGATTTCAAAATTAATATCGGGCAAAATGATATCTCGTAAAATTTCTTCTAATTTTTGTTGTACCAACTCTGTTTGAGCTAAATCTGTAGTTTCTTCTGCCTTAAAATCTAGATTTCGACCTCCACCAAATAAGATTCTGTTATCAATATTTCTAAAATAATAATATCCTTTATCTAGATGAAATGTTCCTTTAATGTGTAAATTTTCTATAGGCTGGGTAATCAAAACCTGAGCACGAGCAGGTTTTACTTCCTGAATTCCTAATTGAGAAGCAAAACCATTTGTAGCAATCAATACTTTGTTTGTAGAGAACGTAAATTGATCGGTTTTTATTTTAACAGCAGTGTTGTCATCATCAAAAGTTTCGACGGTACAATTATTTAGAATCTTAATCCCAGAATTTTGAACCTTTTTTAGTAATGCTTCCATCATTTTTCCGGTATCGATTTGACCTTCAAATTGATTAATGATGTATTGAGGCTGGATATTTTCAAAATTAAAAACATTATCACTTATGCCAAAAACGTCATCTTTAAAGATTGGTTTCAATAAGGTGTTTATTTGCTCTCTTTTTGAAAAACAATCTTCATAAAGAGCTTGATCATTTTTGGTAAAAAGTTCATATCCTCCGTTTTGATGATAGCCGATAGTCTGATCTCCCAGATGTTTTCTCAATAGTTGAAGCCCATTGTGTCTTTTTTTAACAAGCTGCAATACTTCTTCTTCACTGTGCGAGTTTAGGTCGTCCAGAATTTCAGAGAGGCTTCCAAAACAAGCAAAGCCTGCATTCTTGGTACTAGCGCCATTGGGTAATATACCACGCTCCAGAATAAGAACTTTGGCTTTCGGAAAATTATTTTGCAATCTTAATGCGCAAGTAAGCCCTACAATACCGCTTCCGATAATAGTAAAATCAATATTAGATAACCAAGTTTTATGTTCCCAATAGCTAAAATTCAAAGTACAAGAGGTATTATTTGTTAGAAAAACAAATATAGTCGTTCCTAAAGAGATTTTACGATTTCTTGTATAGTTACACTAGTAGAAAATACATTTTTAAGAAAGTGTTCTTAAAAGTGGTTAGGGGTAGAATCTTGTTATTTTGAAAATGTAATTTTTGATGGTAAGTAAAAGCAAAAAAAAGCCTCATTGCTGAGGCTTAATTGGTTGTTATTCAGTTGGGTCTTCCATTTCAAAATCTTCCATAAACTTAGTGGTGTAATTTCCAGCTATATATTCTGGATGATCCATAAGTTGTCTGTGAAAAGGAACGGTAGTTTTTATACCTTCTACTACGAATTCGTCTAATGCTCTCTTCATTTTATTAATTGCCTCTTCACGTGTTTGCGCGGTGGTTATTAACTTGGCAATCATAGAATCATAGTTAGGCGGAATAATATACCCACTATATACGTGAGTATCTACTCGCACACCATGGCCTCCAGGTATATGCAAATTGGTAATTTTACCTGGTGAAGGTCGAAAATCTTTATATGGATCTTCTGCATTGATCCTACATTCTATAGAGTGTAATTGTGGAAAATAGTTTTTACCCGAAATTGGTATTCCGGCAGCAACAAGAATTTGTTCTCTAATTAAATCATAATCGACTACTTGTTCTGTAATAGGATGTTCTACTTGGATACGAGTATTCATTTCCATAAAGTAGAAATTACGGTGTTTGTCAACCAAAAATTCTACAGTTCCTGCTCCTTCATATTTGATATATTCTGAAGCTTTTACTGCAGCTTCTCCCATTTTTTTACGCAATTCGTCTGTCATGAATGGCGAAGGAGTTTCTTCTGTAAGTTTTTGGTGTCTACGTTGTATCGAGCAATCTCTTTCGGATAAATGACAAGCTCTACCATTGCTATCTCCTACAATCTGAATTTCGATATGGCGTGGCTCTTCGATAAGTTTTTCCATATACATACCGTCGTTACCAAAAGCAGCGGCAGCTTCTTGTCTGGCACTATCCCATGCTTTTCTCAAGTCTTCTTTTGCCCATACGGCTCGCATACCTTTTCCACCACCACCGGCTGTAGCTTTTAGCATTACAGGGTATCCCATTTCATCGGCAAGCTTTTCGGTTTCTTCAAAAGAATCCAGAATACCTTCACTACCTGGGATTGTAGGCACTCCTGCTGCTTTCATAGTCGCTTTTGCAGAGGCTTTATCACCCATCTGATCAATCATTTCAGCACTGGCACCAATAAATTTTATTTCGTGCTCTTCACAAATCTTAGAAAACTTAGCGTTCTCAGAAAGGAAACCATAACCTGGATGTATTGCATCTGCATTTGTGATTTCTGCAGCTGCAATAATATTAGACATTTTAAGGTAAGATTCATTACTGGGTGCAGGTCCGATACAAACTGCTTCATCTGCGAAACGTACATGTAAACTTTCTGCATCTGCTGTAGAATAGACTGCAACGGATTTTATCCCCATTTCTTTGCAGGTTCTGATTACACGCAATGCAATCTCACCTCTATTTGCAATTAGAATTTTTTTAAACATAACTTCTTAGAAATTATAATATTCAAACAACAAATTCCAATTCTCAATATGTGATTTGAAATTTAAAGATTTGAAATTATGGGTTTAATTATGATGGGTCTACTAAGAATAGTGGTTGATCAAATTCTACTGGAGAAGAGTCATCGACTAATACTTTTACAATTTTACCAGAAACTTCACTTTCAATTTCATTAAAGAGTTTCATCGCCTCAATAATACAAAGTACATCTCCTTCTTTTATTGAATCACCAACTTCTACAAACGTAGGTTTGTCTGGTGATGGTTTTCTGTAGAGTGTACCTATTATAGGTGATTTAATAGTTATGTATTTCGAATTATCGTCAGAAGCACTTTCTTCAACAACTGCTGCAGGTGTAATTGCAGTGGGTGCTGGTTGTACGGGAGCTACCACTTGAGGAGTTACTGGCATTTGTTGTACAAATGTGGTTTCTTTACCATCTTCTGATGCAGTTTTAATGGTGATTTTAATGTCATCCATTTCTAACTTTACTTCGCTAGCCCCTGATTTGGCTACGAATTTAATTAAATTCTGAATTTCTTTTAAATCCATAATGTTGGGTATTGTGTGTTTTAGTTGTTTAGGAATTATAGGCCCATTTAAGATAAATAGACCCCCAAGTAAAGCCTCCACCGAATGAAGCAAATACTATGTTATCTCCTTTTTTGAGTTGTTTTTCGTAATCGTGTAACAGTAATGGTAATGTGGCTGAGGTTGTATTACCATATCGTTGGATATTCATAAGGACTTTATTCTCATCTAGCTCCATTCTTTTGGCTGTAGCGTCAATGATACGTTTATTGGCTTGATGTGCAATAAGCCAATTTACATCCTGTCCTGTTAAATTATTACGTTCCATAATCTTAGAACTGGCATCTGCCATGTTAGAAACTGCATATTTAAATACAGTTTTTCCGTCTTGTTGAACAAAGTGCTGCCTTTTGGCTATAGTTTCTTCTGATGGAGGAAGGATAGACCCTCCAGCTTCAATTTTTAAGAACTCTCTTCCGATACCATCGGTACGAAGGTATTCGTCTTGATGTCCTAGACCTTCATAATTGGGTTCAAAAAGAGCTGCGCCACCACCATCACCAAAAATGATGCAAGTGGTACGATCAGTATAATCAATAATAGAGGACATTTTATCTGCTCCTATTACTAATACTTTTTTATATCTTCCTGATTCTATATAACTGGCGGCGGTAGACATTCCATATAAAAAACTGGAACAAGCGGCCTGTAAGTCATAAGAAAAAGCATTAACGGCTCCGATTTTTGAAGCTGTATATGCTGCTGTTGCAGCAACTGGAAGATCTGGAGTTGCAGTTGCAAAAATCACCATATCAATCTCTTTAGGGTCGAGATTTTTTTTAGCGATTAGATCTTCTGCTGCTTTTATACCTAAGAAAGAAGTTCCCTTATCTTTATCTTTTAGTATTCTGCGTTCTTTGATACCTGTACGACTGGTTATCCATTCGTCGTTAGTTTCGACCATTGTTGCTAATATATCATTAGATAACACATAGTCTGGCACGTATGCACCTACAGCGGTGATAGCGGCTGTGATTTTACTCATATCTTAGTTTTAGTTTCACAAACTATAGCATAAAAATGCGCTCAAAAAGTTGTCGAAATTACTAAATTATACACAAATATGGCGCAAAATAACGGGATTTTGACACATATTCAACTAAAAACAAAAAAACTCTCACATTTGTGAGAGCTCTCTTTAAAATTTTAACAGTATCCTTACGCTACTTCTTCTTCAGTATTGTCGATAACAATTTGACCACGATAGTATAATTTACCTTCATGCCAATGTGCTCTATGATATAAATGCGCCTCTCCAGTAGTTGGATCAGTAGCTATTTGTGGTACAGAAGCTTTATAATGCGTTCTTCTTTTATCTCTTCTTGTTTTCGATATTTTTCTCTTAGGATGTGCCATTGCTTAGCTATTGTTTATCGTTTAATAAGTTTTTTAATTTATCCCAGCGAGGATCTGTCTCCTCATTGTTATTTACTATTGTTTTTTCTTTTGGACTTAATTCTTCTAATTTTTCAAGTATGTCTGATTCTAATGTTCCGTTCTCAACACCAGGATGAACTCTTTTGGATGGCATAGCCAAAACAATAAGCTCATAAATATATTGTTGAACGTTTACTTCATAATCCCCATGAGGAATAATAAGAAGCTCTTCATTTTCATCATTATATTCGTCTCCAAACTTCACTACCAAAAAGAATTCATTTTTAATAGGTAAGTCAAAAGGTTCATTGGTGAGATCACAATTTACATTTACAGTTCCGGTTGCTTTAAATTGAAGTTCTAATAAAGTCGCTTTTTTATTAAACTCCATATCAACTTTTACTGCAGATGAATTAAACTCATCATACTCAAAATGTTCAAAGAACGCATTGTCAATTTGATACTCAAACTGGTGTAATCCTTGCTTCAGTCCAACAAAAGGAATAGTATACTCTTTAAGTTGTATCATTTCATCATCAGTTTCAAGTGCCTATCAATTTGATAAAGGCGGGTGCAAAGATAATAAAAATTCGTTATGAAAGTATTTTTGTAAACAAAATTATATCAGATTGTTAGTGATTAATTAGGTTTGTGGATTATGGTAATAGGTTTGAGAACTACTTTCATACTTAATTCCTAACCTATCATGGCTTATTTTGAGGTTTACGAGGTTGCCTTTTTAGAGGGTTTTTGGTTAATTCGTTATACTCATTTCTATTTTTGAAAATCCTTAATGCAGCAAAAACAGCTTCTTTAAATGAACTATTATCGGCCTGGTCTTTCCCAGCAATTTCAAAAGCAGTACCGTGATCTGGAGAAGTGCGAACTTTATGTAAGCCTGCAGTATAATTTACTCCTTTGCCAAAAGAGAGTGTTTTAAAAGGAATTAATCCCTGATCATGATATGAAGCTACAACAGCATCAAAAGCTTTATAATTATTAGAACCAAAAAAACTATCTGCTGCGTAGGGTCCATATACTAATATGCCAGATTCATTAATTTTTTGGATCGTTGGCTTTAATACATCTTCATCTTCTTTGCCAATTACACCGTTGTCTCCACTATGAGGATTGATTCCTAGTACCGCGATCTTTGGTTTTGAGATACCAAAATCCTGTTTAAGCGCGTGATGAATAGTGTCTATTTTTTGTTCGATCAATTCTGGTGTTATAGTATCGGCAATATCCTTAACGGCAACATGATCAGTAAGTAATCCTACTTTTAGATCATCGGTGATCATAAACATAAGGCTATTTCCTTCTAGTTCCTGATCCAGGTAATCGGTATGTCCCGGGAATTTAAATTCTTCAGATTGAATACTGTGTTTGTTAATAGGTGCGGTGACCAGCACATCAATTTGATCATTTTTTAAAGCTTCGGTTGCAGATTTAAGTGATTTGATCGCGTAGCTTCCTACTTTTTCATCTTCTTGCCCAAAATTAATACTAACGGCTTCTTTCCAAACATTAAGAACATTTATTTTACCATCCAGAATTTGAGATGTCTTATCTATACCATGAAGGTTTATGTTGCTAGTATATTGTTTTTTTAAGAAAGAAAGAATTTTTACCGAGGCAAAAATTACCGGAGTACAAAAATCTAACATTCGCGAATCTTCAAAAGTTTTAAGGATAACTTCACTTCCTATTCCGTTAAGATCACCAATAGAAATCCCTAATCTTATTTTTTCTTCTTTCTTCATTATATAAACTACTTTATCAGTATTTTTGAAATCTAAAATCAGACTTCAAACTTCAAGGTCACAAATTTAATTAAATAATTCGCATTTATGTTTACAGGAATCATCGAAGAATTAGGAATTGTTACTTCTTTACAAACTAATAAAGAAAATCTGGATATTACAGTACGTGCGAATTTTACCTCAGAATTGAAGATTGATCAAAGTATAGCGCATAATGGAGTTTGTTTAACAGTGGTGTCTATTAATGAAGATATGTATACAGTTACGGCGATCAAAGAAACGCTGGATAAGACCAATCTTAATACCCTCGCAGTTGATACTGTTGTAAATCTGGAAAGAGGAATGAAATTAGGAGATAGGTTAGATGGACATATTGTGCAAGGACATGTGGATCAAACTGCAATTTGCACGGCAATTACAGAAGCTGATGGAAGTTGGTACTTTACTTTTGATTATGATCCATCACTAAATAATATCACTATAGAAAAAGGATCGGTAACAGTTAATGGAGTTAGTTTGACTGTGGTTAATTCTAAAAAGAATGAGTTTAGCGTTGCTATTATTCCATATACATATGAACATACAAACTTTAATACTTTTAAAGTAGGCAGTCTTGTTAACCTTGAGTTTGATGTTATTGGTAAATACGTAAAACGAATTACAGAGCTAAGATAGCTTACTATATATTTATTACCAGTAGATGTTTTAACTTTCCTTAATTACCTTATTCCTGATAAAGAAAAGGCTAAAAGAATTTATAATTACTTATTCGTAATAAATAATAAGGAAGGTTGAAAGAAGTAGAATGGCAACTATACCAATTCTACTTCGTTAAATTTAAAAAGTGAAACCCTGTTTCTTCCGATCTTTAAGAGTACTCCTCCCAGATCACTTAAAGTAGCGCAGGATTCGAAATCCAATACTTTGCCAAAATACTGGCTTTTTGCATCAATTACTTTATACCGCATAATTCTAGATTTGATTAATTTTCCCAATTTTTCGTTATCGTAGTTCTTTCCCCAAAAAACATACCATACCGTATCAAATTCAAAAGTAAATTTAATAGACATGCTTGGTTTTTTAAAATAAACTTATCAGGTTTTATTAACAACAGTTATTGGTTTTAATGATTAAATAACTGTAGGTCAAATAGTTAAATATTGTTTGGTTTTCGTTGTATTCTTGTTTTTTTAGGTAAAAAATTGAAAAATAAAGACATAAAAGTGAAATATTATTATTGGAATCATTCCTAATTCCGTATTTTTGTATTGGAATTATTCCTAATAAGGAATATGGATTATGAATTAAAATTTTAAGATTTACTTAAGCTTTTTTTGGTTAATCTTTTAAAGTTCTGGCATACGTTTTGCAAAAACAGAGATAACTTCGAATCGTATACTTATGAGAATATGAATACTTAACCTAGTGCAAATTACTCTTATGTTATGAGTGGTATTAACTACGAAATACAAAATAGAAAATTACAATCGTATAAGCATACTTTTGATTATGACTTCTGCAAAAGAAAGTATGATGAGTATGCACATATGACATTGGATGAATTTAGAGAATGTTTAAAAGATGCCCAAAAACTGGGAGAGATAGGTCATTTGTGTTGTTTTATTCTATGGGTAAAAAATAAGGCCAAGTATGAGTATCGGGATAGCTTAGGTGATTATGGATTAATTCACTTATTATTTCATTGCCTGGAAAATAAACACCATGCAGAAGTGCACGCCGAATATATTCACATGTTATTTAAGGAAGACATTAAGTTGGTATAGTTTCCTTTCTTCTAAAACAGTGGTAAAAGAAGAGTAATTTTACGTTTCAGTATATCTAAATAACAAATAATATCATCTACGATTTATTTTGCTAATCTTTTGTGTATTATATAAGAAACTTTCCATTTTCATAGATCAGTTTTTCGTCTGCCAATATCTTACCTCCTTGCGTCATATCTGTAATCATATCCCAATGAATGATAGATTTGTTTTTAGCTCCAGTTTGAAAATACGATTGTCCTACCGCCATATGTATAGTACCTCCTATTTTTTCATCAAATAAAATGTTTTTTGTGGCTTGCTGTATATTGTAATTGGTTCCAATAGCTACTTCTCCAAAATAATTAGCTCCGGGAACTTTAAATATGTCATCTAATAGTTCTTGTCCTTCTTCTGCTTTCCAGTCTATAATTTTACCATCCTTAACTGTTAGTGTAATTCCCTTCACGATATGACCTTCAAATACAGAAGGTAAACTAAAATATGCTGTTCCGTTCACGCTATCTTCAATTGGCCCGGTAAATACTTCTCCACTTGGCATGTTTGTTCGCCCGTCTGAGTTTATCCATTTACGTCCTTTAACACTAAACTGTATGTCGGTTCCTTTGGTGATGTACTGTACCTTGTCTGTAGATATATAAATTACTCCTGCTTTTCCTTTTTTACCGTGGTATATATATTATTATTTAGTCTTTTTTTGGTACCCTTATCTTCGAACTGACTTCTGACTCTCGACTCTTTTCAATGTTCATTACAATTATGAGGTGAATTACGTATGTTTTTCTCTATTCGTTTTAGGGTATTTGCATGTAAGGCTATTTCACCATCTGTAATGGTTATTGGGGGATTCATTTTAGATAGCACTTTTTTAACCTCCCCTATAGAACTATTACTCCATAATGCAATTTTGCTATCCGTACGTTTTTTTTGATCAAGGTTTAAATTATTATAATAAGTGTGCATAAGTAGAAAAGTTCTGGATTGATCCTTTGGTAAACTCAGGAAGTTGGGGTACTACACAAACCATTTTTGGGGTTAAGCAATAATATATTACGTGCTTTATAAATCAATTGTATGGCATCATCTATAGATGTTCCTTTACTGTATAGTTTATCAATCCAATTATACAATACCATCTCATAAGGGGTATGATGTGCCAGGTTATACATAAAAGTATCCATTTTAAGGTGTAACATTTTTAAGATATCGGACATGAACTTGTGTTTGCTGTTATATTCTATATATTCCATGTTGGTTGTTTTTTGTTGAGTCAAATATAACGGGGAGAATTGCGTTAATGCAAGGGAGATATATCGAGATTGATGAATATCGTGATCTATTTTTATAAATCTCGAGTAATACTCTGTTTAAATTAAGAGCTTAACAATAAGTCATTTATAGGTGTTTTTAAAGTATTAAGAATATTATATTTACAACTTCAAAATCTGAACTTAGGCAATACACATTTATTTTATAAATATTTATAACTCTATTTATTAAAAAACAATGTTCCCTAATATTCTGAAAATACTTGAGAAAGTAAAACTAAAATATTGGAAATTTTCAATGAAAAAGTACCAAAAAGAAATAGCAGTATTTTTGACTTTAGGGTTATTAACTCTTAGAGTTTATAGTTGTTTTGCATATCAGGAGAAATCAGAATATTTGGTTTTGGATTCATTAAAAAATAAAACATTTGAAGAATTAGAAAAGGGATTTAACCATAACAAAAAAAGAAATGATTTTAACTTAGCTAAATTATACCTAAGTACATATTTAAAAAAAGCTAAGAGACTTAATAGGAAAATGAAAGTTGTAAATGCTTATGAGTTATATTATAAAATAAATCGAAACAAAAGTTCATCATTAAATTATGCTGATAGCATAATCCAATTAACTATTGAAATCAAAGATAGTCTTTACCCAGCAAGAGGCTTCTTTTTAAAAGCTGCCTACTATTATAGAAATGGAAAATATGATTTAGCTTTAGATAATTATCTCAAAATGGATCAATATGCAAAGAAAAACAATAATCTTTTTCAACAATACAAAGTAAAACATTCTATAGGGTTGTTAAAAAATGCCAGTGAAGAAGAAGATCAAGCTCTCCAACTTTTTAAAGAATATTATGATTTCATTAAACATCATAAAAAGACCCACCAAAGAGAGTATTTAGTTTCTCTTATTGCTTTGGCAGATGCTTATAGTAAAATGGATGATTATGATTCTGCAAAAAAAATTGCTGAATTAGGAATTGCTGAAAGTGAAACATCTGGAGAAAAATTACATTCTTCTTTTCTTCTGATATTAGGAATCGTTAATCATGCAAATAAAAACTATAATGAAGCAATTGATGCTTTTAAAAAAGCTGAAAAAGAGCAAATAAGAAACAAAAAATATACAAATTTAATGGTAACTTATCTTCATTTAGGTAAAACATTAAAAGAACAAGGTTTAGAAGGGAAAAGTATTAAGTATTTAAAAAAAACCGATTCAATAGGGTTAGAAAAAAGTCTTATTTTTCAAGAAATGAGACCTACCTACGAACTACTTATTGATTATTATAAGAAAAATAATAATAAGGAGCAACAATTAAAATATATAGAGCGATTATTACATGTAGATAGTGTGTTAACTAAGAATGAAAAAACATTATCTAAAAATATTTTGACAAATTATGAAACTCCACAGCTAATTTTAGAAAAAGAGTTAATTATAAGTCAATTAAGAAATAAGCAAAAAAGAGCCTATATTCTTGTCTGCATTTTTGTAATAATAGCTATAAGTTTTCTAATTGTAATTTATCGGCTTTACTTAAAACATAAAACTTACCAAAAACGTGTTGATAAATTACTACATAGTAATGTTAAAAGTACTAACCACAACATAAATGTGAAAAGTTTTCAAAGTACAGATTCTGAAAAACTGGGTATATCAAAATCTGTAGTTGAAAATGTTATTTCAAAACTAGAACTATTTGAAAAACATCATTCTTATCTCTCCAACGATATAACCTTAATTAGTACTGCAAAAAAGTTTAAAACTAATTCATCATATCTCTCTAAAATAGTCAACTCATCTAAGAATAAAAGTTTTAGTAACTACATTAATGATTTAAGAATTGACTATATAATTGAAAAGCTAAAAAAAGATAAAAAAATTAGATCATATTCAATCAAAGCAATTGGAAATGAAATTGGCTTCAATAATGCTGAATCTTTTTCTAAGGCATTCTATAAGAATACAGGTGTTTACCCTTCTTTTTTTATAAAAGAGCTTAAAAAAAACAAACAGAATTATGGTCGACATTCATAAATATCGACCATAACTAAAATTATTAATAATTCTAAAAGTATAATTTTTGTTAAGTTTGACGATGTATAATTATTAAAAATGAATATTGAAATGAAAGATTCTAACACAAAAAAAATAAAAGATTCTAAAAAAAATTTAACCTTAGAAAAATTACATATCAGTAAAATTAATAATCCCAAAATAATTAGAGGAGGAAGTGATTGTCCGGATCCAGAAAATAGTACTATACTTACTGATGAAACCATGTGATTTTTTAAAAAGTTTCGATTCACAGAGTTAAAAAACCAGAAACTTTTTAATTTTATATTTTAGAAGAACAATTAAGAGTTAATGACTCTTAATTGTTTAAATCTTTTAAAGACAGGTGTAAAAAACACCTGTCTTTATCGCTCATAATTTATTAAAAATTAAGAACAGAATGAATAATTTAGTCTTTAAAAAAACAATCAGTTCGAATTTAATTATATTAGCAATAATAATTCTAGCTTACAATAATTTAGTTTATGGGCAAAAATCTACAATAGAAGTTGGATATCCAGTTGAAGAATACTTATCCCAAATAAATATCTCAAATATTTCCATATCTCCAAATGGGAAATATATAGCTATTGTTACGAATGAAAATGATTTTAAGGAAAATAAAATTCAAAAAAGATTATGGCAATATGAAATTGATGAAAAAGATAATGTAATTGCTAAAATAGAAGTCCCAATATTTAAAAACACAATCTCACAACTAAAATGGACAAGTAATAGCGATTTTTTATTATTTAAATCAAAAGATAATATAGGTTACAACTTATTCAAAATATCTCCTAAAAACCCACTTATTATTACTCCTGTAATTAATTCAAAAGAAAGGTTAAAGAAATTATACTCTTATTCAGTACTTGATAATAATCAAATTGTTTTTTGTGAAAAAATTTCCGTGATAAAGCCTAAAACCAATTCAAGTTTCATTAAACTTCCAAAAGAGAACTTAATTAGACATACGGTATTTAAAACCTTTAAGTTAGGGTCAAAAATTATAGATTCTTTATTTACCATTAAAGCAAATGTTTCATATTTTGAAATTTCACCAAATAAAGAAAATATAGTATACTCTAATTATAAAACTAAAAGTTATTTTAGTAATGATGTTTATTCTGAATCCCACACTTATATCATTAATAGTAAAAATGGTTCATTAATAAAACAATTGACAAAAGATATGGTTTGGGATCGATCACGATGGTTTACAAACGATAAAGTAATCTCTATGTTTACTGGAGATCCACAGAAAAATAAGAATAATAGATCTTTTGATCAATTATATTTTATAGGGTTAGATAATAATACAAAGAAATTGATTAAAAACTTTAAAGGTAAAATACAAGGTTTTGTCACATTAAAAGATAAAACAGTTCTTATTAATGCTGAAGAATCTACGTCATCAAACCTTTTTATCTATAAGGAAGATTCTTTTAAAAAAATAAGTGATTTTAAAGGGACTATTAATAATTTTACGACGAATAATAACGAAAAAAAACTCTTCGCTTTTTCTATGGTTAAAAATGACTCATTTGAAGAAGTATATATAGCTAGGTCAACAGAAGGGTTGAAAACTCCAATTAAAATAACTAATTTTAATGAAAAACTAAATAGCTACCCTAAACCTGAAATAGAAAAAATTATTTGGAAAAATTCAACTGGAGAGACTATTGAAGGTGTACTTATGTGGCCTCCGGGTAAAAAAGGGTCTAAAAACTTACCTTTTGTTGTTGACATACATGGAGGGCCCATGTCAAGTAGATCTGAAGCTATTACAGTTAATAAATTACAATATTATTATTTCGCCTCCTTATTAGCTTCTAAAGGTTTTTTAGTTTTACAACCTAATTATAGAGGTAGTACAGGTAGAGGACAAGAATTTGTTGATGCTATTATCGGAAACCCTAAAACTAAACCAACAGATGATGTCTTGAAAGGTGTTGAATATGTAATAAATGAAAAGTGGGTTGATAGAAATAGAATGGTAGTTAAAGGGGCTAGTTATGGAGGGAACTTAACTAATATGATTATTGGAGAAACAACTTTATTTAAAGTTGCGTTAACCAGTTGTGGGATATGGAATGAAATTGCAAATTTTGGCACTAATGATGGGGATGTAAATAAAAATATTCTTTTTAATAATATAAAAGTATGGGAAAACCCTACGCTCTACAGAAAAGAAAGTGCTATCTATAATGCTACGAAAATAAAAACGCCTACTTTGATTACTCATGGCGAAAAAGATTCGCGAGTGCCTACAAGTAATGCATATGCGATGTATTATACTTTAAGAGATTTGGGTGTAAAAACAGAACTTCTAATTTTTAAAGGAGAAGGACATGTATACAGGAAACCTTCAAACAAATTAGCTAAAGTGAAAGCTGAACTAGATTTTATTAATAAATACATTAACTTATAAAATCCTAGATCAATTTTACTGATATAATTATCCAAAATAAAAATCCATATTATATCAATCGTTTAATGAAAACATCAGTTCTTTTATTTGTTTTGAGTTGTTTATTCATCGCTTCATTAAGTTCCTGTAAAAACAAACAAACAGTAACTAAAGCTACACTATTACAAACTCAACTCGATTCTTTGTATACTAAACAGTTTCCAAATCCTGATCAACCTGGGGGTACTGTTTTAATTAAAAAAGGAGAGAAAACCCTTTTTTTACATAGTTATGGGGTTGCCGATATGCAAACAGGAGATAAAAACACAGAACACACCTTATTCAATACCAGTTCAATCTCTAAGACTTTTGTAGCTAACGGTATTCTAATATTACAGCAGCAAGGTTTATTGTCAATAGAAGACTCTATAGTTAAATATTTTAATGATTTTACCAATCAAGAGATTGCTAACAAAATAAAGATTAAACATTGGTTATCTCATACATCGGGAATACCTGATTCTCGTAAAGTATCACAAAATCGAGAGTTTTATCTTACCGCTAGAGATACACAAAATTTTGCTCCTCTTAAAAAAGTAGATAGCCTTTATTTTGAGCCAGGTGAGCGTTTTAAGTATTCTAACCCTACTTATAATGGTTTAGAACTCTTTAATAATATTTTTAGAGTGAAATTTATCAAATTTCTGTAACGGGCTATCAATAAATACGGGAAACTTAATGCCAGATTCGTCAACCAATGCTTTTAACAGTGCTGTAGCATATAATTGCTGTTCTCCTTTAGACAAAGAATCTTTATCTATAACATTACCTTCTTTATCTAATAAATCAATATCCATAATGTCTTCTTTGATGTTTACCCTTACATCTATAATGAAATCATTCTTGTGCATTAATCTTTTAAGACCTAAAATCATAGACCTCTGTAATGAGAATTTTTTGTCTTGCTTAATTTTCTTAATAACATCATTAATTTTTAATAGTAGTTGTTCAGTGACTTGGTGTTTTTTTCTATCAGTTTTAGCCAAATTAAAGTTCTTTTCATATTCTGAACGTACTTTTCTTGTTGAAGAATGATTTGTATTAAGTCCTCCTAATTCTTCTATAAGCTTATTTTTCTGCTCAATAAATTCCTGAATACTTTTTTCCGTTTCAGCTTTTTCTTCTCTAAATTGTTTTGCTAATGGCTTATCTTTTCGAGCTTCGGCTTGTTTTATTTTATTTGTAACTCTTGACAGTAGTACTCTGTTGTTTTTCTCTTCCTGAACAATAGCATTAAACTGACTTACATAAGTCGTTTTGATATTTGTGTAAATGGCTTCAAAATCTCTAAATCTTTCTTCAGAAAAATCTAACAATACTTTTTTATCATTTTCAGAAGTATTTTTCTTTTTGAATTTAGTTTCTAATGATAGATTGAGAGCTTCTTTAGCTTTCTTCTTTGAATCAGTGTCTAAGATTAGAGCATCAATGTTTTCAAGTACACTTTTTGAAAAAGATTCTATTTCCTTTCTCAATAATTGAGAATTTAATACTCCATTTAGGACATTACTTTCTAGAGCCAATTGATCATGAAGTTTTACCAATTGTTTTCCAGCAATTACAAGAGGAACTATATCTAAAAGCTTTTTAAGTTTATTTTTGATTCCAATAGATTCTTCTTTTAGAATATTTCTTTCAGATTTTAATTCTTTTAATTCTTCTAAAGTGATAGCATTTCCTTCTCTGATTAACTTTTCTTGAAGACTATCACTTTTACTCTTTAGAATAGTAATTTGTTTATCAATATCATCTCTTTTATCTTGATTATGATCGATACGTTTTTGAAGTTCTTCTTCTTTAGAAATTAAATCATCTAATTTGGATTTTTCGAATTCAGATCCGCCTCGTCTTCGAAGTTTTGAAAGTAATACTTCAAGATTATTTTTAAGTTCTTCATACTTTTTAATACCCAATACTTCAGAATACGCCTTACTCAAACTCTTTAATTCGCTATTTGATTTAGCTTCGGCAAGAGAAACTATTTTTTCTGCATCAAAAAAGAAGAATTTGGCTATCTCTCTAGGTAAAATAAAGTCATCGATAAAAACCTCGTAACCTACGTCTTTGGTTAGTTCATTTTCATCTCCATCTATTAAGATAATCAGGTTTTCTTCTTCAGATTTTAAATCAAAAGATCTTTTTATAGTTACAGTTCTGCAAGGGATAGATGGTATGAATAAATCTTGTAGTTCAACTTCAACAGAAAAGTTAGAAATTTCTGAATCATTTTGCTCGAAATCTCTTTTTACACTTCGATTAATCAGTGATTTCAAATACTTTTCATAACCACCAGAATTTTTAATGTCTTTTTTGTATTTATCTTCAACTTGAGCCATTAGTTTTCCATAAAAAACCCAAATTAAAGAAGTCAAAAAAGTTGTTTTCCCAAAACCATTTTTCCCTGCTATTATACTGATGTTTTTTTCTCCATTAGAAGGGAATATTAACTTGTTTTCACCTTTGTATATTCTGAAATTTGTTAAGTTTATTTTACTTATCTTCATATTTCGTTATCATTTACAAAAGATTCTATTCTGTTTTCTACATCATTGTGTAAACCATATTTAGAAATCATCAATGTCTTAGTTTCTTGTAAAGAAATTAAATTATCTATTAGATGGTAATACTGAATATCATCCTTACAGACATCTTTCAAAATCCTTCTCTCAGTATTATCAAGCGATTTAATGTTATTTGTACTTATCTCTTTATTATAGATTTCTCTGTAAATCTCCCCTACGTTATAATCAAATATCATATCTCTACTCCAAGTTACTTGAATAGCGATTAATTCTTGATTTGTAATCAGTGTTATATGAGGTCTTTCCTTTTGAATTTCCTTTTGAAAAGTAAGCAAATCTTTAAGAATAGAAGCTCTGTATTTTGGGGTATAATTTCCATTGAACGTACCATCCTCTCTAACTGCTTTTTGCCCATTTCTTCTTGTAGACATTCTGTTTTCACTAACATTTCTCTGTTCAACAAGGTCATTTCTAAAATCAAGAAGAGGTTTCATCCAATGTTGCCCATTCTCTACTAGTGAAGACATGGATTTGTCTTTTTTAACGACAGTACAAGTCCAACATCCAAATCTGCTTTGCCCGCAAGATTTGTGTTCTTCACTTGTTACCACAGTGGGGCATTCATAGTCATCTGCACTCGCATCAGAATAAATTTGAAAAAGGATGGAGTTATCAAAACCCCAAGGAGAAGGAACCACATTGATTATATACCAAATTTCTTCAAGCATCATTTCTTTAATGGGAGCATATACATATGTATTTGCAGTGGCTTCATGTTTTGATAATCGTTTACCTTCTACTTCATGCTTTCGCATCGAACGTTCTCTAGCAGCGCTTTCTTCATATCTTGTGCCCAGTAAAACAATAGCTTCTCCTTTTCGATCTATTTGTTCTAACAAGAAATTTGAGGTAGGTTTGATTTTTAGCTTAGTAGTACACCATCTAAATGCATTATTAGGCACAGGATATCCTTTGCCTATTACATTAATCCAATAGGTTTCTTCAAGCTTAGGAACTGTTTTCTGAACAAAAATAGGTAACCCTTGATCTCTAGCACTTTCTTGTATTTTATCAAGAACATCATCTACATAACTAGAAATTATTGGATTTTCTACCATTGTATCATTGGAAACTACATAAACTGGCCTTCTTAATTGATAAGGATACGGCATTTCTTTACGAATCCTTTCTAGGGCTATCCATACTAGAGTCAAAAGTACTGTTGAATCTTTCCCTCCACTAAAACCAATAATCCAAGGTCTTTCAGAAGTATCAGTATATGCATATTGATCAATGATTTCTGGTATAATCCCTTCTACTTTTTTGCTTTTTATTTTCAACATTATTTATCTCCAAAACTTTTTCTAAAATTAATCCAAATGTCTTTGATTAAAGACTTTATCAAAGTTTTGTTATTAAAAAATTATAAACATTTTAGATTTAATTGATCGTTTTTTTTACACAGCCAACATAAGTAATTATAGATCATAAACAAAGGAAGATAAATAGAATTTGTAAATTGAAGTTTAACTATCAAAATTGTGATTTAAAATGTTTGATTTAAATAGTATGAGATCACTTCGTTATACAGAATCCAACTGGATTAAGTTTGAAGTAGAAAGTATCTATTCTCATCTAAGTTTGTCTTGATTAGAGTAGATTGATAGTGTAGATTTATGTAAAAAAACAAGAAATATGATAACGTTATTCCTGTTGAAAAAGATTCTCATTTAATTTAGCTTGCTTTATATCTATATTGCTGACCTTGTAAATAATGTTTGTTTTTCTGCATCTATTTTTACTATATTTATATTCTAATTTAATTACCCTTCGTCATAATTATATTTTTTAATTAACATCTTGTTGTTTTGGGCGAAGAGAAATCAAACTACAGAGAATTAGAATCTGAAAATAAACTTCTAAAATCTAAATTAGAAGATGTTGAGCAATCCAAAAAAAGAAAAACAGGTACAATTAAATGGATTATTAGGCAAGGAGTCTCGATTTTTGTTGGGAAAGGTTTAAAATCTGCCATTAAACAAACAATTGAAGAATATAATACAGAAGAAAAAATTTCAGTTGATTCAATTTCTAATCTAGGCACACATGTTATTTGGCGATTGACGAGAGTTGGAATATTTGCAATAGTAATAGGTTTGATTCCTACTTGTTTTCTAATTATTCAGACTCAATATCTAGGGAAACAAAATGAAAAAATTGATAATCAGAATGTACTTATATGTAAACAGAATGAATTGATTAATAATCAAAATATTAGACTGGAACAGCAAACATATTTGCAAGAAGCTGGCAGAAGAAGCTCTATTGTTTTTCTTTTTAGCAATGTGATGGATGCAATTGCTTCCGAATTAAGTAATAATTTAAACACCAAGAGAGAGCTATCAAGTCAATTAATTGGAAGAATTATATCATTGTCGAGAAGTTTAAAACCCTATAAATACCTTCAAAATGACTCATTAACTTTTCTTAGAAGTCCAGAAAGAGGTCAATTACTTATTAATTTGACAAATGCTAATCTAGGTCAAGAAACTTATTTAAAGATATTTGAAAGCGGAGATTTTTCCTATTCAGAATTGAAAAATTACACTTTTAAAAATAAAGACTTTGGGAATATCAAATTAGAGAATTCTGTTATGGATAATATTGCCTTTGAAGATTGTGTTTTTCAGAATCCTAACTTTAGTGGTTTATCTTCCGAATACATAAGATTTAGAAAGTGTTTTTTTGATAGTTTAAATTTGTCACGATCATTTATCAAAACAATCTATTTTAAGGATGTAATATCTAATGAATTGTCCTTTGATTATTCTTTGATTCGTTTGATGAATTATAGTACGTCTTTTTCAAAACGTCTGGAGTGTTCAGTTTGTTATATTAATAATTTCTCTTTAAAAGAAAGTTTCTTAGTAGAATTACACTTGTTTAATTATCGAGCTCAAAAAGAGGAGAAGAAGTTTTTAAGAAAGTTTAATATTGATAGATATAACCGTTGGGAGATTCCAGGAATTAGCAAAGACGCACAAAATTCTTCAGAATATTTTTTATTTGACAATTCGTATGTGATTGATGCAAGAGTAACATCTGATTTACTTCAAAATATTAGAAATCCCAATAAATTTCATTTTGATGTTTTTTATATACCTGTCGATGATAATAAAAAAATGGATATAATCAGTTTGCCAAGTTTTTTGAAAAATCAAGAATTTGAAATAAAGGAAGATGAAGACAATAAAAATAATTTGATAATAAATAATCCAAATATTGATGGTTCTATAATAGCGGAGAGGTTGAAAGCACTATATGAAGAAAACAATAAAAATAACCATGCTTCGTATAAAAGACTTTATCACCATGCTTTTGATATTTTCAATGAATTATAATTTTAATTCTTTGGATCAAGGCTTAAAATTAAATTACAAAGAATAATAATAAAGACTCATTTAGTTTGTGTTTAAGGATATTTGAGCCTGTATTAAACCACCAAAACCGAGCAAAAACCGAGCAAATTGTTGCAAAAAGGTATAAAAACAAAAAGAGTTACGAAATTTTATTATCGTAACTCTTTGATTATTAAGGTGGTCCCACTTGGGCTCGAACCAAGGACCCCCTGATTATGAGTCAGGTGCTCTAACCAGCTGAGCTATGGGACCTAAAACGGAGGGCAAATTTAAGGATTTGATATAAACACGCCAAACATTTTTCTATTATTTTAATAGTCTTTTATTCCTAAGCCAGATAATGGCTTTGATTCCTCTTTAAAAAAGGAAAAAAGAGCTATAAAAACGATAGTATTTATTTTGTAATATCCTGATCAATAGGTTTTTCCTGGCATAACTCTATTAAAACCCCATTTGTGCTTTTAGGATGAAGAAAAGCAACTAATTTATTATCAGCACCAGGTTTTGGTGTTTTATTGATTAATTGAAACCCTTCTTTTTCTAATCGATCCAGCTCTAGTTCGATATTATCGACATCAAAAGCGATGTGATGAATACCTTCTCCCTTTTTGGTAATAAATTTTCCGATAGGTCCATCCTCCCGGGTACTGGCCAGTAATTCTATTTTACTATCTCCCACTTTAAAAAAAGAGGTGATTACAGCTTCGCTTTCTACGGCTTCCTGCTTATATGGAGCGACTCCCAAAAGTTTCTCATATAATGTATTTGCTTGCTCGATATCTTTGACTGCAATGCCCAGGTGTTCTATTTTATTGATATGATTCATAATATACTTTTATCACTATGTGGCAAAAATACATATAAATTGTACTTTTGCACCATGGAAACAAACAGACAGAAAAAAATTGGAGGAGTATTACAACGGGATGTAGCCGATGTGATACAACTTGCATTACGTGAAGCGGGAGTACAGGGGATTTTGGTTTCCGTTACCAAAGTAAGTGTGACTACAGATCTATCTATTGCAAAAGTATATATGAGTGTATTCCCGCATCAGGAAGGAGAAAGAGTGCTAAAAGAAGTAAACCAGGTAAGATCACAAATAAAACATCAGGTAGCACAGCGTACCAGAAATCAGTTACGCCGTATGCCAGAATTATCCTATTTTATTGATGATTCTCTTGAGTATATTTCTAATATAGAAGAAGCTGTAAAAGGGAAAGAAGATCCGATTAATAATCCCGAACTTCTCGAAAAACGTAAAAAGAAGTAATTTTAGGTAGTGCCATAAAATAGAAAAATCATAGAAAGTAGAAGAAATAGAATTTTCTTTTCTCTTATCTTTATTGCAGAATTAAAATTTCATACATATCTAATGCTCATCATAAGGATTTGAATTTTTCATACTACATCGCAAAGCGATACCTGTTTTCTCCTGGTAGTAGCAATGCTATTAATATTATTACAATTATTGCTGCGACCGGTGTAGTCATAGGAGCGATGGCATTATTTCTTGTGTTATCGGGATTTGCAGGGCTTAAGGATTTTAGCCTTCAGTTTTCTTCATATTTTGATCCCGATCTTAAGATTTTTCCGTCAAGCGGAAAGACATTTACATTTACCGATACCCAAAAAGAAAAACTAGCTAAACTTGATGGGGTTGCCAATTTTTCTGAAATTGTAGAAGAGCGTGTTTTCCTAGAGTTTATGGATAAACAAAAGATGTCCTATATCAAAGGAGTAGATGCTAATTATCATAACGTTATTCATGCCGATAGTATACTGGTATTCGGGGATTGGTTAACCAATAATGATTTTCAGGTAGTTGCGGGTAATGGCATTAGCAGGGAACTTAATATGGGAGTTGAGCAAACGTATACAAACCTGCTAAGTATTTATGTACCAAAACCGGGTAAAGGTATTCCCAGCGACCCATCAAAAGCATTTAGATCAGAGAAAGCAGTAAATATTGGGGTGTATAGTGTAAATGAAGAACTTGATAAAAAATATATTTTTGCAACTACGGGATTAGTACGAAAATTATTGGAATTACCAGAAGATAAAGTGACTCATATAGAGCTTAAACTATCACCACAAGCTAATGAAGAAGTAGTGATAGATGAATTACAGCAGATTTTTGATCATAATGTGATTGTAAAAAACAGGGTACAGCTTAATGATACATTGTATAAGATGTTAAATACCGAGAATTTAGTATCCTATCTGGTGATCACGTTGATTGCCATTATTGCCCTGTTTAATGTCGCCGGAGCCATTATTATGATGATTATCGATAAGAAAAACAATGTAAAAACACTCTATAATGTGGGGGCTTCTCTGCCGAGTATCAGAAAAATATTTTTGTTTCAAGGTTCACTTATGACCGTTTTGGGTACAGTATTAGGATTGTTATTAGGGTTTATACTTATTGTATTGCAACAGCAATTTGAATTATTAATGATCACACCTTCGTTACCTTATCCAACTCGTATTACCATGATTAGTTTTGTTGTGGTGTTTTTTACGATTACTATTATCGGTTTTATAGCTTCTCTTTTAGCTTCTAGTAGAATTAATCAGAAATTGGTGAATTAGTGTAGTCATTATTATAGATAAAGATATGGGTGTTCGGGCGGGCTATCCGTTTTTACTCCTCGATATGTTGATCTTTCGACTGGGCTCAGAATAGCAGCTTTTCTGTGGGGTAATCACTACTATCCCTAACACAATGCCTTTTGGTTTTTTAAAATTATACAAACTCAAATCCGGTGAATGTAGACTGTACTTCATCAAAAGCAGCAAATACATCTTCGGGGAGGTCACTGGTTACCATTTTGGTCCGATATTCTTTAAAATGAGGTATTCCTTTAAAGTAATTGGTAT
This sequence comes from Aquimarina macrocephali JAMB N27, assembly GCF_000520995.1. Lineage (GTDB taxonomy): Bacteria > Bacteroidota > Bacteroidia > Flavobacteriales > Flavobacteriaceae > Aquimarina > Aquimarina macrocephali. Next base: position 360,036 of record NZ_JACA01000001.1, on the reverse strand, counting down.
AATGTCTTCGGGTTTCAAAAACGCCTAATTTTTCACCTTTCCAATCAATTGCCATTTGTAAGTGTCTACGTGCTGCATTTACTCGTTCTTCTATAGTTGGTGGTGGTAAAAGCTTACCGGTTTTAAAATAATGTTTTACTTCCTTAAAAAACCAGGGATAACCAATACTGGCACGGCCAATCATAGCGCCATCAAGACCATATTGATCTCTCATTTCCATAGCACGCTCGGGTGTATCTACATCACCATTCCCAAATACAGGAATGTGCATTCTCGGATTGTTTTTTACTTCGGCAATAGGTTTCCAATCTGCATTGCCTTTATACATCTGTGCCCGGGTACGACCATGAATAGAAATGGCTTTGGCTCCCACATCCTGTAGTCGCTCTGCAACTTCTACAATTCTGATAGAGTCATGATCCCAACCCAATCTGGTCTTTACGGTAACAGGTAATTTGGTATGTTTAACCATGGCTTCGGTAAGAGAAACCATAAGATCAATATCTTTAAGAATTCCTGCTCCGGCACCTTTGCTCACTACTTTTTTTACGGGGCACCCAAAATTAATATCAATAATATCAGGGCCTGATGCTTCTACAATCTCAACAGATTTAAGCATAGAATCCAAGTTAGCTCCAAAAATCTGAATACCAACCGGGCGTTCTTTTTCATAAATATCAAGCTTCATGACGCTTTTGGCAGCATCACGTATTAGTCCTTCACTAGAAATAAATTCTGTATACACTACATCGGCTCCTTGCTCTTTACACAATGCACGAAAAGGAGGATCGCTTACATCTTCCATCGGGGCTAATAATAATGGGAATTCTCCTACATCTATGTCTCCTATTTTGGTCACAGCAACTATTTTTTTGGTAAAAATACAAATTCTTTAAGACCTCACAGGTCTCTGAGATCTGTGAGGCCTTATTTTTTTGAAATGAGTAAGATCTAAAAATACAGGGAGAGATAGTATAAAGCTTCTAAAATCGATTATATTTGCAAGTTATTAAGAGTGTGAAAATTGCGTTAGGGATAGGAGCAAGCTACCATGTAGCGCAGATAGCCCGCCCCATAATGTAATGACGGGTCACGCCCTAAAACGTATTGAAAAAGAAGAATGAGACCCATAATGGGTATTTAAAAATGATTGATATACCTTTATAAATGATTATGTTAGATTTGACGGTATACAAGAGAGAGACTACATGAAAAATATTAGAAATTTTTGCATTATCGCACATATTGATCACGGTAAAAGTACACTGGCAGATCGATTATTGGACTTTACCGGATCAGTAACCGCACGCGAAGCTCAGGCGCAATTACTTGATAGTATGGATTTGGAGCGCGAGCGTGGGATTACCATCAAGAGTCATGCAATCCAGATGGAATATACGCATAAAGGAGAGGAGTATATCCTTAATCTTATTGATACTCCTGGCCATGTTGATTTTTCATATGAGGTTTCTCGTTCTATTGCAGCTTGTGAAGGAGCATTGCTAATTGTAGATGCAGCGCAAAGTATACAGGCACAGACAATTTCTAATTTATACCTGGCTCTCGAAAATGATCTGGAAATTATTCCGGTACTCAATAAAGTAGATTTACCAAGTGCTAATCCAGAAGAGGTTACCGATGATATTGTGGATCTTTTAGGATGTGATGCAGAGGATGTAATTCCTGCAAGTGCTAAAACAGGAATTGGAATAGAAGAGATTCTTACTGCAATTATAGAGCGCGTTCCCTCACCAAAAGGAAATCCTGAAGAGCCATTACAAGCCCTGATTTTTGATTCGGTATATAACTCATTTAGAGGCGTAGAAACATATTTTAAGGTAGTTAATGGTGAGATTAAGAAGGGGCAACAGATTAAGTTTGTGGCTACCGGGAAAAACTATTTTGCTGATGAGGTAGGAACATTGAAATTAAATCAGGAACCTAAACAAGTAATCAAAACAGGTGATGTGGGATACCTGATTACAGGAATCAAAGATGCTCGAGAAGTAAAAGTAGGAGATACTATCACAGATGCTAAAACACCTACACAAAATGCAATCGAAGGTTTTGAGGATGTAAAACCCATGGTATTTGCAGGGATTTATCCTGTAGATACAGAAGATTATGAAGAGCTTCGTAATTCTATGGAAAAATTACAGCTTAATGATGCTTCTCTGGTTTTTGTACCAGAGAGTTCTGCAGCATTAGGTTTTGGTTTTAGATGTGGATTCTTAGGGATGTTACATATGGAGATTATCCAGGAGCGATTAGAACGTGAGTTTAATATGACTGTGATTACTACAGTACCTAACGTATCTTATCATGCGTTTACTAATAAAAATCCCGATGATATCATAATTGTAAACAACCCATCGGATTTACCTGACCCTTCTTCTATGAACAGAGTAGAAGAACCATATATCAAAGCTTCTATTATTACCAAATCTGATTTTGTAGGATCTGTAATGTCTTTATGTATTGAGAAACGTGGAGAGATTACTAATCAGACCTATTTAACTACAGAACGAGTAGAGCTTACTTTTGATATGCCATTGGCAGAGATCGTATTTGATTTTTATGATCGCTTAAAAACAGTATCAAAAGGATATGCGTCTTTTGATTATACGCCGATCGGTTTACGTGCTTCTAAACTGGTAAAGGTAGATATATTACTTAACGGAAATATTGTAGATGCGTTATCTGCATTATTGCACAAGGATAATGCTTATGATATTGGTAAAAAAATCTGTGAGAAATTAAAAGAATTAATCCCTCGCCAACAATTTGATATCCCGATACAAGCAGCAATTGGAGCTAAGTTTATAGCTCGTGAAACGGTAAAAGCTCTTCGTAAAGATGTAACAGCCAAATGTTATGGTGGTGATATTTCTCGTAAGCGTAAATTATTAGAAAAGCAGAAGAAAGGAAAGAAACGAATGCGTCAGGTAGGAAATGTAGAGATTCCTCAGGAAGCGTTTATGGCGGTATTAAAGCTAAATGACTAGAAATTTTGTTATCAGTTCCTTATAAATAGGTTCAATTTATTTGCTGTATAATTCAAATAAAGTGTCTATTATAGCGTTGTTTTTTTATAACTTAAGAATTTATATCATGCTAAAGCCCCAACCAAAGCAGAGCCTAAAGATCTTATCTTTTGTAGGTTTATTTGTTTTTTGTTTTTTATCCTGTAGTAAAGATGATACTACCGGCTCTACAGATACAGGAGTTGATCCTGATCCTGATCCATCAGGAGAACAAACTGTTTTTTCAGAAGATTTTATTTTAGGCAAAGACAACAAACTTATAAACTATGTTTTATCAGAAGCTGATTATAATAAGTTTATTGCCGGAAATGGTGATTTTGCTATGGTGTCTAAAAAGGTGTATGAGCATTTAAATGACAATTTTGATTTTATTTTTATACTCTCTGTTGAAACAGAACAACCTAATGATTTGTATTATGGAGTTACTCAAAAGGTTAAAAACGATGTAGAAGGTATAGGTTCGTCCATATATAATAATACTGCTGCATATGGATCTCAGGGTACATTGAAGAGTATTATTCATATGCCAAGGGCCGAATATATTAAAAATGGCCCCTTTTTACATGAAATAATGCATTATTGGGGGAATTATGATTTTATCCCAACTACGGTTGGTGGTCACTGGGGATATTCTAGCGTAGGAGGGCAACTTGGTGGTTTTGATGAACTTATTGATTTAGGAGGTAATAATTATCAAGGAAAACGGGATGGTGAAAATGGATTTGGAACTTTTGCTAATGGAGGAAACACATTGCCGTATGGTAATTTAGAATTATACCTTATGGGGCTAATAAAAGAAAGCGAACTCGAATCGATTCAAGTGGCTGAGAATCCACAAGCAGTAGCAAGTGGAGGTAAATTTGCAGCAGATAAAATTACAACTTTTACAGCAGCAGACCTTATTACAAAGAATGGAGCTCGTGTACCTTCTGAAGAGAATTCTCAAAAAAGCTTTAAAGGAATTACCGTAGTTATTTCTACTTCAAAATTAAGTGATGAAAGGATTGCATCTATTAATATGGATCTAGATAACTTTACTAAAAAAGGAACTCCTGATTGGGGTAATTTTTTCTTTAATTTTTGGCAGGCTACAGGAGAAAAAGCTACTATAGAGATTGATATTTCTCAGGCTAATATAAAATAGCAGATTTAGTTAGCTTTTTTGGCTTCAATCATTTTGTGTAACATATATTCTACACCATTGTCATTATTGCTCTTTGTCGAGTAATTGGCAATTGCTTTTATGTTTGGGTGGGCATTTTCCATAGCAAAGCTATACGTTGCTTTGGTCATCATTTCAAGATCATTGTTGTAATCTCCAAAAACCATAGTCTCTTCAGGTAATATATCATTATTTTTTTGCAACTGTTGTAGCGCATGACCTTTATTAGCGAGGTTATGAGAAAGGTCCAACCAGATTTCTCCAGACACTTTTACTTTCAATTTGTTTTCCAGATGTTTTAAAGCAGGATAGAGATATTCTTCTGCTCCCTTTTGATTACAAATTGCAATTTTGAGATATTGATCATCGATTACTTCAGAAAGATCTTCTACAATCTCATACCGGTCATAAAATTCACTAAACATATCGACAAAATCTTGTCCGTAGTCTTCAATATACCCTCGTTTTCTTCCGCAAACGATTACTTGTGAACCTTGTAATGTTTTAGTAATATCAAGGAGTTCCAGGTATGTTTTATGATCGATTTCTGTAATCTGAAGTTCTTTGTCTTGTTGCATGGTTAAAGCTCCATTTTCGGCAATGACATAAATGTCATCTTTAATGGGTTTTAGTTTATCAATAATACTATAGTATTGTCTTCCGCTAGCAGCAACAAAAGTTACGCCCAGGCTATTTAGCTCTTCAAAAAGCTCAAAAAAATGACGACTTACTTCACCTTTAGCGTTAAGAAGTGTGCCATCCATATCTGTAGCAACCATTTTGATTTGGGATAGATCCATAGTAGTGTATAATTTTAATTGTAAAGGTATTAGAGTTAGAATAAATACAGGGTATTATAACTGTAAAATTTGTATTAAATTGCTAGTAAATAAAGAGCTTTGATCGGTTTGATATTACCTGCCAAAGTAAATTAAATACTAATTAAAAAAATCCCGAGTCGTACTAGGACAATACCATGAAATTTTTTCAAAAAGAAATACAATTACCATCATATCCCAGAGGGTTTCATTTGATTACTTCTAAGATTCTTGCCAAGATACCAGAAATCAAACAGATACGAATGGGACAATTACAAGTGTTTATTAAGCATACATCTGCTAGTCTTACTATAAATGAGAATGCGGATCCCACAGTACGACAGGATTTTGAAAGTCATATGAATATTATGGTTCCAGAAAATGCTTCGTATTATATTCATACCTACGAAGGGCCTGATGATATGCCTGCCCATATCAAAGCTTCTTTGATGGGTACTTCTGTTTTGATTCCTATTACTAACGGAGAATTAAATTTGGGAACATGGCAAGGTATTTACCTCTGTGAACATAGAGATTCTGGAGGCCCCAGAAAACTGGTTTTAACAGCTTATGGATCTTAGAGACTATAAGTTAATCGAGATTACTTCTATAACAAAACCATTTTGGTTTTATACTAATTAAACTTGTCATTCTAGCGTAGACCAGAATGACAAGCATTATAGGTTTTTACAAGCCTAGTTTAGCTATAATTAAAACACTTTTGATTTAGAACCATTGTGCCCAAGGTATTCTTGATAACATAAGAATCCAGGCAATAGTATAGAAAATAGCTAGCATTTTAAACTTAGGTGTAGAAGTAAGTTTCTTTTTATGTTTAGAGTATCCCATTGTGATAAAAACAATGGTTAAGATCATTACCATAGGATGCTCTACATTATATAATCGTAAAGTAGCGTCCTTCATAATTTCTCCCATTTTGTGAGTTCCCGAGAACCAAACTACAAGAGGGGAAACAAAGAAGATAATAATACCGATTAAAAGCTGAATATGGGTAACGATAAGCGCAAATAGAGAGACTCTAAAATCTTTTGGAGCATATTCTCTTTTGGTAAAAAATCCAGCTAGGGCATTAATAGTTGCTAGTGTAACGATAAGAACAACAAGATAAGCCCAATATGAATGGACGATTTGAATAGCTTCGTACATAAAATGATGTGTTTAATTTTTTCAAAGGTACATATAATGCATAAAAAAGCCTCATCCTACGAGCACAGGAGTCTTTATTTAGACTTATTCTACAAAGTGTTTGCTCTATTGAAAATTTATTTAGTCATAGCTATATATAACATACCAGTTTTATTCTAAAGCTTCTTCTGGGACCTCTCCTGTTAAGGTTTGTAAAAATAAGTGAATCTCATTAATTTGCTGTGGATTTAATTTTTGATTTAATTGAGTTTCTCCCATAATTGAGATCGCTTTTTTAAGGTCTTTAATACTACCATCATGAAAGTAAGGTGTGGTTTTTTCAATATTAAGTAGCGAAGGAACTTTAAAGACGTATTTATCAGCTTCATTTTTGGTGAGATCAAACCTGCCATTATCTACTTTTTCACTATTTGTATACTCCCAATAATTTACGGTAAGCCCAAATTTTTGATACATATTACCTCCTAGTAATGCTCCAGTATGGCAGGTGATACAACCAACACTTATAAAGGTTTCCATACCTTTCTTTTCGTATTTGTTTAGTGCAGAACCATCTCCAGCCATGTATTTGTCGAACTTAGAGGGAGTAATCAGTTTTCGTTCAAAAGCACCAATAGCTTTTTCTATATTTCTATATGTTATAGGGGTTTTCTCCTCTGGAAAAGCTTTGGCAAAAAGCTCGATATACTCATCGATTTTTGATATTCGGTCTACCACTACTGCTTCGTTAGGCATTGCCATTTCTATTGGGTTTAATATGGGGCCTCCGGCTTGTGCTTCTACATCAGGTTCTCGTCCATCCCAAAATTGAGTCATATGTAATGCAGCGTTTAAAGTTGTAGGGGAGTTACGTCCTCCTGGTTTGCCATCGTTACCTATTGAAAAAGACAGATTGTCTACTCCATATGTTTTTAGATTATGGCAGGTATTACAACTTTGTGTATTGTCTTTAGAAAGTCGTTTGTCATAATAAAGTGTTTTCCCCAGAGTTACTTTTTCCTGGGTTATTGGATTGTCTGGGTTTTCTGCTATTTCGGGTAATATACCAAAAATTTCTCGAGCTTTCTTGTCAATTTCTGATACTGCAACCGCCTTATTTCCGACTGAAGAAACTGGAACGTAATCTTTGTCTTTTTGTTTAGAATCGTTTTTACATCCTATACATATTGCAAGGATTACACCCCATTGAAGTACGTTTTTCATAGTGTTTTTTTTGTGTTAATATATATATGTTAAAGTTGGATTTTTTACTGTCGTTATCATATGGAGATACTTACAGATAAAATGGTGTTTTTTTGAAAAAAAAATAAACCGTTGTAAATATTTCGATATCAGAAATTTACAACGGTTTTTACTATGATTTAGTATTCATTATTATGGAGAATAATGAAGATCAGAAGTTGAGGAGATAAAAAAAACCTCATTCGATCTTCGAATGAGGTTTTTGATATTTGATTTATAAATTTCTTAGTTGAATATATAACGTAATCCAACTTGCATTTGCCATCTTGATGATTGAAGACCATTATCATCTATTTGTTCAATTCCATCTTCAAAAGAACTAGCGTCAAAGGTAAACTCTGGATCTGCTGTTCCACCTCTTACAGTTTCAATTAATGCAACATTTCCAGGGATGAATTTACGTTTTCCCCAATCTTTATTTAAAAGATTAGTGAAGTTAAAGATATCAAGAGAAAGCTGAAGCGTATTTTTCTTTTCGCCGGTTTTGATATAAAAATCCTGTAAGAATTTTAAATCAATAGCATGACTCCAAGGACCTCTGTCTCCGTTACGTTCTGCATATCCACCTCTTCTTTTTCTTAAATAATCATTTCCTTCTATAAAAGCATTTAGTGCAGCCCATTGCTCTGCAGGAGTATCTGATCCTGGGATTATGTCTCCGTCACGATCTCTAAAAGGAACAAGGTTAATTTCACTTGCGTTTGAAGGAATATAGATAAGAGCATTATCTCTAGAATCATCATTTAAAAGGTCTCTACCTTCTCTGTAAACAAAAGAGTGAGGAGCACCTTGTGTACCTTCATAAAATAATGCAATTGTTGATTTCATAAACCCTAGGTATTCTTTTTCATAACTAACATTAGCAGAAAAACGAGACCCTTGTGAAAAATCAGATCTTGATGTTGGTAAGAATGAGTTCTTACCATTTACCGTTTGAATACCTCTCCACTGTGAACTGTTTTGTGAAGAAGTACCATCAAAAATAGCTTCTGATTCACCATAAGAATAAGATACACTTCCCTGAAATCCATTGTCAAAAGGTTTTCTTAGGGTAAAAGATGTATTATAAGAGAATCCCTCACCAGTATTGGTTCCAAGGGTTATTCTACCATAAGTATTATCAATTAAGTCTCCAAAACTATCACTATAGTATGGTCTGTTATCAGCACCATTCAAGGCTCCTTCTGGGCCGCGAATATTTAAGTTTTGATAATAAATATTAGTAATAACATCAGTATATAAAAAGTCTGCACTTGCAATTAATCCCCAAAGTGGTAATTTTTGATCAATAGCGATATTATATTTCATTACCTGAGGTAATTTTAGGTCAGGAGTGAAAATATCGATATTTCCTGCTGTTCCTCCTGTTCCTGGTGTTACAGCTACAGGTTGTTGATTAACATCTGGGTTAAACGTTATTGTAGAAGGATCTAGATTAAATCCGCCAGTAAATCCACCAGTAATACCATTATTGTTATATGAACCACCAGGCCATACTAACGGAATTCTTGAAGTAAAAATACCAAAACCACCACGTACTTGAGTAGTCTTATCATTTTTTACATCCCAGTTAAATCCAACACGAGGAGATAAATGTGCAGAAGGTCTTATTTTTTTACCTACTCTTGCTCCTTGAAGATCTTTTCCGGCAGCTTCAAGAAGAGGAATAGTTCTGTCATTAAAATCAGCATTTTCAGCACCAGCATCAAAAATAGGAACATCAACTCTTAATCCAGCTGTTAGTTTAAAATTATCAGTTACACTTATTTCATCCTGAACATAAAAACTCGGTTGGTATAATTTAAATTCTGATGCTCCGGCAGATTCATCACCTACTGCAGTACCACCTACTAGAGAATATCCTTTTTGGTATTCATCAATAACACCATTAAAGAAGTCACTTAAGTTATTAAAGGTGTAATCTCCGTAATTAAAAGCAAAGAATAAGTTTTTAATTTTTGAAAACTCATGTTGAGTACCTATAGTTACAGTATGTTTACCACTATAAATCTCAAAATTATCGGCTATATTAACAATATCCTGATCTAATAGGTTTGCAGTAGAAAATGGTTCTGCTCCAAAAGAAATTGTTCCTCCACCATCACGAATATCAACAGTTGGAAACGGGTTACCAGAAGGATCACGATCATCTCTTACTGATTTATAACCAATAAGTAAGTTGTTAGAAGCCCAGCTTCCTATAGACGAACTAAATTCTAAAGTAGTTTCATTTTTAGTACTTTCAAAAAGCTCAGAACCATTAATAAAACCAATATTTCTGTTTCCACTATTTCTTGCTTCTAGATTATCAGCTTTTACAAAATTGTGCTTTACACTTAATTGATGGTTATCATTAATATTCCAATCTAGTTTAACTGTTAACTTATCACTTTCTAATGTTCTTGTGTTATTGTCAAACCCACCAGGGTTATAGCCATATGTAGTCTGTAAGAAATTAGATAGATTTTGGATATCAGCCAAAGTAGAATTTCCTTGGTAATTACTAAAATTAAACGGCTGTGGAGTTTCTTGTTCTTCTCTCTCATAATTAACAAAGTAAAATAATTTGTCTTTTATGATTGGACCACCAATACGAGCTCCGTAAATTTTTGCAGAATAATCAGATAATTTTTCCCTTGAATCGCCAGTTCCTACTAAATCTGGAGGAGTTTTTCCTGAAAGACTTTCGTTTCTAAAATATGTATAGGCAGATCCTTCGATGCTATTTGTTCCTGATCGAGTAATTGCATTTATAGCACCACCAGAAAATCCTGATTGTCTTACATCAAAAGGAGCAATGTTAATTTGAAAAGTTTCAATCGCATCGATTGAGAATGGGTTTACCCCTGTTTGACCACCATCAGTACCAGAACCAGCTAGACCAAATACGTCATTACTTACTCCCCCATCAATATACAAAGCATTGTATCTGTTATTTTGCCCAGCTAAAGAAACTGAAAAGCCATCATCTCCTTCAGTTATTTGAGCTTGAGGAGTAATTCTTACAAAGTCGGCAACAGATCTTGATACCGAGGGTAAAGAATTAATTTGTCTCTCGGTCACCGTAGTTTCTGTACCCGTTTTACCAGAATCAAATACACTATTGTTAGTTACTGTAATTATAACTTGTTCAAGTGCACTAGCTTCTTCAATCATTTGAGTGCTTATATTTTGCGAATCCCCTAATTGAAGAAAAACATTGTCTTTTACATAATCCTTAAAACCAACATATGAGATAGTAACCTTGTATGGTCCACCAGTTCTCATATTTGCTATTCTGTAAAAGCCATCAAAATCAGTAATTGCGCCATATTTTGTTCCAGATGGAGTGTGGATCGCAACTACATTGGCACCAGGAAGAGCTTCTCCTGTATTATCAGTCATTTTACCATTAATGGAAGACTTAGTTACCCCTTGCGCAAACGTTTCCCCAACGACTGCCATAAGGATTACAACAAATAAAAATGTAATCTTTTTCATGAGTGTGTTTTAATAGTTTTTAATTGTCTCATGAAACTCTTAACGATTAAAATAATTACACTAAAAGGTTTAAAATCATTTAAATCGTATACAGTTTCGTAAATAATTGATAGAGTTAATAATCTTCGCAAAAGAACGAATCTTTATGCGTGCATAGTTTATTAAAATGTTAAATTTTATACAGATTTATATTATAGTTTTTAAGATAATTTTTTTTTGTACCAGATTGATTATTAATTAATTGAAGATATTAAAAAGTTATTAACTAAGAAATTGTTAATTAAAAATTGATTCAATCTTGCAACATTGAGTAAAAAAAACGTCTAGAGCTTGGAAAACAGCCTCTAAATAGATTAATATTAACACATTACTATTTTCAAAAAAAGAGTATAAGTCTCAAATCAATTTATAATCATAAACCGATTTGAGACTTATTTTTTTATGTTATCTGAAAATAGATTTAGTATTCAGATTTCCCTAAATACCGTTGTAAAAGAGTATGTGTTGAAGAATCATGTTCTTTAATCTCACGAGTGTCGATCTCAGATAAAATAGTAGTAGCCAATTGCTTACCTAATTCTACACCCCATTGGTCATAGCTAAAAATATTCCATATAATACCTTGAACAAAAATACGCTGTTCATACATCGATATTAATGCCCCTAGGCTTTTAGGGGTAAGGGTGTCGATTAAAATAGTGGTCGTAGGTTTGTTACCTGCAAATACTTTAAAAGGTAGCAGTTTTTTCAGCTTTTCTTTAGCGGTGTTTTTAGCACTTAATTCCCGAAGCACTTCGTCTTGGGTTTTACCATTCATCAAGGCTTCTGTTTGTGCAAAAAAGTTGGCCATTAATTTATTTTGATGATCAAGATCATCAAATAAAGAGTGCTTAAAACCAATAAACTCTGCTGGAATCAATTTTGTCCCCTGATGAATTAATTGAAAGAATGCATGCTGGGCATTGGTTCCTGGTTCTCCCCAGATAACCGTACCAGTTTGGTAGTTAATAGGGTTACCATTGCGATCTATACTTTTTCCATTACTTTCCATAATACCTTGCTGTAGGTACGCTGGTAATCTATGTAAATATTGAGAATAAGGGATGACAGCCTCACTTTCTGCATTAAAAAAATTATTGTACCATATGCTAAGCATTCCTAAAATTACAGGAATATTTTCTTCAAAAGGAGTATTCTTAAAATGCTCATCCATCTCATGAGCACCTGCTAGCAGGGCTTCAAAATTTTCATAGCCTACGGATAAACTTATAGATAGTCCTACTGCACTCCATAAAGAAAAACGACCTCCAACCCAATCCCATAGCGGGAAAATATTTTCTTCTGCAATCCCAAAATTAGTAACATTAGGAATATTACTTGATACGGCTACAAAATGCTTCTCTATAGCTTCTTTTGGCGCATTTTTGGTGAACCAATTTCTTGCTGTTGTAGCATTTGATATAGTTTCTTGAGTAGAAAAGGTTTTAGATACGACTACAAATAAGGTAGTCTCTGGATCTAATTTTTTTAGGCTTTGATGAACATGATCTCCATCTACATTAGAAATAAAATGTAGAGTAAGATGATTCTTATAATAAGCTAAGGACTCGGTAATCATAGCAGGACCAAGATCAGATCCTCCAATACCAATATTTACAATATCGGTAAAAGCTTTACCTGTATATCCTTTAAGATTTCCCGAAATAACCTGATGGCTAAAGGACTTTATTTTTTCTTTTACGTTTGTAATTTCCGGAATTACATTTTTACCATCAACATTAACTTGATGTGTTGATGGTGTTCTGAGGGCGGTATGTAGAACGGCTCTATTTTCTGTTTCATTAATGGTACTTCCATCAAAATAATGTTGTATCGCTTCATCGAGCTTTACTTCTCTGGCTAGATCTAATAACAGTTTTTTTGTAGTTTTATCGATTCTGTTTTTAGAATAATCTACATAAAAATCCTTCCATTCAATCGAAAAAAAATCTGCACGATCCGGATTGTGTTCAAAAAGATCTTTAAGATGTGTTTCTTTTATGGTTTCGTAATGAGATTTTAATGCTTCCCAGGCTTTTGTGGTGGTTGGGTTAATAGTTGGTAACGTCATGGTTTATAAAATTTCCAGGGGTTTTTGTGGTTTAAAAGGAATGCTATCTAATTCGGTCTTTAAAGGCTGGACATGGTTATAAAATCCTTGTTTAAGACTATCGGCTAGTGGTTTTGAAGCCGGAAGATCTTGTTTAAATGGGTCTACTTCTTTTCCGTTTTTCCAGAATCTGTAGCATACATGGGGACCTCCTGTATTACCAGTCATCCCAATATAGCCTATAACATCTCCTTGCTTTACAAACTCACCTACTTTTACAGCTTGTCTGCTCATATGTAGATATTGAGTGTCATAAGTGGCATTATGTCTTATTTTTACATATTTACCATTTCCACCTCTTCGCTCAGATTTGGTTATGACTCCGTCTGCAGTGGCTAATATCGGTGTGCCAATAGGAGCGGCAAAATCGGTGCCTCGATGTGGTCTTACTTTATTGCCATAGTATTTGATTCTACGTTTAAGGTTGTATCTCGAAGAAATTCTACTAAATTTTACCGGAGCAGTAAGAAATGCTCTACGCAAATTATTAGCTTCTTCATCGTAATAATCTATAGAATTGTTAATTGAATCATCTATAAATCTAAAGGCATAAATAGGTTTGCTTCTATGTTCAAAATAGGATGCTTTGATCTGGTCAACTCCTGCAGGAATAGTATCGTCAATAAATTTTTCGGTATAAATTACCTTAAATCTATCTCCTGCTTGTAATCTTGTAAAATCAATAGTCCAGGCATAAATATCTGCCATGTTATATGCAACCAGAAAATTGAGATCCATATCATCAAATGTTTGCATTAAACTACTATTTATGATTCCAGAAGCAGTTTTTTCAACCAGTGTTACCGGTTTTTTACTTTTTTTGGCAATGATACTATCTCTAAAATCAATTACGGTATAATCGATTTTGTTATTTTGATATACAAACACCTGTGCTTTTTCTGTTGTATCCTTTGTTTTAAGAAGCATATAAGGTTTTCCTGCCTGAATTCTGGCTACATTAAAAGTATCTTTAATTGTATTGGTGATTTCGAATACTTTAGTTCTACTTATACCATGAGTATCCATAATGGCACCAAAACTATCTCCGGGGCGTATGGTATCTTTGACAACATTAAAATCATTTAGGACATAACCAAATTCGGTTATAACGGGGGGTGCTTTTTCTTCCTCGATAACTTCAGGAACAATAATTTTTGCTTCTTTTTTTTCTTTCTGACATGAAAATAATACTACCGCTATAAGTAGTAAATAACCTATTTGCTTCAACTGACGACTATTTTATTTTGCGGCATTAAATTGATGAGCAACCCATTGTTGGCCCCAGTTTTCTTTTTCTTCCTTGGTCCAAAGATTAGGGAAAAACATAATTCTTTGAAAACTTGGAGGCAAGAAACTTTTCCAGTTCGTTCCTCCTGTGGCCAAAACTTCACCTTTCTCTTTATTGAGATACCTATAGGCGGCACCCATGTGCATTAATAACCAATTAACATTCACATTAATGTCAAAAGTACGCAAAGCTTCGATAAGGAGCACATTATTTTGCTCTTTTTCTGGTAGTTCGAGGTATTTATGAAAAATAGTGCTGTGTTGTACCTGGTGAGCAATACGCATCATTCTTGGTGTATATCGATATTCGAATTGCTTAAGGGTAAGTGTTTTTTCACCAGTTTCTTTATCAGTAGCACCAGATTTCCAGTATAAATGTTCGAATACTTCTTCGAGGACATCTTTTTCAGAAAATAAACTTCTTTCTTTAGCACTTACAAGATTTGCAAGGGGAGTTGAATATATTTCGATCAACCTGAATTGCACCGATTGAAAACCACTTGCTGGCAGAAGAGACATTCGGTATTTAAGAAACTGTTCTTTGTCCATTCCTCTAATCATGACATCAAAAGAATTGATCAAAACTCTAAAATAACGATTTACTCGATCAATTTTAGCGGTAAAAAACGCTGCATTTTGTAATTTATCATCAATAATTTGTTTTAACTCATGTATAATGAGCTTAAAATAAAGTTCTGTAATCTGATGATAAGTAATAAAAATTTCTTCGTCGGGAAAATGCGTTCTTGGAATTTGTAAACTTAATAGGGTGTCCAGATGTATATAGTCCCAATAGGTTAAATATCGATCATGAAGCAAGCCATCCAAATATGATCCCAAATCCTGGCCAGAATTTTTAAATTTCTTTTCTAGTTGCTTTATTTTTTCAGCAATCTCTGGTTTTATAGATTCATTCATTAATCTACTATAATTTTAAATGGGTGTTTAAGTCCTTTAAATGCATCTAAATCTGCTTTTATCGAGCCTACAACAATATCTGCTTTTATTCTTACAGGCATACGATTATCATCATCACTTACCCATACAGTCATACTTTCTTCTTCTTTAAAAACTCGATCTGCTTGGACATATGGCCTAAATTTTAAACATGCAATTTTACCCATTTTGGTTTTAATTACTTCTCTTCCTAAGAATTTTAACTTAAAACGATAGCTTTCATTATCAAAAAACATATTTACATATTGTTCGTCTCCTTTTTTTAGAGAAGATGTATTAATGCTATTACGCAAGTAGTAAAAAGAAGACATCATATCCTGTACATCAGATTGTATAGGGTAAGATTTTTTTGTGTTGTGTTTTTTGTTGAAAACTAATGCTTTGTTTTCATTATGATCGAAGTTAATTTCTATATTCTTGGTATGCCCTCCTTCATTTATTTTTCGAATAAAACGATATGGTTTTACTCTATCCATGTCAATATAAGTTTCATAATAGTCTTCTACTTTAAAAAAGACACTTAAAAAACCAGATGATTTACCTGTACCAATTATATGATGTACTGGTTTCCCATTTAACTGCTCTTTTTTAATTTCAAGTGTAGCATAACTAGCTGTAAAAAGACCATAATGAATTCTGAATTTAAACCATTCTCCAGAATCGAATGCTTTATGGTTCTCTTGCGCAAAAGCAGGAACTATACTTGTTATCAAAAGCAATATTATGATATACTTTTTCATAGTTTAGGGCATTGTTATTATTTGATATACATATTAATTGAATATGCAATTACAATATCCATTCCAAAAATACTATTTAATATGAAGAGATAAAAATGAATATTGTTATCTAATCTAAAAATATAAACAAAAAAAGAGAGCCACCACAGCTCTCTTCTTTACTTTTATTAACCAACTAAAAACTTAAATTATGAGAATAATTATTGTTTTAGATATAGGCGGTAACCACTCCACCTATTATATGCAAAAATGGACTTTTTTTGAATAATTATCAAACGAAAACGTTTTTTTATTATGAAATTTAACAAAAGTTTATATCGATTGCTACGAAAATTGCATTTTTCTCAAAAATCAAAAAGTAGTTTTAATCCATAAAAAAGAGCCTATTTCAGTTATTTTTTTTAACCAAAATTCTTTCCATTTTAAACTTAAAAAGGAGATTTGATCTGCTTGTCGATAACTTGAGTTAACTTGTCTTTGATTAAAAATGTTAAATTCACAATTTATTTAATTTATAGGTTCGTATTGTTTTACTACCTGATCTATTTTTCCAAAAATTGTTTCTCCTTGTTTATTTTTCATTTCGATTTCTATACGATCGTCAAAACTCATGAAAGGAGTGGATGGTTTCCCGTTTTTTATAATTTCTAAACATCTAACTTCTGCCAAACAACTTGATCCATCTGGACTCCCTTGGTTAGCAACAGTGCCTGAGCCTATTACGGATCCAGCCATTAAAGATCTTGATTTAGCTGCATGAGCAATCAATTGGCCAAAATCAAAAGTCATATCTATTCCTGCATTAGGTGATCCTATAACTTTAGAATTTAATGTAGAGACTAATGGTAGATGTACTTTGGCATTACTCCAGGCATCATCTAGTTCATCTGGTGTAACTACTACCGGAGAAAATGTAGTCCATGGTTTAGATTGATAAAACCCAAATTGTTTAGCTAGCTCATTAGGGATTAAATTTCTTAATGAAACATCATTAATGATTGCCACAAGTTTAATATGCTTTTGAGCATTTTTTGCACTTACACCAGCAGGAACATCATCTGTTATTACAGCGACTTCAGATTCAAAATCTATTCCCCACTCTTCTTTTTCAATTTCAATATCTTCATTTGCTCCAATGAATGCATCAGAAGCTCCCATATACATTAAGGGATCGGTCCAGAAAGTCTCTGGTAATTCGGCATTCCTTGCTTTTCTTACTAGTTCTACATGAGTAACATAGGCGCTACCGTCTGCCCAATGATAGGCTCTGGGAATTGCAGCCATGGTTTCGGTCGAATCAAAATCAAAAGTATTTGGTAATGTATTATTTTGTAACTGATCGTACACTTTTTCTAGTTTAGGAGAAATATCATCCCAATTATCCAAGGCTTCTTGCATTGTTTGAGCAATTTCAGGAACTTTTATTGCTTTGGTTAGATCCCTGCTTACTACCACTAGTTGTCCGTCTCGGCTGTTATTTTTTATTGTTGCTAATTTCATTGTATCGTTTTTCTTTGAAGTTCATAACCTGTATTATAATTTCATTTCGAGGAAACTATTTTTACGGGAAACTTTTGTTTGATTTTTTAGAAATACTATACCATACATTATATACCAATTAAAAGATAAGTTCTAAATAATTGGTATATAAAAATGGTAAGAAAATAATAAGTCTATTTTCTTAAAATGTAGTGTTATGCTCTTTTTAAAGCGTACCTCTTTGTTCTTGTTCTCTCTCGATAGCTTCAAACAATGCTTTAAAATTACCTTTACCAAAAGACTGAGCTCCTTTACGTTGTATAATTTCGAAAAACATTGTTGGGCGATCTAAGACTGGTTTAGTAAAAATCTGAAGCAGATATCCTTCATCATCCCGATCGATTAGAATTCCTAATTCTTTAAGTGGTGCAAGATCTTCATCGATTTCTCCAACTCGATCCAAAACAGTTTCATAATAACTAGAAGGAACAGTAAGAAATTCTATTCCTCGATTCTGAAGTGAAGAAACGGTTTCAATAATGTTATCGGTAGCTAATGCTATGTGTTGTACTCCGGCACCATTATAAAAATCGATATATTCTTCAATTTGAGATTTTTTTCTTCCCTCTGCAGGTTCGTTTATAGGAAACTTAATACGACCGTTACCATTACTCATTACCTTACTCATTAAGGCTGTATATTCTGTAGAAATATCTTTATCATCAAAAGATACTAATTGTGCAAACCCCATAACTTTGGCATAAAACTCGCACCATTTGTTCATCTCATTCCATCCTACATTACCTACCATATGATCAATAAACTTAAGACCTGTAGTTTCTGTTTTATAGGGTTTGTTCCAAGCCATATAGCCGGGTAAGAATATTCCGTGATAATTTTTTCGTTCTACAAAAATGTGTACTGTTTCTCCATAAGTGTGGATTCCCGAAAACACAACACGACCGTTTTCATCTTCTTCAATGGTGGGTTCCATATAGGATTCGGCACCACGTTTTACGGTTTCCTGATAGCTTTTGGTAGCGTCATCAACCCAAAGAGCTACTACTTTTACTGCATCACCATGGGCATTTATGTGTTTGTTAATATCTCCATCTGGTTGTAGAGGAGAAGTAAGAATCAATCTTATTTTATCCTGTTGTAGTACATAAGAAACACTATCCTTGCGTCCTGTTTCTAATCCGGCATAGGCTATAATTTGAAACCCCCATGCTGCTTGATAATAATAGGCCGCTTGTTTGGCATTACCTACATAGAGTTCTACATAATCTGTTCCTAATAGCGGCAAGAAATCTTCTGCTTGTGGAACTACTTTTTCTAAATTCTGAGGTGTTATGTTGGTCGACATAATGCTTTTAATTTTTATAGTTAAATAAATGAGTCAATGAGAAAAATATATTCATGATTTTTCTCGAATAGGGTAGTCTAAAAACATTACCACATGGCTCTTAAATGCGCTGTAATATCTTTCCTGTAATTTAGCATAACAAATTATCTTTTTTAAAGCTATTTTGGTTATAAAACATTTCCTGATGTGTTACTCAAGCCAGGATTTATGATAGTCTTCGTCGGCTATTTTCATAGCTTCTTCGGTAACCATAAGAGGTTTAAAGGTATCTACCATAACGGCTAATTCATCAGTTTTGGTTTTCCCAATACTTCGCTCTACTGCTCCAGGATGAGGACCATGAGGTATTCCTGCAGGATGTAAGGAAATATGTCCTGCATCAATATCGTTTCTACTCATAAAATCACCATCTACATAGTATAATACTTCATCACTATCTATGTTACTATGATTGTAGGGAGCAGGAATACTGTCTGGATGATAATCATATAGTCTTGGTACAAAAGAACAAATCACAAAAGCATCAGTTTCGAATGTTTGGTGCACTGGTGGTGGTTGATGTATTCTACCAGTGATAGGTTCAAAGTCGTGTATCGAAAAGGCATAAGGGAAATTAAATCCATCATATCCTACCACATCAAACGGATGTGTAGCATAGATCATATCAAAAATTTCGTCCTGCTTTTTTACCTTGATTAAAAAGTCTCCTTTTTCATCGTTAGTTTCTAATTCGTATGGAGTCCTGATATCACGCTCACAAAATGGAGAATGTTCTAGCAATTGCCCAAACCAATTTCGATATCTTTTTGGAGTATAAATTGGTCTTCTTGACTCTACAATAAACAAGCGATTATCAGAAGTATCAAAATCAAGTTTATAAATAGTTCCTCTGGGAATCAATATATAATCTCCATATTTAAAATCGAGATTGCCAAGGTGGCTACGAAATTTTCCACTTCCGCGATGTACAAAAATTAACTCATCGGCATCTGTGTTTTTATAAAAATAATCGGTAGTGGATTCCTGAGGGGCAGATAAAATAATACTTACATCACTATTGATTAGTACATTTTTTCTGCTCTGTAAATAATCCTTTTCCGGATTGACTTTAAAGCCGTGGAGTCTATAGGATTTGATATTATTTTTAATAGCTACTTTGGGAGCTACACTATAACTTCCTTTAATTTCTTTTACTTGTGTCGGTCTATGGCAATGATATGAATTGGTTGACATTCCGTCAAAACCGATTGTTCCAAATAATTGCTCATAATATAAATTACCATCGGGTTTTTTAAAGATGGTATGGCGTTTTGGGGGTATTTCCCCGAGAGTATGATAAAAAGGCATGATGTTGCAAATTTATAATATTAACTACTTTTTTTAATAAGACAATAATAAATAGCAGATCTACCTTATTCGGGATTGCGCTTAATAAGGTAGTGTAGTAATAATAGTAAATCCTGCCAAAACAAGTTCATAACAATACAAATATCGTAAATATTTCTATTCTTTTGCAGTATAATTTTTTAAAACCAAAAACCAATACTAAAAAACCAGCTACTTTCGTCTAGTTCTGGAGAATAAGAATATTTAACTTGTACGGGTCCAGCAAAGGTATCCAAGCCATAACCCAAAGCATAACCAGAAAATTCTGGGTCTTCAAACCATTTTCCGGTACTAAATAGCTTATTGCCTACATTTGCAAAGTTGGCAGATGCGTTAATATGGTTATTTTTAAATATTTCATAATCTACAGATAGTAAGGCTTTCACAAAACTTTGCCCTGTCATTCCGAAAAAATCATATCCATAAAAAGGAATAAAATTATTAATAGTTTTAGCGCCAAAACCTCCAAGTAGAAAATCGAGAGAACTTAGGGAAGTATTTCCAATTTTAGTGCCTGCTTCCAGGCTAATATTCATAGAAAAATCATTATATAATGGTGTAGCGAACCCTAGTTGCGCTTTGGTAATTGAAAATTCATCAAAACTTTCTGTAAAATCAGAAGAAAAGAGATAGGTATGGATATCACCTTCAAATAAAAATCCACGCTTTGGAAAATATTTGTTGTCATAAGTATCTAGTTTAATATACCCAAAGACACTCCAATAATCGCTGTCATCAAATACGGTTCTTGGAATTTGATTTTCATCTTCTCCAAACGTTTCAGAAATAATGCTAAGGCGTTTATATTCTGCACCTAATCCAACAGAAAAGGTTTGTTGTAATAAGGTTTCTGCATAGATTTGTGCATTATAGTCGGTATAATCTACATCGATAGTATTAATATCTAAATCAGGGATTTCTCCAAATCTTCCTATAAAATCAAAATCAATCGCTTTTTTAAAATTGGTATAGCGAACTTTTAGCCCGGTACTCCAATAAAAACCTTTGTCTATATAGTAGTCCAGATTATAACGAATATTATCACCTAAAGCTACATCGGCAGAAAGTACATCATTATCAAATAACAGGCTTTTTCTGGTAACATTAATTAGGGCTGCAGTTTGATATAGATCATCATAATGAAGTGCAAAACGTAGTAACATTTTGTTATCACTCTCTTTTACATTAAGTGCTAGATGCTTGCCATCTTTTGTGTCAATGAGTTTGTGACTTACACGATCAAAATTTCCCGTTGCCGATAAGTTGTTAATGCCTTCATTTAATTTTCCATAGGTAGTAACTCTAGGAGTTTTTAGTTTTAGCTTTCCTTTGATATAAGCTCTTGTATATCTTTCATTTCCTGAAATGGCCAAACTGCTGACTAATATGTTTTCTGAGCTTTTAGCAATTACAGGTTTCTTTGATCGAGGTTTTTGACGCATTGCAATTGCTTTGAGCTTTTCATAATTTGCAAAGGCAGCTTTTTCTCCATTAGCAATAATTTTATCAACCTGGTCAAAAGAGATTACCGAAAAATCCGTTATCGAAGGCTTAATGTATAAATCTGTTTCAGAAGCTTTATTTTTCATGGCTTCATAAGTTCTGAAATTGTTGATTTGAAGCATGATATTAGTTACCGAGGTTAGTTGGTCTCTAGACATTAGGCTGTCTTGTACGTCAATCCCTATTACTATTTCTGCTCCTTTTTCTTTAATTTCTTTAACAGGATAGTTATTGGTCACTCCTCCGTCTGTCATTAAAATTCCATTTAATTCTACAGGGCTGAAAACTGAAGGCAATGCACCACTAGCAGCAACAGCATCGGGCAAATATCCTTTGTCCAGCAGTACTTGTTCTCCAGTCTCAATATTAGTAGCCATACAGAAAAAAGGGATTGGCAGATCATTAAAATCACGTATTTCACTTACATGAGCTGTAAATCTTGAGAATTGGTTATAAAAATTTTGTCCCTTAGATAGCCCTTTGGGTAAACCGATTTTAAATTTATCAAAAGGAAGGGTTATGGCATATTTTTCTGAATCTTCTCGTTCATAAAAAGTTTTAGCACTTCTCGGAAGTTCGTCTTGTATAAATGCATCAAAGTCAACAACCCTAAAGATAGAGTCGAGTTCTGCCGCACGATATCCAGAAGCATATAAAGCTCCTACAATAGCTCCCATACTGGTACCACCAATATAATCGATACGTACTCCTGCATCTTCTATTATTTTTAAAGCACCAATATGAGCAAGTCCTTTTGCACCACCGCCACTTAAGACTAATCCTATCTTTAGATCTTCTGTAGCAGGATTATCGTGAACTTCTAAGGATTGTTTTTCTTGCGACCAAATTATATCGGGAGTGAGGAACACTAAAAGTAGTATTCCAGATAAAAAAAATCTTAATGTATTGTGTCTGGCCACGCTTATTCTTTTTTAGAAAGATAATAATTATACACTTTGGTTGCGCGCGAATCCCCTATCACTTCACTTAATTCGTGTTTAGAAGCTTCACTTATTCTTTTTACAGATCTAAAGTTTTTTAATAATTCTATTACGGTTTTTTCTCCAATCCCAGGAATTAAATCTAATTCGGTATCTAAAGCGGCTTTGCTTCTTTTTTGTCTATGGAAAGTAATTCCGAATCGGTGTGCTTCATTTCGTAAATGTTGTATGACCTTTAAGGATTCTGATTTTTTATCTAAATATAGTGGTATAGAATCTCCTGGATAATAAATTTCTTCTAATCGTTTTGCAATACCAATAATGGTTATTTTTCCTCTTAAACCCAATGCGTCCAGAGCTTTTAATCCTGAAGAAAGCTGTCCTTTCCCTCCATCTACAATCACTAGTTGAGGTAAAGGTTGATTTTCTTCTGTTAATCGTTTATATCGTCGATATACGACTTCTTCCATAGAAGCAAAATCATTGGCACCTTCTACCGTTTTTATATTAAATTTTCTATATTCTTTTTTACTGGGTTTTCCGTCTTTAAATACTACACAGGCAGCGACTGGATTAGTCCCCTGGATATTCGAATTGTCAAAACATTCGATATGTCTTGGTTCTTCGGGTAACCTCAAGTCTTTTTTCATTTGTGCCATCAAGCGTTTTATATGTCGATCAGGATCCATGATCTTGATTTGCTTAAAACGTTCTTGTCTATGGTATTTTGCATTTCTTAAAGATAAGTCTACAATCTTTTTTTTGTCACCTAATTGCGGGATTGTGATTTTTAGACCTTCTCCTACTTCTACATTAAAAGGAACAAATATTTCTTTAGATGTAGAGTTAAAACGCTGTCGGAGTTCGATAATGGCAAGTTCCAAAAGTTCTTTATCAGATTCGTCCAATTTCTTTTTAACCTCTGTAGTATGTGATCTAATTATCGCACCATAGGATAGTTGAAGAAAATTTATATACCCATAGGATTCATCTGATATGATAGAAAACACATCGACATTACTTATTTTAGGATTAACTACAGTTGATCTTGCCTGGTAGTTTTCTAGTATTTGTATTTTTTCCTTAATCCGCTGGGCATCTTCAAACTCCATTTTTTCTGCATGTATCATCATTTGACCTCTAAAGCGATTAAGAGAATCTTTAAAATTTCCTTTTACAATTTGACGAATAGCTTCAAGGTTTTCGAGATATTCTTTTTCATCTTGTAACCCTTCGCAAGGTCCTTTACAATTACCTAAATGATATTCTAAACAGACTTTATATTTTCCATTATTTATTTTTTCCTGGGATAAATCATAAGTGCATGTTCTAAGCTGGTATAGTTCTTTAATAAGATCCAATAGGACATGTACTGTTTTTACCGAAGTATAAGGGCCATAGTACTCTGAGCCATCTTTGATAAGATTACGAGTAAGAAATACTCTGGAGAAACGCTCTTTTTTGATACAAATCCAAGGATATGTTTTATCATCTTTGAGCATGACATTAAACCTGGGTAAATATTTTTTAATCAGATTGTTTTCTAATAAGAGTGCGTCTGTTTCTGTTTCAACAACAATATGTTTTATAGTATGAATCTTCTTTACAAGAACCTTAGTTTTATAGTTATCATGATTCTTTGTAAAGTAAGAAGAGACTCTTTTTTTTAGATTCTTTGCTTTTCCTACATAGAGTATTGTATCGTCTTTATCATAATATTGATATACTCCAGGACTGGTAGGTAATATTTTAATTTGTATGTCTAAAGTAGCTTCTTGCATATTCGAATGGTAAAGTTAAGAGTTTACCTCAATTGTAATACGAATATTAGGAGTTTAAATTTTTGTTAAGTACTGTTTAGTGTTATGGTTTTCTATTAAATAGTGAGGATGTAATACAATGCTTATTGATTTTTATTACATTAGTAGCGCAATATCAATCATATCTTTTGGAGAAAGAAAAGAAAATAATTGGCAGGACTGATAAAGTGGATTTTCCTCTTTTAGAATTGAAAGATATCGATACCAAAATCGATACAGGAGTATATACTTCATCTATTCACTGTATTGATATAAGAGAGGTGGATCAAACATTGCAATGCAATCTTCTTGATATAGCGCATTCAGAACATAATGGCAAAAGATTTACATTTAAAAATTATGACATTACCGCAGTAAAAAGTAATAATGGAAAAGTAGAAGTGCGATATGCCATTAGAACACAAATTATTGTATTTGATAAAACGTATCCTATAACTCTTACATTATCTCCCCGTGATGATATGCGTTTTCCAGTGTTAATTGGCCGTAAATTTTTAAGTGGTAAATTTTTGGTTGACCCCCAATTAGAAAATCAGTCTTATAATAGAAAACGGTAATGAATATCAAAATCTTGTCGCGTAGTGCAAATTTGTATTCTACTAATGTCCTGGTTCAGGCAGCAGTAAAACGAAAGCATAATGTACAGGTAATAGACCCTCTTAATTGCGATATTATTATTGAAAAACAAAAGCCTGAAATTTATTATCGAGGTAAAAAATTAGATCATGTAGACGCTGTGATTCCCAGAATTGGAGCTTCTATTACTTTTTACGGGACTGCGGTAGTACGACAGTTTGAGTTAATGAATGTCTTTACTACACTTAAATCACAGGCGTTACTGCAATCTAGGGATAAACTAAGAAGTTTACAAATATTATCTAAAGCAGGATTGGGACTTCCGAAAACAGTATTTACCAATTATTCTAAAGATGTTTCTGAAGTTATATCTCATGTAGGAGGAGCGCCTTTAATTATTAAATTATTAGAAGGAACCCAGGGATTAGGAGTTGTGTTGGCCGAAACTAAAACTGCTGCAGAATCTGTGTTAGAAGCTTTTAATGGATTACAGGCTCGTGTAATTGTACAAGAGTTTATAAAAGAAGCCAGAGGAGCAGATATAAGAGTTCTTGTTGTTGATGAAAAAGTAGTCGGAGCTATGAAAAGACAGGGTAAAGAAGGTGAGTTTCGATCTAATTTACATAGAGGAGGTAGCGCATCGGTGATTACTCTTAGTGAAGAAGAAGAACAAGCTGCTATAAAAGCAGTGAAAGCTTTAAAAATGGGTGTAGCAGGTGTAGATATGCTACAAAGTGATAGAGGGCCTCTCATTCTCGAAGTTAATTCTTCTCCGGGATTAGAAGGTATAGAAAAAGCTACAGGAAAAGATATCGCAAAAACCATTATTCGTTATATTGAAAGAAGTTTATAACACAATGACCAAAGTAACAGGAAAAAATATACTTAATATTCTTGGTAAAGAAGTATTGCCCGGGACAAGTACAACAATAAATTTTAATATAGCCAAGTTATATACTTCTACCAAGGTAGAAATACCTATAATTATAGAAAGATCAAAAAAACCAGGTCCTACAGTGCTTATTACTGCAGGAATTCATGGAGATGAGATCAATGGAGTAGAAGTTGTGAGGCAGATCATTGCAAAAAAAATCAATAAGCCTGCAAAAGGTAGTATCATATGTATTCCTGTACTTAACGTATTTGGTTTTTTGAGTATGGATCGTTTTTTTCCTGATGGTCGAGATCTTAATCGGGTTTTTCCAGGAACCAAAAATGGATCTCTAGCCAGTCGCTTTGCTTATCAATTTATAAATGAGATTTTACCAGCAGCAGATTTTTGTTTAGATTTTCATACCGGAGGGGCCAGTAGATTTAATGCTCCACACATCAGAGTGGATCCTAAAAATGAAAGATTGATAGCTTTGGCAAAAATTTTTAATGCTCCGTTCACTCTTTTTTCTAAGAATCTTGAAGGATCATATCGAGCTACCTGTGCCAAAAAAGGAAAAGATATATTATTATTTGAAGGAGGGAAATCCCAAAACAGTAGTAAAGAAATAGCCAGAGAGGGAGTACAGGGAACCATGCGGATACTAGATCATCTGGGAATGCTGAACACCGAATTTGAATCTCTAGTTCAGAAATCGGATACTCAAATTGTCATAAAAAGCGTATGGATGCGCGCAAAATATAGTGGTTTATTGCATATTAAAGTACCCATTGGAAAACATATAGAAAAAGGAGAGATTATGGCAACAATTACAGACCCTTATGGTAAGATGAGGCATGTGGTTAAAGCGAATAATGAAGGGTATGTGATAAATGTAAATGAATCTTCAATTGTATATAAAGGAGATGCTATTTTTCGTATAACTAAAGAATTAGTCAATGAATAAAAAAGAACTACGAGCTAAATATAAAACCCTTAGATCTCATTTAAGTAACGAAGAAGTTGAGAATTTAAGCATTGATATAGCAAATCGATTGCTCGAATTACCTATTTGGGAAAAGTCGTATTATCATATTTTTTTATCTATTGATCAAAAGAAAGAGATCAACACAGAATTTTTGTTGAATATTCTCCTGGGAAAGGATAAAAATGTCATCGTATCAAAAAGTAATTTTAAAGAGAATACATTGCAGCATTTTTTACTTACAGATACCACTGCGTTAAAAGTGAATTCTTGGGGAATTCCGGAACCAATTGATGGGATCCCAATCCCCGAAGATAAAATAGAAGTAGTTTTTGTGCCTTTATTAGCATTTGATCAAAATGGGAATAGAGTAGGTTATGGAAAAGGGTTTTATGATAAGTTTTTGGCAAAATGTAATCCCAATACTTTAAAAATTGGCCTTTCTTTTTTTTCTGCTGAAGAAGAAATAGAAAATGTAACGACAGCAGATATACCACTTGATTTTTGTGTTACTCCAACAGAGGTTTACTCTATTAAGAAGTAAATAGGATTTTCTGAAATAAAGAATACTTTTGTATATTAGATATTTTAACTTGTATCCT
This sequence comes from Aquimarina macrocephali JAMB N27, assembly GCF_000520995.1. Classification (GTDB taxonomy): domain Bacteria; phylum Bacteroidota; class Bacteroidia; order Flavobacteriales; family Flavobacteriaceae; genus Aquimarina; species Aquimarina macrocephali. Next base: position 332,461 of record NZ_JACA01000001.1, on the reverse strand, counting down.
CTAAAAAATGCCCCAAAATATAGAAAGTGTTTGCATCATTGATGATGACCATATTTATATTAATCTACTAAGCAAGATCATTGAATTAAAAAAACTATCAGAGTCTGTTTTAGTTTTTAACAATGGTAAAGAAGCTTTAGATTTTTTTCTACAGTCTTTACTGAAAGAAGAAAACGAAGAGGTGCCACAGATTATCTTTTTAGATCTTAATATGCCAGTTATGGATGGTTGGGAATTTTTGAATGAATTCTCTAAAATCAAAAATCAAATTAGAAAAAAAATTAGCCTTTATGTAGTAAGTTCTTCTATAGATTCCAGAGATATAGAACGTGCCAAATCTATTGATATAGTGTCGGATTATCTTACCAAACCCATTAAGTTAGATGACTTCGAGAGAATATTGATATAGTTAGAATTTAATACTTATTTTATTTTTTCGGAAATGCTTTTTTGTTAAAAACAATCAATAAGAATACACCAATACTTATTGCAGAATCGGCAATATTAAATACAGGATCAAAGAATGAAAAATGTTTGCCTCCCATAAACGGAATCCAATCTGGCAGAATATCATCATAGAAGGTAAACTGAATCATATCGACTACCTTACCATAAAAAATACTTTCGTAACCACCACCTTCTGGTAAGAAACTTGCAATCTCCACAAGTGTGCTTTCACTAAATAAGATACCATAAAAGATAGAATCAATAATATTTCCAAAAGCACCAGCAAAAATTAATGCAATGCAGAAGGTAAGAATAGTAGGGCTGTTTTTGCGAACAGAATCGTACAACCAATATCCGATTCCTGTAATGGCAACTACTCTAAATAAAGTAAGAATAAGTTTTCCATAATTACCCGGAAGTTCAAATCCCCAGGCCATCCCTTTATTTTCTACAAATATGATGCGAAACCAACCGAATACTTCGACACTATCATGAAGAGTAAAATGAGTTTTAATATAAATTTTGGTGATCTGATCAATAAGTAACACTAAAATTATAACTAAAATAGATTTCTTTAAAGACATATAAGTATTAATTTGCTTGGCTGTTAAAAGCGACGGACAAAAATAGTGTTTTATTTTGTTTTATAGATACTTATTGTTTTAGCTACAAGATTTATGAATTTTTGTTCAGCATTAAGATAAAATTTATGACTAGTCTTCTTTTAGTATTTTTTCAACATATTTGATCCATTGATAATCAGGAATGCTCTTGTCGATATAATAATCTGGTTGAATACCTTTATTATCAATTGTCATTTCTGGTATTCTCATACTTTTGGATAAACTATATCCCAATTGTAGATCTTTACAGGGAGAATCAACAAAATTCATGTTTGAAATATCTAAAACACCGGTTGTAGTAGTGCCATAGAGTTTTACTTTTTTACTTTGCTTTGCTGCTAATAAAAATTGTTCTGTTGTACTGCCATTATTTTTATTAATTACAATAGCAACATTTTTTGGGTAAGGGTAGATAGTATCTATTTTTTTGATATCTATTATGGTGTCATCAAGATTTACAAATTCACCAATATGCTTATTCAATTTTTCCAATCCTTCTTTTGCCCATTTCTTTTCTTCAGCAGACCAGCTAGGGTCCTTCATGAATTTCTTCATTCGATTATTATTAAGTGGTGTCGATAGCAGTTTAACACCTACTGTGCGTATAGGGTTAGTATACAAATAAGGAATGATTTTTTTATAGCTAGCATCACTTCCTCCACCATTATTTCTTACATCAATGATGAGGTTTTTTTTACGAGTCAACTGATCGTGATTAACCATAATCAAGCTGTCTATATATTTTTTGTTAGAATATGAAAATGATGGAATTCTAAGAAGAATGGTATTGTCATTTAACTCTTTAATCATAGGGTTTTGGGCTTTGATTAACGCGAAATGTTCTTCTATTGTTTTATCAACTTCAAAATACGGTTTTAACCTTTTTAAAGCGATAAAGCCCATTTGCAGGTAATTTTTTCCAACCAATTTTATATCTTTAAATATTCTGGCAGAATGATCTTTCATGTAATAAATAGCTTCTTTCTGGTCATTTTCAGAAACTTTGATCCTAAATTTGATTTGATTTTTTTTCCAGTAAACTCCATCAGCTTCAAGGACAAATCCAATATATTCGTTTTTGGTTTTTATGACACCAATTTTATACGGTTTTGATTCCCATACTCCTTCATAAGTAGTGTTTTTTAATTTAGAAATATAGTGTTCAAATTCTTTTTCTCCTATATCATATTTTTCCCAATCCTTAAATTGATCCAAAGTTTCAGTATCAGAAGATCCATTTTGAACTTTGTTTTGTTGATTATTAATCCGTACTCCTATATGCCCAGATCTAAAAAACCGAAGCCAGTCATTTAGTACAGAAGAGCATTCCTTAATGGTTTTAACAGGTTTTATTTTAGCTCTAAATTTTTTATTATGGTTTGCATAAAGATCTTCTCCTTTTTGCTCTAATGTATAAAGAAAACCAGCATCGTTTTCTTCAAATGTTTTCTTTAACCAGTTGAAATTATCTTCGCAAGAACAATTTTGTGAAAAAGTAAAAAATGAAGTGAAAAAGAATAAAAGAAATACTGGTTTCATTACATTGGATATTTGCTGTTGTATAATAGAAAACAATTACCTTATTTTTCTAAGGCAATTGTTTTCATATTCTTCTCATTATTGTTTTCTAATAAATATACTTCCACTCACGGTTCCAAGTTTTAGCTCGCTTCTTACGTCTCCAAAAGTACCTGTTACTTTACTCCCTACTACTCTGTTTTTACCATGATCAAATTTCATGTCTTTATCAGAATAAATCATTCCGGTAACTGTTTCAGCTTTTAATCTCGATTTTGAAACATTGATGTCTATATCACCACTTATGGTTTTAAGATTAAGATCTCCATTGTAGCTTTTTATATCGATATTTCCACTAATAATATCTACAATTAATTCTCCCTGATAATTTTCAGACTGTACGTTTCCAGAAATGCTTTTTACTCTTAGAGTAGAATTTTTTGGAAGATACAAGGTGTACATAGCATCAATATCTAAATTATTACAAGGACCCCAATTGTTTTTACGGTTTGATCCACCACGTTCTTTTTTCCACTTGTCGAATAGATCACCATAGTCTGATGATATATCCAGAACAGATGAGGTGTTCTTTATTTTTAAGTTAAAATAATCGTCAAATTCACCGCCATTAATACTTACACTGGCTTTTAAAGATACGTTGCTTTTGTCCCATGTTTTGATAACGATGTCTTGAGCGAATTTAAATTCTACTTTGATTAGATCGGCAGAAGTGGTAAGTTCTTTTTGGATTACTTTCTGTGCATTTATTTGTAATGAAACAAAGCACAATAGGATGAGTTTTAATACAGTTTTCATGTTCGTTTTTTTTTTTTTGATTAATTGATGACCTCTACTATTTTTTTCTCAGGTAAATATTTCCTGTGGATGACCTTAGGGTAATATCAACTCCACCATTATTTATTTTGGTGTTTATAGCTCTTCTACCGCTGATTACCTTCATATTTTTATGTTCAACGGGGAATTTTATATCAAAATCAGTATAGATTTCTCCCATAGAAGTTTTTAATTCTAGGTTTGCAGGAGTGCTAGATGGCAGACTTACATCGATCGCTCCCGTAGCAGATACAATAGAAATTGGTGAACTTTGGCTTACTTTGTCGAATACAATATTAATTTCACCTGTTGCAGTTTTGGCTACAATTGGACCTGTAACATTTTTTAATGTAATACCTCCAACATTGGTTCTTGCTTCTATTTCGGCAGAAAACCCATTAAAAGATAAGCTTCCCAGATTACTACTCTCTGTAGTGATGTTGATCTCTTTTGGGAGATAGATTTCTAAGGTCTCGCTATGCATACCTTTTAAGTTTCTGATAATAAGCGTTTCTCCTTCTTTTTGAATATAAATCCCTATACCGGTGTTGTCGCTTCCGCCAGAATACACGGCCTTTAATCCTCTGGCTTTTTCGGGAGTTTTTCTTCCTTCTCCTTTGATCAATACTTCATTTTGACTGTGAGTTTTTGCGATAACTCCAGATTCTGAAGCTATTCTTACTTTTTTGACTCCTTGTAGAGAGTGTTTATAATCTTGTGCGGTTAGATTTCCTGCTACTATAAATACTAGTAATGCGATTGCTATTTTCTTCATGACTATTTGTTTTTTGATTGTACTTTTAAATTAAATTGGGCAACCCAATTTTTACCTGATCTTTTACATAATCTGGTGTTTCTTCATTCTGAAGTAATTTTTCCATAGAAGGAACTGCGCGTTTTTCCTGAATAGAAACTAATATTTGAATTAATTCAATTTGTATACCTGGATCTTGTTCAATATCCAAGGCATTGATTAATGCTTTACGAACCATCTCAGAATCCGAAAATTTTGCCAGTGCTTCTGCTGCAGCTAATCGCACATTGGTATGATCGTCATAATGCATTTTATTGATTAAAGCGTTTAAGATGTCATTTCCTGGTTTTTCAAATTCTTCTGCATAGTTTACAGCCTGTAGGCGTTTGCTTGCAGATTCATTTTCTATTAAAGAAATAGTCATCGTTTGCTTCATTTGATATTTTTCTTTTTCTAATACTGCCATTTCTTCAGAAAGTGATGCGGTATTCTCTAGTTTTCCGTAGAAATACCCCGAAAGAACAAGTGCAATAGTTGCAGCGATCTGCAAAGCTGTTTTCCAGGAGCTTTTGGTTGTTGGATTTAAGGATACAATCTTAGGATCATTGACTCCCTCTTTTTCTTTCTTCAACATTTCCTCAAAGTTCATTTGTAAACTTTGATCCGGTAGTTCCTGAGAAGAAGTGTTATGTATAGCTTCAAAAACGGTTTGAAGTTCTTGTAGGGCTGTTTCACACTGCTTACAGCTTTTGATATGTACTTCTACTTTTTGATATGTTTCCTGATCCAGATTATGATCTATATAATCAATCAGTTGATTTTGTATGTCTTTACAGTTCATAACAGTTATATGTTTTGTAAATAATAATCTTTTAGTTTATGGATAGCGCGATGAACTTTTGTTTTTACAGCTCCTGCTGTAGAGCCCGTGATCTCGGCTATTTCCTGATACTTTATTCCTTGATATCGATTCATAACAACGAGTTCTTTATCAGTTTTATTAAGTTGATTTAATGCTCGATATAATTCCTCATTAGTCTCCTTTATTTCGATATTATCTTGCTCTTTTTGTTCTATTTTATATTCGACATTTTCAAAGCGTTGAGCGACTGTTTTTTGACTTTGATAATGATCGCTAAATATATTTCTGGCAATGGTATAGATCCACGATGAAAACTTTCCTTTTTTATAAGAGGATCTATATTTAATCGCCTTATAGAAAACTTCTTGCGTAATGTCCTGGCTGATCTCCCGATCTCTCGTCATTTTTAATAAGAAATTAAAGATTTTGATATGGTATCTTTCAAAAAGGACACTCATTACATCCAGATTACCATTGGATACCAGAATCATTAATTCTTCGTCAGTTAGATTTTTCAAGATGTTACTCTTTTGGTTGGTTTCTATTACTAATACCTTGTTTTTTTAAAAAGGTTACATTTAATATCAGATAAATCAAATTCTTTTAGTCTCATTTTATAATCTATTTAATATAAGATAAAAAAAAAGACCTCACTGGTTTAAAAACCGGTGAGGTCAAATCTAAAATTATAGATTATTTTTTTGTATTTAACTCTGCATATTTTTTGCTTCGATACTTAATGTAGCATGCGGAACCAGTTTTAATCGATCAGGATTAATTAATTTTCCTGTTACACGACAAATACCATATGTTTTGTTTTCAATACGTAATAAAGCATTCTTTAAATCGCGTACAAATTTTTCTTGTCTAATAGCAAGTTGTGTATTTGCTTCTTTAGACATAGTTTCACTTCCTTCTTCAAATGCCTTGAACGTTGGTGAAGTGTCATCTGTACCGTTATTTCCGTCATTTTTGTAAGCACTTCTTATTAATTCTAAATCTTTCTGTGCTTTTTCCATTTTTTCTACGATGATTTCCTTAAACATCGTTAAATCAGCGTCGCTGTACCTTACTTTGATATCTTCTGCCATACTTCTTAATGTTTTTTTATTATCAATTGGGTTGCAATGTCGTCAAACGCAATTTCTGTACCATTTATTACATCTGATGCAAATTCAATTGTCTCGGTTAAGGTTTCATTTTTAATATAATTCTCATTAGTGGCGATAGCTTCTTTAATAGCTTCATTTTCTTGGAAAACAATTTTTATCTTATCAGTCACCTCAAGACCACTATCTTTACGAATGTTTTGAATACGATTTACAAGCTCTCTGGCGATTCCTTCTTTTTTAAGCTCAGAACTTATCGTTACATCTAATGCTACAGTCAAAGTTCCAGAATTTGCTACTAACCAACCTTCAATATCCTGAGAGCTTATCTCTACATCATCGGTACCTAATGTAATAATTTTATCATTAATTTCTACATCAAAATGCCCTGTTTGTTCAAGAATTTTAATGGTTTCTTGATCGAATGACTGTATCTTACTGGAAATCAGTTTCATATCTTTGCCAAAGCGAGGGCCTAATGTTTTAAAATTAGGCTTGATTTGCTTTACCAGAATACCCGATGCATCATCTATAAGCTCTATTTCTTTAACATTAACTTCACTTTTTATAAGATCTGCAATGTCATTGATTTCATTCTTTTCGGCTTCGTTTAGCACAGGAATCATAATACGCTGTAATGGCTGTCGAACTTTGATTTTTTCTTTTTGACGAAGAGAAAGTACCAAAGAAGATATAGTCTGCGCTTTCTGCATCTTGTGTTCTAAAGGTGTATCTACAAAATCCTGATTATACTCAGGGAAATGCGCTAAATGAACACTTTCAAAATCTTCTTTTTGTGTCCCTGTTACCAAATCTTTATATAATCGATCCATAAAAAATGGTGCTACCGGTGCTCCTAATTTAGCAATGGTTAACATACAGGTATACAATGTTTGATAGGCAGAAACTTTATCTTTTTGATAATCGCCTTTCCAGTATCTCCTTCTACTTAAGCGTACAAACCAGTTACTTAGATTTTCCTGAACAAAATCAGAGATTGCTCTGGTTGCCTTTGTAGGCTCGTAATCATTATAATAGGTGTCTACATTTTTGATCAAGGTATGTAGCTCGCTTAGAACCCAACGATCAATCTCAGGACGTTCTGCTAATGGGATGTCGGCTTCAGTATAAGTGAAATTATCGATATTGGCATATAAAGTAAAGAATGAATACGTATTATATAGTGTGCCAAAAAATTTACGGCGAACCTCTGCAATTCCTTCAGAATCAAATTTCAAGTTATCCCAAGGATTGGCATTACTAATCATATACCATCTGGTAGCATCTGGTCCAAAAGTTTTTAAAGTCTCGAAAGGATCAGCTGCATTACCTAGTCTTTTAGACATTTTCAGTCCATTTTTATCTAATACAAGACCATTAGATACTACATTTTTATAGGCAACATCATCAAAGATCATGGTTCCTATTGCATGAAGTGTATAGAACCATCCACGAGTTTGATCTACTCCTTCGGCTATAAAATCGGCTTTTCTTCCTCCTGCTTCTACCTTTTCTTTATTCTCAAAAGGATAATGCCATTGCGCATAAGGCATTGACCCAGAGTCAAACCATACATCGATAAGATCGCTTTCGCGTTTCATAGGTTTTCCTGTAGGAGATACTAAGGTAATTTGATCTACCACATTTTTATGAAGATCAATTTTATCATAGTTCTCTTCGCTCATATCGCCAACTGCAAAGTCTGCAAATATATCTGCTTCGAGTGCCCCTGCCTTAACCGCTTTACTCATTTCGGTTTTTAATTCTTCAACAGAGCCGATGATAAGTTCTTCTTTACCATCTTCTGTTCTCCAGATTGGTAATGGAACACCCCAGAATCGAGATCGAGATAGATTCCAATCATTAGCATTAGCCAGCCAGTTACCAAAACGGCCCTCACCAGTTGCTTTAGGTTTCCAATTGATACCCAGATTAAGCTCATGCATACGATCTTTAAAATCGGTTACTTTTATAAACCACGAATCTAAAGGATAATATAAAACAGGTTTATCGGTACGCCAGCAATTTGGGTAACTGTGTACATATTTCTCGACCTTAAAGGCTTTATTTTCTATTTTTAGTTTAATGGCTATTTCTACATCAACAGATTTCTCTGGAGCTTCACCATCATCGTAATATTCATTTTTAACATATTTACCACCCAAATCACCCATTTGCGAGATAAATCGCCCTTGTAAATCAACAGTAGGTACAAGGTTATCATTTTTATCCATTACTAATAATGCAGGTACTTCGGGCTTTGCTTGTTTGGCTACTAGTGCATCATCTGCACCAAAAGTTGGCGAAGTATGTACTATCCCGGTTCCATCTTCGGTAGTTACAAAATCACCTGCAATGATTCTAAAGGCATTCTCTGGGTTATGGTATGGTTGCACATAATCTATAAGTTGCTCATAACGAATATCTATCAGATCTGCTCCTTTACATTCCTTTAAGATGAAATAAGGAATCTTTTTATCTCCTTCTTTGAATGTAGTTAGTTCTTCTTTAGTTTCTGCCTGCACAAACTTGCCGGCAAATTGTTTTCCTACCAAATTTTTTGCAAGAACAACATGAATCGGCTCAAAAGTATATTGATTAAATGTTTTTACAACTACATAATCAATTTTAAGACCTACTGTTAATGCTGTATTCGAAGGAAGAGTCCATGGAGTTGTCGTCCAAGCCAAAAAATAAATAGTTTCTTCTATCTCCTGCAAAAACGAAGGCAATGTTTCTTTTTTAGCTTTAAATTGAGCTACAACTGTTGTGTCGGTAACATCCTGATACGTGCCAGGTTGATTAAGTTCGTGTGAGCTTAGTCCTGTGCCTGCTTTAGGAGAGTACGGCTGTATCGTATATCCTTTGTATAATAATCCTTTTTTATAAATCTGAGAAAGCAACCACCATACACTTTCCATATACTTAGATTTATAGGTAATATATGGATCGTCCATATCTACCCAATATCCTATTTTTTGTGTAAGATCATTCCAGATATCGGTATAACGCATCACGGCTTTTTTACAAGCTTCATTATACTCTTCTACAGTGATTTTTTTACCAATATCTTCTTTGGTAATTCCTAATTCTTTCTCTACACCAAGTTCTATCGGAAGTCCATGTGTATCCCACCCGGCTTTACGTTGTACTTGATATCCTTTTTGTGTCTTATAGCGACAAAATATATCTTTAATTGCACGAGCCATTACATGATGAATTCCCGGTAATCCATTTGCTGAAGGAGGACCTTCAAAAAAGATAAACGGTTTTGCTCCATCTCGTTCACTAATACTTTTTTCAAATATGGTATTCTGTTGCCAGAAATCCAGTATTTCGTCAGCTACTTTAGGTAAGTCAAGTCCTTTATATTCAGGAAACTTCGTGCTCATTTGATCGTTCTTTCTATTAAGTGTGCGAAAATAAGGATTTTCTGGAAAAAAGAAGGGTGAATTTGGAATGTGATATGAAATAATTGTTAGGTAAATATGATTTTTTAACATAGAATTCAATTTTTCATTGAATTTTTATCGAAAACACACCTAGTAGTAGTAATATTAATTTTGAAATAAACGATATGTAATGTCGAATAATGAGATCTCTTTTTAAAATCATTTGCCAGCGGTTAGATTTTAGTATTTTTAGGCGACGAAATAATTACATGTGATTTTGTATTGATCTATTCAATACAGATCTGATCTCTAAATATAGTATAAACAGATGAAAGAAACTCTAGATATTGTATTACTCCAATCTCATCTGGCATGGGAAAACCCAGTACAGAATCGTGCGGCTTTTACTCAAAAGATTAATTCGATATCCCAGAAAGTAGATCTAATTATTTTACCCGAAATGTTCACTACAGGGTTTACAATGAATGCTATCGAAGTAGCAGAAAAAATGGGTGATGATACTTTACAATGGCTAGCGAAAATGGCCAAATCGGGGGATTGTGCAATTGTGGGAAGTATTATTATTGAAGAAAAAGGAAACTATTATAACCGATTGGTCTTTATGCTTCCTGATGAAACTTATGAGATGTATGATAAACATCAGTTATTTACACTAGCCAAAGAACAAGAAGTTTTTACCGCAGGCCAAAAAGATGTGATTATAGAATATAAAGGTTGGAGAATTAAGCCTCTAATTTGTTATGATCTCAGATTTCCGGTATGGGCAAGAAATACTTCGGGATATGATGTATTGCTATATGTTGCCAGTTGGCCAAAACCTCGTATTGATGCATGGGATGCATTGCTAAAAGCAAGAGCTATCGAAAATATGTGTTATTGTATCGGGGTAAATCGTGTTGGTCTTGATGGTAAAGGATATGAATACAATGGTCACTCTGGAGTATATAATGTTTTAGGAGATTCGGTTTTAGAAGAAAACCCTGTCGAGAGAGAAGCTATTTTATATGCAACATTAGATATTTCTCATGTTAAAAAAATAAGAAATAAATTACCTTTTCTTGATGATAAAGATAATTTTAAATTAATCTAATGTGAAGGTTTGTTTTATTTCCCAGTTTGCTCTAACATCTATTGGTTCTGCAAAGTAGCGGATTTCTTCAGGTTGTATTCCTTTTAAAAAATTACCGCTGTCCCACTTGCCATTATTATTACGGTCAAAAACGATTCTGATGTAATATTTAGACGGGTCGAGATAATCAAAAACCAAAGTTTCCTGACGTTGCACATTTTTTTCTGAAATCACTTCTTCTTTTTCATTAGTGACTTGAACCAAAATTGGATAAGCTTCTACTTTTTGGAGTGTTAAGAAAATAGTCCCGTAATCGGTTAATTTCTTTGTCCGGAAATTGATTTTTATAGTATCATTAACATTGCCTGTGAAATCTTTAATAGCTTCTGGCAAAAACTGTAAACTGTAGGCATTATTTTCTGTTTTTTCAAAAGTTAGTTGTGCTTCATTTTTTGCGATATCTAATTTGATAGAAAAAGGAACCTCAAGTGTATCCTTATCAGTTAGAGAGATTAGTTGCTCATTAATGCTGTCCAGGGCAGTATTTGCTGTAAAAACAAAATCTTTATTAGGTGGAAGTGTAGCTCCAATGTAAGAGGATACTACAAGAGAATCTTTATACTGATCTTTAAATCTGGTAAGTACAGTATCTCGATATTTTTTGACATTGGTTACTTCAAATAATAATGAATCAGCTTTAAAAAATGGTCTAAACCAATAGTGCAATGTATCTTTGTTTTTATCGGGAAAGATTCGAGTTTCAAATGTATCTGGTGCGTCACTTAGCAACTTAATTTTCATACTATCTACTTCACCTTCATATGGAAAAATAAATTTGTTTTTTGAGACTTGTTTAGGATTTAGCGCTTTAAAATCCAGGGTTTCTTTAAATATATTAAGATTAAAGACTTTAGCGGTATCTTCAGGAAGTGATATTATCTCTTCATAAAACCCTATTTTATCCTGTTTAGGTTCATAGATATAGTTATTAGAAACATCTTTTAAAGCAATGAGTTTAAATTTTCCTTCTTTCAGATTATGCAGACTAAAAGCTAAGCTATCTAAGGTATTAGTAATATATCTGGGAACAGTCTTATATACTAGTGAATCTGAGTAGTTTTCATCAATTTCATATAAAGCTACTGTAATATAAGGATCTACCTTTTTTTGAATGGCATCACCAACAGTACCTTTTATACTTAAAGAATCAAGAGAGTCTCCTGTAGAAAAAACATATCTAAAAAAAGAATTAGGGTTTTCTTCGTTATTATCTACTACACTTTCACCAAAATTAATACTATAGGTTGTGTTTTCTAATAAGGTGTCAAGAAATTTAATTTTTATGTATTTACTGGCTCCTCCCAAAGGAGTGATGGTTGGTTTAGGATCCATAGGAGGAGAAACGATGATTTGTTTTTGCGGATCTTTTAATTTTACATATTCATCAAAATAAATTCTGATCTCGTTTTTGTCAAAATTTGTAGAGAAATTGGGAGGCATAGCTTTTATAAAAACCGGAGGAGTCTCATCTTTAGGACCACCGGTTATAGAACCTTTTTTGGCACAACTAACCACGATGACAAGTGACGCCAAGGTAAGCAATATCATATTTATTCTTTTGCTCATATCTCCGCAATAATTTTAGGACACAAAGAAACAACTATATTTAAAAAACAAAAAACTTAATGAAATTCTATTTAAGAGCGAATTCAAAATTGGCATATAAATAGAAATACTTTGTATCAATCTCACTTGTATAAAAGGTTTCAAATGTAAATTTATTGTATATCAGACTTTATTCTAATTACTCTGTTATAGCTATTGTGGCGACACTTATTTTGATACCAGGAATAGATTTTAACGCATTTACACAGGATTCTATTGTTGCACCTGTTGTAACAATATCATCAACCAACAAAATATGCTTGTTTACAAGTAAGGACTCATTTTGAATCCCGAATGTTTCAACAGTGTTTATCCATCTGCTAAGTCTTCCGTGTTTGGATTGTTTTTTATTGTAGGAAATTTTTTTCAAAACAGAATCAACATATTCGGCATTTAGTTTTTTGGCAATTTCGACTCCGAATTTTCCTACTTGATTATATCCTCTTTCCTGTAATCTCTTTTTGTGTAAAGGAACTGGGATTACAGAATCAATAAACTGGTATCCAGATGTTTGAATTAACTCCTCGCCGAGCCATTTTCCTAGCTCTTCTCCTATCTCTTCTCTTCCTCGATATTTTAAGTTATGAATTAAATTTTGTACTAAGCTATCTTTATGAAATACAAATAAAGCAGTAGCATTTTCAATTTTGACGCGACCATAAAATACTTTTTCAATTTTTTTTGCGTTTACGTTATGGAAATTGCCCAAAGGAAGCTCGTGTCTGCAAGAAGTGCACAGTAACCTTTCATTAGTATATAGAGGGCTGTCACAGGCAGCACAATATATAGGATAGAATAAATACGCTAAGTCTCTTAGCATTTTATTAGGGAGATTAACATTAATTATTATATTTAGCTATTAAAATAACCATCAAAAATTATAAATCTTAATTATGACAACTCAAAACAATAACTTAACCCTTAAGATTCTTATCGGTGTTCTAGGAGCACTGTTACTTATTCTAGGGATATTTACGTATAAGTTTTACAACGAAGAGAAGCAAAATAAAGCAATTTTGCAACAAGAAAAGGATCTTATTGAAAGTGAATTAGGAGAATTGATAACAAAGTATGACAATGCTATTGCTCTTAATGAAGTAATGGATGATCATTTACTTAAGGCTAAAGAACGTATTGTAGTCTTATTAGATAGTGTAAAAGATAATGATGCTAATCTGGCTTTGATCTCTCGATACAGAAGAGAAGTAGGTAAACTTAAAAAGGAACGTGAAAGATTGTTTAAGCTTGCAGATAGTTTAACGGTTGCAAATACGCAATTAACTACAGATTTAGATAGTACTTCTGTTGCATTAAATAAAAGAATAATCTTATCAGATTCGTTACAAACTCAAAACAGTAAACTTGCTGATATTGTAGAAAGAGGTTCGGCGCTTACGGCAGCAAATATCAAAGCAGAAGGAGTACGTGTACGTAACAGTGGTAAAATATCAACAACTTCTAAAGCAAGTAGAGCAGAAAAAGTAAGAGTTTGTTTTACACTTGCACCAAATAAATTAACAGAAAAAGGAGATAAAAACCTTTATGTACAGGTAGTTAATCCTGATAATGTTTTGATAGGAGATAAAATAGCTATAAACTTTGATAGTGCTACACTTACCTATAGTGGAACTAATAAAGTATTCTATGAAAATGAAGCACTGGATGTTTGTGTATTAGTAGATGCAGCAGAAGGTGAACTAGTTAAAGGAAACTATATTGTAAATGTATTCTCTGGACCAAAAATGATCTCAAACACTCAGTTTGAACTAAGATAATTTTTTTAGATACAGAATTAAAAACCGTCATATTGCTTAAAATATGACGGTTTTTTTATGCTTTTGTCAGAAATTACTTTCGATGAGTAACCCCTGCATTAGCAACTGATGAAGATTTTAATAAAAACAAAATCAGATTCGTTTTCAAATCATTTAAATTCAGTTATTTTTGCGCAATGGCAAAGCAAGAAGATAAATTTAAAAAGGTTATTGCCCATGCTAAGGAGTATGGGTATATTTTTGGTTCTAGTGAAATTTATGATGGACTGAGTGCGGTATATGATTATGGTCAAAATGGAGTAGAACTTAAAAAAAATATAAGAGAATATTGGTGGAAAAGTATGGTAAATATGCACCAGAATATTGTTGGTCTTGATGCTGCAATATTTATGCACCCTACAACCTGGAAAGCTTCGGGGCACGTAGATGCTTTTAGTGACCCTCTTATTGATAATAAAGATTCTAAAAAAAGATATAGAGCCGATGTACTTATTGAGGATTATGCAGAGAAGCTTAATCAAAAGGCTCAAAAAGAAATCGCTAAAGCAAAAAAACGTTTTGGAGATGACTTTGATGAAGCTCAATTTGTAGCTACTAACCCGAGAGTGGTAAAATACTTTTCTAAAAAAGAAGAGGTTATACAGCGTATGGCAAAATCTTTGGATAACGAAGATCTTGCAGATGTAAAGGCATTAATAGAAGAATTAGAAATTGCTGATCCAGAGACTGGTTCTAAAAACTGGACAGAGGTGCGACAATTTAACCTAATGTTTGGTACTAAATTAGGAGCATCTGCAGAATCTGCTACCGATTTATTCTTAAGACCAGAGACCGCTCAAGGTATTTTTGTGAATTTCTTGAATGTTCAGAAAACGGGACGAATGAAAATACCGTTTGGAATTGCCCAAACCGGAAAAGCATTTAGAAATGAGATCGTAGCGCGCCAGTTTATCTTTAGGATGCGGGAGTTTGAACAAATGGAAATGCAATTCTTCGTACGTCCTGGTGAAGAAATGAAATGGTACGAATACTGGAAAGAAACCCGATTAAACTGGCATTTATCACTAGGATTAGGTAAAGAGAACTATCGTTTTCATGATCATGATAAACTAGCACACTATGCGAATGCCGCAGCCGATATTGAGTTTGATTTTCCATTTGGATTTAAAGAATTAGAAGGAATTCACTCTAGAACAGATTTTGATCTTAAAGCCCATGAAGAACACTCAGGTAAAAAATTACAATTTTTTGATCCAGAGTTAAAAGAAAGCTATGTTCCTTATGTTGTTGAAACTTCGGTTGGATTAGACAGAATGTTCCTAGCTGTATTCTCTACCGCATTACAAGATGAAGAATTAGAAGATGGTAGCAGTAGGGTGGTATTGAAACTACCTGCAGTTGTTGCGCCAGTAAAAGCAGCAATACTTCCTTTGGTTAAAAAAGATGGCCTGCCAGAGATCGCAGAACAGATTGTTGATGATCTAAAATGGAAATTTAATGTCATTTATGACGAAAAAGATGCTATTGGACGTCGATATAGAAGACAAGACGCTAATGGTACCCCATTTTGTATCACAGTAGATCATGATACTAAAGAAGATAACATGGTTACGATACGAGATCGAGATACTATGGAGCAGAAACGAGTGGCGATTACAGAGCTTAAAGCCATCATTTCTGAAAAGACAGATGCCGAGTATTGGTTAAAATAATTTTGGGATAGGTTTTCCATGATAAAGCTGCTTCATTATGAGGCAGCTTTTTTATTTTAATAAAAACATAGATAAGATATAATCATTGACAATTATTGATAATTTTTTTTAAAATTAACCGTTTTTTTATCAATACTAAGGATAAAGTGCCTTATGGTTATCGTATTTTGAAGTTTAGTTGTATTTTAGTCTCTAAGTAAAGAGCCAGATCTTAATATAAATTATTGCTTATGCTATTAAAGAAAATTGTAGTAGTTTCTTTTCTATTTTTTGTTGCCATAGGATTTTCGCAAAAGAAAGAAACCATGAATGCTAGTATGGTAACTACTGCTGCTTATATGAGGGCAATAGAGCCATTGGCAGGAAAAAAATTATTACCTGGTGAACCAAGAGAAGGTAAGATTAATCCTAGAAGAACAGATGCGAATAAGATTGTTCCGGGAAAAGGTTTTCCAAAAGGAATGGATCCTTTACTTGCAAAACAAAAGAGCAATCAGATGATGAGAGCTGGTAAAGCTCCTTCTCTTACATTTGAGGTAAATTCTAGCAATAGAGCTCCTTCAGATCCTACAGGAGCTGTTGGTCCTAATCATTATGTAAGTGCCAAAAACTTTGCTTTTGCAATACACGATAGAAGTGGTAATGAGTTAGTGGCTTCATCATCATTAGCCAATATATTCCCAGGAGAAACTCTTGGAGATCCAATTGTATTTTATGATAGTTTTGCAGATCGATTTGTGATTACTCAGTTTTCTAATACTCCAAACGGATTTTTGGTAGCTGTAGGTCAAGGGCCAGACCCTGTAAATGATGGATGGTTTACATATAGATTTAATACAGAAGGATTTCCTGATTACACAAAATTTTCAATTTGGTCTGATGGATACTATGTAACGGCAAATAAAGATCAGAATTCGGTACAAACCAGTGAAATTGTGTTTGTGATCGAAAGAGAAAAAATGCTACAGGGAGCAGCAGAAGAAAATGTAAAAATGGTAGGTTTTCCGCTTCCAGGAGCTAGAATAGGTGGGTTTTACAGCCCGGCATCATTTAATGCTTTAGGAAAAACGTTACCTCCCGATGGTGATGCGAGAATTGTTTATTTTCAGGATGATGAATGGGAAGGTGTCGATCAGGATATTTTAAAACTATGGAAAATTGATGTAGACTGGGTTTCTCCCAGTCAATCAACAATTACAGAGGCCGAAGAGCTTGCAGTAACAATTTTTGACTCTACTTTTGATGGTGGGTCTTTTGGTAACTTACCACAACCAGGTAGTGATCGAAATATTGATGCATTACAAGGTGCAGTTATGTTTGCCAGTAATTACAGGAGATTTTGTAATTATAACTCTGTAGTACTTAATCATGTAGTAGATATAGATGCAGATGCAGATGATGTAGCAGGAATACGTTGGTATGAACTACGACAAAGTGGAGATGGTCAACCCTGGACTGTATTTCAGGAAGGAACCTATACCTCTCCCGATGGTAAAAGTGCATGGTGCGGGAGTATGGCTATGGATATTTATGGTAATATTGGTATGGGATATACTACAATGGGTACAACCAGTACCGGAGCAAGTGCAGATAGTTTTGCCTCAATTCGATATACTGGTAGACTTGCAGGTGACCCATTAGGAACAATGACCATAGCAGAACAAGATATCAAAATAGGAACCGATATACAACGCGAAGGAGATCCGCAACGATATGGAGATTATGCGCAACTTACTGTAGACCCTGTTGATGATCAAACATTTTGGCACATTGCAGAATATTTTGAAAATACAGGAGACAACTCAAGAAATGTAGTAGGTGTTTTTAAAGTGGCTGGTACAGTTACTACCGATGTGGGAGTAGTAAGTATAGATACCCCAGGAAATGATGCTACTTTTACCAATTCTGAAAACATTATTGTAACAGTTAAGAATTTTGGATCTACAGCTCAAAGTAATATTCAGGTTACATACTCTATTAATGGAGGGCCAGTAGTTAATGAGTTATTAGCAGGTCCTATAGCTCCGTTAGGAACAGCTTCCTTTTCATTTGCTACCAATGCAGATCTTAGTACAGAAAGAGTATATACTATAACAGCAGAAACTAATGCGGCGGGAGATACTAATCCAGAAAATGATTGTAGCGAAGTAACACTCAATAATTTATTTCCTATTGATGTAGGAGTAGGAGAATTATTATCCCCCGCTCCTGATAGTGGAATTACAGCTTCTGAAGAAGCAATTACAGTTACATTGTATAATTTTGGTTCTACTGCGCAAACTAATATTCCGGTTTTTTATACTTTAAATAACGGAACCAGAATAGAAGAAGTTTTTACAGGCACCTTGCAACCACAAGCAGAAGCAAGTTATACATTTACCACTTTGGTAGATATTACAGGAACAGGAACTTTCGAATTTCAATTAGGAACAGCTTTAGCTACAGATGAGAATACGGGGAACGATATGATTACCCGAACAATAGAAAGAACGTTTTGTAGACCAACATCAAATTGCACTCGATTTGAGGACGGAATTAAGTCTTTCGAATTGGCAAATGTTACGAATACTCAAATTACTTGTGATACAGGGTATGAGGATTTCAGGAATGATTTTACCATCAATTTAAATCGATCTATAGGAAACTATACATTAACCGTACAAACAGGGTTTGCAGACAATAATGGATCAGAGCGAGTATCTATGTGGATTGATTTTAATGACAATATTGTTTTTGAAGAATCAGAATTGTTGGTAGATAACCAGATTATTGAAGCTGCTAATACAGATCAGGAGTTTACTATATCAATTGCTGACGATGCTGTGTTAGGAAGCCATTTGCTTAGGATTCGTGCAGGTGATGTTAATACCAATAGTGGAGCCCCTCTTAATAATTCATGTGGTTCGATGGACTTTGGTACGACCCATGACTATACAGTAGAGTTAGGAGAAAATAAAGAACTGGATACCGGATTGATTGTAATTACAGAACCCGATAATCAATTCTTGATCACCAAATCAGACTCAGGCTCAGAAACTGAAACGAGACTTTATATATTTAACATTTTAGGACAAGTTATCGTTTCTAATATAGTGAGAAAAGATGCTAATGGTAGATTTGTATACGATTTAGATATGTCCTATGCGAGATCAGGAGTCTATTTTGCACGATTTGGTAACAATAGAAAAGCAGACGCTACGAGGTTTGTTGTACAATAATACACTTATTCTTTACGTGTATTGATTTCTGTAATAGAAACCGGACGAGCATTGTTGCATCTACTTGCCATTCTAAGGCTGCCAAATTTTACCCAAACATGTTTGGGAACCTCGGCTTTAAAAAACTCACTAAGATTAATAGGATCCAGATTATCTTTATATTCTTCAACATTTAGAATATAAGGACACCCTTCAGATTTACTACTCACTATAGTGCCTTTGCTAAACCCTTTTTCTACCATTTCTTTTGATGTTATAAGTTGAGTGTCACTTTTTGAATCCGAAGTATTCTTAGCATCTACTCCCTTTGCAGGAACACAATTGTATGCATTAAATAGTAGAAGCAAGCAGGCCATTTTAAGCATGTTTTTCATGATTTGTGGTTGTTTACTATAAAGATCATAAAAAATTATTACAATATGATGGGATTTATATACCAATTTAAATTCATAATAGATGATTAAAATGTATCGATATGACACTTCATTTTTTATTTTTACTAAAATTTAAACCACAATTCAATGAAAATCGTCTCCTATAACGTAAACGGAATTAGAGCAGCAATAAACAAGGGGTTTTTAGAATGGTTACAGCAAACTGACCCCGATGTGATCTGTCTTCAGGAAATAAAAGCAAATAAAGAACAGTTAGATCTCGATCTGTTTTCAGAAGCCGGATATCCACATAATTACTGGTACAGTGCTCAGAAAAAAGGATATAGTGGTGTTGCTATTCTATCAAAAACGAAACCTGATCATGTAGAGTATGGTACCGGGATTGATTATATGGATTTTGAAGGTCGTAACCTGAGAGCTGATTTTAATGGAGTATCGGTAATGAGTTTATACCTACCCAGTGGCACCAATATGGATCGTTTGGAACATAAGCTAAAATATATGGCAGATTTTCAAACCTATATAAATGAATTAAAAAAAGAGCATCCCAACCTGGTGATACTAGGAGATTATAACATCTGTCATAAAGCAATCGATATTCATGATCCAGTACGTAATAAAAAAGTATCAGGGTTTTTGCCAGTAGAGCGTGAGTGGATAGGTAATTTTATGGATAGTGGTTTTATAGATTCTTTCAGGCATTTTAATACAGAACCACATCAATATTCATGGTGGAGTTATAGAGCTAATGCCAGAGCGAATAATAAAGGATGGCGTTTGGATTATGGTATGGTATCTCAACCTTTACAAGATAATTTAAAAAGAGCCGTTATTCTATCAGAAGCCAAACATAGTGACCATTGCCCTATTGTAGTCGAATTAGATGTGTAGATTTTGTTGACGAGATTAAAAATATAGTAACCCCATAAACAACATAAAATGATAAAAAGAATTGTATCTGTTATACTTGTTGGTACTCTTATGACTTCTTGTGTTTCTTCTAAAGTATACAAAGAATTGGAAAGCAAGTATGCCCGTCTGAAGCGAGAAAATCGTAAAACCAAAGACGAATTAGCAGCTTTAGAAAAAACAAGTGATGCCACTAGAAAGGCATTAGAACAATTAGATGCCGAATATCAAAAGGTTAAAACCGAAAGAGATGATTTACAAGGAAAATATAATGCTGCACAAGCCAATTATGAAAACTTAAAAGATTCGTATGATGCGTTAGAGAAGAACAGTTCGGCGGCTATAGCAGCAAATAGTAAGAAAAACAGAGAACTGCTAAAACAACTGGAAGAAAAAGAAAGAGCTCTGGCCGAAGAACGTAATCGTTTGGATGCATTACAGAGAGATCTGGCTTCTCGTTCTAAACGAGTAGATGAATTAGAAGGATTGATTGCCGCCAAAGATGCCAAAATGCAGGCGCTTAAAAATGCAATATCCAAAGCACTACGAAATTTTGAAGGCAAAGGTCTTACTGTAGAAGAGCGTAATGGTAAAGTCTATATCTCTATGGAAAACAAACTACTGTTCGAATCTGGTAGTTGGGCAGTAGGAGCCCAAGGACAAAAAGCGGTAAAACAATTAGGTAAAGTATTGGGTGATAATACCGATATCGCTGTTTTGATAGAAGGACATACCGATAATGTACCGTATACAGGAAATGGGCAGCTATCTGGTAACTGGGATTTGTCTACCAAGAGAGCTACTGCCATTGTAAATATTTTGTTGCAAAACCAGAAAATTGACCCGCAAAACATTACTGCGGCTGGTAGAGGAGAGTTTGCCCCTGTAGCCTCTAATGATAATAGTACAGGAAAAAGTAAAAACAGACGAATAGAAGTGATCCTAACTCCAAAATTGGATGAAATCACTAAGCTGTTGAATGATATATAAGAAGTAATTAAATATAAAAAGAGCGACACATTGTGTCGCTCTTTTGTTTGAAAAAGAATTGTATTTTAATTAAATAAATCCTTCAAAATATTCTCTACATCAACATCTTGATTCTCTGCTAATGATGTCTTTAGTTTTAAAAGCTTGGCATGAAAAGTTTCAATCACACGTTCAGCATTCATTTTATCTAATAAAATATCCTTACCTGCAGTAGTCAATAGATGATATTCAAAGTGATTTAAATGCTTAGGTTTAGATGGATCTAATTTTTTTTGTACCGATATAGTTCCTTTACCAGTAATAACAGAAATCACATTACCTGCTGCAGCCACTTTATCAGTTTGTTCACCAAGATCAGTAGCTAAGGAGTATACCCTATCAAATACAACTTTTTGGGTTTTCCAATCTTCTTGAGCTTGAAGTGATAATCCTGCGCATAGTACAAATGCAAGTAGAAATAATTTTTTCATAATGTTTGGGTGTTAAAATAATGTATTATAGTTTATAGGTTAATTACACCGGTTATCAGAACGTGATAAAATTTATTTTATTGTTAAAATAACCTTAAAAATTGCCTCAAAATAGGTAATTTATTTGATAAAAACCAAAAAGCATGCCACGTATTTAGTAAACAAAAATAAAATCCTTAATTATGCATATAATGAAAAAGCATACTGTTTTTATATAAAAATATAAAAATAAGGAAAGCAAGTAACAAAAGGACGTTACCAAACGTTTATTATACCAATTAATTTAAAACTTTAGAACAAATGAAGAGGCTACCCATTTTTGTTATATTAATAGTATCCATGATCAAAGGAGTAAGCCAGGAAAGCGAAGAAGGGTACCAGAATGAAGAAGAAATACAAAGTGAAGAAGAGGTGCAGGAAGATGAAAAAGGAGAAAACAACTACTTAGACATCTATGAATATTTTAATTTCACCAATGATGAATATTCCAATGCCTTGGATAAGGTGAATGATATGGATCCAGAAGATCAAAATGTCCTATATACGTTGGTAGTAGAAGTCCAAAAAGATAAAGTATTAAAAGATCGCTTGTTCGGGGAGTTGATCGCAAAACCCAAAAAAAAGAATCCTTTTAGAGGTAAAGACAGCCCAGGTTTTACCTGTATCCTACGTGGTCTTATAGAAAACAAAACAATATATAATGAGGTTATTAAAGACGGAGGCTCTGAGGATCGGGCCAGAAATGTCGCAGCCCTCGCCGAAAGAACTGTTCGGAGAAAATGTGGTATCGCCAAAAAAGTGAATAAACCATAGCATGAATTGTTTCTATATTCCAGTAAATTCTAGTCACAGGCGGTGTTATATCAGTATATTGGCAAAAAAACATAACCTCTCCTGCTACTCCAGTCCAAATATAGCTTAAGTTCTTATATAATAGATATGTTTACTACGTGTTATGAACACGTTTTTTGGTAGAGTTATACTCCATAGTTTTTGAATTTATGTTTAATTAAACGACATTGATAATCTGGGTTTGATTTTTGCCATAAGTGGTTCGGCAATACAAGGATAGTAGTTTGATTATTAGGAGGTTTAGAATATTATAGTATCTTTAAAATACCTTAAATCTATAAATACCTACATAGTTATGTTTATTATCTTCGGAACAAGAGGACTAAAACACACGGTGAGTGAAAGTCCTGTTTTATCAAATTCATGTCCAAATTGTAATAATGGAAATCTCGTAAATAAGCTATATCGCAGATGGTTTACCTTATTTTTTATTCCCATGATCCCATTAGATGTAGTAGATCGATTTTATCAATGTGACAGCTGTAAAAGTGCCTATAACGAAAGTATAAAAACGATTTTACAACGCTCTCAGGATGAGATTAACGAGAATCAAAAACGGGTAAAATTAGTATTTGCCAAAGCGCTTATAGCTTCGATGACGCATATGTCGATTATCGATGGAGATTTTGCTGCAGAAGAAGAACGCGAAATCATGGACGCTATAGAAGGATTACCAGAAATGGAGGAAGAATTAATGGCGATACATCAAAATATAAAAGCAACTGGTAACCAAGATAATCAGGTGTTTAATTTCCTTAATGAAGCACGAAATGAACTATCATCAGAGGCACTAATTAATATTTTGGCGCAAGCAGCTGTAGTACTATTGGCAGATGGAGCTATCGAAAAAGAAGAAGAAAATCTTATGAAAGAATATCTGATCGCTTGTGGTTTACCAAAAGAGATGTATCAGACATTGATCGATAAACTGATGCAAAAAGATATGACCAAGATTAAAAAAGAACAATTGAATTAATAAGAATTTAGCATTGATATAGTATAAACAGTTAACCATAGGTTGACTGTTTTTTTTTGTGATGTATTTAAACAAAATTCATATTGAATCTGTTGATAAGCAAGAATAAAAAATAAGTAAGGAGACGATATAAACCTATATCTTTGTTATCAATCCTACCCAAAGATCATCTATAGAGGAGCATACTTTTTAGATGATCTATTTTTAGAACAGTACACTTCTCTTTAAAGAGATAGAACTATGTATGTGATAAAATATAAAACTATAATTTCGTTTATTGATCAAAGCTCTCTTATGAAAAAATTAGCATCGATTTTTCTAACCTCCTTTTTCTCTATTATTTTGTGTGTTTTATCGTTACAGGCTACTCATGCACAAGTAACAAATGATACTTTGCTAGCTTTTCAATACTATAAAAAAGCAGATTCGTTATTGGTACATAGGTATTCAGATAGTTCTATCGTTTATTTTAAAAAAGCTTTGTCTATTTATGAAAAAGCCAAAGCCCAGGAACGTGTTGTAGCTTGTTATAACGGATTGTCATCAAACTACATCTTTTTAATTGAAGATGAAAAGGCAATGTCTTCTATGCGACAGGCATTGTCTTTATGTAATACTCATAAATTAGATCAGCAAAAATCAAAAGTTCTGGATAATTTAGGAGATTATTATTATTACATAAAATCCAATAATAAAAAAGCCGAAGAATATTATAAAAAAGCATTAAACATTCGAGAAAAACTAGCTTTTCAATACCCTTCAGATTTATACAATTTCTATATTAATTTGGCCAGGATAAATATTTATAAAGGTAAGTATGAAGACGTAAGAAAAAATGTTGAAAAGGCACTTGCTTTAATTACTAAACATCATGGATCTAGTCATTATAAAATAGCAGATATCTATGATATAAAGGGGCATTATCATCTCCGAAAATGGAATTTCGAACAAGCACGTGATAATTTTGAAAAAAGTCTTAACATCAGGAAAGAATATTTTGGCGAAAACAATTTGCAAACAAGTTCTTCTATTAGTAAATTGGGAATATATCATTATATTAAGGGAGAAATCGATACTGCAATCAAGTATCAAAATAAAGTATTAGCTATTGAAAAATCTTTTTTTGGTGAAGGCCATTTAAAACTAAGAAAAGTTAATGTTAATCTGGCCAATTCATACAAAGAACAAGGGTTTTATGACCTGGCGTCAGAAATATTAGTGAAGACTTCGAAAATGATCCGAAAGGAGTTAGGAGAGGATCACTTAGACCTTTATCTTGTTTATTATAATCTTGCCAGTATATATTATTTTACAGGACGTTTGAATATGGCTCTTGACTTCAATCGGAGAATCATTCGTCTATTAGAAAAAAACAATCAAGACGATAGAGAGTTTGCTTTTATTTATAACAAAATGGGGCTTATTTATATAGAAATGGACAACTATATAAAAGCAATAGAGTGTTTAAAAAAGTCAATTGATTTAAAAGAAAAAGTTTATGGGGAAAGTCATATCGCTATTGCAGATGGTTATAATAACTTAGGAACAGTATATATGCTTAAAGATGAAAAGGATAAAGCGCTTCAATTTTTCATGAAATCCCTAAAGATTAAAAACAAAAGATATAAAGGAAGTCATGTATCTCTTGCCAATAGTTATAAAGAAATAGGTCAATTATATACTAGAGGTAAGAATATAGATCTTGCCTTAAAATACCTTCAAGATGCTTTAGAAATAAGAATTAGTGAATATGGAGAAAATAACCCTAGAGTATCTCATATTTACAACCTAATAGGAAATGCTAATTTGGCTAAT
Organism: Aquimarina macrocephali JAMB N27; assembly: GCF_000520995.1. GTDB lineage: Bacteria > Bacteroidota > Bacteroidia > Flavobacteriales > Flavobacteriaceae > Aquimarina > Aquimarina macrocephali. The sequence goes on along the minus strand of NZ_JACA01000001.1, from coordinate 307,055 downwards.
GATAACTATATTTTGGCTATTTCTAACTTCAAAAAAGCAGTTGAATCAAACCAAAGATCTAATTCTTCAACAGAAGTAAAGTTTTCTAATTTTTTGAATCATAGTGTTTTATTGAGTTCTTATGAAGGGCAAGCTAAAGCATATTTATTGGCATACAGAAAAAGTTTGAATACGAATAACCTTTTGAAAAGCCAGAAACAATGTAAAATTTCGGATTCTTTGATACGTTTTGCAAGGTTTCATAATACGAATTACAAGGACAAAGTATTTTTTTCTAAAAAGGCTAAAGATATTAATAAGATTGCAATAGAAGGATCATTGTTGCTGTACAATAATGATATTTTAGATTTACAAGATGTTCTTTATTTTTCTGAAAAAAGTAAAGCAAACACTTTAATAGAATTGATTAATAATGATTCTAAAAGGTTTTCAGGATTACCTGAAAAGATAATAAAATTCGAAAAAAAATTAAAAATTGACAGATCCTATTATCAATCAAAAATCCAAAAAGAAAAATCTGAATCAAGTAAATTAATAGAATTCAAAAATAAATTATTTAGTATAAACAGGAAGCAAGATTCATTAAATGAGGTATTAGAAAAGAACTACCCTAAATATTACCATTTAAAGTATAATGACAAAGTAATTTCAATTGTCGATATTCAAAAAAAGTTAGATCAAGAAACTACTTTATTAGAATACTTTACTGCAGATAGTATCACCTATGCTTTTACGATTTCTAAACATGATATTAGTGTACAAGAACTATCGACTCCAAAACTTACCGAGCAAATCGAGGCATTTCGTAAAAGTATTATTGCCAAAAACACAGGAGCATATAAACAACAAGCATATGCTTTGTATAATACACTTATAGCACCGGTTAAAGATAAATTAGTCGGGGATCAATTGATCATAATCCCCGATGGACCGCTATGGCATCTTAACTTTGAGTTATTGCTCACTCAAAAAGACGATTCTAATAATCCAGCTCTCTTATCGTATTTACTTAAGAAATATGCGGTTACTTATGCCAATTCTGCAAATCTGTTGTTTACTACTTTTAAAAGTGATTTGACAACTAAACCATTACAAGAATGTCTGGCGTTTTCTTTTTCAGATAGTACTCAAACTACAGAAACCCGTACAATGAGTATGGCTACACTAAGAGATACTGGTGGTGATCTACCGGGAACTCGTAAAGAGATCAAAGCTATTTCTGATATCATCGATGGGCAATACTATTTTGGATCACAAGCTATAGAAGCTAATTTTAAGAGCAATGCAGGTCAATACAACATCTTACACCTGGCACTACATGGAGAGGTAGATAATGAACGCCCAGAGAACTCTAAACTCTATTTTACCAAGAGTAAAGACACCATAGAAGACAACCTGCTCTATAGCCATGAACTGTTCGCTCTGGATATCCCTGCAGAACTCACCGTACTTAGTGCCTGTAATACGGGTAGTGGTAAGATTGCCAAAGGAGAAGGGATTATGAGTTTGGGGACTGCTTTTCAGTATGCAGGAACCAAAAGTTTGTTACTTACCAGCTGGGAGGTATCAGATCAAACCACACCAGAGTTAATGAAATATTTCTACACCAATCTTAAGGCAGGAATGCATAAAGGTAAAGCCTTACAGCAGGCCAAACTACAATACCTAAGCACAGCTAATATCAATCGTACCGATCCTTTTTATTGGGGAGGATTTTACCTGGTAGGTGATACTACTGCAATGCAGTTTAATAACGATACCCAACTATATTGGATTTTAGGATTGGGTATTGTAGGAATTATGTTTTTGATGATATTTTTGTATAGGAGGAGAGTTAAGGATGTAGAATTATAAACATATTTCAACTGGTCTGCTCTGAGTTTATCGAAGGGCCTAGTACAGGCACTTTCTAGGGATTTTTAAGTTGTAGATTTACTTCGATAAGATTGATAATTGGTTAAGGATCATGGATAATTCAAGTTAAATACCTACTTTTGCACAAGTTCTTTGGTATAAAACCATACTCCATAGTTTATGAATTTATGTTTAATTTTTAAAACTATGTATGATGAATTGGAAAATTCAAAAACTATTGAATGGTGAGACTATTGTCTCCAAAGAACCTGGTAATTCTATGTTACCCATCTTAAAATCAAAACAACCTGTAATTCTTGAACCCGTAGATTGGGAAGATTGTGAAGCAGGAGATATTGTTTTTTGTAAAGTAAGAGGGAATTGTTTTACGCATTTGGTCAAAGGAAAAAATGCTAAACGAGGATTGCTGATCGGTAATAACCGAGGACGCCTGAATGGGTGGACCAAAAATGTATATGGTAAAGTAATTGAAATATTACCGATGCCATAGAGATAGCGCTGAGAGCGCTTTTTTTGTTTGTATACCACATGTTTTTAAACATAAAGGAGCTTTCTAAGCTCTAGATTTCTGATCAAGTCTGATGACAAATCTATCCAAATAACGACTAGATAATACCTTAAAAATGAGAGTTCCCTCATTCAAAACCACCATTCCCTCATTCTGTGTTTTGTAAAACGATAGTCTGCCTTACTTTTGAGTAAACCAATGAACATATGATTACTTTAATCTATAGATTAAACTTGGAATAGGGGTTCAAATAAAGTAAAAATAGAAAGGAAAAAATGTAGCATTTATGTATAGAGAGAAGCTTTTATAGGTTCATTCCTAAAATATATTTGATGGATGCTGGAGGAATAATTTTAGGTTGGTTTAGTGTGTGAAACGGATGCGGCAAGGGGTAGTCGTATCCGTTTTAATTAAAAAAAAGAGCTTCTTATATAAGAAGCTCTTTTCTGGTTAAAATAAGGAAGTCAGTAACTTGGTATCACCCTTTTTTACTTGGATCAAACCATTCTCCCCTAGCGTTGGTATATACCGTTTTAGTGTCGTTACCTATGGTAAGGATTAATTTGTAATTTCCAATCTTATCAGTATAGGCTTCAGAAATACTAGCTTCTGGAAAATCTTTTTCTACAGCAGCTTTAATGATTTCAGAAAGTTTTTCTATTTTGACTTGCTTATAATCCTCCTGATTGGTAGAAGCTTCAGTTTTAGTAATTGGCAGAGCTTCTTCGACTTCTTGTGCAGATACGGTTTGGAATGAAAATAGGACAACACAGATAGCAGCTATGATACTTATCTTTTTCATATTCTTAGAATTAATTTTGTTATACTTTATTATGTAAAAAGAAATTATCATTCCAGAATATGAAACATTTTATTTTTTAATTTAAATAATTGATTATAAGTAATTTATGTAATAAATGTTTTTAACTCGTTATTTCAAAACTGTTGATTTGGTATGCTGATTGTGGATTTATTTCACATCTAGAAAGAAAAGATGCAGAGGTGTGGGTTGTGTTTTAATCAGATTTATTATGATAATTTTTACACTAACTAAGAGAAGAGTTTCTACTTTTGATCAAAAACTGATTTGAAGTTTTTTTATTCTCAACTTAAAAATTTATAACCAAAAGAATGAAGTACACTACATTACCAGGTACAGATATACGAGTAAGTAAAATATGTCTGGGAAGCATGACCTGGGGTGAACAAAATACAGAAGAAGAAGGACATCAACAGTTGGACTATGCGATTGATCAGGGGATTAATTTTATTGATACTGCAGAGTTGTATTCTGTTCCGGCAGATAAAAAAACCCAGGGAAGCACAGAAAGAATTATTGGAACGTGGTTAAAAAAAACAAACAAACGGGATGATGTAGTTATCGCTACAAAAATTGTTGGCCCGAGAGATTTTGTTAATCATATTCGTACAGGAGGTTTTACAAAAGCAGAGTTTACTGATGCAATACATAAAAGTCTGCAACGATTACAAACGGATTATATTGATTTATACCAACTGCATTGGCCAGAACGAGAGACCAATTTCTTTGGAGTTAGAGGGTATACTCATGACGAATCAGAGCAATGGAAAGATAATTTTGGAGAGGTGTTAAGCTATCTTCAGGATTTTGTTGCAGCAGGAAAAATAAGACAAATAGGTCTTTCTAATGAAACGCCTTATGGAGTAATGCGCTATGCTGAAGAAGCTCGAAAAGGAGCTCCGAAAATGATTACGGTTCAAAACCCATATAATTTATTAAACCGAAAAGATGAGATAGGTCTTACCGAAGTTTTGCATCGCGAAAATATTGGGCATTTACCTTATTCTCCACTTGGTTTTGGACAATTAACAGGAAAATACCTCGAGGAAACTCCAAAAAATGCAAGGGTAACCTTATTTCCTCAATTTGCAAGATATCACAACGAGAAATCGTTTGAAGCAACAAGAGCTTATAATGAGATAGCAAAAAAACATGGTATAAGTTTAACTCAAATGGCTTTGGCATTTATAAATGATCGTCCTTTTGTAACTAGTAATATTATTGGTGCTACATCATTGGATCAGTTAAAAGAAAATATTGGTAGTATCGATATTACCCTTTCTGATGCGATTTTAGATGAGATAGAGGCGGTACATGAAAGTAATCCTAATCCGGCTCCTTAGCCAAACAAAAACTCAACTACATCTTCAATTTTGGCAACCATCTGAATTTGAATTTGAGTATTTTGTAGGGATATTTTATTGTATTTAGAAACAAAGATAGTAGAGAAACCTAGTTTCTCTGCTTCTTGTATGCGTTGTTCTACTTTGGTTACCGGGCGTATTTCTCCTGCCAGGCCAACCTCTGCAGCAAAGCAAAAGTCTTTGGGTATAGGTATGTCTTCACTTGAAGATAATATTGCTGCAACTACTGCCAGATCAATTGCAGGATCATCTACAGAGATGCCACCTGTGATATTAAGGAATACATCTTTGGCTCCTAATCTAAAACCAGCGCGTTTCTCTAAAACTGCAAGGATCATATTAAGACGTTTGAGATTGTATCCTGTTGCGCTACGTTGAGGTGTTCCGTATACAGCGGTGCTTACTAAGGCTTGTACTTCTATCATGAGTGGTCGCATACCCTCTACCGTAGAGGCTATAACTGTACCGCTCAATTCTTCTTCTTTTTTAGAGATCAGGATTTCACTGGGATTCGTAACTTCACGAAGACCGCTTCCTTGCATTTCGTAAATTCCTAACTCAGAAGTAGACCCAAATCTATTTTTTAAAGCACGTAAAATTCTGTATACATGGTTTCGATCTCCTTCAAATTGTAGTACAGTATCAACCATATGCTCCAGGATTTTTGGGCCGGCGATATTGCCATCTTTTGTGATATGACCAATCAATACCACAGGTGTTGCAGTTTCTTTGGCAAACTTGATTAATTCTGTAGTGCATTCTCTGATCTGAGAAATACTTCCTGGACTACTTTCAATATAATCACTGTGTAAGGTTTGGATAGAATCTATAATAACAATATCGGGTTGAGTCTCCTCAATTTGCCTAAAGATATTTTGAGTCTTGGTTTCGGTAAGAATTAAGCAATTATCCGTTTTAGAATAAATACGTTCTGCACGCATCTTGATTTGCTGTTGACTTTCTTCTCCAGAAACATATAATGTTTTATATGGTAATTTAAGACTGATTTGTAATAGTAATGTACTTTTTCCTATTCCTGGTTCGCCTCCTAGTAGTGTTAAAGAGCCAGGTACCAATCCTCCTCCAAGTACCCGATTTAATTCTGCATCATCTGTATTATATCGAGCTTCCTGACTAGTGTCAATTTCTGAAATCCGTAAGGGCTTTGCTGTTTTATTTGTTTTAGAGCTAGATGTAGCACTTTTCCAGTCACTTGCTGAAGCTTTTTGAACGACTTCTTCGGCAATAGTATTCCACTCCTTACACGATGTACATTGTCCTTGCCATTTGGAATATTGTGCTCCACAATTCTGACAGAAAAAAACAGTTTTGGTTTTAGCCATAGAAGATTGATAAGAGTGTAAAAATACTATTATTTTGATAATACCGTAAACAAAAATGAACTCTTAAAACAAGTATCAAATATTTTGTTCGAATTTAAAAAATCAATCTTCTTAGTCGGAAATACAATATCTATATATAGTATTCACAGGCCTATCTATGAATATTTAACCAACAAAATCATACGTAGCTATCAAAAACAAAAAGATCCTGAAAAACAAGATCTTTTTTTATGTACGTGATTGATAAGTTTACCAGCCAAAATCTTCTTTAATTTTGTTGACTTTATCCAGCATATAATCTTTAGTTAAGAAAGCAACTTCAGAAAGCTGAAAACCACTTTCATAAGCTCTCATAGCTTTTTTAGGTTCTCCTGTTTGCTCATAGAACATACCTAAATAATAATATCCCAGCATTAAATCAGAATGCTCTTTTATAGCTAACTTACCTAAAGGTTCTAATTCTGACCAGTTTTCATTCTTTTCGAGAGCGGTAGATACTGCAATAAAATCGTTGATTCTTATTTTACGCTTTATACCATACAACTTTTCTGTAGTTTTATACATATCTACAAGATAGTCATAGGGCGAAGTTTCTAGTGTAAGGAGAACTTCTTTGTAAGTTTTCTTACTGATTGGGCGATACATTTCAAAAATACCTTCGAGGGCATTAGGGATAGCTTTTCCAACCAAAGTATAGTGAGAAGATTCTTCAAAATTATCAAAGAAATAACTCATTTCAGTATTTTCTATTGTAGACAGCTTTTCATCTAGAGCAATGAGGTTCTTTTTGATATTATCGGCATCATTAGTTGCAGTAGCCAGATAATACCAAATATCAGAAGAAATCTCTAATTTACTTGAAATTCGATCTCCCATTGGTGGTCCTAATTCTGGACTAATGCATATATATCCCTGAAAAATAGGATTGTCTTTAAATAAAAAGTAATTTATAAAATTAGCGGTATAGTCATGTCCAACAATAATTTTAAGTTGTGCAGTACGATAAGTTTCATTAAGATAAGGAACAAGCTCCTGCCCTATAAATTCAAAGAATTCTGCTCCTTTTAGAGTAGGTAAAAATTCTGCAGTATCATACCTGCAATCATCTTCTCTGGTTTTTCTTTGATTAACACCAACAACAATTGATTCAGGCATATCTTCCCAATAGGAAAAGTAATCCACGTTTCCGGCAACAGGTTCGAATAAATAATCCCCATCAAGAACAATAATCAAGGGGTATATTTTATCTTCATTTTTCTTGTAATTACGCGGAAGCTGAATTTTTAACTCTCTACTTTGGTCTAATTTGATAGATCTGAAAGACTCATATATTGTTTGACCATAACTGGAAACAACAAAAATACAAGCTATAATAAGAGTCACACTTTTTTTCATAAGTATTAGGATTAAGGTTAAGCAAGGGACAATATATAAATTATTTCCTTATTTTTCTCTGTTTAAAATAGGGAGAAACAAAAAGGATAACGCCCCAATGATTATATTTATTGCGGTTTGCGAGCCCCATAATATCCAGCCAAAAGCTTCTCCCGCTGGTTTTTCGATATCAAAAAGCAGTAAAATTGTAGCAATGGCGATAGGAAATGCACCAATACCTCCATTGGTGGTAGACATAGCAAATGATCCAGCTACAAAGGTTGCCAATATAGGGCCTATAGATAAAGAAGTGGTTTCGGGAACCGTAAATTTGATGATATAAAACATCCCTATATAAAGTGTCCAAATAAAAAAAGTATGAAACACAAAAGCTCTTTTTTGCCTTATCTTAGAAATGCTTTTTACTCCTTCTAAAAGACCATTTCCAAAATTTCGTAATTTAATAAGTATTGGATTGCTAGAGGTTTTTATGATTTTTAAGAATGCTATTCCGGCAATTAATAGCCCTAATAAAACAGCAAGAGTGATAAAAGGACTTGCAATTTTTTCTTCTAAGTACGATAATAGAAGTTCTGATTGAAAAAGCAGTGTGATGCCTATTATTAGTAAAAGCATTAGCAAATCAATAACTCGTTCTGAGATAATGGTTCCGAAAGCTTTTTTAAAAGGAACACCTTCATATGTTGATATCGTACCTCCCCGTAGAATTTCTCCAGATCTTGGGATTCCCAGATTCGCAAGGTATCCCACCATAACGGCCATAAAACTATTTGATAGTTTGATCGGGTATCCTAAAGGTTCTAATAAAAATATCCAACGGTATGCTCTTGAGAGATGAGAAATGATTCCCATAATAACAGAAAGGATAATCCACTTAGGGTCTGCTTGTGTGATATACTGAAGCGTTTTTTGTCTTTCTTCTGGAGTTGCCGAAGCGATAGAATACCAAATTAAAAAAACTCCCAATGCTAAAGGGAGTATAATTTTAAGAAACTTTATAAGTTTAGGGTTCACTATTTATTTTAATAAATTATTTTCCTCGTTTGGGAAAAGAAGTCTTGGTTTGAAGTTTTTAGCTTCTTCAATATCCATCATGGCATAGGTGATTAGTATTAATACATCTCCTTTTGCTACTTTTCGAGCAGCAGCACCATTTAATGTAATTTCACCACTGTTTCTAGGTCCTGGGATAGCGTAAGTTTCTAAACGTTCTCCATTATTATTATTTACAATCTGTACCTTTTCTCCCTCAACAATATTAGCAGCATCCATTAGATCTTGATCTATAGTTATACTACCGATATAATTAAGATCGGCACCAGTCACTTTAACGCGATGAATTTTTGATTTTACTACGTGTACAAACATGTTACAAAGTTAGTTATTTTTAATTTAGGGCAATGTTATCAATGAGTCTTATTTCTCCTGCAAATACAGCTATAAAAGCTCTGTATTTAGTATCTTTTTGTTTTCGTTTAATGGATTTTAAGTCAGATACCTTTGCAATTTCAAAGTATTCTAATTTTAATTCATCATTATTTTTGAATTGTTCTGACACCCATTTGTTTAAGATATGAACACTTTTTGTGCCAAAGTCTTTTTTTACTTGTTTCAGGATTGAATAAATCAAGGGAGATTCATTAAGTTGTTTCTGGTCTAGCCTTTTGTTTCGAGAACTTAAAGCCAATCCGTTTTTTTCTCTATAAATAGGACAACCAATGATTTGAACGGACATTTTTTCAATTTCAACTAATTTTTTAACAATTTGAAGTTGTTGAAAATCTTTTTCGCCAAAGTATGCTTTATTTGGATTGACAATAGTAAAGAAATGTTTTAAGACCGTCCCAACTCCATCAAAATGACCAGGCCTGTATTTGCCTTCCATTTCGTTTTCTAACCCTTCAAAATCATAATTAGTTGATGACATTTCGTCTCCATAGACCTCTTTTGGCGTAGGAGCGAATACAATTATTTCTTTAGATAACTCTGATAAAAGTTCAATATCAGAATCCAAAGTTCGAGGATAATTAACCAAATCTTCGGTAGTATTAAATTGTGTGGGGTTCACAAAAATACTAACTATAACTTTTTGATTTTCCTTGAGAGCTCTTTCTATCAGTGCAAGATGACCCTTGTGCAATGCTCCCATAGTAGGAACAAATCCAATGGTTTTGTTCTGCTTATTAAAAGCTGCAACATCTTCTAGTATATCTCGTCTTTTTCCGTGTAACCGCATTTGGTGTATAACTTAAAGGCGTGCAAAAATAAGATATTACTGGCAGACTGCATAAATTTTCGTAATTTTGCAAAATTAATTCCAAAAGGAGGACGATAAAAGTATCGATTATATGAAAGATAAGAGGATATTGTATGTATCATCAGAAGTAATACCTTACCTGCCAGAGACTGAAATCTCATCTATGTCTTTTGAAGCGCCAAGAATGGTAAATAATAAAGGGGGTCAAATAAGAATTTTTATGCCTAGATATGGCAATATCAATGAAAGGAGGCATCAGTTGCACGAAGTAATTCGGCTTTCAGGTATGAATTTAGTAATTAATGACCTAGATATGCCTCTTATTATTAAAGTTGCTTCTATTCCAAAAGAACGAATGCAAGTTTATTTTATCGATAATGAGGATTATTTTAAAAGAAAAGCAACATTAACTGATGAAGAAGGGAAATTATTTCCTGATAATGATGAGAGAGCAATCTTTTTTGCTAAAGGAGTGATCGAAACAGTTAAGAAGTTAAACTGGTCACCAGATGTGATTCATGTACATGGATGGTTAGCTTCTCTTTTGCCATTATACTTAAAGAATTATTATGCTAATGAACCTCTTTTTGGTCATAGTAAAATTGTTACTTCTGTATATAATAATGGTTATGACGGGATATTGGATAAGAATATGATGGAAAAAGTAAAGTTTGATGGAATAGCTGAAGAAAAAATAAGTGATTTAGCTCAGCCAACATATAGTAACCTTATGAAGGTGGCTGTGGATAATTCTGATGCAATTATTGTGGGATCCGAAGAAATTCCATCAGAACTTGTTGAGCATTTAAAAACAATAGACCAACCAGTTTTAGAATATAAAAAACCAGATGAATTTGCTGATGCCTATGAAACCTTCTATCAGACAGAGGTATTGGTGTAAGCAAAACGACGAAATTATTTATGAAATTGAAGAATATTTTAATTAGGATAATGGCTATAGTAGCTGTTGTTTTTACCTTTTTGTCTTGTAACGATGATTTTGATTCTGTTGGTAGTGAAGTTATCGGAGATGTTAATTTTGAGGACAAGCAATACTCTGCAGTGCCAATAGCATACAGTAAAAAATTCGAAAGAGTACGTACAAGTGGTTTAGGGATTGATCAACAAGGGACTGCACATTCTAATTTGTTAGGAGTTTATAATGATCCTATATATGGGCAATCAGTGTATAGTATTTTGTCGCAGATTCAACCGTCAAAGTTAAACCCTGCTTTTGGAACCAATGCAGTGTTAGACAGTGTTATTTTTAGCTTGCCATATTTTAGTACTGCAACAGGTACAACATCGGTTCAAGTAGATAATGTTACAGAGACAGCAACTACCTATAGGTTAGATTCGATTTATGGAAACCAACCTATTAAACTTTCGTTGTATAAATCTAATTACTTTTTAAGAGATTTTGATCCTGAATCTAATGAAAGACAAGTATATTACTCTGATGATGTTGAAACTAATTTTGGAACAGAAGTAGAGCAAACATTGCTATATACTAATAACAATCTTGTTCCTTCTGCTGAAGAAATTATTGTAACAACCGAAACCGTTACCAACGGGGAGACTACGACCAAAAGAGAAAGACTAACTCCTAGATTACGAGTTGAGTTTCCAGATGATATAAAAACACTGTTTTCAACATTGTTTTTGGATAAAGCAGGTAGTGTAGAGCTGAGCAATTTAAACAATTTCAGAAATTATTTTAGAGGAATTTATATTAAAGCAGAACCTATAAATAATAATGGAAATTTAATATACCTTAATACTAGAGATGCGCAGATAACCCTTCATTACAGTTTTGATGAAACTTCAAATGATGTCACTACGCGTAAAGATGATAAATTGGATTTAAATTTTGCTAATACTTTTATAAATTCTATTACCACCGAATTGGATGGAACTCTAAATGATAATTCGCCTATCGCAGACGAATTGAAAGAGGAAAATCAGGATACAATAAATGGAGAAAGTAATTTATACCTAAAAGGAGGTGATGGTTCATATGCAGTAATCGATTTATTTGGAGGCAATGTCACCAATGAAAATGGCGAAGAAGAAAATGAACTTAGTTTCTTAAAGAGGCAAGATTGGTTGGTTAATGATGCAAGCCTAAAATTCTATATTAATCAAAATGAAGTAACAGGAGGGGATACAGAGCCCGAAAGAATCTTTATATTTAATATGGAGACAGGAACAGTGCTTCTTGATTATTTGTTGGATGGTAGTATTGATAGAGATATTCCTCTGGTTTCTGGTATTAACCACTTGGGAAGAATCAGTCGTGATTCTGATAAGAATGGAGAATTTTATAAAATAAGAATAACACAGTATATCCTAAACGTTTTAAAAGGTGAAATTGAAAATGCTAAACTAGGATTGTCAGTATCTCAAAATGTAAACATAATAACAAGCGCAATAGGCGATACCCCTACAACTAAAAATGAGATAATTCCCTCCTCATCAATAGTTTCCCACGAAGGAACAATTCTCTATGGAAATGGAGTAAATGTTCCTGAATCAAAACGTTTAAAACTTGATATTTTTTATACATCGTCAAAGGAAAACTAACAATATTTTAAAAACTTAAATCATGTGCGGAATTGTAGGGTACATAGGGCATAGAGAAGCCTATCCAATTGTTTTAAAAGGCTTAAAAAGATTAGAGTACAGAGGCTATGACTCTGCAGGGATTGCTCTTTACGATGGAAAAGACATTAAATTGTCTAAAACCAAAGGAAAAGTAGCAGATCTGGAAAAGAGATTACTAAAAGAAATTCCTACAAAAGGAACAATAGGAATAGGACATACCAGATGGGCAACACACGGAGTTCCTAATGATGTGAATTCACATCCACATTATTCTAACTCGGGTAATCTGGTAATCATTCATAACGGAATCATAGAAAATTATGATGCTCTCCGTAAAGAATTGATTAATCGAGGATATACATTTACCTCAGAAACTGATACAGAAGTATTAGTAAATCTTATAGAGGATGTAAAGACTAAAGAAAATGTAAAACTGGGTAAAGCAGTTCAGATTGCTCTAAATCAAACTGTAGGTGCGTATGCAATTGCTGTTTTTGATAAGCAAAAACCAGATGAGATCGTTGTAGCGAGATTGGGTAGTCCGCTAGCTATCGGCGTGGGTGAAGATGAGTTTTTTATAGCCTCTGATGCATCTCCTTTTATAGAATATACAAATAATGCAATTTACCTCGAAGATGGTGAAATGGCAGTTGTAAGAAGAAATAAGGGGGTCAAAGTAAGGAATATTAAAGATGATAAGCCAGTAGATCCATATTTGCAAGAGCTGCAAATTAACCTGGAGCAAATAGAAAAAGGGGGTTATGATCATTTTATGCTCAAAGAAATTTATGAGCAGCCTAATGCGATTAGCGATACCTATAGAGGTAGAATGCGAGTTGCAGAAGGGATTATAAAAATGGCAGGTATTGATGATAATCTTGCTAAACTATTAAATGCAAAACGCATCATTGTTATTGCTTGTGGTACCTCATGGCACGCTGGTTTGGTGGCAGAATATATTTTTGAGGAATTAGTTCGTATACCTGTCGAAGTAGAATATGCATCAGAGTTCAGGTATCGAAACCCAGTAATTCATCAGGATGATGTTGTAATAGCAATATCACAAAGTGGTGAAACGGCAGATACAATGGCAGCAATTAAGCTAGCTAAAGAAAATGGAGCTTTTGTTTTTGGAGTTTGTAACGTGGTTGGGTCCTCGATCTCGAGAGAGACTCATGCAGGGGCTTATACTCATGCAGGACCAGAAATAGGGGTTGCTTCTACAAAAGCATTTACTACTCAAATAACAGTACTATCTTTAATAGCATTAAAACTGGCAGAGAGAAAAGGAACAATTTCTAATAGCGATTTTCATTATTATTTACAAGAATTAGAGAGAATTCCAGAAAAAGTTAAAAAGACTTTAGAATCTAATGACCATATTAAGTTTATTGCAGATACATATAAAGATGCAAAAAACTTCCTGTATTTAGGTAGAGGATATAATTTTCCTGTTGCTTTGGAAGGAGCATTAAAATTAAAAGAGATATCGTATATACATGCAGAAGGGTATCCGGCAGCAGAAATGAAACATGGGCCAATAGCATTAATTGATGAACAAATGCCAGTTGTTGTAATAGCAACCAAAAAAGGGCACTATGATAAAGTGGTAAGTAATATTCAGGAAATTAAATCCAGAAAAGGAAAGATTATCGGAATTGTTACAGAGGGAGACGTTACTGTGAAAGAACTTGCTGATCATGTTATAGAAATACCAGAAACAGAAGAATTTTTAACACCTCTTCTTACAACAATACCTTTGCAATTATTATCATATTATATTGCTGTAATGTTGGATAAAAATGTAGATCAACCAAGAAATCTTGCAAAGTCTGTAACTGTAGAATAACGAGTTCTCTTATATAGAGATTGATTAAAATATAGTAACCCTATCTGAAAAATTTCGGATAGGGTTTTTAGCTTTTATTAGAACTTTTAATAGTGATAGGATAACAAATAGAAATCACGAAATGATAATAATGTTGTAGAATGGTTTTTTTAATAATGAAATCACAAAGGTTTGGCGGTTTTATTGAAAGATTATTAAAAAAACGTATATTGTTGTCATAACTATTAAAACTTAGGGGCATGAAAAAAATTACATTAGTAATAATGATGATGGTATGCATTATTGCTACTGCACAAACAACAATTAGTGGAAAAGTTGTTGATGATGGTAACCAACCTATTCCTGGAGCCAATATTGCATTAAAAAACTCTTCTTCGGGAACAGTAACAGATTTTGACGGTATTTTTACTTTAACGGTTCAGGAATCGCCTCCTTTTACAATAATAGCGAGTTCTGTAGGGTTCGAATCCTCATCAATAGATATATCTTCACAAACGACAGATTTGACTATTATATTAAAAGAAGGTACAGAACTAGATGAAGTAGTCATTTCGGCTTCCAGAACTCCAGAACGTATCTTCGAATCACCAGTGAGTGTTGAACGTTTCGGAATTAAAGAAATTAAAAACACACCTTCAGTAGATTTTTATGATGGATTAGAAAACCTTAAAGGAGTTGATGTCAATACTAACAGTTTAACGTTTAAATCGATTAACACAAGAGGATTTGCAACATTTGCAAATACTCGTTTTGTGCAATTGGTAGATGGGATGGATAATACTGCACCAGCTCTTAATTTTGTATTAGGAAATCTGTTGGGAATGACAGAATTAGATGTTAATAGTGTAGAACTATTGCCAGGAGCATCTTCTGCATTGTATGGTGCAAATGCTTTTAACGGAATTCTGTTTATGACGAGTAAAAATCCATTTGACCATCATGGAATTAGTGCATATTTTAAAGGCGGAATTACTTCACAAGAAGCCGCAGGAGATAATGAGTTTTATGATTACGGAATCAGGGTTGCGCATAAGTTTTCTGAGAAATTCGCGGCAAAAGCAAATTTTTCGTACCTGAGAGGTACAGATTGGTTTGCAACCAGCACTGTTAATGTTTTAGACCCGACTACAGATAGGTCAGACCCCAATTATGATGGTCTTAATGTATATGGTGATGATTTTGGAATCAATATAAGAGGTGTGGGAGAAGCACTTGTAAATAGAGGGATTTTACCAGCAGGAGCCGAAAACCTACTGCCAGATGAGAGCGTTAGTAGAACAGGATATGATGAGCAAGATTTAAATGCTAATAAAGCAGAAAGTATAAAATTCGATGCAGCACTGCATTATAGACCATTTGCTAATGATTTTGAAGTTATTTATAACGGAAAAATAGGTAGAGGAACTACAATTTACCAAGGAGCAAATCGATATTCAATTCGTAATTTTTTCTTGCAGCAGCACAAATTAGAATTTAAGAATAATAACTTTTTTGTTAGAGGGTATTTAACAGATGAAAGTGCAGGAGATTCTTATGATATAAGATTTACCGGAATTAATATTAATAGAAAATGGAAAGACGATCAAACTTGGTTTGGTGAATATGCAGGTGCTTTTGTCCAGGCAACATTAGCTGGCCAATTACCAGAACAGGCTCATCTTATTGCAAGGCAAACAGCAGATACGGGTCGTCTCATACCAGGAACACCAGGGTTTGAACAAGCTTTTGAAACGGTAACCAATGACCCGAACCTATTAACCGGATCAAAATTTCAAGATGCTTCTCAATTAAAACACGTGGATGTTAATTATAATTTAAGTCATTTTACTGGCGATTTCGCAGATATTCAGATAGGAGGATCATTTAGAGAGTATAAACTGAATTCTTCAGGCACAATCTTTACAGATTTTGACGGACCTATTAGATATTCTGAATATGGAGCATATACACAAATTCAGAAAAAATTTGCAGATGAAAGAGTAAAAGTAACAGGATCTGTGCGATATGATAAATCTGAATTGTTTGATGGCAATTTATCGCCTAGGTTGTCTATTGGGTATACCTTAGGTAGTGAAAGAAATCATAATATTCGTGCCTCTGTACAAACAGGATTTAGAAATCCAACAACACAGGATTTGTATATTGGCCTTGATGTAGGACGTGCAATATTGGTTGGATCGGCTAAAGATAATTTAGACAGAGATATAAGATCATTTGATGACTTAAGTGGAGCAGGTGAAACTATTGTAGGATCTGATACGGTTACAATAACAGGTAGAGCAGCTTATGAAAATTCGTTTTCGGCAAGTTCAGTAACAAATGGAACACCAGAAGCCTCTGGTTCAACACTTGTAGAGCCAGAAAAAATTTCTGCTTTCGAAGTTGGGTATCGGGGTAAAATAAAGAAA
The DNA here is from genome assembly GCF_000520995.1 of Aquimarina macrocephali JAMB N27. Taxonomy (GTDB): domain Bacteria; phylum Bacteroidota; class Bacteroidia; order Flavobacteriales; family Flavobacteriaceae; genus Aquimarina; species Aquimarina macrocephali. The sequence continues at coordinate 290,632 of NZ_JACA01000001.1, read as the reverse complement.
TTTATTATTGATCTAAGCGGGTATTATAACCAGTATACAGATTTTATATCAACCGAAAATGTGATAGTGCCATTATACGGTCAGGTAGGAGATGGAACATTATCGCTTCTAGCATTGCAGAATGATGATTTTAAAGTGTATCAGGCGTATACGAATTCAGATGTAGATATAAAATCTTTTGGAGCTACGATTGGTGTGAATACCAGAATTCCAGGAGATTTTGATTTAGGCGTAAACTATACCTATGCAGAACAAGATTTTGATAAAGATAAAGACCCTGATTTCATGACTAATTTTAATACTCCAAAACATAAGGTAAAAGCTACGTTTGGGCATACAAATTTGTTTGAAAATTTTGGATTTAACGTGAGTTATCGTTGGAGTGATGGTTACTTCTGGGAAGCATCATTTGGAAATGGAGATATACCATCTTTCTCGGTTATCGATGCCCAGATAAATTATAAAATCCCAAAATTGAAAACTACTCTTAAAGTTGGTGCGACTAACATTGGAGGAGATGAATACTTCACGGCATTTGGAACTGGATTTATTGGATCCCAGTATTACATAGGCTTGTCAATAAATAATTTGTAAGCAACGATTAAAAAACAATAAAAAAAGAACAGATGAATACTCAATATAAATGGTTAATACTCCTGTTGATTTTTGGATGTATTTCTTGCGAATCTGATGATGATGCTTCTACCACAGCTGAAGAAGTAGTAATTACCTCTGGGAATGCGGATTTTTCAAAATATGTTTCCTTAGGAAATTCTCTGGCTGCCGGGTTTACCGATGGCGCCTTGTTTATTGCTGGACAGGAGAACTCAATGCCTAATATTTTGGCGAAGCAATTTGCCATGGCAGGAGGAGGAGAATTTACTCAACCTTTAATGAATGATAATATCGGGGGGGCTTTAATAGGAGGAACTCCAACTTTAAACCCAAGGTTTTATTTTTATAGTGATCCTAATCCTGATCCACCTAATGAGTCAGGGCCACGATTATTAGGAACTACACCAGGTGATAATACTCCCGAGTTACCTACGACAGAAATAACAAATGTAATATCAGGACCTTTTAATAATATGGGGATTCCTGGAGCTAAGAGCTTTCATTTACCTGCAGCAGGATATGGTAATGCAGCGGGATTACCAAATTTGGCTAATCCTTATTTTGTAAGAATTGCTTCTGGTCCTACTGCATCTGTACTTGGAGATGCTATGGCTCAGAATCCAACATTTTTCTCGTTGTGGATCGGCAATAACGATGTGCTGGGGTATGCTTTATCCGGAGGAGATGGTACAAACCCAATCACAGATGAAACTACATTTACGCAGGCTTATAATGCGTTAGTCACCACGTTAACTTCTGGTGGAGCAAAAGGAGTAGCGTTTAATATTCCTGATGTAACATCGATACCACATTTTACAACTGTACCTTATAACCCTGTTCCTTTAGACGCTGCGACAGCAGGAGCAGTTAACCAGGGATATGCGGCCTATAATGCAGGATTGTTACAAATAGAAGGCCTTGGAGGAATTGATGAGGCAGAAAGAAAAGCCAGAACAATAGAATTTGCAGCAGGACAAAATGCAGTAGTAATCGAAGATGAAAGTTTAACAAATCTAACCGGATCTGGTTTGCCAAATTACAGACATGCTACTGCAGAAGATTTGTTGATATTGCCAAGTTCTTCTTTTATAGGTACTACAGTTGGAGGGAATCCATTATTAATAAATGGGGTTTCAGTTCCTTTGGAAGATAAATGGGTATTAATACCAACAGAACAACAAGAGATATCTGCTGCAACTACTACATTTAATACCATAATAAGTACATCAATACAGCAAGCAGGTTTAGCATTTGTAGATGCAAATACAATCCTTAAAGAAGCTTCAGAAAGCGGAGTAATGTTTGATGATTTTTTGTTGCAAGGAAATTTAGTTTTTGGTGGCGCTTTTTCTTTGGATGGAGTACACCCTACTGCTAGAGGCTATGCTTTTTTAGCAAATAAAGCAATGGAATCTATAAATACTACATATGGTTCTAATTTACCTATGGTGAAAGCGGTGGATTACCCAACTTTTTATTCGCCTTTGTTAAAATAGATCATAAATTCTAAAATAATAAAACCCACTGTAGATATCCTAAAGTGGGTTTTTTATGCTGTTTGCTGAATAGAATGAGAATTGTAATTTCTTTCTATTAATTGAAAATATAAGGATAGTAAAAAAGATATAATTATATACCCTAAAACAACAAATGTAGCTCCTTGAAAAATTGTATCAATATTAAACCAACTGCCATAGTAAAGTATAAAGTACAATCCCATTGCAAGTTTAATACACTCTGCAAACAAAGAAATTATATGTCGATCCATTAGAGAGGTATAAGCAAATATTGATACCGCTAGAAAGATAGAGTAATTTATAATTTGAATAAACTCCAGATCGCCAACGCTAATCAATAAATAATACATAAGTGTTACTGTGGTTATGAGCTGAATCCAGGACCACAATTTTAAGACCAATGAACTTTCAGTTTTGTATTTTTGTCTGGAATAAGGATTAGTAATGAGCTGTATGGGATATTTTTCTTTTACATCCTCTGGCCGCCATCCCGTAGGCATAAACCATATCCTGATTTTATCAAACCAATTTTGGGTTCTCCATGCATCTTTTATTATTCCCCACAGGTGCATAAAATTGATAAAGAAAGGATTCCAGGTGTTTACAGGCTTTTTTACGCCATAAATCGGTGGTTTGTCTGGTAATTCTTCTTGAAAAGTTCCAAAAAGTTTATCCCAAAAAATAAATATTTCAGAATAATTTTTATCCAGATATTCATCATTAATAGCATGATGAACCCTATGGTGAGAAGGAGTGACAATGATATGTTCTAAAATCCCCATTTTGTTGATCAATCGGGTATGATACCAGAATTGAGCAAAGAAATGGATAGGAGCAACAAATGCAACTATACTTGCTGGTATCCCAACTAATGCTAATGGAATGTAAAGAAAAAAATAAATAGCAACTATTGCAGATACATTTTGCCGTAAAGCACATGCTAGATTAAATTCTTCACTACTGTGATGTATAATATGCCGGTTCCAGAATAAATTTATTGTATGATTAAAGCGATGAGACCAATAGCCAACAAAATCTAAGCCGATAAAGGTTAAAATGTATATCAAAATTGTAGATTTAATTTCTATTAAAGCCAGATGTTCAACCATCCACTCATAGCTTAAAATAATAACAGTAAGGCCTATCAAGCTTTTGAGTGTGTTTGTGATACCCGAACTAATACTCGAAATTGTATCCATACCTTCATTAACCGGTATTTTTCTCCATCTACTTATTAAATATTCAATAAGTATGAGTACAATAAAGCCTGGTATTGCATAGCTTAATGCGGTTGCATAAGTTTCCATTTAACTAGTTTTATCTAAAAATAAGGAAAATATTTATTTCGAAAAATTAATTCAATCAAACAATTCGAAGCTGCCATATAACCATAAAAAAAGAGATGTCATGGGAGTTGAAAAAAGAAGTAAAGTGCTACTTGAAAAAAACTAAAGAAATTGAGTTATTTTTTTCATTTTAAAAGACTATATTTGCAGCCTGAAAAAAGCTAGTATTCAGTATGGTTGAGTACTTGATTTTTTTAACATAGTTAAATACTAAACATTAAATAGTTATATAATGTCTAAAGTTACGGGTAAAGTATCTCAAATTGTAGGTCCGGTTATCGATGTAGAATTCGCAGCTGGTACTGAATTACCAAAAATTTATGATTCGTTAGAAATTAACAAAACAGACGGTAGTATACTAGTGTTAGAGGTTCAGTCTCACATTGGTGAAGATACTGTGCGTACTATTGCAATGGATTCTAGTGATGGATTGAGCAGAGGGATTGAAGTAGTTGCAACAGGAGCTCCTATCCAAATGCCAATAGGTGGTGACGTATATGGACGTCTATTTAATGTAATTGGGGACGCGATTGATGGTCTTGGAGATCTTCCAAAAGCAGGAAAAGCAGGACTTTCGATTCACCGTCAAGCTCCTAAATTTGAAGATTTATCAACTTCTACAGAGGTTTTATTTACTGGGATTAAAGTAATCGATCTTATTGAGCCTTATGCAAAAGGAGGTAAGATTGGATTATTTGGTGGTGCCGGTGTAGGTAAAACAGTACTTATTCAGGAGTTGATTAATAATATTGCAAAAGGACATGGTGGTCTTTCTGTATTTGCAGGAGTTGGAGAAAGAACACGTGAGGGGAATGACCTTCTTCGTGAAATGTTAGAATCTGGAATTATCAAATACGGTGATGATTTTATGCACTCTATGGAAAATGGAGGATGGGATCTTTCTAAAGTAGATAAAGAGGTAATGAAAGAATCTAAAGCTACTTTCGTATTCGGACAAATGAATGAGCCTCCAGGAGCACGTGCACGTGTAGCACTATCTGGTCTTACTATAGCAGAATATTTCCGTGATGGAGCTGGAGATGGACAAGGGAAAGATGTACTTTTCTTCGTAGATAATATCTTCCGTTTTACACAAGCAGGTTCTGAAGTATCAGCACTTCTGGGACGTATGCCATCAGCGGTAGGTTACCAACCTACATTAGCAACAGAAATGGGTGTGATGCAGGAACGTATTACTTCTACAAAGAAAGGATCGATTACATCTGTACAGGCAGTTTATGTACCTGCAGATGACCTTACCGATCCTGCACCAGCAACAACATTTGCTCACTTAGATGCAACAACAGTATTATCACGTAAAATTGCAGAGCTTGGTATCTATCCAGCGGTAGATCCACTAGATTCTACTTCAAGAATCCTTTCGGCAGACATTCTTGGTGATGAGCATTATAATTGTGCACAACGAGTAAAAGAGCTATTACAACGCTATAAAGAATTACAGGATATTATTGCTATCCTTGGTATGGAAGAATTATCTGAAGAAGATAAGTTAGCTGTAGGACGTGCGCGTCGTGTACAACGTTTCTTATCTCAACCATTCCATGTAGCAGAACAATTTACTGGTATCCCAGGATGCTTAGTAGATATTAAAGATACCATTAAGGCATTTACAATGATTATGGATGGTGAATTAGATCACCTGCCAGAAGCAGCATTTAACCTTAAAGGAACAATCGAAGAAGCTATAGAAGCTGGTGAAAAAATGTTAGCAGAGGCATAAATTAGTAGTGAGAAGTTAGTAATTGAGTAGTGAGATTAGTTTCTTTCTCATTATAGTCTAAATACTAATTACTCAATACTCAATACTTAAAAATATGTATTTAGAAATAGTAACTCCAGAAGCAATATTATTTAGTGGTGAAGTAACTTCGGTTGCTGTACCAGGAATAGATGGAGAGTTTCAGATGTTAGATAATCACGCACCTATTGTTTCTTTGCTAGGAAAAGGAGATGTAAAAGTGTATGGTGAGATGAATCTAGAAGAAGAAGTTGCCGATAAATTCATAAAAGGTGGAAATGGAGCAACACTACTTTCTATTACCTCAGGAACTATCGAAATGAAAGATAATAAAGTTATTGTACTTGCAGATTAGTTAGATTAATACGATAATTAATTATTAATAGTATATATGAATCCCTGTTACATCTAGATGTAACAGGGATTTTTTATTTAAAACCCCAAGGAATTATAAAAAGAGATGCTAATATTATGTTTAGAATTTGAATTATCGAATAAAATAAATAAGACTGTCTGTCTAAATAGCTGGTTTTTAGATAAAATTATGTTAAACAGCCTTTTTTAGTAAAAAGGTTTTATACTTTTCCAGAGCATATATAATCACTCTAATTATTAAAACCTTACATATGATTCAAAGACTGATCACCTTTGTAGTTATACTAAGCACCTCATTGATTTCTGCCCAGAAAAAAACATTGACTCATGCTGACTACGATTTATGGAAAAATATTACTGATGTTAAAATATCAGATAAAGGGAAGTTAATTGTATCTACTATTGAAACCAATACCAAAAGAGGAGATGGCTATATAGAGATATATAATACTCAAAATAAAACTAAATTTAAGTATCCTAATGGATACGATACTTCAATATCCTTAGATGAGAGCTATGTAGTTTTTAAGAAAAGACCTAAATATCAACTCACCAGAAAAGAAAAGAAGGAAGAAATAAAAAAGGAAAATAGAACTAAAGATGTATTGTTTGTCTACGATGTGAAAAATAATACTATTTATGATTCTATCTTAAGGGTGAAAAAATATAAAATGCCCAAAAAACAAGATGGTTGGTTGGTTGTTGAAAATTTTAAAAAAGTAAAAAAGAAGGAAAAAGGAAAGAAAAAGGCAAACTCTGAGCAAAAAACGGATAGTATAGATAAAAATGCTCCAATGGCGTTTAAACAGAATTATGCATTGGTTTATAATTTAAAAACAAAACAGAAAGATACAATTCATCAAATAAAAGATTTTATTCTACCCGAGAAAGGCAAGACATTTTATTATACTTTGAAAAATAAAAAGGATAAACAAAAAGATATCGGAGTCTACGAGTATCACTTAACATCTGGAGCAAAAGTTGCTATTGATACTACAAAATATATTTATGATAAGCTGGCAGTATATAAAGATGGAAATCAATTTGTTTATCTATCTGCCGTTGATTCTACAGCAATAGACTCCTTAAAGTTTGAATTGTATTATTATAAAAATAAGGAGCTACAAAAGCTTGTAAATACCCCAGATAAGAACCTTAGAGAAAACTGGGAATTGAGTAAAGATCAGACACCTTTTTTCTCTGATAATGGGGATAGGTTATATTTTTATTCAAAACCAAAAGTAGTGTACTCAAAAGATACTACATTATTAAAAGATGAAATACCACAGGTAGATGTTTGGAATTGGCAGGATAAATTGATTCAGCCAGAACAGAAATCAAAATCTGAACAGCTTAATAAAAAAGCATTTTTGTCTTATTATAATACCAAATCTAGCCAGTACATTCACATTCAGGATCAGACAATCGAAACTCTTAATTTTGATAAAAATAAGCAACAACAATATATAGTAGGGTCAACAACATCTCCATATGATGTAATGCGTTCATGGGATTATCCATGGACAAAAGATTATTATGTGATTAATACCAATACGGGAAATAAACATTTGATTCTTAAAAACAAAGGAAGGCAACCTATTCTTTCTCCAGATGGGCAATATGCATTGCATTATGATATGAAAGAAAAACATTGGTTTTCGATTGATTTATCGGCTATAAAAAAAACAAACCTTACCAAAGAGTTGGATGTAGCATTTTATGATGAAGATGATGATCACCCTTCATTACCTTCTCCTTATGGTTTTGGGGGATTTGATTCGAAAGGAAACGCATTGATTTATGATAAATTTGATATTTGGCGAGTTTCTCTTTCTGGAAAAGAAAAACCAAAGAATCTTACACAAAATGGAAGGAAAAACAATGTTGAATACAGAACAAAAATGTTGGATCCTGAACAAAAAAACAAAGCAACATATAGTAATAAAGAATTATTGATTACCAGTTTTGATAAGATAACAAAAACTTCTGGATTGTATACTTTACGAAAAGGAAAATTGATAGAAAAAATCAGGCCGTCAGAGTTTCGTATCAACTCCTATCGAAAGGCAAAGAATGCCGAGGTGTATAGCTATAGAAAACAAAACTTTACTACATTTTCTGATCTTTATGTATCAACAAATACATTTCAAAACTCAGATAGAATAACAGCAGTAAATCCACATCAAAAAGATTTTAAGTGGGGAACTTCAGAATTGTTTTCCTGGAAAACATATGATGGTAAAAAACTAGAGGGAATTATTTATAAACCCGAAGATTTTGATCCTTCCAAACAATACCCTTTGATCACTTATTTTTATGAAAAACGATCTGATAGCTATCGTAATTATCATATCCCTAGACCCAGTGCTTCTATTGTAAACCCTTCATATTTGGTAAGTAATGATTATATCATGTTTGTTCCCGATATTGTGTATGATGAAGGTAAACCTGGAGCCAGTGCATACAATTGTATAGTCTCTGGAGTAGAAGCTTTAGAAGAATTAGGATATATAGATAGGGATAATATAGGAATACAAGGGCAAAGCTGGGGAGGATATCAGGTGGCATATTTGGTAACTGTTACTAATAAGTTTAAAGCAGCGATGGCGGGCGCACCAGTGAGTAATATGACTTCTGCTTATGGTGGAATCAGATGGAAATCGGGATTGAGCAGAGCATTTCAATACGAAAGAACACAAAGTAGATTAGGTAAAAACTTATGGGATGGATTTGATCTTTATATTGAAAATTCACCACTTTTTGGTATCCCTAAAATAGAAACTCCATTGCTAATGATGCATAATGACAATGATGGAGCAGTACCTTATTATCAAGGTATAGAAATGTTTATGGGAATGCGTAGATTACAAAAACCAGTATGGTTACTGGTGTATAATGAAGAAGCTCATAATTTGAAAAAAATAAAAAACAGGCAGGACCTTTCTATCAGAATGATGCAATTTTTTGATTATTATTTAAAAGGAGAGCCTGCCCCTAAATGGATGACCAAAGGGGTTCCTAGAATACAAAAAGGAAAAGACTTGGGGTATGGTTTAGAGAATACAAGAGCATCAAGTATTACGCCCAGTTCCAATGAATAAGATGCCATTCTGTACCATCAGATTCATGAGTGATTAATGTTTTAAAACCGATGGCATAATGCGCTTGTAAAGAACGCAAATTATTTGATGCTACTTCGGTGATTAGGAGATTATATTTGTCTTGTAATTCGGTTTTCATGGTTTGATACAGACCTCTAAAAATCCCTTGTTTACGATAGGCTTTATCAATACATACCTGTCCCATTATTACATAGGATATAGAAGAATCTAAGTGATTTTCGATTATAGAAAACATGGGCTTTAGTAGTTCTATATCCTCTTTAAAATCTTTTAGCATACACAATGCATACCCAACTACTTTATCACCATCTTTAGCAATGATATGAGGTTGTTTGTTATTCATTTTTCTTAGAATATCAAGATCATGTTGTACAGAAACAAAACCCTCTGCTTCTTTTTCTGTTTGAGAAATTGAAACAGGTAGGTTATTATGCTGAAGCACTAAAATCTGCTGTAATTCTGTCTCAGAACTAATAACAGTATACGTTATATTCATTGTATATTATTTAGGTTTTAACCAGTTTTCGCGTTTATTTATGGCCTCTTTACTAGCGTTTTGTAGTAATTTGGTTTCAATATCTGGATGTGCAGTAAAAGTCATTTCGGTTTTTACTTCCTTACCTAATCTTTTGTAGGTTACCGTTACCTTTTTACCAGGAATGTATTTTTTTAGTACCTCAGATAATTGCTTTTCATCTGTAATAGGATCTTCATTTATAGCTATAATAATATCATCTTTATCTAATCCTGTCGTATAAGCCGGAGATCCCTTTTTTGGGTAATCAGAGAAAAAAGCATCGTTGTTTTCAAACTTTATGGGTACTCCTCCAAAGTATACTTTTTCTTGATTGTTAATCATTGAAATTCCAAAATTAGCAAATAGAGTTTTATAATCTGGTACCTGGCTACTATTAATGTATTTATCAAAGAAATCATTGGCAAACGACTCTCCTGCATATTCGCGCAGTGTGGTTAACAGATGCTCTTCTGTATACGGGATTTCGGTTTTTCCATATTTTTGCCAAACAAGCTTCATGTAGTCATCAAGATTAAGGCTATCCTTATAGTTTCTTAAGGATAAATCCAGAGCTAACCCTAGCATACTGCCATAAGAGTAATATGATATAAATGTATTTCCTCTGTTTACAGGATCTACAGATGTTGCTGCATCTACAAAAGGAGCCTGGTAGCTCATCTCTGTAGGATTAAAATACACTCTGGCAGGAGAGTTCCATACATAATTAAAAGACCTTGCTAACCCTTGTATATATTGTTCCTGACTTATAATACCTGCTCTGCATAAAATTAATCCCGTATAATAACTGGTAAATCCTTCTGCAAACCATAATTCTCCAGACATATTGGCTTTTTCAAAATCAAAAGGCTCTAATGTTTTTGGTCGTATACGTTCTACATTCCAGGCATGAAAAAACTCATGAGAAACAGTTCCTATGTTTCTGTCCATTCCCTCCTTGGCAAGACTACGAGTACTGGTTAGGATAGTAGAATTTCTATGTTCCATACCATCGCCAGATACATTCGGCATATAACAGGCCAAAAAAGTATAGGTTCCGTTGTCAAATTTTGGATATTCTCCAAACACTTCTTTCTCTTGCAGTACTACTTTTTTGACTTTTTCAAAATAAGTATTAGCTTCTTCTTCGGTTCCCAAGTGGTGTAATGCAAATTGTATGGTGTATTCTGAACCTTCAGATTGAACGGTAAATGCTTTTACCGAGTGATTGCTAATTTCTACAGGACTATCCATAAAATACTGTAGATTAGGTGCAGTATATTTATTATTTTCAACAGGAAAAAGTTGCGTGGCAATCTTCCAGTTTAGATCTTTTCTAGCATCAAAAGTTACTTCTATAGGGCTGTCTTTAAGAGCAGGAGCAAACATAAAAGTAGCAGGAATATTGAGGTGTGCATGGGTTTCATCAATTTGAGAATACGTCCCATCTCCTCGATCTGCAAATAGAATATAGGATACTTTAATGGTACCATCATGACCAGAAACATCCCATTGATGAGGGTTAGGGCGGGTTACCTTAACTTCTTTACCTTGACTATCAGTAACCTTTACATCATAAACATTTTTAGCAAATTCATGCAAAGCATACCTTCCAGGGGATGTTCTACTCATTCGTAAAGAAATAATATCTGTTTTTATATCAGAAAATGTAGCTTGTATTTTAGCTTCATGATGAACAGCATTGTCAAAAGATATGTGATATTGATTTTTTGATTGAGAGAAGCCTAATTGAACACATAGTATCGCAATTAATATCTGTACTAATTTCATTATGATTTGTTTGTGAAATGATGATGAAAATCAAATATAGGTATTAATTGTAGTTCTTTTTAGGTAACTTTTTAATAAGGATGACTTATACTAGAAAGTTTAACAATATTTTTTATTGTTAATGCTACCATCTTCAAATCATTTACTTTGAAAAAAGAAAAATCCCGAAAATATACCTGTGGTGTTTTTTCCTTTTTTATAACTCCGGTATTTATAATTTTTGGGATTCCATTTTCAAAGAATAATGCCTGTGGAGATGTTTCAATAGCATTAATGTTGTATATATGTCCATCATAAAGCGGTTCAATAGTAGAAACATTAGTATGCCCGACAATTATATGAGATGCATTATAAACTTTAAGAATCTCTTCTACTTCTTTTTTTGAAGATTTTTTAATTTCATCGTTTTGTTTTACATAGCCTCTATATTGAGTTACTCCTGTTTTTCCTAATATAATTTCCTTAAGATTTTCATCAATGGGTTTGTCGTTCCAATAATCCCAAATAGCTTGATTTATTTGCTTTATAGAATATTTTTTTGTTGCGGTTTCGGGACTAATTCCTCCATGAGTAATTAGGATGGTTCCGATTTTTAGTAGTACAGGTCGTGTTCTTAACCATTGTCCTATATATGTTTTATTAGAAAAAGCATCTTTAAAAGACATCATCTGTTGAATAGCAAATAAATTGGTAGGATGTACACGACTGAAATTTCCTCTGAGAACATACTGTTCATGATTTCCAAGTAGATAATGAATCATTCCTCCAGCTAATTCTGCCTGTTCTGAAAGCTGAACTATTTTCCATAGTACTGTACTCACTTTAGTTCCACGATCAACCATATCTCCTGCAATAACCAAATGGTTTTCTCCAAAACTCCAATTACCGAGAGAATCAATAACCTTAAGGTTTTTTAAAAGAGTATCCATATATTCATAATCTCCATGAATGTCACTAATAAAAGCAATCTTATCAGGAGTAGTTGTAATTTCTGTGACAGGTACTTTAATTTCTGGCAAGGAAAAATTCAAGGTAGTATCAATGGTAAAGTTTTTAATAATAGAATCATACGTTTTGTGGTGTGCTTTATCATTTTGATACCAATCTACAGATATGATATTGTCTTTTTGATATGTAACAATAGGGCCTTCAATAAAATCATCATCAAATGTCGGGATATCTGCAGCCCCAGCCAAAGTAGCATTAAAATCAATAAATTTTGATCTTATAGGAACCTTAAGTGTTTTGTAAATACCATTCTCTGTCAATATAATAGTACTCTGATTTAGTTTGTAAACTATAATAATCAGAATTAAGATAAGTATTCCTAATATTGGATAAAGTAGAAATAATTTCCATTTTTTGATCTTTTTCATTTTTGTTTCGATTTAGGGTTAGACAATAGTTTTCTTAGGCAATGACATGTGATCATTGCCTATAATAAATAGTTCAGAAAATTGAGATTACTTAATTCTGGATATAAATTTATTCTTCGATGTATTCTAAAATATCAGATGGCTGACAATCCAGAACCTTGCAAATAGCTTCTAGTGTTGAAAAACGTATTGCTTTAGCTTTTCCAGACTTGAGAATAGAGAGATTAGCAGTGGTAATGCCAATTTTTTCTGCCAATTCTTTACTCTTCATTTTTCGCTTGGCTAGCATCACATCAAGATTTACAATTATTGGCATAGTTATATTGTTAGTTCGTTTTCTTCCTGTAATTGAACTCCTTGTCTAAATATGGTTGCAATAAAAAGAGCAAAAACACCTAGTATGATATGTAAAAACACTGCATACAAATCATTAAAATTTCCTCCTTGAAAAATAAGCAACTGAATGCTACCATATAATACGGGAAAGAATAAATTTATAATTGTAAAATAAGTCAAATGCTTTATCGCATTTTTTGAAAATAAAGTTTCTGCTTTAAAAGTCTCAAAAACAAGCGATAAGACATAGAAAAATGACGCATAAAAAAAGAAGAATACAATAATTGATGCAAATGTATTGATTTCATACACTCCCTTTATTACCGAGTCGGTATAAGGAATCTTAATCTGAAAATTATTACCAGAGATATTTAAAAAAGAATTAGTAACCATAGCAAATGCAATAAATAATAGAAAAACCCCGTATCCGATAGCAGTAACTCTGGTCACATAAAACAATAATGTTGACAATGATTTTTTTCCGAACATTTTCATAGTTATATTGTTAATTCATTTTCAGATTGAATTTCAATACCTCGTTTAAAAATCAATGCAATAATAAAGATAATTCCGGCCATGAAAAGGAATTCTGAGCTTCCGAAATCTAGTTCAAAAACAACCCCTTTCTTTAATAACCATTTGCTGTACCTACTTGCAAAATAAGCTAATAAACCTATCCATAATGAGACATAGCTAATATTAGAAATTAGATTTGCTACAACAGGAGTAAATGGCTTATCAAAATCAATTTTTGAAAAAATCCTAATGATTAAATAAAACATATATGCCTTAAAAGCTAATATGGAAACAATTAGTGATAGAAGCATAATATAATACTGAATGGAAAAATTATAAAGATTTGATAAACCTAAACCTAGATATAGATCCTTGGTGGCCTCTTCGTTTACAAGAAGACTTATTGCACTCGAAATGAGTATTGCTCCCAACTTAATACATAAACCAATGAATATAATCCATGATACTATTTTCATTGCACTTAAAACTTGTTTTGTTTTCATTTTTATTATCGTTTAACGATAACAAAAATACAAAAATTATTGATAAACGATAATTTTTGTCAAAAAAACCTATTTTTTAATTTTTGGTTTTAGCTTTCTAAAACCTCGTGGTATCTTTGAAACATGATTTCCAGAAAACTAAAGCAAAAACTAAATAATCGTATCGAAAATAACTCTCTTCGGTTATTAACTGATTCTAAAGGGTTGATTGATTTCTCGTCTAATGATTATTTGGGATTTACATCATCCAAGATAATTTTTGAAGGAGCACATCAATTATTGGTTAAAAAAACACTACAAAAAAACGGAGCAACAGGTTCTCGTTTGCTTTCTGGAAATCATAAATTATATGTAGAAGCTGAAAACATGCTTGCAGATTTTCATAATGCTGAAGAAGCTTTGATTTTTAATTCTGGGTATGATGCTAATGTTGGTTTTTTTTCTTCGGTACCACAACGAGGAGATGTTATTTTTTATGATGAACTAATCCATGCCTCTATTAGAGATGGGATGCAGATGAGTAATGCAAAATCGTATAAATTTAAACACAATGATATAGAAGACCTAAATTTTCAGATTGAGCGAAATCGAAATGAGAGAAGCGATCAAGAAATATATATCGTCACAGAGTCTGTTTTTTCAATGGATGGGGATTGTCCAGACTTAAAATCGTTAATAGCATTTTGCCAGAAATATAGTTACCACCTTATTGTAGATGAAGCACATGCGACTGGTGTATTTGGAGACTATGGTGTGGGGCTACTCCAGAAATTAGGGTTAGAAAATCAGGTTTTTGCAAGAATCAATACCTTTGGTAAGGCTTTAGGTTGCCATGGAGCAGTTGTTTTAGGATCAAAGGATCTAAAAGCATACTTAGTAAATTTTTGTAGAAGTTTTATATATACTACCGGATTACCACCACACTCTATTGCAACAATCCAAATGGCGTATGAAGAACTTAAATGTACATCTGAAATTGAAAAACTCATTGAAAATATTACTTTTTTCAACCAAGAACTTAAATCCAAACATCTAACATCAAGATTTATTAAAAGTAATTCTGCAATACATTGCTGTATTATTTTGGGTAATGAAAACGTGAAAAAAGTTGCAAACCAAATTCAGATAAAGGGATTTGATGTCAAGCCGATTTTGTCACCTACTGTGCCACAAGGTAAAGAACGATTGCGCTTTTGTTTACATTCTTATAATTCTAAAGAAGAAATCTCGGAAGTCTTAGAACTACTTGCTACTTTTGTATGCATATGAGCGAAACATTTAAAACTGTCGCTGTTTTTCAATATTCGGCAGAAGCATTGATCATCAAAGGAAGAATAGAATCAGAAGGAATCCAGGTTTTTACTATGGATATGCATACTATTGATACAGATCCTTTGGTTAGTAATGCCATCGGAGGCGTTAAATTGAGAGTAAAAGCAGAAGACGAACAGAAAGCACTGCAGATTATAGAAAGTATACAAGAATATGCTATAGATGATGATCAGGGAGAATCTATTTGTTGTCCAAAATGTAATGGAGAAAAAATAGTTCTGGATTCAACAATCGATAGCCTTAAAAGTTTAATTCTTTTTCTATTGTTTCTATTACCAATTAATCAAAAAACGAAATATAGATGTGAGGACTGTAATCACAAATTTTACTTAAAATGAATAAAAAGATATTCGTTACAGGAATAGGTACAGAAGTAGGCAAAACTATAGCTTCGGCAATTGTGGTTGAGGCACTACAGGCTGATTACTTTAAACCGATACAGGCGGGGGATTTAGAATATTCAGATACCGATAAAGTACAAGAGCTGGTGTCTAATTCAAAATCTAAGTTTCACGACAATAGCTACGCTTTAAAAACGCCGATGAGTCCACATGCCGCGGCAGAAATTGATCAGGTTTCTATTGAAATTGATAAAATAACACTTCCCAAAACCAATAATCATTTGGTTATTGAAGGTGCCGGGGGACTATTGGTGCCATTAAATAATAAAAATACAATCCTGGATTTAATACACTCTGATTACCATGTTATCGTAGTTTCCAGACATTATTTGGGAAGTATTAATCATACCTTAATGACCATTCAGATTTTAAAAGAAAAAGGATGTACTATATCTGTTATTTTTAATGGGGCAGCACATAAAACTACCGAAAGTATCATAAAAGAAATGACAGGAGTTACAGTTATAGGAAGAATTGATAATGAGCCTTATTTTGATAAAATGGTGATTGCAGAATATGCAGAATTGTTTAGAGATCAATTAAAATCACTTTAGTATTTATAAAAATATTCGCTTTCGCGGAAATGACACACATATGACTTTAAAAGAAAGAGATAAAAAACATCTTTGGCATCCACTCACCCAGCATAAAATACATCCCGAAGCATTACCAATTATAAAAGCAAAAGGAGCCTTGCTTTATGATGAAGATGAGAATACATACATCGATGGAATTGCTTCCTGGTATACTGCCATGTATGGTCACTGCAATGATTATATTTTAGAGAAAGTACAATCTCAAATGCAGCAATTAGATCAGATTGTATTTGCTGGTTTTACTCACGAACCTGCCATAAAATTATCTGAAGAATTGATAAAAATATTACCAGATAATCAAGAAAAGATATTCTTTTCAGATAATGGTTCTACTGCCAATGAAGTAGGAATTAAAATGGCACTACAATACCATTTTAATAGAGGAGAAAAAAGAAATACAATTATCGCTTTTGAAGATGGTTTTCATGGAGATACTTTTGGAGCTATGTCTGCCTCAGGATTATCAGTGTATAACGGTCCGTTTGAAGATTTTTTTATAAATGTTAAACGTATTCCTACTCCTAATTTTGAAAATATTGATAGTGTTATAAAAGAATTACAAGAATGTATCGCAACTAATGAAGTAGCTGCTTTTATATATGAGCCACTAGTACAGGGAGCCAATGCAATGTATATGTACGAAGCGAGATATTTGGATCAAATCCTTACTATTTGTAAAGACAATACCATAATTACCATTGCAGATGAGGTAATGACAGGTTTTGGAAAAACCGGAAAAACATTTGCTTCTGATCATGTAGAAACCAAACCAGATATTATTTCGATGTCTAAAGCTTTAACAGCAGGATTCGTACCTATGGCGGTAACAAGCTGTACTCAGGAAATCTATGATGCTTTTCTTGATGATTCTATTGGCAAAGCCTTTTTTCATGCACATACGTACTCTGCTAATCCTATAGCTTGCTCGGTAGCCCTCGCGGCGATAGCACTTTTACAAAGTGAAGAAATCCAAAATAATATTGACAGAATAACAATGTCTCACAAGGATTTTGATGCTAAAATCAAAGACCACCCTAAAATTAAAAGGACTAGGCAAGCAGGAGTGATCTACGCCCTGGATCTGGATATTGAGATGGATCGTTATGGTAAAAAACGTTATGAGATATTTGACCATTTCATGAAAAATGGTGTAGCATTAAGACCACTGGGAAGCACAGTTTATATTTTGCCTCCTTATGTGATTACTCAGGAACAATTACAGAAGGTGTATGATACTATTGTTGAGTTGTTAGAAGGTATTTAATCTTTTAACGTCTCTTTTATAGAAGATGTAAACCTCTCTTTGTCATCAATAAAAAATGCTATCGTTTTATACACTTTTTTCATTCCATAAAGTCCAAAAAATGTATTTTCTTGCTTCAAAGTAATTAGCATATTATGACTTTCTAACTCACCAAGTGGAGATAATTTTATAGTCTTAGTATCGAATTCGATTTCTTTGCTTGTGATTTCTATAGATTCAATAGTATTAATATCTATTGTGGTTTCACTAAGGATACCATAGCGTAGATACAAGATACCATCTTCTATGATAATGGGTCTTTTAATAATAGATTTTAGAAAACCAAGAATTTGAATACTGGAATATACACTCAATATACTTGCAATCCATGCAGCAATTGCACTCCATTTTAATAAAAGAACATGTAGTACATAGGTTTCAACACCAATGATTACGATAAGTGCAGCTAATAAAGAAATGGTTCCGCTGTTTTTATGATAAGTAAATTCATTTTCAGCTAGGATTCTCTTTTTCCAGGATATGAATCCATAATAGAATACCGCAAGCTCCATAGTAAGAAATATTGCAATTTTACCAGGTGCAATTTCACTACAAGTTTCCTTTAACGCAGAGAAAAAATCTAACTCCTGTTTTGCATTTGCTTTATATCTTTTTATGGTTTGGCGAACTTTATAAAACACAAAAACACCAACTCCCAGTTCTACAAAAGGAAAAACCCAGTTTTTTGCCCAATTTAGTATAGATTGATGCTCTTGCGGGATAATATAAGAAGCGATAACCATTCCCAGAATAAAAAAAGGGACGATTGTAGTTTTAGGAATATTTTTCTTTTTGATTAATATAAAATAAACAATAGGTATAGTAAAAAGTAGATCAAGAGTGATACCAATTGATAATGCACTGGTATTTGTTGCAAATATTTGTGATTTGGTGATCAAAATCACTGATAAAATAAGGAGTAATGGTACTCCAAACACTACTAAGTTACTATGGGTTTTCGTTGTCATACTCATTTTGTTGATATCCTAACAAGTCAATTTGTTCATCGGTCTCATCAATGATCACATACATTTCTTTATAGGTCCATTGATCATTCTGTTTGGTGCCTACAACAAATAATTGTGCCTCACCTTTTGGCCCTTTTATAGGAATTGATATATCTGCGGATCCTGTGTTATTCTTATATGAAAGACTACCGTTCATTATACCATTAGTTTCTATAGGTTCTCCCAGGATATTTACTGTATATTCATCGTCATTTACTTTAACAAGAGCATCCTTGTAAGGAGTAGACTCAGTAATTAACTCACTCACACCAAATATTAGAGAGCCCAAAAAAATAAAAAATATGACAATAAGAGTAAGACACCCCCCTACAGGAACTGCCCATCCCCAATTTCTGGCAAACCAGCTTTTTTGTTGTATATGCTCTTCCATAATTTTTATTATTATATCCTATAAAGATAAGTATCTAAAATGTGTTTTTTGTTACTAAAATCTTATGATAAATGATATTACTATTGAACAAGATAGAACAAACCAGTACATTTGCCAAAACTTGAAAATTGCAACAAAAAATATCAATAACAGGAATTTCTTCTATATCTCCATTGGGAGTTTCTTCTGGCGATATATGGAAAGCATATAAAGATCCATCACATCGTATCTCTTTTAAAGATTTTGAAGGAGAACAAGCCCCGATTGCATTACTTTCTCAAAACGCAAAACAAAAAATAAAAGAATTAAGAGCAGAGAGTTCTCATTATGAGGCATTGGATGACTCTGTTCTTTTTGGTGTTTTTGCCGCCAGACAAGCAGTTAAAAATGCTGGATGGAATGGAGATCGTAATTTTGGGATTAATATAGGTTCTTCTCGTGGGGCAACAGGGCTTTTTGAAAAATATCATCAGGAGTTTCTAAAAAGCGGTAAATCGTCTACGTTAAGTTCACCTACGACTACGCTCGGAAATATTTCATCGTGGATTGCTCATGATTTACAAACCAGTGGACCAGAAATAAGTCACTCGATTACATGTTCTACGGCACTACATGCTGTGCTTAATGGTGTTGCCTGGTTGCAATCGGGTTTGGCAGATCAATTTTTGGTTGGCGGAAGTGAAGCTCCATTAACACCATTTACTATTGCACAAATGAAAGCCCTTAAGATATATGCATCAAATGATAAGGTGGCTTATCCATGCCAGGCAATGAATTGGAATAAAAAAAGAAATTCTATGTTTCTTGGTGAAGGTGCTGCTATTGCATGTTTAGAAAAAGGAGTAAAAGAAAATGCTTTGGCTTTAATAGTAGGTATTGGTTATGCTACAGAACCATTAAAGCATAATATATCTATATCTACAGAGGCAGATTGTTTTCAAAAATCCATGAAATTGGCTTTAGGCGAAACCCCTGCAGATGAGGTAGATGCTATTGTATTGCACGCACCTGGTACAGTAAAAGGAGATCTGGCAGAATATAATGCTATTAAAGCTGTTTTTAAAGATTCATTACCAGCTTTGACAACTAATAAATGGAAAATAGGACATACCTTTGGTGCCAGCGGGATCTTGAGTTTGGAGCTTGCAGTATTAATGCTAAAACATCAGGAATTTATTCCGGTCCCCTTTGTAACATACGATAAACTTCCTAAGCAGTTAAACAAAATAATAGTAAACGCTGTTGGTTTTGGAGGCAATGCTGTTAGTATTTTGCTCGAGCGTCTTTAATTTTTTGCGATATTTGGAATATAAAATTTTTGGTATTAGAATGCTGTTATATGCGTTCTCAAGTAATTAAAAAGATTTATAATACATGAAAACACAAATCACTCTTTTTTTAGTAAGTCTTATCTTACTTTTTTCAGCCCATGCACAAGAAACTATTCATAGTGAGTTTGAATCTCAGCTAATCAATATAAATGGATACAAGATTAATGTAGAAACTAAAGGTAAAGGAAATCCAATAGTATTTATTGCAGGAGGACCCGGAAATTCTCATGATTATATGCAGGGTAATTTTGGGAAATATCATAAAAATCGGCAAGTAGTTTTTTTTGATGGTTTAGGGAGAGGACTGTCTGATGATGCTAAGGATATCAAGGAATATTCTATACGAGGTGATGTAGAAACGTTAGAAGGTATTAGAAAAGCGTTGCAGTTGACTAAATGGACAGTAGTAGGGCATTCTTATGGTACAGTAGTTGCTCAAGCCTATGCTTTAAAATATCCTCAATATACAGAGAAGATGATATTGATTAATGGGTTTCATAGTGGATTAATGTGGCAGGCAAATTGTGATAGTTATAATCATTACGCCAAAACACACTTTCCAGAAAAATGGAAAGTAGTTGATTCATTACGATCAGAAGGATTTGTATCTAGTGATTCAGAGTTTTCGAAAGTATATGGAGATTTTCCAACAAAATATATATACTATCATAATACAGAATTAAGACAACCTGTACCCAAAGAAGTAAAACGTTCATGGAACTCTGATGTGTATTATACCATTGTTGGTAGAGATGCTGATTTTCATGTTACGGGTGATATGGGAGACATAGATTTCAGAAAAGAGTTAAAGAAAATACAATCACCAACTTTAATCATTGCTGGACGTTATGATGGTGTGTCTACTCCAGAATTTGCAATACAGTATAAAACCTATATGCCTAAGGCAGAGTTTGTAATGTTTGAAAAAAGTGGCCATAACCCATATCTGGAAGAGCCAGAAAAGTTTTTTAAACTGTTTGAGCGTTTTTTAGAGATAAAGCATTAATTTTTGAGATATGAGTTTATCATATTAATTGATACAAATACACCAGATTTTCTTACATTTGACTTTTAGATTTAGATGATTTATGAGCGTTATTAGACACGATTGGACCAAGCAAGAGATTCTTGATATTTACAATACACCTATGATGGATTTACTGTATAAAGCAGCAACTATTCATCGCGAATATCATGATCCAAATGTTGTACAGGTATCTACCCTGTTATCTATTAAAACAGGAGGATGTCCTGAAGATTGTGGATATTGTCCACAAGCAGCCAGATATCATACTGATATCGAAGGAAATGACCTGATGAGCGTACAGCAAGTAAAAGCACAAGCACTTCGTGCAAAATCTTCTGGAAGTTCTAGAGTATGTATGGGAGCTGCCTGGCGTAACGTTAAAGACGGTCCAGAATTTGAAAATGTACTTGAAATGGTTCGTACTATCAATAAACTTGATATGGAAGTATGTTGTACCTTGGGTATGATCACCGAAAATCAGGCACAGCGATTAGCAGAGGCAGGATTATATGCCTATAACCACAATTTAGACACTTCAGAAGAATACTATAAAGAAGTAATTTCTACCAGAGGATATGAGGATCGATTAAAAACGATTGATAATGTTCGTAAAACTAATGTAACTGTCTGTAGTGGTGGTATTATCGGTATGGGAGAAGAAGTAAGTGATAGAGCAGGAATGTTGGCAGCATTATCAAAATTAAGCCCTCAGCCCGAATCGGTACCCATAAATGCTTTAGTAGCAGTAGAAGGGACACCAATGGAAGATGAAAAGCCTGTAGAGATATGGGATATGATTAGAATGGTAGCTACTACCAGAATTGTTATGCCAAAAACACAAGTACGATTATCTGCAGGAAGAACCGAAATGAGTAGAGAAGGGCAAGCGATGTGTTTCTTTGCAGGAGCAAATTCTATTTTTGCAGGAGATAAACTACTAACGACTCCTAATCCAGATGTAAATAAGGACATGGAGATGTTTAAAACATTAGGACTTAATCCGCAAAAACCGTTTGTAAAAAAGGCTCAACCAGAAACAATTGAAGCAGAAGATTCTATATTTGAACCTCTGGGAGAAAAGCCTAAATGGTCCAGACCAGACCATACTATCGAAAGAAATCAAACAGCAAAACAGAAAGCTAAAGGAATAATAGCGGATAAGTAAAGATATCAAGGCCTTTTAAAAAATTAAAGGTTTTATAATATTCTCTCTACGTCTTTTATTTTTTTAATCGTCGGATTATGTTGATGTAGATCAGTATAAAATTGCCATCACCTACTTTTGGCTGATATCGCGTTAATTCTTATGGCTTATTTTTTAGTAAGTGAAATTAAATTTAGAACAAATACCAAGGGTAAAAACAATTACCAAAGAAGAATTTCTTAAGAAATATGTAACATTACAAAAGCCGGTTGTAATCGAACAGTTGACTGTAGATTGGCCAGCGTATACGAAATGGAATCTTTCTTATATCAATGATGTAGCAGGTAATAAGACTGTTCCTTTGTATGATGACCGACCAGTTTCGTCTGAGCGTAGATTTAATGAGGCTCATACTAGTATGAGAATGAGAGAATATCTTAATCTACTTGAACAAGGGCCTACCAATTATCGTATTTTTTTATATAATTTACTAAAAGAAGCACCTTTGCTTCAAGAGGATTTTAGATACCCAGAAGAGATAGGGTTAAAATTTATGAAGAAACTACCATTTTTATTTTTCGGAGGTAGTGGCTCTAAAGTATTTATGCATTACGATATTGATTTAGCCAATATTCTTCATTTTCACTTTCATGGAGAAAAACAATGTATATTATTTCCACCTTCAGAAACAAAGTATTTATACAAATTACCACATTCACTACTATCTCATCAAGGAATAGATTATACAAATCCTGATTTTAAAAAATGGCCTGCGTTAAAGCATGCCAAAGGGTATATTGCAAATTTAAAACATGGCGAGACATTGTATATGCCCGAAGGGTACTGGCACCACATGACATATTTAACTCCAGGATTTTCTATGAGTATCCGTTCTGCAGCCCAAGGAGTTACTCAGTTTTCTAAAGCTTGTTATAACGTGTTTTTTATGCGATATCTGGATAATTTTATGCGAAAAACCAGAGGAGAGAAGTGGATCGATTATAAAAATAATAAAGCAGTTCTACGAACAAATAAAAGAAATGATTATTCTAAAAAACAAAACCTCGACTATGAGCAAGAAACTCAGTAATCAAGATTTTGTTTTCTAAGGATGTTTACTATCAGAAAAAATCTGATTAAAAATCTCTTAGCATGTTTACAAGGTTGGGGTGAATTTTTTTAAATTCTTAATCACTTCAACAGCAGTTTCTACAACTTCTACGATATCATCAATTAAGTCTCCAATAGGACCTCCTCCTTCTATTTGAGTAATTTCTTCAAAACTTAATTCACTTACTTTTAATTCGTTTAAATTTTTCATAGTTAAATAATTTGTAGATTTATAATTCTAATTAATGTTTTAGTTTTTTATCGTTTTCTGGTTCAAACTTAAGAAGCAAGAGTCTCATATTTTGAGATAGACTAAAATTTTGTGTCTACTTATCGTTTACAATGATTTAGGCAATTTGGATAATATTGATTTTTTTTAAACCTATCCTAAATTTAAAATCGGATACACTTGATAAAGATTTACAGGTATGATGGATAAAAAGCCTGGTATAACGTGTTTTTTATGTGATGTCTGGATAATTTTATGCGAAGAACATGAGGAAAGAAGTGGATCGATTATAAAAATAATGAAGCTATAAAAAAACCAATAAAAGAAGTACTTAGTTTATTGATTTTTGCAACAAACCTAATCATATAAAGTTTTTTGAGTACATAATTCGTCTTGTATACGTCTGGATGAAAACAAAAAATCAAGAATTTTTTTAGATATAATTGTAAATATTGATCAATGAACACAGTAAGTTCTTTATTGATAATTAGTGCTTCTCAGGGGTTCATTTTTGGTTTGGTTATTTTAGTTTCTCCATTTTTCAGAAGTAAAACCAATAATTATTTAAGTTATACAATATTGATAGTTTCTTTATTGATGCTCAATGTGTATCTTGATGATATGGCTGTGTTTGTAAAATACCCGAAGTTTAAGGTATTATACGACATCGAATGGGTTTTTTTATTCCCGGTTTTTTTCTTCCTTTATTTTTTAAAATCAATCAATCATGATTTAGAAAAAAGTAAGAAACGATATTGGTTGTACATACCTTTTATGTTTTCTGTGATTCTTAATGTGGTTTTTAATCTGGAACATGTCTATAAATGGTATACTTATACTTGGGAACATAAAGAGTATGCGTACGGGTGGATTTTTAGTTTTCAGGAATTGGGCTATTATTCATTCAATTTAATTATTGCTATTTGGTCTTATAAGATTCTTAAGGAAAAAAGGTATTCAACTCATCCTAATACTAGATGGCTAAAAAAATTATGTGCTAGGATATTTTCCTTAATAACATTTTGGGTTATAATAGGTGTTATCGATAAGGTTTTTAATATAGGTTATGAAATCTGTATATCTATTATATGTACAAGTACTTCTGTATTTGTGTTTTGGGTTGTGTATTATGGAATTTATACATTAAAACTTACCAATAATAAAAAAGATAATATCGGTGAGGTTAAAAATGTCACTTTATATGTAGATGCTACAGAAACCCTTGATAAGAGACAACAGAAAGAACTAACGAATCCAGATACTTCGTTTTCAGAAGATAACATATATTTTCAAAAGTTAGAAAATCTTCTTCAAAAAGATTGTATTTATCGCGATCCAAATTTGAGTCAAGAGATGATAGCTAAACTATTAAATATAAGTTCGGGTTATCTATCGCAGATTGTAAATGATATTACAAAAAAGAATTTTACAGTATATATTAATTCCTATAGAGTTAAAGAAGTTAAGCGTATGATTCTTAATACAGAATTTGATAAGTACAGTCTATTGACTATAGGGCTAGAAGCAGGATTTAAATCCAAAACTACATTTTACACTTCGTTCAAAAAAGAAACCAAATTAACTCCTAGTCAGTTTAGATCTAAAAACAAAAAGGTTCCGAATTTTTAAATTTTAATAATATCGAACATTGATTTCATAAAGCCTATCTAGTTTTGGCTATAATTAATTGCGTATCGGTCTATTTATAAATTGATGTTTGCGAGTACTTCATTGCGATCATTTTTAATGAAACCGATAGGTTTTTATTTGTCAATGAAACGTAACTTTTAAAAATGTAGATTAATATGAATTCACACATCAGTATTAAAAATTTAAAAAGATATTTTTTATTCTTATCCGTGATTTTATTCATGGCCTGTCAGTCTGATGATGATCAACCCCAACCAGAAAAAACTATAAACGGTTTTTGGTTAGCCAAAGATAAAGGGTATGTCATTGAGATTACAGACAAAAAAAAGGTGTTGTATGGCGTAAATTCGGTCGGATGCACAATCATAGAAGATAATTTTGTGCCAGAAGAATCTTTTGGTGTAGCGCTAGCTCTTATTGGTCCTAACGAATTGATAGCAGAGCCAAGGCTTAGTGCATCAAATATTGAGTTCAGGAGGTTATTAAATCAAAATGAATTTTGTCTTCCTCAACAAATTGCAAATACTAAAGATCCAAAGATTAATTTTGATCATTTTTGGAATATTTTTAATGATTATTATGCTTTTTTTGAAACAAGAAAGGTTAACTGGTCGCAATACAAGAGTTTAAGAGAACAAGTAACTTCAGAGAATTTTTATGATACCTTAGAGGGGTTAGTTCTCCTTATGGAGGATGGGCATGTAGGAATTGATGATGAAGCTAATAATATTGCAATCGATGCTGGTTCACCTAGTTTATTTTCTCGATTAAATTCAAGTTTAAGCGGAGATTTAATTATTGAATCCGGAGAAGATTATAATAAACTTTATAACCAGAAATTACAAACCATAGCATCAAAAT
The DNA here is from genome assembly GCF_000520995.1 of Aquimarina macrocephali JAMB N27. Classification (GTDB taxonomy): domain Bacteria; phylum Bacteroidota; class Bacteroidia; order Flavobacteriales; family Flavobacteriaceae; genus Aquimarina; species Aquimarina macrocephali. Next base: position 264,480 of record NZ_JACA01000001.1, on the reverse strand, counting down.
ATTTAAATAATAAAGTTGAGATTGATGAAAATGGAAAAATAGCATGGGGGTTAATTGGTGATGATATTGCATATGTTAATATTTTAAGTATGGAAGGTTATGGTTCTAATGCAAAAAATGAGTTGGAGACATTAAACTCAATATTAGATAAGATAATGAGTGATCTTAAAAATTCTGGGGTTTCTAGACTAATAATTGATGTTCGCTTTAATGGTGGAGGATATGATATGGTTTCGGTGAATATCGCTTCACGATTTTTAGACCAAGAGCGATTGGCATTTTCTAAAAAAGCAAGATTAGGAGATGGCTTTACAAAAGGCACATCAATAAATATGACTCCAAAGGGTGATTTTCAATTTACAGGAGATATTATGTTACTTACAAGTCCTTTGACGGCAAGTGCAGCAGAAGTTTTTACACTATGTATGAAAGATTTGCCATATGTAACTATGATTGGAGATAATACAAATGGAGTTTTTTCGGATATTCTAACACATACTTTGCCAAACGGAGCTTTAATAGGGTTGTCTAATGAGGTATATAGCGATGCTAATGGAGAAGTGTTTGAAGCTATTGGGGTTGGCCCAAGTGAAGAGAATAGGGTTCCATTATTCTCTAATAATGATTTTATTAATGAAAAAGATAGAGGAATTGACTTGGCAATAGAAATATTAAACTAATAGAATACTATATAACAAAATCCCAAAGGGTTCTAGAATGATTTCTTTGGGTTTTTTTTATTAAAAAAGCTCATTTGCTTTTTCATAAACAAGAGTGGTCTCCCATCCTCGATATAAAAGATAATCAACAAGTTTTTTGCGTTTCTTGTTCTTATCGTGTTCTGTTAAAGTACTGTATTTCTTTTCGGCAAGCTTATGAAAAGTTTCAAAATAGTCTTTTTCTGATATTTCTTTAAGTGCCGTTTTTACATTGTAAGGTGAGATGTTACGAAATTTAAGCTCTCGAACTATGCGTTGCTTACCCCATTTTTTGATATTAAATTTTCCTCGGGCAAAGGCTTTGGCAAAACGTTCTTCATTAAGAAAATTATGATCCAGAAGATGCAGGATGATTTTTTCTTTAGCCTCAGGAATAAGCCTCATCGTCCTTAATTTATCTTCGACATCTTTATGGCAGCGTTCCTGATAGGCACAATAATGTTCCATTTTTCGCAGTGCTTCGGCTACAGTTATAGATGTAATAGGATTCTTATACATTACCGCAAATGTACAGTGACTTTTATAATTACCCCAAAAGTTATGCCTCTAAAATTAATAATCTGTTGGTAATTACATCTTTTTTACAAACATTATATTGCTTTAAAAAGGCTCTTACTTTTTCTTCTTCATTTTTTTCTTTTAAATCTTGTAACAGATTTTTTTTCGTTAATTTTTTAAGATCCAATGGAGCATATCTTGTTTTAAAATAATAAGTTTCAAAAACAGGCCAATCAGGTAATATTCTCTTATTTTCTTTATAAACATGAATCCAATTATTACAACCTACAAACTCACAAAAATTACCATTTGGCAGAATAGTAAAATGAAAAGGATCGATTTCATGATCATGATCCATATCAGAAGCTATCATTTGCTTAAGTTCCTTGGCATTAATTGGATTAGAAGCATAAAACAAAAGAGTTTCTAGCTTATGTGTTAGGTCATAAGCCTCGATTTTCCCCATTCCATTAAAGTTTTCAAGGATTTTGTAGAGTAGCTCTTTTTCGTTTGTCATGGTTTATGTTTTTGAGATATATAGAATTGAATTGTCTTTTTATAAAGGAGTGCTTAGAAGCATAATTCTCCTATAATCAAATAGATCATAGGAGAAAATGAACTCACTAACTTAACTCATTAGTTTACAAGCTAGTATCTTGACCTCCGGGACCGCTTCCAGCCCATCCCCAATCTTTATTAAATTGGTCATCTAGGCCAGGTAATCCTGGTGTATCAGAGGTAGAAGTTGCAGGAAAAAAAGTACCTCCTTCTATTGTGATTAGTTCTGATGCATTTAATTCCTGAAAGGATGCAGTGTTATAACTTTTCATGTGATTTCGTTTTAAGATTGATGATTGATGAAATTAAAGTGTTTTTAGAAACCTGGAGTTTCTTTTTTAGGAAAATAGTTATCCCACTCTCTAGGGTCGCCAAATGGTACGATAGGAAATATATCTAAATCTCCCAGGTTTGCTATTGCCAAACCACCATTGATGATACTTAATTGGGCATTGTTTAATGCTTCGAATGATTTTAAATTTCTCATGATTTTTGTTTTAAGATTGATGATTATTAATGATACCAAAGTGCTTAGAGCACTGTAAGTAGATGCTTTAAGTTTTCTAAAACTTCTTGGATTAACTCTAATTCTGGACATTCAATATCCTCTCTTCCACAACCACCATTAATGGTCGTAATTTCTTTTGATGATAATAATGTGTACTGACTTATAGCTTGATTTTTCATGACACTTAATTTTTGCAATTTGTTATAATTGTTTGATTACTTTTTTTACATTATGTACAAAGATGATAGCCTCGGTTACTAAGCTTGTGTAAAATCCTGGGAAAATTATACCTCCCTGTGTTTCTCTGGTTTCAGTGGTGTTTAATGGTTGAACTCCAAGTTTTTCTAAATTTTTCATGTTTTTTGTTTTTATGATTACTATTTATTTTGTGGTAATAAGTATTAAAAGTCTTGTCACTTCCTTTTCATAGTACAATGATAAGTGGTGAATGTCTCATCTTATGAGACGCTATATTTTTTTCTGAAAAAAGTGTAGAAAAACCCTGTTAGAATGTGATAAGATCTTCTATTGCATAGTGATCTGATAGCTTTCTATTATTAAAAATAGTAAGTGGTGTTTGCAGAATATTATTCTGAGTGCACCATTTTTTATGTTGAGCATATGTTGCTCTTGATTTCTCAGATATTTCTATAGCGTATTTTTCTTTTAACGTATTTAAATTCTTGTGTTCGAACCATTTACTTAATACAGATAAGAATTCTGATTTTGTCATTTTGTAATAAAGCTCAATAAGAAATTGTGAGATTTCATTACTATCGGTATCAGAAAAAATCAATGAGAAATTGATGCCTTCAGAAGTTTTATTGATTTCAAGAATTTTTTGAAACTCCTTTGCACAAAGATGACAATATGGATTTATAACCAATGCTGCTCTTTTATCGATATCCTTAGCACCCTCGAATATAATATGGTTTTCATTAAATGCAGTATTAAGAAGATTCTCTTTCTCTTGTAGTAGACTAAAAACTTCGGGATTGTTTTTTAATCTTGCATATTTATACATGCTTTCTTTAAACCGGAAATACTTATATACAGGGCTTTTTAGATAGGACCATATAATGATGATTAGCGAAAAAGAAATACCAGGTATGAGAAATCCATTTATAGATGATTCGAAGTTGTTGTTAAAAAGAAAATATGAGGAAAGTATGGTTTCAATAAAAAATACCCCTTGGATTGCCAGGCATAGGACACACCATTTCTTGACTATTCTATATTGATAGTAAATAGAGAAAAATATATACGGAAATGCAAAAAAGGAAAGTATACTTATCAAAAAAGCAACACTCTTGAAATTAGAGGTCATAGAGGCAATGCAAACTGCTATAAAACTTCCTAAAAAATATAACAATCCTAAATCAGACATAGAAAGCCAGGGAAAAATTTTGGAAGCCCCAGAATTTAAAACACCTTCGCAACTTATATGATCATTAGATTTACAAAATTTGGATTTATGTATGATACTAACTTCGGTATATACTATTAATAAACTAATAAGAGTCCCAGCTAATTTTGTAAGTAAGAACAGGTTAAAAACCCCATGATAACTTTTAATCGATATGGTGATAAGAATAGCTAATAAAGACAAAGCTCCAAAATGCTTCGTTCTTTTTAGTTTTTGGCGAGCTAGATCTTCATTAGACATCTCAACAATAGCATCGGTATCAATCAAAAGTACAATACCATTCCATTTCCGTAAGAAACTCTCGAAACTCTCCACAATAAGATCATTGCTATTACCACTATAATAGCTTATTTCTATATTTGAAATTTTAGTAACGATTACCAGGCCATCTTCTATAGAATATGCTAGAAAAATCGGAGATAATTTCAATAATTGATCTGATGAGATTCTACCAGCTTTGTTTTCGACACCTATTTTTTTTAAAGTATCAGAAAAAGAAAAAATACTGGGATAATCCTGATGACTAAGCAAAAGTGATTCTAATTTCTCATTAGAAATTTCTAGCGAGAGTTCTCTTTTAAGTTGCAAAAGAGCTTTTAATACTGTTTGATCCAAAATAAATTGTTTTTTCAGTTATACATTAGAGTGAATGCAATGTATTTCAGACAGCCGAACGATCGAACGGCCAGAGAATTCACATGATCATCTGAAAATCACAAAGATTCTTTTATATAGGTTTCTATACTTATAGAAGATTAGGCAGTTAGTTCACCGAATAGTTGAGCAAATAATCATATCGATTAATATCGGTTGTTAAAACCTCAATGTTTTTTATCACGGTTTTATTTTTTATTCTTTGCCCCTGTACATTAATATCAATATCGACAAAATCAGTGATTTCATTATTCTCCATATCGATATCTACCAGGGCTGATTTGCTTAGTAATCTGTATGCTGCAATATTTGCTGTATGTTCAAGATCAGGAAATTTAGATATTTTCACTTCTCCCGATATAGTAACTACATTACCTTTACCATCAATACTTATGCTTCGGCTATTTTCTTCGGTTTTATGTTGAACATCGATTTGGGAAAATAGTTTCTTAAATTGATCAGCTTGTTGTTGTCTCTGATCTAATGAAATAGGAGTTATATTTTTTGATGTTTCGTTTACAGCATATATTTTGTCCTCATCTTTTCTATAGAAAACATCATTATCTTTTTGCTTGGTATACACAAATAAATCGGTAATAAATTCTTCTACCTGTATTGTGTTTTCTACTGTTTCTATTTCTTTTATAATATGTATTAAGACTTTTGATTCCATGATATCCTGTTTTTTGATACTGAAACAAGTTCAGCACGAGTTGATGATTTTTTTAATAAAGTAAACAACCCTCTTGGCAATATGCCAGAGGGTTATTTAATGGTCTAGTGTTTAATATGGTATATAAATTTACCTATTGCAACTCCGGCATTATAGAAAAAGATTACTGCAACAATTGCAAGTACAACATATTCTAAATAAGGAGTAATATCAACACTACTACCTTTTTGAAATATACCCATGATAGTTATATTAGTTAAAAAGGTGGTAAAGCCCTTTTCCTATTGCTTCTCCAGCTTTATAAAGCCCACCGATAGCTGCAAGTACTACTGCTGCTCCAGCTGCTGTTACTGTGATAGGATCGATAACACCACCTTCTACGGTTCTTAATTCATTGCTTGATAATTCTGCTACGTTTAATTCTAAAGTATTCATGTTGTTTGTTTTTTAAATTAATTAATGTTTTGTTTTAAATTTATTTTACACCTTCGTGCTTGTCTTTTTCATCTTGGTATCCATTGTATGCACCAAGTCCTAGAGCACCAACTGCAACTACAACTATAATACCGATACACCATCCGCCACAAACGATACCTCCGTTAATTTCTGTTGCTTCTTGTTTTGATAATTCTTGAAATTCTAAGTTGTTTAAATTTTTCATTTTTTTACGATTTAATGATTAATGATTTTTAATTTATGCTTACACTATCTATTCCGTCAAATTGATATGTAAACTGTTTTTTGTTGTTGCAACAATCGTGAAAAGTGTTGTTGTTTCCCTTTCACAGTACAATGATACGTTGGGGCTGTCTCATCTTCTGAGACTGATATTTTTTTTTCATTTTTTTCACGATTATTTTTAAAGAAGGCATGATATGTAGGATAATAGGGGTTGCATCATTACCACTTAGAAGTCTATTAAGAACTTCACTATTTGTATTTCTTAGAACCTGGTCCAGAATCTACTTCAGAATAGTATACTATAGTTGTTAAGATTTTTTCAGAAGTATACTTATTGCCATTTCTTAATATCTCTCCAGAATAATGGGCTGGTTTGTCATAAAGCAAAAAAGAGCCTTGTTACGACAAGACTCTTTTTTTTACAATGCAAAAACTGATTTGTGATCAATCCAAATGTTCCGATTTCAATAAAAGGATGGAGGCCGCCATCGGTTTGTATTAATTGATGCTCATTTAGACTTTTAAATGATTATGATGGGATAAACGTTGTAGCAGGAATATTGAAAATACCAGTAATAACTTCACAAACGATTTTACGAGTAGTAGCAGATATTAGTATAGTACCTCCGTTATTGTTTAAAAGCTCATTTGATTGCAGTTCCTGAACGTTGTAGTTGTTTAAATTTTTCATTTTTTTATGTTTTTATAATTAGTGATTATTTGAATTTTTATAGTTTTCCTTTTCTTCTTCTGGTACACCAAAAAGATAATCTGCTAAAGGTTGCAACCATTTAGGAATAGGAAATGCTGATCCTCCGTTGGTTTCTAATGCCTCTTTGTTACTTAGATTTTTCATTTTTTTACGATTTAATGATTAATGATTTTTTTGTTACAACTGTAAATACAGCTACGCTATCTCTTTTATATTACAATGATACTGTGCGATGGTCTCATTTTATGAGATACCTATATAAAGTTTTATAAAATGAAAGAAGGTTAATAGGCTATATAATTATTTTCATTTTTTAAAGGCAAACCCAAAGAATAATTGATATAAAAAAATCCCGAAAAATTGATTTTCCAGGATTTTTATTCAAAAGAATTTTTCATTTTACTTTCCAATTTCAGGATCATGTATCTATATGGTTGCGTTAAACATAAGTATGGTGTACAATTAATAATATAATTGATTTCATAATTTTTTTGTTTACCTATATTGAACAATTTAAAATTATAGGAAGTACTATAAATCCTTTTGCCTATAGTTATATTTGCAATGTTTCATTTTATAAGATTGCAGCTAAACATTGTAATCTTTCAAAAGAATTTCCACCACTTACTGATCTAATCTCTGTAGCATCAAGTTCTTTTGTGTAAAACCCAAATTTAAAACCTACACTTTCTTCGTATACAAAACTCTGTATTGTAAAATCATAAGTGATAGGAGCGTTTAGATCTTTCATAATATCAACGATCCGATAGGTTTGTGCTCTGGAGATCCCTAATCTCGATGCTAATTCTACTGGAGTTCCTGTGGCTTGTAGGCGTATGAGTTGGTCAATTCTCTCGATAAGTTCGATTTGCTTGATGATAATATTCATAACTGTTCGTTTTTTGATTAATAAAGTATTTTAATGATTGATGTGATTGAATTTTTTATGCGATTTGTAATCTTTATATCGCTTTACAACATCCAATCCATCATGTCATCATGATCTATGTAGATTTCGTACTCTTCAGAGTAGGAAATAACATCAGATATCACATGTTTTAGTTCTGGATCATTGATTTCTTGTTGCAAAAAATCTTTTTCTAATTTGTGCTCTGTTAGGTTGCTTTCTTTTTTTTGTGGATCATAATTTTTCATGAGTTTATTTTTTAAATGTTATTATACTATTCTTAGGCTTGGATATTTAAAATCTACTTGCATCATAATACTTTGAGCACTATAAGAAGATACCTCAAGTACTTCTTTCCCATAGAGTTTACGAGTATAAAAACCATAGGTAAAGTTTGCGGATTCTTCATAGACATAGCTCTGTAGCGTGATATCAAATACAATAGGAGCATTAAGTTGTTTCATTACTCCAAGAATCTGAAACAAAGATGCTTTTGAGATTTCCAATTTTTCGGATAATTGATCAGGAGTTCCTGTTTTCCCCAATCGTATAAACCGATTTAATCGTTCTATGACTTCAATTTGACGCTCTATTTTTTTCATAACCAGATATTTAGATTAAAAAGTTTTTTAGCATTTTAAAAACATAATTATCAATTAAATTTTGCTGAACCATCTTCTAGTTATGCAACAGCATTTATTTTAGGTATGTGATCTGCTATTGGCATTTGTTTTTGCCATAGTTCATAGTATTTTTCCTGTCGGGTATATAGTACATTGTGATTGCCTTCTTCTACCACTTCCCCTTTCTCGAGTACTACAATTTTATCGGCATTAATCACCGTACTTAATCGGTGAGCAATAATGATGATAGTTTTATCCTGATCGCGCAGACTTTGTACTGCTTTCTGGATATAATTTTCAGAAGTACTGTCCAGTGATGAGGTAGCTTCGTCTAATACTAATACTTCAGGGTTTTTATATAATGCTCTGGCAATGGCGATACGTTGTTTTTGCCCTCCAGACAGGGTAGCTCCATTTTCTCCTAAATATGTGGCAAAACTATTGGGTAGGTTTTCTATAAATTCAAGAATACCTATGGCTTTACATACTTCCATAATGCGTTCTACATCGGGAGCAAATTCTCCTACTGCAATATTGTCTATCACATTACCGGCAAACAGATCTATTTTTTGTGGTACCACACTTACCAGATCTCTAAGACTACCATTCTCGATGTGTTTCAGATCCTGTTTTCCTATTGATATTTGCCCTTTCTGGATTGGATAGATATTTTGTAGTAAAGACATCAGGGTAGATTTTCCAGAACCACTTTCCCCGATAATTGCAGTGATTTTTCCTTTCGGAATCTCAAGACTGAAATCTTTAAAAACTTCAACTCTGGATCCATATCTAAACCCTACATTAGAGAAATTAATATCACCAATGCTATCTTTTGTGAGTTTTATTTTCTGTTCATCTTCTTCACGTTCCAGATCCATGATCTCAAACAAACGATCTGCTGCAATAAGTGCATTTTGAATCTGTTTATTAGCGCTGATTAAACCGGCAACAGGACTGGTAAAATATCCTATGATGGCATAAAAAGCCATAAGCTCTCCGGCAGTAATTTCTTTTTGAATCACAAAAAAGGAACCACTCCACAATAGGATAATGGTAAATAATTGTGCAATAGTACCGGTACTAGAGTTAGAAAACACACTGTTTAATGCAGACTTGTATCCTGTTTTTAATAGTCCGATAAAACGGGTTTCTGTTTTAATATTAGCAAAACCTTCAAGGCCAAATCTTTTGATGGTTCCTACAGCGTTTAAGGATTCTACCAATTGACTCTCCAGATCTGCAGATTTCTCCATAATCCCACGTTCTGTGCGTTTGTTCAGTTTATTGGTGATTACATATATGATTGCATATATTGGGATAATCGCCAGCATGATCAGCGCCAGTTTCCAATAATAGGTAAACATCAATCCAAAAGAGAACACCAGGATCAGGATATTAACGGTTAGGTTTAAAGCTACCCCATTGATAAAGTTTCTGATTTTTACTGCATCACTAATCCGCGAGATAATCTCTCCGACCCGCATGGTATCAAAAAATTGCTGAGGCAGTTTTAACAAGTGTTTATAGTATCCCAGAATAAGTCGCGAATCGATCTGTTGCCCGGTTTTAATCAGGAAAACATCCTTATATGCTCCTACTATTAGTTTTAGAAGTAATAATGTGACCATTACAATCCCTAACAGGTTAAGCAGTTTGGTACTGGTACCCATAAAAACATGGTCAGTAAGTTTTTGGATGTATATCGAGGTAGAAAATCCTAATAAGGTATAGATGATCGCCCCAACAAAAGCCTGTATCAATACTCCTTTATGCGGTTTTAACAAAAACCAGAATCGTTTATATACCGATACTTTTTCATTACCCGTTATAAAATCTTCTTTTGGTAATAGTAGTACCAATACTCCTGTCCATTCTTTATTAAATTCTTCATGTGTTTTTTTATGAAACCTGCCATCACCCGGATCCATTATTTTGATGTGCTCTTTAGTCACTTCGTAGACCACTACATAATGATGCAATTTCTCATTCACGATCACATGAGCGATGGCAGGTTTAGGGATTTTAAACAAACTGTCCAGATCCCCGCGTACTCCTTTGGCTTCAAACCCGAGTTTATCGGCAGCTTCAATTAATCCCAATACATTGGTTCCTTTTTTATCTGTACTTGCAAACTGTCGAATACGTGCGATAGGCAGTTGCAATTTATAATGTGCTGATACCGATGCCAGGCAAGCCGCACCGCAATCAGTGATATCGTGTTGTTTTATTTTTGTCTTAGCCATGATTCGTTTAGTTTTGAGAGGTTAGTATTGAGTATTGAGAGATTTGACGTTCGAAATGGATGGTGTGATATTCAAGATGTAATAAACAACTCCTAACTGCTGACTTTCTCCTAACTTTTTCATTTATTTTTTTGGTTTTTACATTCAACATTAGATATTCCGTATTCGTTATTCGACATTCATTACTTCTGCTATAGTGGGACTCGATGGGTTAAACCAGTCATCGACTTTATCATAAAGTAATTCATACAAGGTGCGTTGTGTAAGTTGAAATCGTGCGCTTAGTGTCATCCCTTTGTTAAAACTACCTTTAAAACCATTTTTAAGTTCCAGATGTCCTTGGTCGATAGCACAACGTACTTTAAAAACTGGTCGGTCATTAATGATATCCACATCTTTGCTAATCTCCAGAATTTTTCCGGTAGCCAATCCCCATTGATTATAGTTAAAAGCATCGATCTGAAAATTCACCGATTTATTCCGCCCCACTAAACCTATATCTGATGGCGAGAGGTAACATTCTGCAATCAATCCGGTATCAGGGGATATTTCGGCAATAGTTAATCCTCCTGCAATTAAACTACCTGGCTCGATACCCAAAACATTTTTAAGAATCCCATCTATTGGTGCTATGATCACCAATTCTTTTTGATTCTGTTTTAATTGTGTTAATCCGCTTTTTAATTCTCTGGTGGTATTCTGGTACTCTGTTACTGTCGCCTGCCAGTTATTTTTTTGTTGTTTTCGGTATTGTTGTAGTGTACTGGATGCCAGTTGGTGTTCAAAAGCAGTATTCTCATAATCTACTTTGGCGATCACTCCTTTTTCATATAGTTTTTGATTACGCAGGTAATCGATTTTTGTTTTTTCAAATCGGGTTTTTAACTCCTGTATTTTTTGAGTGAAGTACAGATACTCTTTTTGGTAACGTGCCGATTGTATGTTATTAAATCTCGGGGTAGCCGTATTGATCAGATATTCGCAATCTGCAATAAACTGCCGGGTTTCTTCAATCTGTGTCGAGGATCGGGTGATTTGTTCTTTCACGACAGAGGTATTGGTCATAAGCAAGGTATCTCCCTTATTTACTTTTTGATTATCAACCATATTTACAAAAACAACTTTACCCGATTGAAGTGGAGTAATAGCAATTCGTTCTTTACTAGGCCTTAGCATCCCTCTTGCTGTAGTATAGATATCGACTTTGATAAATGGTAAAAGTGCTAATGCAATGACAAAAGCGACCAATATCGTTGTATAGATCATTTTACTTTTGCTGGTATGTTCAAACTGATGCACCTCTATGGTGTTTTCTATAATTTCTTTTGGAAATAATTGTTTCATGCTGGATATTCTTTAAACGTTAACAATAGATTGATACATGATGATAAAATGATCCATCAGAAAAGTCGTGAGTTGTGAAATGAAATTGATCAGTACGTGTATCATAAGTTTTGATTTTTTTGAGTGAAACTAAAGCGACTGCTACGTTTTTTGATTTGATCAAATATACCCCTGATAAAACCCCAAAAACAAGAGAAGGAAGTCGTGATTCCTGAAAACAAACACGGAATTCGCAGAATTCAGACTTTTAGTTTAAAACAGTAATCATCTGATTATCATGTGGTTTTGTTATAATTATCTAAAAGAAATCTTAAAACAGAAAATAGTATATTTATGTCCTATTAAATAAGTACAGCATAATACCAACACCTCTTGAAACTAAAAAACCCATATACCTTCTTTGATCAGTATTGTCTAAGAACTCCCCTTTTATCATTAGACTTTTATCATAACCTTACCAAAGAGAAGGATATACCTGTAGAAGTGTTTAAAGATGTCTGGAAAAATGATAGCATTAGAGAAGCTATTTTCCTGGCGTCACCAGAACTATTTTCTGAAATAGAGAAATGGTTGTCGGGACAACTCAAAGATGTTAAAAAGAAGAAACGATTAGAATCGTCGTTGTTAAAATATTTATCCAGGATGAGTTCGCGTTGTACTCCTTTTGGATTATTTGCCGGCTGTAGTATAGGAACATTTGGTAAGACCACAGCAATAGAATTGTCTAATTATGATACCCATCAAAGGCAAACTCGGTTTGATATGAACTTTTTGGTGGCTTTCTCACAAAAGATGGCCAAAGAAGAGGCAATCAAAAAGCAGTTATTGTGGTACACTAATAATAGTCTCTATAAAATCGGAGATCAATATCGATATATAGAATACAAGTATAACAAGTATAATCGGCGAGAACATTCTATCGAGGCAGTAGCCTATGCAGAGTATCTCGAAGATATAATCGAAAGTGCCAGGTCTGGTAAAAAAATAAAAGAATTAGCTTCTCTCTTGGTTGATGATGAAATTACTCATGAAGAAGCTTCAGAATTTATAGATGAATTGATAGACAATCAAATTCTGGTGAGTGAGATAGAACCTTCTGTAACCGGAGATGATTTTTTAGAACAGTTAGAAGCTTGTTTAGGTCGAATAGAAGGTACTAATGCTATACTAACAGAGATTCATCATTATAAAAAATTTCTGGAGCAAATAGATCAGAAACTAGGTAATGGATCTGACGAATACTTAAAACTTAGTGAACGAGTAGCACAGTTGGAAACGCCTTTTGAGTTAAAATATCTTTTTCAGACCGATATGTATACTCAGGCACAATCTAATCAATTAAATATACGGTGGGGGTATAAACTAACACGAGCACTAGAGCTATTAAATAGAATGAGTAGTGCATCATCAGAAACGCACTTGCAAAAGTTTAAAGATGCATTTACAAAACGATATGAAACCCAGGAAATTCCTCTGGCTACAGTTTTGGACACCGAGATAGGTATTGGATACCTGCAGCATCAGAGTGCTAATGACTCTACTTCTTTTTTAGACGATCTGTATATTCCTTCTAAACCTGCTTCACGACAAGAAATGCATTGGACTCCGGTACAGGAGATTCTAAATAAGAAATTACAACATATTCATAAAGAGAACCAGTATACACTAGCACTCGAAGATAAGGATTTTGAACACCTCGAATTAAACTGGAGCGACTTGCCCGATACTATGTCGACGATCGCTCAAATTGCAACAGTTGATGGTGAAGAAAAGATGATATTTTCTTCTATAGGAGGATCCTCTGCAGCAAATCTGTTAGGGCGGTTTTCTACCGGAAACGAGGATATTTTAAAACACGTACAGGATATTGCGGCTATAGAACAAGAAATGTATCAAAACCAGATCTTGGCCGAAGTTGTTCATTTACCAGAATCCAGAACAGGTAATGTGATTCGAAGGGCAACGATACGTGAGTATGAAATCCCATATTTAGGAAAATCTAATGTACCTATAGAGCAGCAGGTAGCGATATCAGATCTAATGATATCGGTGCAATATGGCCGTATCGTATTACGATCAAAAACACTTAATAAAGAAATTATTCCTCGTTTGACCAATGCTCATAATTATAGTGCTAATGCATTGCCGGTATATCATTTCTTATGTGATGTACAAAAGCAAGGCGGTCGACCGGGTCTTGGGTTTTATTGGGGAGAAGCGTTAGAGAAGCATACTTTTTTACCTAGAGTGGTATATAAAGAGTTTATATTGGCAAAAGCCCGATGGAAGATCACAATGGCAGACTTACCTTTTCTAAAAGAGAATAATGAAAAAGAGAAGATGGCAATGGTAACTAGCTGGAGAGCAAAACACAATATACCCGAGATGGTGCAATTGATCGACGGGGATAATACTTTGCTAATCCACCTGGGGAATACGAATTCGATAGATATGTGGTTAGATACCATAAAAAATAAAAAAGCCTGTGTATTAGAAGAGTTTTTATTTGCAGAAGAAGGGCAGTCTAGTGAGCAAAAAGGTACCGTACAGCAAGAAGGTATGAGTTATACCAACCAGTTTGTGATCTCGATGTATAACCAGGAAAAACTAGAGCAAGCAAGAAAGAAGATCGAAGCATCAAAAGCAGTTGAGGTATAAGTAAAATAACATTTTCGTCACATCGAGTGATCCTACGATAGGAGGATTGTATCGAGATGTACTTTGGATTTGTTAAAAACATAAAACAAGGGGATATTACATGAGTGCAAAAAGAACATATATACTAGGAGACGAATGGCTATACTACAAAATATATTGTGGTGCCCGTACGTCTGATGTACTCCTTACCGAAACCATAAAACCGCTCACAACACAGTTGCTGGAACAAGGGCTGATCGACTCCTGGTTTTTTATACGCTACGGGGATCCTGATTTTCATATCAGGATACGATTTCATCTGCCCGATATACATGCTGTAGGAAGGGTGATCCTGCATATCAATGCAGCAATGCAGCGATATGTAGAGCAACGAGTGGTATATAAACTACAAACCGATACGTACATACGAGAATTAGAGCGTTATGGTATAAACACTATAGCTATCTCTGAAACCCTGTTTTTTTATGATAGTACCATGCTGCTGGATGCTATTGAGTTGATCGAAGATGAAGAATTGTACTTCTTATTTATAGTAAAAGCGATCGATAGATTATTAAACAGTTTTGGCTACGAGCAACAAGAAAAGTTAGAGTTAGTAACCCGAAACTGCCAGGGATTTAAACGAGAATTTCATGCAGATAAAGGACTAAATAAGCAATTAGATAAAAAATACAGAGGGTTAAAAAGCAAGCTTTCTTCTTTTTTAGAGACAACTTCTATGCAGGAAGACTATAAAGTCCTGGATGATTTGTTGGATCATAAAGCAAAACAATCATTAGGAGCAGTACAAAAGATCATGAAAACACAGCAGGATAACCAGTTAGAAATGCCATTAGACGATTTGCTAAGCAGTTATATACATATGCTGGTAAATCGTGCCTTTAGATCCAAACAACGATTTTATGAGTTGGTGTGTTATGATTTTTTAGTACGATACCAAAAAACAAAAGTAAGCTATACTGTATCATGAAAAAACTAGTACTCATCGTTAGTATCTTTTTTTTATACACTATCCTGGGAGTTGCTCAGGATACGAGTACGTTTACCATCCCGGATTCGCTAAAGAATAAAACGTTTGATGAGATCGAAAGGTTAGGGTTTAAGTATTATAATGATTCTATTAAGCATGAAATTTATGCAAATACGTTATTAGTCAAAGCAAAGCAAAAAAATGACCCATTGTCTCTTGCCAAAGCATATCGATCTGCGGTATTTATGTTTAAGAATAAATTTCCTGAAAGAATTGCATATCTGGATAGCTCAATCGCGATAAGTAAAGATTTAAATCATAAGCTATATCCTGCGGTACCATATTCTATTAAAGGAGGAGAATACAAACAAATAAGGGATTATAATAAAGCATTGGATAGCTATCTGGCGGCCTTAAAATACTCTAGTGCATCCAATAATAAAAACTTTTACTATCTAACCAAACACAATATTGGTAGCTTAAAAGAAGATATAGGAGAATTTGATGAGGCGGCTACAATATTTAAAGAAGTCATAGATTATGAAGATAAAAATAATATAAGTGGTATAGGGCATTTAGTTACCATGTTACATTTAGCAGATTCGTATAGAAAACTAGAATATAGGGATTCTGCCACCTTTTATAATACCAAAGGAATAAAAGAATCGCTTAAAGATAGTTTAGAGCTTTATCCTTTTTTTGTGTTACATGAAGGCATCAATTTATTCTATAAACAACAGTATCAAAATTCACTAGATAGTATAAACAAAGCAATGCCTTTTATAGAGGAATTTAGACCAAGAGTAGAAGAGTCATTGGTTAATACCTATATCCATTTGGCAAAACTCTATAAGGAATTTGATAATAAAGAAAAGTACCTGGAGTATTTATTAAAAATCAATCAATCGTATGACCGTTCGGGTTTTGTTTCTATAGAAATGCGAGAAGGATATGAACTATTGATTGATCACTATAAATTGGTAGATGATAAAAATAAACAGTTATACTATATTAATAAATTGTTTGCCGTAGATAGTATCCTGGATACCAATTATAAAAACCTAAGTAAAAGAATAGTGTTGGAGTATGATACACCGAAACTATTAGAAGAAAAGCAAAATCTAATTGATGCTCTAGAACAAAAGGAGAAAAAGACGAGTATAAAGTTTATCATTGTCGTCTTTTTTGCTGTGGTACTGATCATTGTTGTTGTCCTGATCTATATTAAAAATGTAAGGTATAGAAGGCGTTTTAAAGAACTAATGCATACACCAACCCTCAATACTGCTTTACCTAAAGAAGTATTGGATAAGGATCCTGCAACACCAGAAGCAATAGGGATTTCTGAGGATATTGTAAACTCAGTCTTAGAAGGCTTGCAAAAGTTTGAAGATAAACAGGGGTATGTATCGGCGAATATTACTACCGGGGAGTTGGCCAAAAAACTACAGACCAATTCTAAATACTTATCTAAGATCATTAATACGTATAAGAAAAAAAGCTTTAGTGTGTATATAAATGAATTGCGTATTGAGTATGTGATCGAAAAACTAAAGAATGAATCAAAATTTAGATTATACACTATCAAAGCAATTTCTCGCGAAATAGGGTTTAATACTACCGAAGCTTTTTCTAAATCCTTCTACAAAAAGACGGGAATTTACCCTTCTTACTTTATCAAGCAACTCGAAAAAGGAAAATATGTAACTATTTGATTTTAAATTATTTAAAAGTCTGATTTCTTAGAATACAGACTAGTAGTTCCTTTTTTTACTTTATTTTTTTAAGGTTATCCCCTACATTTGTTTTGAACTCATAACATAAAAACTCATGAAAAATCAACATCAAACAAAGAAGCTGGGATTAAAAAAACTAAACATTACCCTATTAACATCACATAAACTATCGCAGATCAGAGCTGGAGAAGTGCCAAGTGCTGCAGTTAATGGATGTGAACATTCTGTATTTGCTGATTGCCGAAGTTTTAATAAACCGCCATGTGGTAATCAAACAGATATTAATGATCTTGTTGCATATAGATAAACATTGATTACAATTGCAATACAATAAGTACTACGTATATATTAATCAAGTAGAAAAAAAATAATCGCCCTGACTTAGACAAGTCAGGGCGATTATTTTTTTAGAGGTTAGTTATTATTTCAATACTTTTGATAGGCTAACCAAAACCAACTATGCGAGCCATCTATCTTACGCTATTGATCTTCTTGTTATCATTTTTTGGGTATGGGCAACAATTTCAAATCCCGGATTCGTTACAGGATAAGAGTATTGATGAACTTGAAAATTTAAGTTATAAGTACTATCCCGATACGCTCAAATACAAAATTCAGGAAATATACGATTAAAGCTATCGCACAAGAGGTCGGTTTTAATACCGCAGAGGCGTTTTCTAAAACGTTCTACAAAAAAACAGGGATATATCCCTCGTATTTTATAAAAAAGCTGGAGGGGTAGAGTTTTGGGTTTGAGTACACACCTGTCACTTCGAGTGCCGCGCTTTTGGGTGTGGTGTATCGAGAAGCATGTTATTATGGATTCCAGCCTACGCTGGAATGACAAATCACTAAGTGGTTATCATGTTGAGCATATTGACTACTCGTTTGTTATTCTGGCTTACGCCAGAATCCATTATGCCTGTCATTCCGGACTTGATCCGGAATCCACATTGGAGTAATAATTTTGATATGGAATTGCATTTTTACTTAATACACGCCGTCACTTCGAGTGCCGCACTTTTGGGTGTGGTGTATCGAGAAGTTATTTATTCTTAAGTTAGTGGTTTTTGTTTTGTTCCTCTGTAGTTAATAAGTTCAATTATCTTTTTTTGAGGTCTTATTCTGTAGATGATGTAATTGTTTTTATCTATGACCGCCTTATGAGTGTGCTTATATTGACTTGTTGAAGGATAGATTTCGGGGTATTTCGCAATTCTTTCTATAAACTCCTTTATTTTAATCTCCAAAGCTTGTATTTCTTTATGAGTCCATTCGGCTTCTAAATACTCTAATACTTTTTCTAATCCTTTTAGTGCCTGTGGTGTCCAAACAATTTTTAACGTCATTTCTTAAAACGTTTCATTACAGTATCATTATCGATATATTCTCCTCGATTTGCTTGTGCTATTCCGGTTTTGATTTCTTCTTGTTCTTCACTATTCATTTCTGTCCACCAATCGGTTTGTTCTTCCTCAAAGACCTTTTTAAGTTTAACCAAAAGTGTTTCCTTTTGCGTTTGCAATAGTAAATGCATCAATTCTAATTTTGTAGCTTCAATATTCATCACACTCATTTTTACATTTATAACAAAGATAACTAGTTTTTGTAAAACTTTAGAAAGTATATCGAGAAGCAATCGAAGGTTTTGTTTGATAGGTGTGTTAACCATTAAAAACAAAAAAACCCGGCACTGTTATCAGGCCGGGTTTAATTTTATTTTATCAATTCACCATTTTTATCGTGAAAATGATATTCTAAATACGTGTAAGCGTCTCTAGGTACAATCTTTACCCATCGTTTATGGTTAAAATACCATTTGGATCGGGTGGATGGAAATCCTTTGGTTAAAAAAGCTGCAATAAAAGGATGCGCACTTAGCGTTATCTTTTTATGATCTTTTTTAATTAATTTTTCTAATTCGACTTTCATTTTTTCTACCAATACTATAGGCGCCTCAACTTCGCCATTTATTCCGTTTGGATCATCCTCTCGGGTTTTGATATTCATTTCTGGTCGAACGCGTTGCCGCGTAATTTGAATCAAGCCAAATTTACTTGGCGGTAAAATTTTATGCTTCGCCCTATCGTCTTTCATCTCTTCTCGCAATTGGTTGAAGAGGGTTCTACGGTTATCTGCATTATTCATATCGATAAAATCGACTACAATAATACCTCCCATATCTCTAAGACGCAGTTGACGGGCTACTTCAGCTGCACTAATCAGATTTACTTCTAGTGCAGTATCTTCTTGGTTTTTGGCTTTATTAGATCGGTTACCGCTATTTACATCGATTACATGCATTGCTTCTGTATGCTCTATAACCAAATAAGCGCCCTTACTCATAGATACCGTCTTGCCAAAACTTGTTTTGATTTGCCGTTCAATACCATATTTTTCGAAAACAGGTATTTTAGGATTATGAAGTTTTACAATTGATTCCTTTTTTGGAGCAATTTCTTGCAGATACTCTTTGATTCGGTTGCAGAGATCTTCATCATCTACAACAATAGAAGTAAAAGTGTCATTAAATACATCTCTTAATATAGAAGATGCTCTATTCATTTCACCTAGTACTTTTGAAGGGTGATGAGCTTTGTGCAATTTTTTACACATGCTTTGCCATCGTCCCATTAGATTTTCTAAATCTTTGTCTAGTTCTGCTACTTTTTTGCCTTCTGCTACTGTACGTACAATAATTCCGAAACCTTTTGGCTTAATACTTTTTACAAGCCTTTTTAGACGTTCTTTTTCTTCTGAGGATTCTATTTTTTGAGAAATAGAAATTCGATTCGAAAAAGGGACTAAAACAATATATCGACCGGCAATCGAAAGCTCTGAGCTAATTCGAGGGCCTTTGGTAGATATCGGTTCCTTTACTATCTGTACTAATAGTGATTGATTTGATTTTAACACATTGGTAATAGTACCGTGTTTATCAATATCGTTCTCAAAAGGAAAATCCTTAAGAGAATAATTTTTTAATTTACCTGTGCTTACACGTTTTATGAATTTAAGTAATGAAGATACTTGAGGACCAAGGTCATGATAATGCAAAAATGCATCTTTTTCATAGCCTACATTAACAAATGCGGCGTTTAGACCTGGGACAGATTTACGGATTTTGGCAATAAAAATATCACCTACCGCAAAATCACTGTCGTCTTCTTCCTTATGTAATTCAATTAGTTTTCCATCCTTTAATAAGGCAAAATCCGTAGAGGAACCTGACCTAATGATCAATTCGTTGTTCACTCTGATTAGATTTTTATCCCGATAATTATCGAGATGGATTAAACAATTTTTTCACAGGAATTTTTTACAATTCCGTTGAAATAAAACAAAGATACCGGTAGTGGGGTAGTATGTTTTATTTCGATTTCAAAGAACTTAACTTTTTAAATGAAAAAAGTAGTTAGAAACTACTTTTTCTTATGGCGGTTGGCTCTTCTTCTTTTTTTACGCTTGTGCGTAGCTACCTTGTGTCTTTTACGTTTTTTACCACTTGGCATAGTGTATGCTTTTTATATTTATAATTATTTATTTTACTTCTACGTTAGTTTTTACACCTTCTACAAATACTTTTGCAGGTTTAAACGCAGGTATATTGTGTGCAGGAATTTTGATCGTAGTGTTCTTAGAAATATTACGGCCTGTTTTTTCTGCTCTGGTTTTGATAATAAAGCTACCAAATCCTCTAAGGTATACATTATCTCCACTCTCTAGTGAACTTTTCACCTCTTCCATAAAGGTTTCAACCGTTGCCTGAACATCACCTTTTTCTATTCCTAATTTTTCCGAAATTTTTGCTACAATATCTGCTTTAGTCATTATATTACCTATTTAGGGGTTTTTAAATTTTCAAGGGGGCAAATATAAGAATTTAAAATCCAAAATATCAATACTTAAGATGATATTTTCATCTTTAAACGTTTAATTTTGTAAAACTTATAATTTTACTATGATATTTTCTAAAAAACTCATTACGTGGTACTTACAAAACAAAAGATCGATGCCATGGCGAGAAACTAAAAATCCATATCATATTTGGCTTAGTGAAATTATACTTCAGCAGACCAGAGTGGCGCAAGGATTACCATATTATATGTCATTTACAGAGGCTTTTCCAACAGTATTTGATCTTGCAAATGCAAGTGAAGAAGAAGTGTTAAAATTGTGGCAGGGATTGGGATATTATTCCAGAGCCAGAAACTTGCATGCCACTGCAAAATACGTTGCAAATGATTTAAATGGCGTTTTTCCTACTACATATAAAGGTCTTTTACAATTAAAAGGAGTTGGAGATTATACAGCGAGTGCAATAGCTTCTATATGTTATAAGGAAGCAGTTCCTGTTGTAGACGGAAATGTGTATCGGGTATTATCACGGTATTTTGGAATCGATACACCTATTAATAGTACAAAAGGAGTAAAAGAATTCAAAGAACTTGCAATAACCTTAATGGATCATGAGGAACCTGCAGAGTATAACCAGGCAATTATGGAGTTTGGAGCACTACAATGCAAACCCAAAAGCCCGTATTGTATTATATGCCCGCTACGAGATAGTTGTGAGGCACTAAAAAATGGAAAAGTAGAAGTGCTACCGGTTAAAATCAAAAAACTAAAAATCAAGAAACGTTACTTTAATTATTTGGTGTTTTTTACAGAAGATAAGAAAACAATTATCCAACAAAGAGTAGGTAATGGTATATGGAAAGGGTTATATGAATTTCCCTTAATAGAAAGTGACGCGATAGATATAGATACGATATCGTCTCACACTGTTTTTAGAGAAATGATAAAAGATAAAGAGTACGAAATTATACCACACCAGGAAGAACCTATAGTGCACAAATTATCTCATCAGCATCTGTATACTCGATTCTATATCATCAAATCAGATATCCCTTCAAAAGTAAACCAGGATCAAAAGATCGTTGATTATGAAGAAATACATGCATATCCCGTTCCTATTCTGTTAGGTAATTTTATAGATATATTTTTTCAGCAGAATTGATATTGAGAAAGATCTAAAACCTAAGTTAAGACGATTGGGGTATCATTTATGTATTAATTTTTTTATTACATTTACTATAAACAAAGTTATTTAAAACTACTTTGAAAAATAAGAAGTATTAGGATAGCGTTATTTAGTACAGTTTGTCATTTCTTTGCAATGATAAACCAAAACAACAAATCATAAACTAAAATGTCAGGAACATTAAATAAAGTAATGCTTATAGGGCATACGGGTGATGAGGTAAAGATGCATTATTTTGAAGGAGGTAGTTGCATAGGTAGATTTCCTCTTGCTACTAATGATTCGTATGTAAATAAAAGCACAGGAGAGCGTGTAAATACTACAGAGTGGCACAATGTCGTAGTCAGAAATAAAGCTGCAGAAATTTGCGAGAAATACCTTAATAAGGGAGATAAGGTATATATTGAAGGTCGTCTTAAAACCAGAAAATGGCAAGATGAGCAAGGAAAAGATAGGTATAGTACAGAAATACAGTGTACAGATTTTACTTTTCTTACGCCTAAGAATGAGAACCAACCTTCTGAGCATAAACCTCAGAATACACCTCAAACGAATACACCTGCTGCCAGTAATTCGCAGGAAGTTTCGTCTAATTCACCAGCGACAGAAGACGATGATCTTCCGTTCTGATATGTCTAACTAAACAAAGATAATTTGGACCCTGATCCTGAACCGTTATTTATTTCACTATTTGTTTTTGATTTTATGCAAACCATTAATGTGGTTGTACTGGTAGTGCTGCTCATTTTTTCTGCATTAATATCAGGTAGTGAAGTAGCTCTTTTTTCTTTAACTCCTGCAGATCTTAAAGATGAAGAGAATGCGTCTAAGAATCTTAAGATTGTGTCTAAATTACTAGATAACCCTAAGAAGCTATTAGCTACCATATTAGTAGCGAATAATTTTATCAATATAGCGATAGTGTTGCTTTTTGATACCTTAGGTAAGATATATTTTAGCAATCTTGATTATGTTTGGTTAGGTTGGATTAATGTAAGATTTGTGGTCGAAGTAGGGGTCGCAGCATTCCTGATTTTATTGTTTGGTGAAATTTTACCCAAACTATATGCCAGTAGAAATAAAGTGAAATTTGCCAAATTTATGGCAAGACCTTTAGCAGTTCTGGATTGGATCATTGCGCCGATTAGTATGCCAATGCGTAGTATCACTGTTGGGATTCATAATCGATTAGGGAAACAGAAATCTAATTTGAGTGTAGATCAATTATCACAAGCATTAGAATTAACCTCAGACAAGGATACTACAGACGAAGAGAAGAAAATATTAGAAGGTATTGTGTCTTTCGGAAATACAGATACTAAACAGGTGATGCATCCTCGTATGGATATTTTTGCGTTAAATAGTGCAACTGCATATCAGGAAATTCTTCCTGAGATTATCGAGAAAGGATATTCCAGGATTCCGGTATATGAAGATAGTATTGATAATGTAATTGGGATTCTATATGTAAAAGACCTATTACCTTATATTAATACACCTTCTTTTGATTGGATATCTTTATTAAGATTACCGTATTTTGTGCCAGAGAATAAAAAACTAGATGATTTACTTAATGATTTTAAAGATAAAAAAAATCATCTGGCTATTGTTGTGGATGAGTATGGCGGAACCAGTGGTTTGATTTCTCTCGAGGATATTATAGAAGAGATTGTAGGAGATATTAGTGATGAGTTTGATGATGAAGATTTAATATTCTCAAAATTGGATGATCGAAACTATGTTTTTGAAGGAAGAACGGCTTTAAAAGATTTTTATAAAGTACTGAAACTCGAAAACAACGGCGTTTTTGAAGAAAAGAAAGGAGATGCAGAAACCATAGCAGGATTGTTATTGGAGATTTCTGGGAGTTTTCCGAAACGTGGGGAAATTATCAAAGTAGATCAGTATGCGTTTAAAATAGAATCGTTGGATAACAAGCGAATAAAACAAGTGAAATTGACCATTAACGAAAATGAAAATAGTTAGATTTTTTATAGTGACCAGCGTATGTATGCTATTTTCTTGTGGAGGTGAAGTATTGCCTAAGCCAGAAGGAATGCTACGATTAAGTTATCCTGCTCCCGAGTATAAGGAGCTGGTATTGCCTTGCCCTTATTCTTTTGAAAAGAATGAATTTTCAGAACTTCGTAGAGCCAGAAGAAATAAAAATTGTTGGTATAATCTAGAGTATAAAAAGCTAAGAGCTACAATGTATATTTCTTATTATGAAATTAATAATAACCTGGATTCATTACTTAGGGATGCTCAAAACCTTACTCAGGAACATGTGATCAAAGCAGATGGGATCGTGCAAACACCTTATGCAAATGAAGAAAATAAAGTATATGGTGTGTTTTATGAGGTTTCTGGCGATGCTGCTTCTCCATCTCAGTTTTATGCAACCGATAGTATTCGGCATTTTATAGTAGGTTCTATGTATTTTAAGGTGAAACCTAATTATGATTCTATACTTCCTGCTGCGAATTATTTGCGTAATGATATGAGGTATTTTATGGAAACTCTTCGCTGGAAAGAGTAAAAAATTTAAAATACGTTTATTAATAGAAGTGAAAAGAATCATTTTGTGATAAATTGAAAAAAGTTTAAACCATTTTATAGTTAATTTTCTTCCAAAAGGTATTCTGTGTACTTATAATTTTATCACTTTTGCAACTTACTTCGCAAAAATGCAAAACACAAAACTAAAATGGATATATCTGGCAGTACTTTCTGTGGTTTGGGGTAGTTCATTTATTCTTATCAAAAAATCATTGATTGGACTTACGCCGCTACAATTGGGTGCATTAAGAACGCTATTTGCAGCAACATTTTTATTCTTGATTGGGTTTAGGAGTATGCGAAAAATAGCAGCATCGGATTGGAAATGGGTAATCATATCTGCCTTTGCAGGAACATTCATCCCTGCGTTTTTATTCGCCTTTGCCGAGACAGAAATTGATAGTGGTATAGCATCAATCCTTAATTCTACCACACCATTGGTTACTTTGATCCTGGGGATGTTGATTTTCTCTATGCGATTTAATAAAAACCAATTCTTTGGTGTGATTGTAGGGTTAATTGGTTGTGTTGCTCTTATATTAGAAGGAGCTTCGGTTAACCCCAATCAAAACTATTGGTATGCGTTATTAGTGCTTTGTGCTTCGGTATGTTATGCAATAAATGTAAATATCATAAAAAGATATATGCAGCATATCTCGCCTATGGCAATTGCTAACGGAAATTTTGTTGTATTAGTGATTCCGGCTTTAATCGTCTTATGTTTTTCAGATTTTTTTAAAACAGAAGTGATAACTAGCCCAAAAGTACATATGAGCTTGATGTATGTTTCTATACTAGCGATAGTAGGTACGGGTATTGCCAAAGTATTGTTTAATAAACTGGTGCAGATCAGTACTCCGGTATTTGCGACTTCGGTAACCTATACGATTCCTATTGTAGCCATGCTGTGGGGGATATTGGATAATGAGAAATTTACATTTTATCAAGTGCTAGCTTCTGGAGTTATTATCCTGGGAGTATATTTGGCTAATAGGAATAGGTAATTCTCATTCTCTTATGTCGCTGTTAAACAATAAATTAACAAGCTTTTAAGGTTAAAAAACTCTTAAATTCCTTACTTTTAAGAGAGAATCCTAAAGAGCGAAACCATGAAAAAATCAACTATTCCTGTTATATATGGACTTCTTATTGCTATTGGACTTATTGCGTATTTTTTAATCCTTTCTTTGATCGGTGTACAAACAGAACCTGTTTTTAGTCTAGGAAATGGTATTATAGTAGCTCTTGGTTTGTACAAAGCCATGAAAAACTACAAGCAGGAAAAAGGAAGTGATTTTGAATATCAAAAAGGATTTATGGCAGGGCTTTTTACTGGGTTTAATGCTACAATTGTTTTTATTATTTTCTTTGCGATCTATGTAACTAATATCAATACTGATTTCTTACCAGAAATGCTGGCGAATTGGAGTTCGCATTATCATGTAGGAGTAGGAATAGTTGTGTTTGTTGCAGCAGTTATGGGGTTTGCCACTACTTTTGTGCTTACGTTATCTTTTATGCAATTATTTAAAGAAAGTTGGAATCCAAAAAAAAATCGCAATTCAAAGCCTGTAGAGGCATAAAATATTTGTCATTTAATTAATTAGCAGTATATTTGCACCCGCCTATTTAAAAATAGGCGCAGTTCTTTATTTATAAAAATAATTAATTAAACGTTACGCTATGTACGCAATTGTAGAGATAGCAGGGCAGCAATTTAAAGTTGCAAAAGACCAAAAAGTATTTGTACATCGTTTAGCAGGAGAAGAAGGAGACAAAGTCTCTTTTGATAAAGTTCTTCTTGCGGCAGATGGAGATAAAGTTACTTTAGGCGCCCCAGCTATAGATGGAGCTCAAGTAGGAGCAAAAATCACAAGACACCTTAAAGGTGATAAAGTTATTGTTTTCAAGAAAAAGAGACGTAAAGGATACCGTGTTAAAAATGGTCACCGTCAATCTCTTACAGAAATTATTATCGAAAGTATAGTAACTTCTGGAGCTAAGAAAACAGCAACTAAAAAAGCTGAACCAAAAGCTAAAGCAGAGAAAGAAGTAAAAGCTTCTGCTCCTAAAGCTGAAACTAAAGCAGCCGCTCCTAAGAAAGAAGCAGCAAAGCCAAAAGCTGATAAAGAAGATTTAAGCACTAAGACAGTAGCTGAATTAAAAGACATGGCTAAGGCTCAGGGAATTTCTGGTATTTCTTCTATGAAGAAAGCAGAATTAATTGAAGCTTTACAAGGAAAATAAAAAACGGCAGGTAACCCCTGTAAGTATTAACAATATAAAACCGAAAGAAAATGGCTCATAAAAAAGGAGTTGGTAGTTCGAAAAACGGTAGAGAATCAGAATCGAAACGCTTAGGTGTGAAGATATTTGGTGGACAAGCTGCCGTGGCTGGTAACATCATTGTAAGACAAAGAGGTACAGCCCACAAACCAGGCGAAAATGTATACGCTGGTAAAGATCACACCCTACATGCTAAAGTAGATGGTTTAGTGAAATTTACTAAAAAGAAAGACAATAAATCCTATGTTTCTATAGTTCCATTTGAAGCATAAAGGATCTTTCCTTTGTAATATAAAAAACCCTTTTCTTGTATAGAAAAGGGTTTTTTGTTTGTTATAAGCTCTCTAATGCGTACTTTGGATTTAAGGAATTTTCTGTTTTGACCTCTCAGAACCGAGCGGTTAAAGACTTTTTCCCTATTCTTAAAAAAAGAAATATATTTATCATCAAATTTAAAAACCTAATCATGAAAAAGTTATTATTATTAACATTGTTAATGACTGTTACCCTTGCTTTTAGTCAAAAAAGAAAAGATCAAGAAGGAAGTATTAAAAATCTGAAAGGTATCACAGCGTATAATTTAGTTTTCGATTACGAAAATCTTAAAGTTGACAAGTTTGATACTGAAGAAGAATTCCTGAAAAACAAAATGGAAAAGAGAGAAGCTAAAGAAGCTGGTAAAGGAGAAAAATTTAAAAAATCCTGGTTTGCTGATCGCGAAAATTTATTTGAACCAAAATATATAGAGTCTTTCAATAAACGTTTTGATGGTGGAGCTGTTAAAGTTGAAAAAGGTTTAGACGGTGCTACTCATACTATGAAAGTTAAGACAACATGGATTTACCCGGGATATAATGTAGGTGTTATGAAACAGCCATCTAAGGTAAATGCAACAATCATTGTATATGAAACTGGTAATCCTGATAAAATATTATTCTCTACAAAATACTTTAAGGTACCAGGAAGTAATTTTTATGGAGCCGATTATAACTCTGGATACAGAATAGCCGAGAGTTATGCTAAACTAGCTAAGGAAATGGCAAAATATATCCTTAAAAAGGCGAAGTAATATTGGTTAATCTTTGGTATAACTCAAAAATAGAAAAACGATGAATACTTTAATAGCTAAAGCATTATGTTGTATCTTCTTTTTATGTATAACCTTTGATGCAACTTCACAAGATATTCCTAAATACGACTATCTTGAGGTTATTGTAATTCAAAAGGCAAATAATAGAGGTAAGGTAAAAAGAATTAAGGTTGAGGAGCAGACCTCTTTGGTGGGCAAACAAATAACCATTAAGCAATTAGAGGACCTAGAGAGGACTTCAGATTTGCTGAATTATATGAATGCCGCTAATTGGGAGTTTGTAGATCGACAATCTATTGTTTCTGAAGAGAATGATCCTGTATGGATGAGTTATATCTTTAGGAAAAAGAAATAATAATACTGCTATTGTTCTAAATAAAAACCCCTTATCGAAAGATAAGGGGTTTCTTGTTTATTTCTAAAATCTAACCGCCACAGCGATCTTTTTTTAGTATCTGTAATATTCTGGTTTGTAAGGCCCTTCAACAGTTACACCAATATATTCAGCTTGATCTTTGCTAAGGTCGGTAAGTTCTACTCCAATTTTAGCAAGGTGTAATTTTGCTACCTTTTCATCTAAGTGCTTCGGAAGCATGTATACCTTGTTTTCATAACTTTCGAGATTAGTCCAAAGTTCAATTTGTGCTAAAGTCTGATTGGTAAATGAATTACTCATTACAAAACTTGGGTGTCCTGTTGCGCAACCTAGATTTACTAAACGACCTTCGGCAAGAAGTATAATGTCATTACCTCCAATATTGTACTTATCTACTTGAGGTTTGATCTCAATTTTCTCGCTTTGCGAATTTAACCAAGCCACATCAATCTCATTATCAAAATGTCCAATATTACAAACAATGGTTTTATCTTTCATTGCTTGAAAGTGTTCTCCACGAACAATATCTTTATTTCCGGTAGTAGTAATAACAACGTCCGCTTTTCCAACAACAGTTTCTAGTTTTTTCACTTCAAAACCGTCCATGGCTGCTTGTAAAGCACAAATCGGGTCAATTTCAGTAATAGTTACTATAGAACCGGCCCCTCTAAACGATGCAGCGGTACCTTTACCTACATCTCCATATCCACAAACAACAACACGTTTACCAGCAAGCATTACATCGGTAGCACGACGAATCGCATCTACAGCACTTTCTTTACATCCGTATTTATTGTCAAATTTTGATTTAGTAACACTATCGTTTACGTTAATCGCAGGCATAGGAAGTGTTCCATTTGCCATACGCTCATATAGTCTATGGACTCCAGTAGTTGTTTCTTCAGATAAACCATTAATTCCTTCTACTAATTCAGGATACTTATCTAACACCATATTAGTTAAGTCTCCCCCATCATCAAGGATCATATTTAAAGGTTTGCGATCTTCGCCAAAAAATAGAGTTTGCTCTATACACCAATCAAACTCTTCATCATTCATACCTTTCCAAGCGTATACTGGGGTACCTGCTTCTGCAATAGCAGCTGCAGCTTGATCTTGAGTAGAAAATATATTACAAGAACTCCAAGTTACTTCTGCTCCAAGAGCCTGAAGTGTTTCTATTAACACTGCAGTCTGGATCGTCATGTGAAGACAACCTG
The DNA here is from genome assembly GCF_000520995.1 of Aquimarina macrocephali JAMB N27. Taxonomy (GTDB): domain Bacteria; phylum Bacteroidota; class Bacteroidia; order Flavobacteriales; family Flavobacteriaceae; genus Aquimarina; species Aquimarina macrocephali. The sequence continues at coordinate 234,995 of NZ_JACA01000001.1, read as the reverse complement.
CGATACGAGAACCTTTAAGAGGTTGCTCATCTTTATATTCTTCACGAAGAGACATAAGTCCTGGCATTTCTGCTTCAGCTAATTCGATTTCTTTTCTTCCCCAGGCAGCTAATGAAATATCTTTCACTTTGTAAGGAACATAAGGTACAGTTTTGGTACTCATAGTAGTTAATTTTATGTTTATGAAGTGCTTTCTGGTATTTCGCACTAAATTGTTCTAAATTCGTTCCCGAAAAATCGAATAATATTCCTTTTTCGGTTTGCAAAGGTACATAATAACTTTAAGAATTTAAATGCCTCTTTACAAAACTATAACAGTAGATGAAACTACTAATGTGTTGATTTGGAAGATTGAAGAATCTTACGAGTCCCTATGTCAGGGAATAGAATTAACACAACACTGCCAGAATAGAGTAGATAATATGAAATCTGATATGCATCGCAGAGGCTTTATGAGCGTTCGACATCTGCTGGCTGCATTTGGTTATACCGATCATGATCTGTATTATGACGAATTTGGAAAACCACATCTTAAAGATGGAAAACAAATTTCAATTACCCATTCTTATGAATTTGCAGGAATCATAATCAGTGATAAACTCGTTGGAATCGATATCGAAAAACAAAGAGAAAAGATTCATAAAATTGCGCATAAGTTTGTGAATGAATTTGAGAATGATTCTCTAGAAAAACAAAGACTGGATAAGACTCGTGCATTAACTATAATTTGGGGAGCCAAAGAATCTTTGTATAAGTTATATGCAACGGCGGGCTTGAGTTTTGAACAGCATATTTTTATTTCTCCTTTTACATTAGAATATCCATTTGTTTATGGAGCTGTTAATTATAAAGATGAAATAACTCATTATGATATGGCATTTATAGAGTTTGAAGGATTTACCTGCGTATATGCTTTACCAGCTTCAGAAATATGAATTTTATAACCACAAATACATGAATATTTTATGGGAAATATCATACATAAAAAGATAACATGCAAATATCAATAGAATTAACCCTTACCCCTCTTCAAGCTGATTTTGAAGAACATATTATTCGTTTTATAAAACGGTTACGAGCATCAGAGTTTACAGTTTTAGAAAATCCTTTAAGTACTCAAATTTATGGAGAGTATGATAAAGTAATGCCTTTTTTGACTTTAGAGATTAAAAATGCATTTGGAGATATGGATCACGTTTTGGTGTATATGAAAATGGTAAAAAGCAATAGAAGTAATTATGAGCCCCATTTTTGAATTTTTATTTGGGCAGTATTCAGAATACTCCGATTTACACATAGCCCTCGAGATTATAGCGGCACTTTTTGGTCTGTTAAGTGTGATCTTTGCCTGGTTTAATAAGATTTGGGTGTATCCAACAGGTATTATTAGCACTGCAATTTATGTGTATTTATTATTGCAATGGTCATTATTAGGAGATATGATGATCAACGCGTATTATTTCATAATGAGTATTTATGGGTGGTATATCTGGACCCGAAAAGTAGATGAAACACATGTCACTCCAATCGCAAGAACAACTACTGAAGAAAAGAATATATCAGCAATAATTTTTATCATGACCTTGCTTTTTGTGTATGGAGTTTATGTTGTTTTTGATAAGTTGAATGATTGGACGGCCTATATAGATACTTTAACTACGGCAATATTCTTTGTTGGGATGTGGCTAATGGCAAAAAGAAAAATCGAAAACTGGGTTTTTTGGATTATTGGAGATATTATTTCGGTACCGTTATATTTTTATAAAGGATTTACATTTACCAGTTTGCAATATGTATTATTTACGATTATCGCAATTTTTGGATATATCACATGGAAGAAAAGCTTAGACAACAACCCAGCAATTGTATAAAAATAGTATTGTTTGGCCCAGAATGTACGGGCAAAACTACATTATCTAGGCAATTGGCAGCGTATTATAACACCGAGTGTGTTCCTGAATATATGAGGGAATATTTGCAAAGAAAATGGGATGAGACCAAAGAAGTATGTGTATACGATGATATGCTTCAGATTGCAGAAGGTCAAATGAAATTAGAAAATGAAATGGCCCAAAAAGTTAACACCCTGTTGTTTTGTGATACAAACCTTTTGGAACTAAAAGTATATTCAGAAGCATACTATGACGGGGCAGTTCCCGAAACCTTAAATAAAATTTCATTAGAAAATGTTTATGATTTGTATCTTTTGACTTATATTGACATTCCTTGGATTGCCGATGATCTAAGGGACAAACCCCACGAACGAGAAGAAATGTTTTTAAGATTTAAAGAATGTCTTGAAAAACATAATCTTCCATATATCGTCATAAAAGGAGATAAAATATCTCGTTTTGAAAAAGCATTGACACACATTAGCCAACTAATAGAAGATAAAAGTGAATATAACGGATAAAGATATTAAGTTAATTAAATCAAAAGGATTAACGATTGATAAAGTACTCTCACAAATAGAAATTTTTAAAAATGAAATCCCTTTTGTTGCATTAAGAAGTGCAGCAACACTGGATAATGGAATCCTTAAGTTTTCTGAACACTATCACTCAGAACTTACCAAGTTATACGATTCTAGAGTGCCGCACCTTGATACTATAAAGTTTGTTCCTGCATCTGGTGCAGCTACACGAATGTTTAAAGATTTATTTCGGTTTCTTGATAATTATGATTTTAAAAAAGAAAGCCTTAATTCTTATACGAATCATGAAAAAGCAAATGCAATACGTCTTTTTTTAATAGGCCTGGAAAAATTTCCATTCTATGATATAGTTATGGAAAAAGTAAAAAGCGCCTATCCTAAATTTAGATCTTTATCCGAAGGGAAGCAATTGTATATTTTTGTCGAAATGATGTTGAAGGAAAAAGGATTAAACTATGGGACTTTTCCTAAAGGGTTGTTTCCTTTTCATAAATATGACGATAGTATAGCAACCTCTTTTGAAGAGCACTTATATGAAGCAGCAGGTTATAATGCTAACAATAAAGGCGATTCTAAACTACATTTTACCATTTCTAAAGAACATCTCGAAGCTTTTAAGGGAGAATTTGAAAGAATTAAGAAAGAAGTTGAAGAGAAGACTAATACTAGTTTTAGTATTACATACTCATTTCAAAAAACAGAAACAGATACTATTGCAGTAACAGAGGATAATGAACCGTTTAGAAAAGAAGATGGGTGTTTGTTATTTAGACCTGGAGGACATGGAGCGTTGATCGAAAACTTAAATGATTTGGATGGAGATATCATTTATATTAAAAATATAGACAATGTAGTAGTGCGTAAATATCAGGATGAAGTTTCGGGATATAAAAAAGTACTTGCAGGTAAGTTAATCGAAATTCAGGACGAAGTATTTAGGATATTAAATGCGATTGATGAAAAGAAACCATCAGAAGCAGAATTAAAGGATATCAAGAAATTTTTAGTGAAGCAACTTAATGTTAGGTTACCATTGGATTTTGATAAGTTTTCTGATACATATAAACTTCAATTCTTGCGAGAATCTTTAAATCGACCTATTCGGGTTTGTGGTATGGTGATTAATGAAGGAGAACCGGGAGGAGGACCATTTTGGATAAAGCGCGAAAACGGAAGATTGGTATTACAGATTATCGAGGCACCACAAATTGATAAAAAAGATCGTAGACAAGAAGAGATTCTTGGTAATGCTACTCATTTTAATCCAGTTGATTTGGTATGTGGTGTACGAGATTATAATGGAAATAAATTTGACCTGCTGGATTTTGTGGATCCTGATGCAGGATTTATTACAGAAAAAACTATGAATGGTAAGATCCTAAAAGCACTGGAACTTCCTGGATTATGGAATGGTGCAATGGCAAATTGGATTAGTGTGTTTGTAGAAGTGCCATTAACTACATTTAACCCTGTAAAAACAGTAAACGACTTACTTAAGTCGGCGCACCAGGTAACTCTTTTTTCGTGAATACTTCAGTAATTATAAATGAACTAAAATTTAAAGCCATTCGAAGTTCTGGATCTGGAGGTCAACATGTAAATAAAGTATCTTCAAAAATAGAGCTAACTTTAGATATTATGACATCTACAGGATTTACCGATGATGAAAGATTAAGGTTAAACCAGAAGCTGTCTTCCAGATTAACCAAATCTGGTGTTTTAGTATTACAATGTGACGATAGTAGAAGTCAACATAGAAATAAAGAACTGGTAATTAAAAGGCTTTTGGATATTCTTAAGGCTAGTCTCCATATTCCTAAGAAAAGAAAACGAACTAAACCATCTAAGGGAGCTATCAAAAAACGCTTAGATAACAAACAAAAGCATTCGTTAAAGAAAGCTAACCGTAAAAAGCCTTCTTTATAAGTGAATTTCTTTTTCCAAAACGTGTAATATTTCTACACTTTTGTGTGGATTCTACATTTTCTACACTTAAATGATTATACATGTAAAAATAATAAAACACTGATAATCAGATATTTAAATTGTTTTTCCTTCAGACTGCATCTTTGGAACAATTATTACTATTTATTAACTGTAGAAATAATTCAGTAACCCAAAATGAAAAAGTTACCAATGATAGTAGCGATTGTAGTAAGTATCTTTTCGGCACAGGGTGTTGTAGCTCAGGACGAATTAGCCGTTCTAAGTGATGATCTCGAGTTTAGAGATTATGAGTATGAGCAGCAGGAATATACTGAAATCAATATTGTAGAACTGCCATTATCAATCCAAGAAGCAGCTGCCAAAGATTTTGCAGAGTTAAGGATTGTAAAAGCATATATGTCTAAGGATAATACATATAAAATTATCTTACAAGGTAAAGACGATAATACAAAAGTTGTATTTGCAAGCGCTAATGGCAAATGGATAAAGCCAAACGACAATAAATCTTAAATCTAGGGGTAGAAAAGAATATCGTTTTGCAACCAAGGACGATATAAAGTTGTTTAGTGCTAAAAAAGAGACTCAATCCCAAGGGTCTCTTTTTTTATGTTTTTATTCGAACTAAGTATTTTAAATTGTAATTTTATACAATAGCTTTTTTTAGGTAATAAATTTTTAAATATGTCTAAGATACTTATCGTTGAAGATGATGTGGCTTTTTGTACAATGCTCAAGACCTTTTTACAAAAAAAGGAGTATAAGGTCTTTACAGCATTTTCTGGTAATGAAGCTATTCAAAAAATTAAGAAAGACACTTTTGATGTTGTACTTTCTGATGTAAGATTACCTGATAGTGATGGTATTACTTTATTAGCCGAAATTTTAAAACATAATTCGGATACTCAAGTAATTATTATGACGGGTTATGCCGAAATCAATATGGCCGTTAGCGCCATTAAGCAAGGAGCTTTTGATTATGTTTCAAAACCATTTAATCCAGATACTATACTGCATACTATAGAAAAAGCACTATACAAACAAGGAGCTATATCAGACAAAATAGTTAAAGAAAAGGAAACGAGTGTAACATCGCCTAAAATACCAAAAAGAGCTAATAATTCTTTTGTTCGCGGAGTTAGTGACGCTTCCAAAAAACTAAACGAATATGTAGCTCTGGTAGCCCCTACACGTATGTCTGTTTTAGTAATAGGTGATAGTGGTACGGGTAAAGAATATGTTGCAAGTAGTATTCATAAGGCAAGTAAGCGAGCAGACAAACCATTTGTTGCAGTAGATTGTGGAGCTATTCCTAAAGAAATAGCCTCTAGTGAGTTTTTTGGTCATATAAAAGGATCCTTTACCGGTGCTGTAAATGATAAAGTAGGTCATTTTGAGGCTGCAAATAAAGGCACACTGTTTTTAGATGAAATAGGTAATCTAAGTTATGAGTTGCAAGTTCAATTGTTAAGAGCACTACAGGAACGAAAAATCAAACCCGTAGGTAGTAATAAAGAAATAGAAGTAGATATTAGAGTAATAGTCGCTACCAATGAAGATCTTAGTCATGCCGTAAAGGAAGGAGATTTTCGAGAAGATTTATATCATAGATTAAATGAGTTTTCTATCAAGGTGCCACCATTGCGAGATAGAATTGAAGATCTGATGCTTTTTGCGAATCACTTTCTTGAAGAGTCAAATATCGAATTAGAAAAACATGTAGTTGGATTCGCTGATGAAGTATTAGAAGCATTTAAAAAGTACAATTGGCCTGGTAACTTAAGAGAATTAAGAAATATGGTGAAACGATCTGTTCTTCTTTCTCAAAGCGATATGATTACATTAGATGTATTGCCAAATGATATTGCATATGCTCCTCATAATGCAAAACAAACCTATGGTTTGTTTAAAAATCAGAATGAACAAGAGTTGATTCTTGATGCGTTAGAAAAAGCAAATGGAAATAAGGCTAAAGCTGCTAGAATGCTTTTAATAGATCGAAAAACACTGTACAATAAATTAAAACAGTACGATATTAGTCTTTAATTTTCTACCTTTAATTTATCAATTAAATCTTCAATTTTTTCGATACCATCATTTGTTAGATTCAGTATAGCTTTTTTATTGAGATCATATTGATCAGGATGTTCTAGTTTTTCTAGAATAGGAACTACTTCTTTTGCCTTGATTTGTTTAAACATAGGAAGCATTTTATGAGCAATCTTTTTAATATGATAGGTATCTTTTTTTCTGATTGTCATTTTTAATTCTTTAACATTGCCAATAGTACTTTCATAAAATGTATCTAGAATTGCATATAGAGAATCAGAATCACCTTGTGCAAAAAGCATTAAATCACTAAGAGAATATTGCTCGTCAGAAAGGTTAAGATCATTCTGAGTTGTCCCATTATAATTGATTAAATCAACACTAAGTACCTTGGCAATAAGGTTAATTAGTTCTGTTGGAGCATATGGTTTTCGTAAACTAGCAGCAAATCCGGCCTCTTGGTACTCCATAAAAGAAGTGTCTGTTCTACCAGATAATGCAACAACCGGTATGTTGGATTGATTTGCATTACTTTTTATAGATTGTAAAAGTTCAAATCCGCCCATTTTTGGCATTTGGATATCGGTGAGTACAAGATCGTATGTATTGGTCTGTAATAATGAGATGGCCTCGATACCGTTTTTACAAATATCATAAGTCAGACCAGCTAATGTAGCTACCTCGCTAGTTAAAGCTAATTGACTTGGGTCATCATCAACAATCAAAACTTTCTTATTTGTAAAATTTTGTATTTCTGAAACTTCTGATTCTTCTTCGGGGATTGATATATCAGACTGTTTAAGAGGGATGTAGAATGTGAATTTACTACCTACATTGAGCTCGCTATCTAATTTAATCTTACCTTTTAAGAGTTTAATTATTTTTTTGGTAATAGCGAGTCCTAAACCAAAACCGCCATATTTTTTCTCGGTATTATCATCTCCTTGAGAAAATTCTTCAAAAATATAATGCTGTTGCTCCTTTGTAATTCCGATTCCTGTATCTTTTACAGATATGACCAATTGTTTTTCTGATAAGCCGTTTTCGATAACCTTACTGTCAATTGTTATAGAACCTTCATTAGTAAATTTATAAGCATTATTTACCAAATTTGTCAATACTTGTTTTATTCTAAAAGGATCTCCTAAATACTGCTTTTTTAATTGACTTTCTGTTATAATCCTGATATCAAGATTTTTCTTGTCATTTATAGGAATAACACTGGAAATAGTATTTTCTATTAATTTTTTTGGAGAGAACGGAAGCTCTTCAATTACCATTCGGCCAGCTTCAAGTTTTGATAAATCAAGAAGGTCATTTACCAGGTGAAGAATATAGTCAGATGATTTCTTTAAGTGATCCAGATAATGTTTTTGCTTATTATCTAGCCCCGTTCTTTCTAATAAATCTGAATATCCAATAACTGTATTTAAAGGAGAACGAAGATCATGAGTAACCGTGTTAATTAAAGACTCTCGTGTTTTTAAAAGAGATTCGGTATATGTTTTTTCGGCTTCGAGTTCATTACGATATTTTTGACTTTTAGAAACATCTTTAGTAATCAAAAACAGAAATATAATTGCTATTAGTAGACTGATGGCTGCGATTACTACAATAATATCGGCGGTATTATTTAAAACTTGATTTGAAGCCTCTAGACGTGCAAAATATTGATTTCTTTCATTACGTTCAATAGAAGCAAGTAAATCTCTTAGTTGTTTTGTAATGATTTGATCTTTTTTGAGAAGATTGTTCTCCTTTAGTGTTATTTCACGTCTAGATTTTTTATCCTTTTGCTCAAGTTCTGCAAGTACTTGTTTTACAGAAGTAGCCAATGAATCTACAGTCTGATTGGTAAGTCGTTTTGCATTATCCTGTTTGGTCAATTCCAAAATATTAATCAGCGCCCTTCTTGTACGAGGGTCATATTTTTTAAATCGGATATCATATTTAGTATATCCACCAAAGCTTTTGTTTACTTTTTCCAGTTCATCAATAGCAGTTTCGTATAACCCTTTTTGTTTTCGTTGCTCATAAATTTTAATAAGCTCTTCGAGGTTTTTATTTTTACTATCAATAAGAAGTTTGATACTATCGATTTTTCGAGTTTGCAGGGTGTCATCAGAAATTTCAGAAACCTGATTAATCGTTTTTAGTATGGTGTCTATTTTGGTTTTATAGGTAATATATTTTTTAACATCAGAAGTCTGAATGATATTTCTTGTTAAACTTTCGGCTTCATATAACCCTGTTATAGTTTCACCAACAAGGAAGAGTTTCTCATTATTTTGATTTTTGATTTCGGCAATTTGGGTATAGTTTCCTAATTGCTGGTAGATAACCCAAAAAGCAGTTACAGCAAGTAAACCTGCAAGTAAGTAACCTGCAATAATTTTAAAAGTAACCGATCTTTTCGTATTCTTCATAACCCTTTTATAACTTCAAAAACCCCAAAGCATTGCTTTGTTTTAGTATAGATTCTACATTACATCAAATAAATGTACAATAAATCAATAAAACACAGTATTTTTGCGCCAAAATCTCAAAGGGGTGCTTTTTAAGTTTTTAACGTAAAAGGCTGAGATCATACCCGATGAACCTGGGCAGGTAATGTTGCCAAGGGACTGTGGAACTAAAAAAGGTACTATGTGCCTAGTTTGTGACATGCGAGATAACACTTTAGGAAATATAACACTTTAGATAGAACGTATATCCTTAATGTTATTAAGCATTTTTTAATTACTAATTTTTAAAACAGAATAATAACCCCTTTTATTCGTAATGAATGTTTACGAATGAAAAACGTATTATTTTATCTTACACTTTTCTTATTGAGCATTAACCTCACAGCTCAGGAAAAATCAACAGATTCTACTCAAACTAAGATAGAAAAACTAGATGAAGTCTTAGTAAAATCTGTACGTGTAGAAGCAGATTCACCAATTACTCATTCTAATTTGTCTAAAGAGGAACTGGCATCACGCAATCTAGGTCAGGATATTCCGGTTTTATTAAACTATTTACCAGGAGTAGTTACTACTACTGATGCAGGAACAGGAATTGGGTATACATATATTAGAGTAAGAGGTAGTGATGCATCAAGAGTAAATGTTACATTAAATGGGATACCTTTTAATGATTCAGAGAGCCAGGGTACATTCTGGGTAAACCTTCCTGATTTTGCATCTTCTGTCGAAAATCTACAGCTTCAGCGTGGAGTAGGAACTTCAACTAATGGTTCGGGAGCTTTTGGAGCTAGTTTAAATCTATTAACAGATGCCGTTTCTGAAAAAGCTAATGCAGAAATTTCGAATACCATGGGATCCTTTGGTACCAGAAAACATAATCTGAAATTTAGTACAGGTTTAATCAATGAAAAGATAGAAATAGCGGGTCGTTTATCAGCTATTGCATCAGACGGTTATGTCGATCGTGCTTCTTCAGATTTAAAATCATATTTCGTTCAAGGATCTTATGTAAATGATAATACTTTAATTAAAGCAATTACTTTTGGAGGACACGAGATTACATATCAATCATGGAATGGTATCGATAAGACTACTTTAGAAAATGACAGACGATTTAATCCAATAGGATTTCAATACGATGCAGAAGGAAATCTTCAAGGGTTTTATGAGAGTGAAGTAGATAATTATAAACAGGATCATTACCAATTGCATTGGAATCAAAGATATAACAACAACTGGTCTACAAACCTAGGTTTAAATTATACGTATGGTCGAGGGTTCTTTGAGCAATATGTAGATGAGTGGCATTATGGTAATGTGTTATTTTCTGATCAGGCAACTTTGGCATTTCTGGGAGTAAATCCTGTTACTGTTAACGGAGAAGAAATTACACAAACCGATTACCTACGCAAAAGATGGTTGCAGAATGACTTTTATGTTGCAAATGCAAGTGTAAACTATAAAGATAATAGTTTTGATATCGATTTTGGTGGATTCTATAGTTATTACGATGGAGACCATTTTGGTGAAATTATTTGGACAGAGAACCCTATCGGTTTTCAGAGTGGAGACAAATACTATTATGGAAATGGGAAGAAAACCGAATATACTATTTTTGGTAAAACAACCTATAGAGTCAATGATAAATGGAGTGCATTTTTAGACCTGCAAGGACGTTTTGTAAATTACGAAACCACAGGGTTAACTTCAAAAAGAGTTCCGCTTCAAGTAGATAAAAGTTACTCATTCTTTAATCCAAAAATGGGAGCAACCTTTCATGTAAATGACGCAAATCATGTATATGCATCTTATGCCAGAGCGAATAGAGAACCAAGAAGAGATGATTTTGAAAATGGTATTGATACAGCAGAGAGACTTAATGATATTGAATTAGGATGGCGATTAGCAAAAAACAAAGTAATAGTAAATACCAACCTTTATTATATGTGGTATAAAGATCAATTGGTGTTAACAGGAGCACTGGATGATGTAGGCGCACCAATTCGAGCAACTAGTGGAGAAAGTTATCGTTTAGGAATCGAAATAGATGCAGATATTACACTTTCTGATCAATTTATAATTAAACCCAATATTTCATTAAGTACTAATAAGAATAAAGATTTTGTAACCTCTAGAGATGGTAGCTTAATCGATCTTGGAAATACAAACATCTCATATTCTCCTAATATTGTAGCGGGTAATATGTTTGTTTATCGCCCTATAAAAAACCTTCAATTAGGGTTGCTGTCTAAATTTGTAGGAGAGCAATACATGGGTAATATTGATAGTGAAACTTCGAAACTCGATAGTTTCTTTATAAATGATCTTAATGTGGTATATGAAATCAAAAATATTCCTGTTTTTAAATCTATAGTATTAACAGGATTGGTAAACAATATTTTTGATGAGGAGTATGTGTCTAATGGATACTTTTTTACATTTGATGATGATTTTTCTAATCCAGGTACAATAACTACTGTCGAAGGAGCAGGTTTTTATCCACAGGCAGGAATTAATTTTTTACTTGGAGCAACATTAAAATTTTAATTAAAAACTCAAGTTTAAAAGTAATTTTAAACTTGAGTTTTATTACTTTTATAACATAAACTTTAGGGGTGTCCTTAACTTCGGTTAGGTCTGAGAAATACCCTTTGAACCTGATGCGGTTAGTACCGACGAAGGGAAAAGTAAATGTCACATTTTTTATAGATGTGATTTTTCTTCTCTATTTAGGCAATTAGGACCTAAGGTTTATGGAATTAATCTAAAAAAGATGACCGTAAACGTTAACAATCAATCTCAATTAATTTTAAAAAATAGCTCAATAAAAAAACTGTTAGAACAATTGGATATTGTTCCTAACGGAATTGCTATTGCTATTAATAATAAAGTCGTTTCTAAAGAAAAATGGGAACAGACAATGATTGAAAACGATGATGATATAGTAATTATAAAAGCCACTCAAGGCGGATAGGATTAATTATAGATCATTAAGAATATCATAAAAAACTAATAGCAAAGAGTATAATCAAAACCTGAAACACAATATTTATGAAGAAAAAAGATACAGCACCGCAGGATACTATAATTAGTACTACACCTTTTCCGAGTTCAGAAAAAATCTATGTATCTGGAACTATTCATCCAGAAGTTAAGGTAGCAATGCGAGAGATCAGGTTGAGTGACACCGTTGATAGTGTTACAGAAAAAAGAACGGCTAATCAATCTGTCACCGTATATGATACAAGTGGACCGTATACGGATCCTTCAAAAAAAATCAATGTTCATAATGGGATCGAACCTATACGAGAACCATGGGTTTTAGATCGCGAAGATGTAGAAGAATTAGATAGTTTTTCTTCAGAATATTGTAATGAGAGGTTAAAGGATTCTAGTTTGGATCACTTGCGATTTAATCATCTTCGTAAACCAAAACGAGCTAAAAAAGGAAAAAATGTTTCCCAGATGTATTATGCGAAACAAGGTATCATTACTCCCGAAATGGAATATGTAGCTATACGCGAAAATCAAAAACTTCAAGAAGTAAAACGCCTTTCGAAGCAACATCCTGGGCAAGATTTTGGAGCTAGTATTCCAGAGGTAATTACTCCAGAGTTTGTGAGAGAAGAAGTTGCAAGAGGTAGAGCGGTGATTCCATCAAACATCAACCACCCAGAAAGTGAACCTATGATATTAGGGAGAAATTTTTTAGTAAAAATAAATGCAAATATTGGTAATTCTGCCACAACATCAAGTATCGAAGAAGAAGTAGAAAAGGCAGTGTGGGCATGCCGCTGGGGAGCAGATAATATTATGGATCTTTCTACAGGAAAAAACATACACGAAACCAGAGAATGGATTATTCGTAACTCACCGGTACCGATAGGAACTGTACCTATTTATCAGGCATTAGAAAAAGTGAATGGCAAAGCCGAAGATTTAACGTGGGAGATCTTTAAGGATACATTGATCGAGCAGGCAGAACAAGGAGTAGATTATTTTACTATTCATGCAGGAGTACGTCTGGCGTATGTACCGATGACAGCAAAACGTATCACTGGTATTGTTTCTAGAGGAGGATCTATTATGGCAAAATGGTGTCTTGCGCATCATCAAGAAAGTTTTTTATACACGCATTTTGAAGAAATATGCGAGATCATGAAAGCCTATGATGTAGCATTTTCACTAGGAGATGGATTGCGCCCGGGTTGTATTGCAGATGCTAATGATGAAGCGCAGTTTGCAGAATTAGAAACCCTGGGAGAGTTAACAAAAATTGCATGGAAACATGATGTGCAAACTTTTATTGAAGGGCCAGGACATGTGCCAATGCATATGATCAAAGCAAATATGGATAAGCAGTTAGAAGCTTGTGGAGAAGCACCTTTTTATACCTTAGGACCTTTGACTACCGATATCGCTCCTGGTTATGATCATATCACTTCGGGAATCGGAGCTGCCATGATTGGTTGGTATGGGACAGCAATGTTGTGCTATGTGACTCCAAAAGAACATTTGGGATTACCTAATAAGGAAGATGTGCGTACGGGAGTGATTACCTATAAATTGGCAGCGCATGCCGCAGATTTAGCAAAAGGACACCCTGGAGCACAACATCGAGATGATGCCTTAAGTAAGGCACGTTTTGAGTTTCGATGGGAAGATCAATTCAATTTATCTCTGGATCCAGAACTAGCAAGAGAATATCACGACGAAACACTACCAGCAGAAGGTGCAAAAATTGCTCATTTCTGTAGTATGTGTGGCCCAAAATTCTGTTCGATGAAAATATCTCAGGAGGTACGTGACTATGCTGCAAAAAAAGAAATTGATGATCGAAAAGCACTCGAAGCAGGAATGCAGGAAAAAGCAGAAGAGTTTAAAGAAAAAGGAAGCGAAGTATATTTGTAGATCATAGTAATCAAGACATCAGGTTTCTATAATTTACTGATATCTGATATTTGAGCGCCGAAACCTAATATATAAAACCTATGTTAATCATATTAACCTCAGAACGAGAATTAGAGAACGAAGCAGGTAAAATCAATAAACTTTTCGATAATGGTCTGGAGATATTGCATTTTCGCAAACCAACATTAGATGTAGAAGGGTATAGAACTTTGCTCAACCAAATTGACACAAAATACCATAGCCGTATTATGGTACATCAATTTCATGAGTTATGCGAAGAATTTAATTTGAGAGGAACTCATATTCAGGAACAACCACGACTAGATTTAGAAGAAAAATTAGAAGAGTATGTTAATGATTATAAAACGAAAGGTTTTAAAATAAGCAGCTCTTTTCATTCTAAAGAGGATATTAAAAACTGTCTTGTTGATTTTGAATATGTTTTGTTGAGTCCCGTTTTTGGTTCAATTTCTAAAGCGGGATATAAAGGAAAAGGATTTGATGTCAATGATCTAGATGAATTTGTTATAGGAATGGGTGGGATTAATGAAAACACATTGCAAGCAACATTTGATCTGGGGTATAGAGGAGTCGGTGTTTTAGGCGGGATATGGAATACAGAGGATTCATTAAAAAGCTTCAAAATGATTTATGATAAACTTAAAACGATACAAACTATTTAAAGTTGATTCTTAATAAGAATGGTAAAAAGACCGTATGTACTTACTATTGCAGGTTTTGACCCGTCAAACGGAGCCGGACTTACTGCAGATATTAAAACGATTGAAGCATTAAAGGGCTATGGTTTGTCTGTTTGTACTGCAAATACTATCCAGAATGATGTTGAATTCAAAACATGTTATTGGGTCGATATTGATGTGATAAAAAGTCAAGTAGAAATACTATTTGATCGTTTTGAAATAGCGTATGTAAAAATAGGAATCGTTAAGAGTTGGAAAATACTTAATACAATTATTGATGTTTTATTAGAAAAAAATAATGCCATTAAAATTGTTTTAGACCCGGTATTAAAGTCTAGTTCGGATTTTGATTTTCATTCTTCTAACGACAATTCAGATGATCAGGATAATATCGAGAAACAGTTTGAGACTGTATTAGATAAAATCTACCTTTTGACACCAAATTATAATGAAATAGAGAAGTTGTACTCAAGTAAAACTATCAAAGAAACAATTGCTTATATCTCTAGTAGAACTAATCTTTTTCTAAAAGGAGGGCATAGAAAAGAAGCAGTTGGAAAAGATGAACTATTCACTACAAGTGGAAAGAATTTTATGTTTAATCCCAAAAGACAAAATGTATCAGAAAAACACGGAAGCGGTTGCGTACTTTCTTCTGCAATTACTACATATTTGGCATTAGGATTTCCATTAATAAAAGCTTGTTATAGAGGAAAAAGATATACCGAAAAAGTACTGGTTTCTAATAGTAGTTTGCTGGGATATCATAGAATTTAATAATAAAGATTATGAAAGAAGTAGGTTTACAATATATCTCACAAGGCAAAACTCCACAGGAGCATCTTGATAACATAAAAAATGCTTGTAAAGCTGGTTGCAAATGGATACAACTACGCCTTAAAGAGGTTGATATGGCTACTTATTTAAATACAGCGTTGCAATGTAGAAATATCTGTGATCAATATGATGTAATTATGATTATCAATGATAATGTAAGTGTGGCAAAAGCTGTTCTGGCCGATGGCATACATTTGGGATTAAGTGATATGAATCCTCGGGAGGCACGAAAAATCCTGGGAGATAATTTTATTATTGGCGGTACTGCAAATACTATAGAAAACTGCTTACAACATAGTAAAGATGGTGTTGATTATATAGGTCTTGGGCCTTATAAACATACAATAACCAAGAAGAAACTAAGTCCAGTATTAGGGATTGATGGTTACACAAGTATTCTTACCAAATTGAAAAATCAAAATTTAGAATTACCCATAATTGCGATTGGAGGAATTATAGAGAAGGATGTTGCAGCACTTATGCAGACAGGAGTTTCAGGAATTGCCATTTCGGGAGAATTGACAAACCAGGTGAATTTGAAGAAAAAAATAGAATCTATAAAAAATATAATGGTTTAAAAGCTATTGACCAATCGTTAAGAAATGGAAAAATTAAAAATTGCAGATAAAGAATTTTCATCCCGTTTATTTACAGGAACAGGAAAGTTTAGTTCTTCTGGATTAATGAAAGAAGCGTTACTTGCTTCAGAAAGTGAGCTGGTAACGGTAGCATTAAAGCGAGTTGATGTTAATAATGAAAATGATGATATTTTAAAACATTTGGATCATCCGCGAATTAATTTACTCCCTAATACATCTGGGGTCCGGGATGCTAAAGAAGCAGTCTTTGCTGCTCAATTGGCAAGAGAAGCACTAGAGACCAATTGGATAAAGTTAGAGATTCATCCGGATCCAAAATATTTATTACCAGATCCTATTGAAACCTTAAAAGCAGCTTCAGAATTGGTGAAACAAGGATTTGTGGTCATGCCTTATATTCATGCAGATTCTGTTTTATGTAAACGATTAGAAGAAGTAGGAACGCAATGTGTGATGCCACTAGGTGCGCCTATAGGAAGTAACAAAGGCTTAAAGACATTAGAGTTTTTAGAAATTATCATAGATCAAAGTAATGTTCCTGTAATCGTAGATGCAGGTATTGGAAGCCCATCGCATGCAGCGCAAGCGATGGAGATTGGTGCAGATGCCGTATTGGTAAATACGGCTATTGCAGTATCACAGCAACCAATAACGATGGCAAAAGCATTTAAAATGGCTGTAGAGGCTGGTCATATGGCATATAATTCAAAATTAGCCCCTATTAGACAGCATGCAGAGGCGAGTAGCCCGTTAACGAGTTTTTTGAATGAATAGTTTCAAAGATATATTCGAACGATATGATTGGGATGAAACACTTTCCAGTATCTTTTCTAAGACAGAAGCAGATGTTACGAATGCTCTTGCCAAATCCAAAAGAGACCTCGAAGATTTTAAAGCACTAATTTCTCCCGCTGCAAAACCATATCTAGAACATATGGCGCAAATAAGTAGCTATACTACTAAAAAACGCTTTGGCAACACCATCCAGATGTATACTCCAATGTATCTGAGTAATGAATGTCAAAATATATGTACGTATTGTGGGTTTAGTATGACTAATAAAATTCCGAGAAGAACATTAACCGATAAGGAGATTCTGGAGGAGGTAGATTTTTTGAAATCAAAAGGATATGATCATATCCTTCTGGTTACCGGCGAGGCAAATAAAATAGTAGGAGTAGATTATATTAATAATGCAATACAACTCATACAATCAAAGTTTGCCAATATTACTATAGAAATACAACCATTAGATCAGTCTGATTATGAACTATTGATCAAGAATGGTTTGTATGCAGTATTAGTGTACCAGGAAACATACCATAAAGAAGAGTATAAAAAACATCATCCAAAAGGAAGGAAATCTAATTTCGATTATCGATTAGAAACACCGGATCGATTAGGTAAAGCAGGAATTCATAAAATAGGATTAGGAGCTCTTTTTGGTCTAGAGGATTGGAGGGCAGATAGCTTTTTTACAGCATTACACCTTAACTACTTGCAAAAAACGTATTGGAAAACAAAATATTCGATATCCTTTCCGAGGCTAAGACCATACAGTGGCGGACTAGAGCCAAAAGTAGAAATGACAGATTCGGATTTGGTGCAATTGATATGTGCTTTTCGATTGTTAGATGAAGATGTAGAATTGTCTATGTCTACCCGAGAGAGTGAAGTATTTAGAGAACATATTGTAAATCTTGGAATCACTTCTATAAGTGCCGAATCCAAAACTAATCCGGGAGGTTATGTTGTAGAGCCACAATCTTTAGAACAGTTCGAAATTTCGGATGAACGTTCTACAGGAGATGTAGTGAAAATGCTTAAAAATAAGGGGCTAGAAGTCGTTTGGAAAGACTGGGCTTATAATTGGAAATAAATTGTAATATATTTAACCCGGGTTTAAGGCCAAAAAAAGCACTATTGTAAATATGGATATATAATTTTATTTTTATGAGTAGGATAATTACTGTAATTTCTCTTCTTCTCTTTTGGAGCCATTCAAGTTATGCTCAACAAGAACAGGATACAGAAACAATAAAGTATACAAACCCAATACTGGTGGAATTAAAACCTAATATACCAGTAATGCTTACAGATTCTTTATCTATTCTATTAACGGGTTATTCTCATAAACGCCCACCATATCCCGGTACCAGTGGTCCAACAAAAACTACTATCCAGTTATCGCTTTCTAAAGGGAATAATTGTGGGAAAATAGAAGTTTGCAGGTATGGTTTACAAGGAAAAACAGAATATACATATGCGCCTTCATTATGGAACGAATATGAATTTAAGTTAAAGGATTTTGATTTTCTACTGTCTTTTAATGTTGTGATTTCAAAAAAACAAGATACAGATTAAAAAGATACTGGTTTTTTTCTTTTTATAATTAGTTAGAGATAAATAACGTATTTCCTTCTCTTCGCACCCTATATCGTCTTAATCCAAATTGACCATCACCAGAGGTTTGTTGTCCTGTAACAATATTGTAACTGTTTCCATCATCACAATTGCAAGTCGAGGTAATCCCATCTATTGTCTGGGCAGAACAAGAACTAGGAGAATGATTAGGGTCGCTAAGCTCAAAAGCAGAATACTGTGTGTTATCAATATTATAAATGATGACTCCTTTAATACTTCCGTTTTCAGAGTTATCTACAAAATGATTACTCGGAAATTTAAGCGGGTTAAATTGAGGTAAATTAAGATTGATTTGATAATTAACACTCGAAGGAGGTAGAAATTGATTATTGTCTCCATTATCATCACTACTGCATGATAAAATTAAAAGAACACTTGCTAAAAATAAAGTCTTTTTCATAACACTAATATTGTATTGGCAAATTACGTAAATTTGTAGTCTTCAGTAAAATTTTTGTTATCTTTGAATAACAAATCCCATTCTTATGGGATTTTTTGTATTTATATAAACGATGAAGTTATGAGCAAAGTATCTTATTATACTGTAGAGGGGCTTAAAAAATTAAGAGACGAACTAGGTCAACTTAAGGATGTAGAGCGCCCAAAAGCTTCTCAGGCAATAGCTGAAGCACGTGATAAAGGAGATTTAAGTGAGAATGCCGAGTATGATGCCGCAAAAGAGGCACAGGGATTATTAGAGATGAGAATTTCTAAAATGGAAGAAACTCTTTCAAATGCACGTTTAATTGACGAATCTCAATTAGACACGTCTAAAGCCCTTATACATTCTACTGTAAAGATCAAAAATCAAACTAATGGTGCCGAAATGACCTATAAATTGGTAGCACAAAGTGAAGCAGATCTTAAAACAGGAAAAATATCTGTAGATTCTCCTATCGGAAAAGGTCTCTTAGGGAAAAGTGTTGGCGAAATAGCCGAAATACAGGTCCCTAACGGGATTATGAAGTTTGATGTTGTAGAGATTTCAAGAGAATAAAAGAAGTAATTTTTTAGATTTTATTACAAGCCTTTTTTAATTTTTTTAAAAAGGCTTTTTTATGGTTTTGACTTACAGATAAATAAACTATATTTCCAAAACCGTAACCCAACTAAAATTTAATTAATGTCTACCCTATTTACTAAAATTGTAAATGGCGAAATTCCATCGTATAAAGTGGCCGAAGATGAGAATTATTACGCCTTTTTGGATATTAGTCCAAATGCTAAAGGACATACACTTTGTATTCCTAAAAAAGAAGAAGATAAAATATTTGATCTGGCCGAAGACGAATATCTGGAGTTAATGCGCTTTTCTCGTAAAGTAGCTAAAGCTATAGAAAAAACAGTCTCTTGTAAACGTGTTGGTATTGCCGTTGTAGGCTTAGAAGTACCTCATGTACACGTGCATTTAATTCCATTAAATGAAATGAAAGAAATGACTTTTCAGCATAAAATTTCTATGGCGGAGTCTGATTTTAAAACACTGGCAAAAGAGATTCATTCGAATTTATAAAGACATATGCAAGAATCTGATTTTAAATTATCTCTACAACTTCGTATTGATTGGAGTGAGATGGATACCTATCAGCATGTGAACAATGTAAATTTCATGAAATATATGCAAAGTGCACGTGTTCAATTTTGGGAAGTAACAGGTTTGGCAAAATTATATGCCGAAACTAAAAAGGGACCTATGTTGGTTTCTACCCGATGTGATTTTAAAAACCCTTTGTTTTTTCCAGGAAATGTAGTAATTAAAACTAAAGTCGATTTTATTAAAAACTCTAGTTTTGGATTATACCATCAATTGTATAATGATGAGGGTGTACTTTGTGCAGAAGGTCACGATGTAGCCGTTTGTTTTGATTTTAATACAGATAAAACCTTTCTGATTACAGATGAATTACGAGAGGTTATGAAACAATATTAGATTCCTAAAAGATCGGGCCTGTAAAGATAGATATACAGAAAAGCTGCTATAGTGATCGCAAGAAGTAATAGAATATAAAACAATTTGGTAAAACGTAATGATCCAGATTGACGAGTGATTGTTTTTTTATGATAATCATAGACTCTTTCTATATCTGTGGTCCACTGTCCCGGAAAAATTTGATTTTCACATTTGTTACAGTTAATACTTTCTACAATATTGCTTTTGGTTTTTACCAGAAATTTCGATTTTAGTCTTTGCTGTTTGAAAGAAAGTATCATGCCATCGGTAGAGTAACATTCTGGACAATTATTGTTAAGAGTTGTTTCTTTTAAAATAATATACTCAGTTTTCACTTTGTTTTAGATTTGGCGTTAAATAGGTATTCTATAACGTTGCGAAAAAAATATTGTTATACCCTTTTAGGAAAATTTAAGATTAAGAAGTAACTCCAGACTTGCGAAGTGTGATTTGAAAAGTAGTGCCTTTACCAATATCGGATTTAAGAACTTTAATTTTTCCTAAGTGATATTCTTCTATAATTCTTTTTGATAAGGACAAACCTAAACCCCATCCTCTGCTCTTAGATGTATACCCAGGCTCAAAAATTTTAGTAAACTTACTTTTAGGAATACCCTTACCGGTATCTTTAATTCGTATAAAAACCCGTTTTGCATCATCTATAAGGTCAATTTCAAGATCTCCTTTTCCTCGTACCGCATCAATAGCATTTTTTACGAGATTTTCGATTGTCCAGCTATATAATTGGGAGTTTAATGATACTTGAATAGGTTTATCGGGTAAATTAAGCGAAAAATTAATGAGTTTAGAGCTCCTGGATTGAAGATATGTATAAGCGTTTCGGGTTTCTTCTACAATATCAACATCTTCAAGGTTGGGAATAGATCCAATTTTAGAAAAACGTTCTGTAATTATCTTTAATCGTTCAATATCTTTTTCTATTTCTACGATATATTCTGGATTTACATTTTCGGTTTTAAGGATTTCGTTCCAGCCTACCAATGAGGATAATGGTGTGCCGATTTGGTGAGCAGTCTCTTTAGCCATACCTGCCCATAGTTTATTTTGTTCACTAGCTTTAGAGGTGGTAAAAAAGAAATAAATTACTCCAATTAGTAAAAATATAATGATGGCAATGGTCATTGGGTAATATTTCAGTTTATTTAAAATATCCGAATTTCCATAATAAATATATTGAACGGTATCTTTAAGATCGAGTTCTATTGGGTCATTTTCTGATTTTAACGTTTTTAAATATGACTTAAGCTTATCTTCATCTGTTACTTCATTTTTAGATAAATTTTTAAAATAACTTGGATCAGGTTTCCCTAAAGAATCTCTAATAAAATCACCTTTAGAATCTGTGATGATGATAGGAATAGATTTGTTTGTAGTATTTATGACAATAGATAATTCGAGATAGTCATCGGATTGTTCGCTATCTAATGCTTTCTGGGATTGCACCCATATTTCAACTTTAGTTCGTTCATCATCCTTAAGACGTTGCATGAATAACGATGTATTCCATAAAACGAGACCGGTTATTACTAAAACAGCTATAATGATAAAATAGCTCGAAAAATTACGCTCATCAGAAAAATTCATACAGACTAGTTAACTAAATCCTAAATATAAACGTTTTAAAACGATTTTATTGTTTATAAAACAGATTCTAAAACCTGTTCATTTAATGATTCTAAAACCAAACTTTTATATATTTGCTCAATATAAAACAAATTATGATTACAATTGATCCATCAGAGGTTACTACTGGAAAATTACATGGTTTAATTCTTGGAGCAATCGGTCCCAGACCTATAGCTTTTGCTAGTACGATGGATATAAATGGCAATGCTAATTTATCTCCGTTTAGTTTTTTTAATGTATTTAGTGCGAATCCACCGATTCTTATTTTTTCTCCGGCAAGAAGAGTAAGAGATAATACTACAAAACACACATTAGAGAATGCGAAATCTACCAAAGAAGTAGTCATTAATATTGTGAATTATGATATTGTTCAGCAGATGTCATTATCAAGTACAGAGTATCCAGAAGGGGTTAATGAATTTGAAAAGTCTGGGCTTACCATGGTGCCTTCAGAAAAAGTCAAAGCATATCGTGTAGGAGAGTCTCCGGTACAGTTTGAATGCAAGGTTAATCAAGTAGTTCCTATGGGTGATGAAGGAGGAGCTGGTAATCTTATTATTTGCGAAGTAGTTCTTATGCATATTAATGAGAATGTGATGGATGAAAATAATAGAATAGATCAGCATAAGATAGATCAGGTTGCCCGTATGGGAGGTAATTGGTATAGTAGGGCTAATATGGGGATGTTTGAAGTGCCTAAACCATTAAGCTCAATAGGGATTGGTGTAGATGCATTGCCAGAAGAAGTAAGAAGCAGTACTGTTTTTACAGGAAATGATTTAGGTAAGCTTGGAAATGTAGAAGGAATGCCAACAAAAACTGAAGCTTTAGAATTTGTTAATAACCATAATGATATTAAGGGTAAAATTCAGGAGGCTAACCTAATAGAAATTCATAAATTTGCAAAGCAGTATCTTGATCAGGACGATATAGATACTGCATGGAACATTTTAGCAGCAAAATAATAATTCAATAAGATGGAAGTACAAGGTAAAGTAAAGATGATTGGTGAGACTCAAACCTTTGGAAGCAATGGTTTTAGAAAGAGAGAAGTTGTAGTTACTACTGAAGAGCAATACCCACAACATATCATGGTAGAGTTTGTTCAGGATAAATGTGACTTATTAAACCCTTTCCAAGTAGGTCAGGATGTAAAAATAAGCATTAATTTACGTGGTCGTGAGTGGGTAAATCCACAGGGAGAAACTAAGTATTTTAATTCTATCCAGGGATGGAGAATTGAGAGTTTGCAACCTGCAGCTCAGAATGCTTCTGCTCCTCCAACTCCGCCAGTAGATGCCTTTGAGCCTGCAAAAGATTTTTCTGAAGAAGAACATGATGATTTACCGTTCTAAATAGATTTTTTAGACAGTATTTTAATAAAAAGAAAAAAGTCCGATATTATTCATATCGGACTTTTCATTATTGTGGTTTTAGGTTAACCTTTTAATAAAACTCAAAAAAGCAATGATGAACAAAATTTATCTTAAAAGGTCCTAACAAATATTGCGATTTTTTTGGTCAATTCAAACAACTGATTGATATTTAACGTTGTATAAAGATTTATAAGTATATTTTGTACATTTTAACAGATACAATACAATTTCCACCAGTAACTCTTGCTGATACGAATGGTCTTTTGGCTATAGGAGGAGATCTTTCGGTCGATAGATTACTGGAGGCATATCATAACGGAATTTTTCCCTGGTATGATGAGGATCAACCTATTCTATGGTATAGTCCTGATCCAAGAATGGTGCTTTTTCCTTCAGAACTTAGAGTAAGTAAAAGTATGCGCCAACTTATCAGAAAAAATAAGTTTGAAGTAACATTTAATAAAGCTTTTGAAAGTGTTGTACAACACTGTGCAACAATCACACGTCCAGAACAAGAAGGTACCTGGATCACAAACGATATGCAAAAAGCGTATAAAAAACTTCATGAGTTAGGATATGCTATCTCTGTAGAGGTTTGGCAAGAATCAGTTTTGGTAGGTGGGTTGTATGGGATTTTGTTAAGAGAGAAAAAAGTATTTTGCGGTGAGAGTATGTTTTCTAAAGCTAGTAATGCTTCTAAATATGGTTTTATTACTTTGGTAGAGTGGTTAATAGCAAAAGAAATACAGTTGATCGATTGCCAGGTGTATACTGATCATTTGGCAAGTTTAGGTGCCAGAGAAATTACAAGGGCAGCGTTTATAAAATATTTGAGGTAAGATGAGTTAGAGATTGATTTTTCATCTGATTTCAAAAATAATTAAAAAAAGATTTTAATAACTTCTTAAAATGTAGCATCAATGGTTATTCATAATTTAGGATTAAAAAACTCAATTTTAAATCAATTTATTTTAGAACTAAGAGATGTTACTATACAGAAAGATGCAATGCGTTTTAGGAAAAATATTGAACGAATAGGCGAAATTCTAAGTTACGAATTAAGTAAAACTTTGGATTATGAAACCAAAACAGTTCAAACACCTTTAGGAACCAAGGAAATTTTGGTACCTAAGAATGCGCTTGTATTATGTTCTATTCTTAGAGCTGGATTACCATTGCATCAAGGGGTATTAAATTATTTTGATACTGCAGAAAACGGATTTATTTCAGCATATAGGGATCATCAAAATGATGATGATGATTTTGAAATTGTGGTAAAATATCTGGCTTCGCCTTCTTTAAAAGATAAAACTTTGGTTTTGGCAGATCCAATGCTGGCAACAGGAAAAACTCTTGAGAATACTTTTACTGTGATGAAAAGACATGGTATGCCTGAGCAAGTACATATTGTTTCTGTAATTGGATCAGAGCAAGGGATATCATATATTAAAAATGTGTTTCCAGAAAATACTCATCTTTGGATTGCTGCAGTTGATGAAAAACTAAATGATAAGAGCTACATTATTCCTGGTCTCGGTGATGCGGGAGATTTATCTTTTGGAATAAAACTTTAAGCTATTCTTCATAATTTTCGGATAGTTTCTTTAGAACACTAATTGCTTTGTTTTCATCTTTTTTGTCAACAAAAATATGATCATGATAATAGCCGGCAATTACATTACAACTAATTTTATGTTTTGCTAATTCTGTCGAAAAAATAGCTGTAAGACCTACCGCATCTAGAGAAGAATGGATTTTTAGAGTTATCCATGAGGCAATATATTCATAAGAAAGATTAAGTTGTTCTGCTTTTTTGCGATCAAGTATAATAGTTACTCCTTCCTGTTCTTTAAATTCACCAATACTATCTTCTCTGGGGATATTATCTGTATTTTTTACTGTAGAAAAAACAAACTCACCAGCCTGTAATACAGGAGACATGTTTCTGATTAAAGTAGTTAAATTAGTTTCTCCACTCATTTTTTGATGTTTTTAATGTGTTTCTAAACTTCTTTGTATCTAAAACAACCCACTTCGTGATCATTTACCATTCCAATAGCCTGCATAAAAGCATAAATAACGGTAGAGCCCACAAACTTAAACCCTCGTTTTTTTAAATCTTTACTTACGATATCAGAAGTTTCTGTAGTAGCCGGACAATCTTTATGGTGAGGCCAATTGTTCTGAACTTGTTTTCCATTTACAAAACCCCAGATATATTCATTAAAACTACCAAACTCTTCTTGGATTTTGATAAAATTCTGAGCATTAGTTATTGCAGAATTTACTTTCAGCTTATTGCGAATGATTCCAGCATTTTGTAATAGTTCTTCTTTCTTTGTGTCGTTATATTTAGCGACGATTTTATAATCAAAATTATCAAAAGCAACCTTAAAATTTTCTCGTTTTCGTAAAATGGTAATCCAACTCAACCCAGCTTGAAAAGTTTCAAGAATTAAAAATTCGAATAAAAGCTGTTCGTCGTGTAATGGTACTCCCCACTCAGTATCATGGTAGGCTTCATATAATGGATCGCCAATACACCAACCACATCTGTGTTTTTGCATAGTATATACTTAGTTTGTTTTATAGATCAAGTTTCTAAAATACTGTTTATTTTAAAAAGAAATTGAACAATCAGGCAGTAGTTTTTTAATTTTTTCTTTTTCTAGATCAGATAAATTATTACCAGATAGATGAATAATTTTTAATTTTTTTAAATCTTTTATAGATCCTGGTAAAGAAGTGAGATTATTGCTGTCCAAATAGAGTTGTTTTAAGTTTTTAAGCTTGTATAGGGACTCTGGTAAACTTGCAATACTATTATAGGATAAAGAAAGAGTTTCCAGTTTTTTTAGTTTCTCAAAGGATTTTGGTAATTTCTTAAGTTGATTACTTATTAGATATAATTTTTGCAAATTTTTAAGCTCTCCTATCGATTCTGGTAACTCTGTTAGTTCGCTATCTGAAAGGTACAGGATATCAACATTTTTCTTGTTTTCTAAGGCCTTCTTCAAGGAGTAGTAACTGTTTTCAAAATTAATTTCACAATTTGGCAATAGTTGCTTACTTGCTTCTTTTTTAGTTTTAGAAAGCCTATTGCCTGATAAATTAAGATCTTTTAAGTTGGTTAGATTTTCAATGGTTTTTGGTAATTCACTGATTTTATTAGCATTTAAATACAGAAGTTTTAATTTCGAAAGATTTCCAAATGTTTCAGGAATTCGATCCAATTTATTTTCTTTACAAATCAACCACTCCAGATTGTTTAGATTTCCGAAAGATTCTGGCAATTCATCAATTTGATTATCTGATAGATTTAATGCTTCTATGTTTTTTAGATTTCCAAATGTCAGAGGCAATTCAGAAAGTCGATTTCCTTCTATAAGAAGTTCTTGTAAGCTGGCAAGGTTACCAAAAGTATTAGATAACTCGATAAGCTGATTCTGTCTCAGATCTAATTTTTTTAGATTTGTAAGATTACCAAAGGATTCGGGTAAGACCTTGATCTGGTTGTTTTTTAGAAATAACCATCCTAGTTTTTTTAAATTTCCAATAGATTCGGGTAGTGTGAGAATCAGGTTCTCAGATAAAAGTAAAACCTCTATATTTTGTAAATCACCAAGAGATAAGGGTAGGTCGACAAGTTTGTTCTTTTTTATGTTAAGCGTTCTTAGTTTTTTTAGATTTGAAATAGTTTCTGGTAATTTGCTTATTTCATTCCCTTCTAGGTTGAGGTAGTGTAGCTGTTTTAATTGTATTACAGACTCAGGTAGTTTTGTGAGCTTGGTATAACTAAGATCTAACTTGTACACATGATCTTTATTGATCAATGCCTCTTGTAATGAGTTGTAAATTTTATTTTCCTGACCAATAGCAGTCATATACCCTATTAATAGTATAGTTATAGTAAATAATTTTTTCATGTATTTAAAATTTTCTATCGAAAACCCCTTGAAATGATGCTATAAGTCTGTAGTGTGTAAAGTGTATAATGTCCCTCTTGTAAAGTTATTATTTAAATTCCTGACTGTTAGCTTCAAAACCATATTTTTTTGCCTTTATGTTAAAGATTTATTAGAAATTGAATACAAAGATTGAAATCTAATCACACGTAGAGTACACTATTAACAGTAAAAATAAACCCACTGTTTACAGGGTATATATAATATCTGTAAGTTTTAAGGATAACTATCGTCCTATGTATAAGAAACCTTTAAGAATTGACAATTATAAGGTTTTGATATAAAAAGATGATTTTTTAGACATTGCCAGATAATGTAATAATAAATTAAAATGCTCATAAGCTTGATATTAAAAGCTAGACATTTTAGACAGTAAATATATTGTTTTACCTATTTTTGAAAGCTATAATTATGGAACAACCTACTACTATGACAATACCCGAATTAATAACTAAAGGAATTGATAATTCATACACATACCAGGAATATAAGAATCTGATTAGTGACTTGTTAACCGAAGATAAATCTACTGGTCATGAACAATCTGAAGCATTAACAAATTATAGTATGCTTAATGACCGTAGAATGAAACGATGGGATAAGACCTTGAAAATAGACGAATCAATTACCGCTTCATTTTCTAATGCCAATCTAGATGTAACCTGGGTAGTATTAACAGAAGGATGGTGTGGGGATGCTGCACATGTATTACCTGTATTGAATAAACTTGCAGAATTAAATGAGGGGATAGATTTAAAAATCATCTCTAGGGATGATCACGATGAGTTGATGAATAATTTTTTGACCAACGGAGGAAAATCAATACCTAAATTAATTGCATATGATAATCAAAGCAAAGAGGTGCTAAATTCATGGGGCCCAAGACCTTCTGTAGCGACACAAATGGTAAATGATTATAAAGAACAGCACGGTAGCTTAGATTCAGAATTTAAGCAAGATTTACAAGTTTGGTATAACAAGGATAAAGGTACAAATATTGCCGAAGATGTATTAAAACTACTGTAGTTTAAGATCCATAATTAAAGTAATATGTAATAGTGCCTTCTTGTTCTTCTATGTCAGAACGAGAGAATAAAGCCTTTCTGGCATAATCCATTGCATTGTCAAAAAGACATTCGTTTCGGGTAGTAGAATTTCTCTTGTCAACTTTGGTATTAACTACATATCCATTTTTATTGACTTCGATTTTTACAACTACTTTACCGCTTCCATTACATGTGTATACAGGATTAGGTAGATCTATAGATTTTCTGTTTTTTAAGCTATAAGTAAGAGAGCTATTTCTATTGTTAGTTTCTTTACCTTCTGGTTCTAGTTTTTCCTTTTTTTCCTTTTCATTTTTCTCTTCTTCATCAATAGGAACCTCACCTTCTGTAGGTGCAGCTTCTTCACTTTCTTCGGAAGCAGCTTCGGTTTCTGTCAATGATTTCATTCGTTGTTCAAACTCTTCAGGGTCTTCAAAATCTTCGTTAAAGGCCGAATGTGTTCTTTTGGCAGCAATTAATTGTCGATCTTCCTGAGCGATTAATTCTTCTTCAGGTTGTTCTTCTTCGGCAAGAAACTCTTCAGGGATTTCCATTAGGATTTCAGATTGTTCTTTTTGCTTGTTTATCATATTGATATTGTAAAGGCTTAGAACAACGATCCCCATCAACATTGATGTGATAATCAGAGCTTTATGTTTTTCTACAAATTCCATAGGTATCTATAACTACTTTTATTCTACAATATTTTATGTAGTTTCAATTTTTGGGCATAACTGGTTTTCAAAAGATTCAATTGTAGTAGCATCTTCAACAGAAAATGATCCTATTTTAGTCCTTCTTAAAACAGTTAAGTGAGCCCCACTATTTAATGCTTTTCCAAAATCATGTGCTAGTGATCTAATATATGTCCCTTTGCTGCATACAACTCTAAAATCTACTTCTGGTAATTTGATTTTGGTGATTTCGAATTCATTTATAGTAATTTTTCGAGAGCTAATTTCTACAGTTTCTCCTTCACGGGCATATTCATATAATCGTTTACCGTCTTTTTTTAAAGCCGAAAAAATAGGAGGATACTGATCTATTTCTCCAATAAAAAGAGATGTTGTTTCGTGTATAGTTTTTTCAGAAATATGGTCTATAGGAAAGGTCTTATCAATCTCGGTTTCCAGATCATAAGAGGGTGTTGTTGCTCCAAGCAATATTGTTCCAGTATATTCTTTGGCTTGTCCCTGAAATTCCTGTATACGCTTAGTAAATTTTCCTGTGCAGATAAGTAATAACCCTGTTGCAAGAGGATCAAGTGTTCCTGCATGACCTACCTTAATTTTTTTGATACCAAAATTCTTCCGGATAAGCCAACGAAGTTTATTTACAACTTGGAAAGATGTCCATTGCAGCGGTTTATCGATCAAAAGGATTTGACCGTCTTTATAATTTTGTTCGGTTAGCATTATAGATGGGGGCTATTTAATAAAACCAAAACTGATGGCTAATAAGCCAACAAGAATACAATATACGGCAAAATAAGTTAACTTACTCTTTTTTACCAAGGAAATCATCCATGTACATGCAAAAAGCCCTGAGACAAATGCAGCCAGAAAGCCAAGGGCTAATGGGATACTGTTTTCTGATGAAAAAGTAAGGTCGCCACCAAGTATATCTTTAGCAATTTTCCCTATAATCAACGGAACAACCATTAAGAAAGAAAAACGAGCGGCTTTGGTTTTGTCATTTCCTAACAATACCGATGTAGATATTGTTGCACCACTTCTTGAAATCCCAGGAAGCATTGCAATTGCCTGTGCAATACCAATTACAAATGCATTTGAATTACTTACTGATTTTCGAGTGCTTTTAGCTTTATCCGCAAACCATAATAGTGCAGCTGTAATAAGTAGCATAAAGCCAACAAACATAATATTACCTCCAAAAAGTTTTTCTAATTGCTCCTCAAAAAATAAACCTACTAAAACAGCAGGAATCATAGAAATGATGATTTTAAAAGAAAAGAGGGTTTCTTGGTTTTTTTTGAATTTCAATACTCCTTTTATAATCTCTAATATATCTTTTCTAAAGACTACCATGGTACTAAGTGCTGTTGCAAAATGTAGCACTACGGTAAAAAGTAAAGATTCTTCTGGAACACTTTGATCGCCTAAAATAGCTTTGCCAAGTTCGAGATGACCACTAGAAGAAACAGGTAAGAATTCGGTAAGCCCTTGTATTATACCTAGAATAATTGCATCAATGATTTCCATAGAAAATTTTGGGATTTCTTAAATTTGACGCAAAGATATAACTACCGGAAAATAAAATGTCAAATTACTGTTTTTTCTTCTTCTCAGGATTTAGAAGAATAGCATATACTTCGATACCAAAACCAATTAAAACAATAGTTGGTGCTAATCGAATCCTTCTAAAATT
Organism: Aquimarina macrocephali JAMB N27; assembly: GCF_000520995.1. Lineage (GTDB taxonomy): Bacteria > Bacteroidota > Bacteroidia > Flavobacteriales > Flavobacteriaceae > Aquimarina > Aquimarina macrocephali. The sequence goes on along the minus strand of NZ_JACA01000001.1, from coordinate 204,255 downwards.
ATAGATATCAGGATTAAAAACATTAGGATCATCACTTCCTCCTCCTGCCATGAGAATAAAGCCAAGAGCAATTACTGCTATTCCTATGGCCATAACGATATAGTTTTTCTTTCCAAAAACAAAATCAGGTTTTGGAGGCGTATTTTTATTGGATTGTTTTTTCATGCTCATCGTTATCAATTTCGTTAAATATCACATTATTATCAATCATTAATTTTGATATATGTCCCATATTTTTATCACGGGTAAATATAGTCCATCTTTCTATACCATACAAAGTAACTTTTTTATTAAGAATATCAGAGCGCAATTGTTCTACTGTTAGTTGATATTGCAATCCACGATTGATATAGTAGTGATGCTCATCATTCTTAAGGATAATCACGATATCAAATCCCGGTCCTTCCTGTATGTCGGTTACAATTCCTTCGATTTTCATAACATCCTCTGGCTGCACGTTGCGTACAGGTCGAAATGTTTGTATCACTGCTATCATAAAGCCAACAAAAAGTACAAAAATGATCGAAAGATATATTTTAGCGATTTTACCCATTACAGAAATATTATTATGTTTTTGATTTAATATTAAGTGTTATTTTTTTTCAAAGTAACGCATCTTACCTTTTTAACTATTATGCATAAAAACGATTATGATGAGATGTTTTTTATAGAACCCAAAACTATGTTTTTTCAAGAATAATTATATAAACTTTAACAATTATATGAGCAATAGGAAACCGTGTTTTAAGTTTTAGTCCCTTAACCAAAACAAAAATAATAATTACACAAAAAATTTAAAACCATGAAAAAAATCATTTTATTCGTATTTATTTGGACATCAATTATCCATGCTAAACATGCTGATAGTCCTATATCTGGTATTTTCGGAAATTCTGAGAATAAAGCAATTTATGATGAAACTGGAAATGTTTCAGAAATCAGCAATAGAAATAATTTTACAACTAGTGCGACTGTTAGTTGTACAGAAGTTGTTGTTGCTATCGTTTTTGATCGGTATGCTTCAGATATCAGTTGGAAAATAGAAAGAGAAAATGGACAAGTTGTAGTATCAGGAAGTGGTTATCAAAACTCTGCTCCAGATGTTTCAGAAAATGTATGCCTAGAAGATGGGATTTATACATTTATTATTAGTGATTCATATGGTGATGGGCTTTGTTGTTCTTATGGGCAAGGATCGTATACAGTATCATTAAACGGGACAGCACTTGTTTCGGGAAGCTCATTCACTTCTTCAGAATCCAAATCATTTACTATTGGTAAAGCTTCGCCACCACCAACTCCATTAAATTTAGTAGGATCAGATATTACAAGTAATTCAGTACGTCTTTCCTGGGAGACTCAAGGAGAAGTAACAAACCTTACCACTTTTGACATATATAATGGTAATGAAGTTGTAAAAAGTGTAAAAGGAAGTAAAACAGTTACTCTGGATGGATTAACACCAGAGACATTGTATAGCCTTTCGGTAAGAGCAAAAAATGTTCAGGGAGATTTATCAGAGTTTTCTAATAAAATAAGTATCACTACGCTAAAAGGAACTGATGGTGGATTTTCTAAAGAAATGTTAGATCTTCTAAAATTGGTAAACGAAGCTAGAGCGGCAGATGGTAAGCAACCATTAAAAATGAATGCTAAACTAGTTGCAGCGGCAGAGTTTCATGCAAATGATATGAAAAATAACAACTTTTTCTCACATACAGGTTCTAATGGGTCAAGTGTGAGTAATAGAGTTCAAGATCAAGGATACTCATGGAGTAGAGTAGCAGAAAACATAGCAAATGGACAGCGTACTGTTCAGGAAGTACACAATACGTGGATGAATAGTTCTGGGCATAGAGGAAATATCTTAAGTGCTAATTATACGGAGATAGGAATGGCTAGAGTGGCTAATCTTTGGGTTCAGGTATTTGCAAGACCATTATCCTCTGCGTTCTCAAATGATAATTCTATAGCAGTAAGTAAAATAAGCCAACAATTAGAGATATACCCTAACTTGTTATCAGGTGATCAAAATAAAATTAATATTGTAGGCCATAACGCTAATACTGTTTATAAAGTATATAGTATGACAGGTAGAACAATACATCAAGGAAAAATAAATGGTAATACTTTAGAGGTAAATGATTTATCTCCGGGAATGTATTTGATCAATTTTGTTATGGATGGAAAAACCGTCACTAAACGATTAGTAAAAAAATAAGATCAGAAAAAGAATAGTATCACTATAATCTTTATAATGTAATCAGGCCCTTATTTTAAGGGCCTGATTTATTTTTTGAGAAAACAAACACAATGATTATCCTTGCTGTAAACAGTACAGTTAATGATATCCTTAATAAGAACCCTTGTTTCTGGACTATATTAATCCGTTGTGCATTTAGAAATTAAAAAAGCTCAAATGCATAACGGGTTATATTAGTCTTTTTATAGAGATACTATTAAAACAGACTAATAATATAATTCATCAGTTCTTAGATTCAAGAACCGTTGTGTAGCAAAGAATGTACTGATCCAGGTGATGAGCACACCAATTCCAAAAATACCGGCAAATAAAATAATAAGTAAGATTTCATCATCAAGCAATGCCAGTTCTGGGAATGTCTTATTAAGATAATACAATACAATCCCAACTCCGATTAAAGCTACAATTGCTCCTATCATTCCTAGTCGTACACTTTTCCATACAAAAGGCTTGCGAATAAATTTCTTTGTAGCACCTACCATTTGCATAGTCTTAATAATAAATCTTTTAGAGTATACCGATAAACGTATAGAACTATTAATAAGTAATACAGCAATAAAAGTAAAAATACCACTAATGAGAAGTACCCAAAAACTAATGCGTTTTATATTATCATTTAATAATGAGATCAAAGGTTTGTCGTAGATTACTTCATCCACAAAATCTTTTTTGATGATAGAAGCATTTATTTCTTCAATTTTTGCCTGATCGACAAAATCAGCTTTTAAATAAACATCAATAGAATTTTGAAGCGGATTATATCCTAGAAAATCCATGAAATTCTCTCCTATGTCCTTGCTATGCTCTTCGGCAGCTTCATCCTTAGAAATAAAAGTAGTTGATTTAGTATATTCTGCCAGAGCCAGAGTTTTTTCCAGTTGCTTGATTTCAACATCTTTGGCGGTATCCTTTAAGTAAATTGTAAGTGCAATTTTTTCTTTAAAATGATCTGCTACTTTTTTAGTATTTAATACCAATAAGCCTAATAAGCCCAATAAAAATAATACCAAAGAAATACTAATAACAACAGAAAAATAAGAAGAGATTAGTCGTCGTTTTTGATATTTTTCAAAAGATGAGCTCATAAATAAATTGATTTGTGTGTAAAAATAATAAAGTTAATGAGACTTTTTATTCTAAAACGCACCTCATTTTAGAATAAATTACTCGAATTACCCCCATTACAGAACGGGATCTGTTTTTACTTTATTATCAATTTTATCAACTTCAGTTTACCAATTAACGTATTCTTAGACGTAATTATTTTTTAAGTTTATGATCATGATAACCTAAGTAAAATATAGTATAGGTCTTTATTCTGATTTTAAAAGTAGTATTATACCAAAATGTTAAGTATCAAAAATAAGAATTAAAAGGCTGTACTTCCCATGTTTTATTAATACTCTAGGGCTGTCTACCTTTTGTCCCCTTGTTTTTTTTTATTCTTCAAGAATCAGTAATTAAGTTTGAAAGACAACGAACCTAACTTTCTAATAAAAACCAAAAATTTATAATTATGAAAATCAATTGTATTGCTAAATTTATTTTAGCTGTGACGGTAATTTTATTTTTCCAATCTTGCGAAAAGGATGATAATTTTGGACCTACTGTTTCTCAAACCACATTAGGTGCTAGCAACATTAAAAAAACTGTGCCTAGGTATTCCTTGTCTAATTGGATGGGGGCAATTAATAAAAATGTAAGCCTTTCTGCATTGAGTATCCCTGGAACACATAATTCTGGAGCAAGATATGATCACCCTATTCTTCCGGGCACTGCAAAAAACCAAAATTTAACCATTGGACAACAGTTAAATAGTGGTACTCGCTTTTTGGACATCAGATGTAGACATTTTAAAGATGGTTTCACGATACACCATGGATCGGTATATCAAAAACTTAATTTTAATAATGTGTTAAACTATTGTTTTGACTTTTTAAACAAAAATCCTACCGAAACTATTATCATGTCGGTAAAAGAAGAGCATGACTCATCTGGTAATAGCCGTTCTTTTGAGGCTACTTTAGACAGTTATATTAACCAAAATCGTAGCAAGTGGTATTTGGGAGAAAATATTCCTAGATTGAATAACGTAAGAGGAAAAATTGTACTATTAAGAAGATTTAATAAAAGAAGTAGTACACCCAAAGGTATAAATGCTACCAATTGGAAAGATAACACCACCTTTACTATAAATAATGCAAATGCAACTTTACAGATACAAGATAAATACAAAATTTCTGACAAGAATAATAAATGGAATAGTGTAACTAGCTTATTGAGAGCTGCCAAAAACGGAAATAGTAATACGATGTACATTAATTTTGCTAGTGGTTATAAACCAGGCTGGTTTGGCATACCTAGAATATCCGAGATTTCTAATTTTATCAATCCTAAAATAAGTAATTATTTTAGGAACAATACTTCTGGTCGTTATGGATCCATCATGATGGACTTTGCCACAGCTGATAGAAATAAATTAATTATTAAAACTAATTTTTAGTACGTAAACCCATAAATAATTCTACTAATAGCATCAGTAAAACAAGGAAAATCCCGTTCTACAACGGGATTTTCCTTGTTTTACTGTCAATTGTATTAGCTATAGTGTATAAACAACAATTAAGGTTCTGCATCTTTTATAGTTTGCTGATTATCATGATGAGTCCCCCTTTTGTCCCCTTGCTTTTTTTTGTTCTCCATTGGTTAATAATTAGGTTTGACTCAATAAAAACCAAAATTTATTAACGTAAAACCTAATTATTAACAAAAACACAATCAATTATGAAAACAAACAAACCTAGTTTATTATTAAGGTATAGAGCTATTGCTTTTACAGGGGTTTTTTTAGGAACACTAATATCCTGTCAAAATGATGATCTTACCAATGATACAACAACCTCAAATCTTGAGGCAAGAGAACAATATCTAAATGAAGACATTCCTGATGGTATTAGTAATTTGGTTATAACAGAACAATACAGTACAGATTCTAATGCAAAAACATTAGAAGAAGAAAACTGTATGACAAAAAATATTTCTTTTAATCAAACCGATTCTGATTTTTTTCTATTAGATCCTAATAGTTCTTTGCTTTGGCCGGGTAATTTATTAGCTTCTAGATCTATACAAGAAGGAGCGCCTGTGTCAATTCCTATTTATGGAGAAGATCGAAATCCTATAGAAGTAAGAATAAATGTGTTGTCAGGAACACCTACTTCAACACATAAAACGATCCAAGCTCCAACACCAGGAAAAGTGCAGGATAATCTAAATGCTATTTTGAATAGTTACTATGATAGTGGTGCAAAATTTCCTGCAAGTTTTCAAATATCTATAGAAAGAATACATAACGAACAACAATTGCAAGTTGCTTTAAGTGCTGGGTATTCAGGGCCAAGCGTCGATATATCTGGAAAGTTAGGAATTAACTTTAAAGAACAAAAAACCAGATTTGCCGTTACGCTTCAGCAACGTTTTTTTACTACTTCTGTTTCCCCAAAAGAGAACATAATCGGCCAATATGGCTGGTTAAGTAATAGTGTTGTCCCAGAAAGGCTTGATCCGTATGTAACCGATTTTAAAGAGGTTAGTGCGGATCAGGCAAACCCATCTTCTTTTATAGAATCAGTCACGTATGGGCGGTTATATACTATGATATATGAGTCTACAGAAAGAGCATCAGATGTAGAAGCTGCTTTGAAATTTGCTTATAATGGTGGAATTAGTGATGGTAATGCTAGTCTGGCTGTTCGTCACAAGAATATTTTTAGAAATGCCACTGTAAAGGTTAGACAACTAGGAGGAGATCCTGCAGATGGTATTGCATCCTCATTGTCTGGTTTAGCTAATAACTTAGAAAAAGTTGTAGAATTTTTGAAAAAAGGAGCAAATGTGTCGCGTCAAAACCCAGGATATCCGATTTCATACAAAGTTAATTATGTTAAAGGTAATAGGCCTTTTAAAGTAATTCAAAACATAAAATATAAAGTTAGAACATGTGATCTTGTAAATTATGAGACGATTAGAATAGACCCTCTCGATGCTGCTGTACATGAAGGTAGTGATCATAATACTAGTGGAGCCGAGCTTTTTGGAAGATTATATGTGCAGAAATATGATGTAGAAAATCGCAATTGGTATCGAGTAGGTGAAAAAATATATTGGGGTTATGGGATAGAACATAGGATACGTGATTATTACCCGATAAAAGGAGAGAATAGAAAAAAAGAAATAGGAAAAGGGAAAGTGATCGATTTTAAAGTAAAAACAGGAAGCAATCAACGTTTTAGAGTTGTCTCAGAAATAGGAGAATGTGATGCCAGTTGTTCTCCATGGAGCGATACAGCATCAGGAGGGAGAAGATATATTACGTATCAATATGATACTACATCAAAGAAATGGGTAGATTACAAAAGACACAATCCACATGTTTCAAATTATACCATAGGTACATCCTTTAACCAAAGAACCTGGAATGGAGCCAGATCTAAAGCTAATGATGGGATTGTAGTATATGTTGATTATTCATCATATGTTATAAAAAAATAAGATACTGCTTTAACTAGTTATTTCAAGAAAGGGAGTGTTATTGTAAAAGACACTTCCTTTTTTGTTTTGATCCAAAAGACTAAGAAACTTCAAGAATTTATTAAATTTGAGCATATATGTTGATCCATAAATCATATTAAAAAGAAAAATCTAATATGCATATAGTTATTATAGGAGTTGGAGGAGTTGGTGGATATTTTGGAGGAAAAATTGCCAATTCTGGTCAGAAAGTAACTTTGATAGCCAGAGGAAAACATCTTGAAGCTATTAAAAAGAATGGATTACAAGTTAAAAGTATCAATGGGGATTTTGTGACTCACCCATTTTATGCAACGAATCAGATTGATACTGTACAAAAAGCAGATGTAGTACTGATCTGTACAAAATCCTGGCAGGTTGCAGAGGCAGCAAAATCTATTCATCCTGTTTTAAAAGAAGATACTATTGTTATTCCATTACAAAATGGAGCAGATAATGCAGAAAAAGTAGGTTCTGTATTAGATACAAAGCATGTTTTGGGAGGGTTATGCAAAATCTATAGTAAGATAGAAAGTCCAGGTGTTATTTCTCATTTTGGTCATCAACCCGAAGTTGTTTTTGGCGAATTAGACAAAAGTAAAACAGATCGTCTAGAGGTAGTAAAAGAAGTGTTTGACAGAGCAGGCTTTAACAATGTAATTTCTGAAGATATAGATGTTGATATCTGGAGCAAATTTATGTTTATTACTACAGTTAGTGGTATTGGTGCACTTACCCGGGCTACTATAGGAGAAGTATATGAAAACCCAGAGACCTATCGTATTTTAGAACAAACAGCTACCGAAATTTATAAGGTAGGTATTGCTAAAGGAGTTTCATTACCAGAGGATATTGTACGTCGAATTCTGGTTTTTATCAGTAAACAACCCTACAATTCTACAGCTTCTATGCAACGTGATATTATGGAAGGCAGACCTTCAGAATTAGATAATTTTAACGGTTTTATTGTAAAAGAAGGCGTAAAACTAGGAGTTCTAACGCCTGCAAATACCTTTATATATAGTTGTTTGTTACCGATGGAGACTAGAGCCAGAACTTTATAAAATCGATAAAAGACTTCTAATATTATTACATTTCTTCAAATTAGACACAATAATATTAGTATATACCATATTTTTGCACTTCTCATAAAAATGGTAATACAGAAATAAACGTAATGAGCTACGATTTTAATATTATTGAAGCCAGATGGCAAAAATATTGGGCAGAAAAAAGCACTTTTAAAGCTGAAAACAACAGTGATAAACCTAAATATTATGTATTGGATATGTTTCCATATCCATCAGGTGCAGGATTACACGTTGGACACCCGTTGGGGTATATTGCCAGTGATATCTATGCACGCTATAAACGTCATAAAGGATTTAATGTATTACACCCGCAAGGATATGATTCTTTTGGATTACCAGCAGAGCAGTATGCGATCCAGACGGGGCAGCATCCAGCTCTAACAACCAAAGAAAATATAGCTCGCTATCGTGAGCAATTAGATAAAATCGGATTCTCTTTTGATTGGAGTCGCGAAGTAAAAACCAGTGATCCTAATTTTTATAAATGGACACAGTGGATCTTTATAGAGCTTTTTAATTCGTGGTACGATAAAGATGCTGATAAAGCAAGAGCGATTGATGATCTGGAAACTGTTTTTACATCAGAAGGAAATGTAAAAGTAAATGCGGTTTGTGATGAAAATATAACACCATTCACTGCCGGGGATTGGAATAATTTTTCTTCAAAAGAAAAGCAAGAAGTACTATTAAAATACAGATTGACCTATTTGGCAGAGACCGAAGTAAACTGGTGTCCGCAATTGGGAACAGTATTGGCAAATGATGAGATTGTAAACGGAGTTTCTGAGCGAGGAGGATATCCTGTGATTCGTAAAAAAATGACACAGTGGAGTATGCGTATTTCTGCCTATGCAGAACGATTACTACAAGGATTAGAAACAATCGATTGGACAGATTCTCTAAAAGAATCACAACGTAACTGGATCGGGAAATCTGTTGGTGCCAGCGTTATGTTTACTATAAAACAACACGATGAAGTAATCGAAGTGTTTACCACACGTCCTGATACTATTTTTGGCGCTACGTTTATGACATTAGCTCCAGAACATGAATTGGTTGCTAAGATAACAACTCCCGAACAGAAAGCTGATGTAGAAGCCTATATTGAAGCAACAGCCAAACGTAGCGAACGTGAGCGTATGGCAGATGTAAAAACCATTAGTGGAGTATTTACAGGGGCATATGCAGAGCACCCATTTACCAAAGAACCAGTACCTGTCTGGATCGGAGATTATGTATTAGCAGGGTATGGTACCGGAGCTGTAATGGCAGTGCCATGTGGGGATCAACGTGATTACGATTTTGCAAAACATTTTAATATACCTATCACTAATATTTTTGAAGGAGTAGATATTTCTGAAGAAGCTTTTGCCGATAAAGAAAAAACCATAATTGGAAATTCTGATTTCCTTAATGGTTTAAACTATAAAAAAGCAACCAAGACTGCTATTTATGAGTTAGAAAAACTAGGTCAGGGGCAAGGTAAAACCAATTATAGATTACGCGATGCGGTATTTAGCCGTCAACGATATTGGGGAGAACCGTTTCCGGTATATTATGTAGATGGGATGCCACAGATGATCGATGTAGCACATTTACCGTTAGCACTACCCGAAGTAGAAAAATATCTACCTACAGAAACCGGTGAGCCGCCATTAGGCCGTGCCGATGTTTGGGCATGGGACGCCGAGAAAAATGAGGTGGTTTCTAATGACCTAATAAATCACACTAGCGTCTTTCCTTTAGAATTAAATACCATGCCGGGATGGGCAGGGAGCTCGTGGTATCCGTTTCGATATATGGATGCTGGTAATGATTCTGAATTCGCTTCCGCGGAAGCGATGCAGTACTGGGAAAACGTGGACTTGTATATCGGAGGGAACGAACATGCAACCGGTCACTTATTATATTCTCGTTTCTGGACAAAATTCTTAAAAGACAGAGCATACCTTACCGTTGATGAGCCATTTAAAAAACTAATCAACCAAGGGATGATTTTAGGAACTAGTGCTATTGTGTATAGGATTAGCGGTTCTAATACGTATGTTTCTAAAGGATTAAAAGATCAATATGAAACAGAAGAACTTCGTGTGGATGTAAGTTTGATCAATAATTCGGATGAACTAAATGTGGATGCTTTAAGAAAATGGCAACCACAATTTAATGATGCTGATTTTGAACTTGAAGATGGAAAATACATCGTAGGTAGAGAAGTAGAAAAAATGTCGAAACGATGGTTTAATGTGGTGAATCCAGATGGTATTTGCGAGCAGTATGGAGCAGATAGTTTACGTTTGTATGAGATGTTCCTCGGGCCACTAGAACAAGCAAAACCTTGGAATACTGCTGGGATTACAGGAGTACATTCTTTCCTTAAAAAATTATGGAAATTATATCATGATGGCGAGACATTTGGTGTAACCGATGCCGAACCTACCAAAGACGATTTAAAAACATTGCATAAAACTATCAAAAAGGTAGAAGAAGATATCGAGAATTTCTCGTTTAATACATCGGTAAGTACCTTTATGATTGCGGTAAATGAATTGACAGCTCAAAAATGTACTTCGAGAGCGATTTTAGAATCCTTGATCGTATTAATTTCTCCTTATGCTCCTCACATCGCAGAAGAGTTATGGTACAAATTAGGACATAAAGAATCTATATCGACAGCAGCATTTCCTGTTTTCGAAGAGAAACATCTGGTAGAAAGTACCAAGCAATATCCGATTTCGTTTAATGGCAAAATGCGTTTTACGATGGAGTTATCGTTAGACCTAAGCAAAGATGAGATCGAAGAAGCAGTTATGGCGCATGAAAAGACACAAGAACAACTTGCTGGTCGAGAACCTAAAAAGATAATCGTAGTACCTGGTAAAATTGTAAATGTGGTTGGGTAGTATATTGATTTTTAATGTATTACTTCATTGAGATGTTTAAGGGTAAAAGTAGGACCGTCAACCTCACTTTGTGTGATGGTTTTACCATTATTTGATGTTAATTTATTGTTTTTTTTATTTTTTAATCAAAAAATAATTAGTGATATAAAAACAGAAAATATCAATCTGTAAGTGATTTTTGATTTCTATCGAAAAAATTTCAATAAAAACGAAATATACTGTTGAAAAACTAATTTTTTTAGGAAAAATCAAAGATTCTTCAAAATTGTTAAGATTGTATTTTTTGAAGTTTTTTAATTGTGTATTTTGCGAAAAACATATATTTTCGGCACAAAAATTAGAGATATGGTAATTGGTGTTCCCAAAGAAATCAAAAATAACGAGAACAGAGTAGGTGTAACTCCTGCCGGGACTATGGAGCTTGTTAGACATGGTCATACTGTTTTCATACAGCAGAATGCTGGTCTTCAAAGTGGTTTTGAAGATGAAGAATATATCAAAGCAGGTGCTAAAATTTTGCCTACTATAGAAGAGGTATATAGTACTGCTGAAATGATTATTAAGGTCAAGGAACCTATTGAGCCAGAATATAAATTGATCAAAAAGGATCAATTGGTGTTTACATACTTTCATTTTGCATCGGGAGAAGCATTAACTAATGCAATGATTGAAAGCGGTTCGGTTTGTGTTTCTTATGAAACTGTTGAAGATCCAGATCGAAGTCTTCCATTATTAACTCCGATGAGTGAAGTAGCAGGACGTATGTCTATCCAACAAGGAGCTAAGTTTTTAGAAAAACCATTAAAAGGAAGAGGAGTTCTTCTTGGTGGTGTTCCTGGTGTTCCACCAGCAAAAGTATTAGTACTTGGTGGAGGTGTAGTAGGAACTCAAGCTGCTAAGATGGCTGCAGGAATGGGAGCTGATGTAACGATTTTGGATATTAGTATGAAGAGATTACGCTACTTAGATGATGTAATGGCTGCAAATGTTAAGACAGAATATTCTAACGAGTATAATATTCGTAAGCATATAAAAGATTCTGATTTAATTATCGGAGGAGTATTAATACCAGGTGCAAAAGCACCAAAATTGATCACTCGTGATATGCTTAAAGAGATGCGCCCAGGAACTGTGGTAGTAGATGTAGCAGTAGATCAGGGAGGTTGTTTTGAAACAACAAAACCAACAACGCACCAGGATCCAGTATATATTATTGATGATGTTGTACATTATTCTGTTGCAAATATGCCAGGTGCAGTACCATATACGTCAACTTTGGCATTAACTAATGTCACTTTGCCATATGCAGTACAATTGGCAAATAAAGGCTGGAAAAAAGCTTGTAATGAAAATATACCACTTAAAAAAGGACTAAACGTGATTAACGGTGATGTTGTATATCCTGCGATATCCGAAGCTTTTAATCTTCCTTTAAAAGATGTAAATGCATATTTGAATTAAACTCGATTTATTGGCTAACTCAAGTTTATTTAATCAAAAACCTCGTTATTATGGCGAGGTTTTTGTATTTTATATACCAAGTTTAATTACAATAAAAAAAGTGAATAGTTATGATGGGATATTATATTATTGCGGGAGTCATATTTTTGGTGAGTACCTATGTAAGCAATAAACTCAAAAGTAAATTCAAGAAATATTCTAATATCAGTTTGCAAAATGGCATGAGTGGTGCAGAAATTGCTACGAAAATGCTACAGGATAACGGGATTCGTGATGTGCAGGTGGTCTCTACAGCAGGAATGCTTACGGATCATTATAATCCGTTAAATAAGACAGTAAATTTGAGTGAAGGAGTGTATAGTCAACGTAATGCAGCGGCAGCGGCAGTTGCTGCTCATGAATGTGGTCATGCTGTGCAACATGCCACATCATATAGTTGGTTAACAATGCGATCAAAGATAGTACCTGCTGTAGGAGTTGCAAGTAAACTCTCTAATTTTGTGATTATGGGAGGGCTTATTCTTTCAGCATCTGGAATGATCTTTGGAAATACTATTTTCCTGGTTGGGATTATATTATTCGGAGTAACTACGTTATTTGCATTTATTACACTTCCTGTAGAGTATGATGCTAGTAATAGAGCATTAGCATGGTTAGAAAATAATAATATGCTTACTACCCAGGAGCATGCAGGGGCAAAAGATGCATTGAAATGGGCTGCTCGTACTTATGTAGTAGCTGCTTTAGGTTCTTTGGCAACCTTACTGTACTTTATCTCTATCTTTATGGGTAGAAGGGATTAAATAAAATAATGGTGTTCCTTTTCTTATGAAGGAATGAAGAGTTTTGATAAAAAGCTGTTTACGGTAAAATGTGAACAGCTTTTTATTTGCTTAAAGAATTTAGAATACGTTTTGAAAAAAGGAAATTATTTTTTGGGTAATAGATTTTAAGATATGACACTATACTGTAAATCATCAATTTAAGGAGTGAGTCGAAAATCCTTTTTAAAAGAGTAGACACTTAAAACTTACAGTATTATGGAAAAACGTAAAACACTAAACAAAGTAAAGTATTCTTTTTTGATTGTATGTGTATGTATTGGAGCATTTTTAATAACGTCTTGTGAACAAGAAGAAGAATTGAAAATCGAGAAATTAGAAGAAAATGCAGAAGAGATTACTACAAAAGGGCTAGAACAAGGAGAAGAAGCTGGTGTGTGTTATGTGGGTAGAGCTTCTTGCTCTGATAATTTAACCAATGATGGGTGTGATTTTACATCAGGGAATGGCAGGGATATGCCTAACCAATATCTAATGGTAGATATGCTAAATAATTGCCGTAGAGAATCACTTCCCTCAAATTGTAATTGGTGGTCTAATATCACACAAACACGGGTAATAAAAATAGATTTAAATAATTGTTGTTATCCAGCTAGTGCAATGACTGGTAGATTGGATGCCTGGAAAGATGCGGCAATGTATGCTAGACCAAATTCGTCTTATCTAATTACAAACTATGAAAGAATAGGTGGGTTTATGGTGACTGTTTATGGCCCGTATAGAATGTCAATACGTGTTACCTACCGAAAGAAAATATGTTCTGCGGTTGCTAATCCTGATGTGATAAAAAAATAAGTTATGAAATGATTAGTTATGAAATGATTAGTTAGAGGCTATTCGAAGTGTCTTTGTCGTTTACTTTGGGTAGTCTCTGTTTTATTAATTTTAAAGAAAATTAGATCTTGATTTGTCGATCAATCTGCTGATCTAATGATATAAAAGTCTCTGTACGAGATACACCTTCTATAGCTTGAATGTTTTTATTCAATACAACCATTAAATGTTCATTGTCTCTACATAGTATTTTAATAAAAATAGACCAATTTCCTGTAGTGTAATGACATTCGATTACTTCTGGGATGTCTCGTAATTGTTTTACTGCTTTTGGGTTACTTACGGCTTTGTCGAGATGTACACCTACAAAAGCCATTGTTTTATATCCTAGTACTTTGGGATCGATAATAAACTTTGATCCGGTAATAAGCCCTGAAGCTTCGAGCTTACGAAGTCTTTGATGAATAGCGGCACCAGATATTCCTATTTTTCTGGCAATTTCCAGGATAGGTCTTCGGGCATCTTCCATAAGATTGCGTAAAATCTCTTTGTCAATGCCGTCAATTTTTAAGTTATTGTTTTGACCTTTCATAGGATATAAAATTACAATTATTAACTAAAAATACAATTAATGGTTTGTAATTGAAACGTAAAACTAGAAATTATTAAAAAATTAAATTAGATAACAATTCAATAGATTCTAGATTAATTTAAAAAAGGATAATTCTTTAATTCAATTTACCCTTTTACACCATCGGGGTTATAGCCAAGATAATCACGTTCTCTTTCCTTAAACACGATACCATACTCTTCAAGTTCTTTGAGTATAGGAGTATACACCTCTTCCTGAATAGGGATCTGTACTCCTGGGGTAGTAATTTGTTTATTCAAAATACGTAATGTCGCCATTGCAACTGGTAAGCCTACAGTTCTGGCCATTGCTGTATACGTTTGATTTTCGCCAATACTTACCATAGTAGCATCTACCTGTTTGTGTTTGCCGTCAATCTCATAACCAAACTTATGATACATCACAATCATATCTTTATCTCCTTCACCCAAGGTCCAGTTGTCCATTAAGATTTTCTGAAGAATCTGTGCAGGAGTAGCATTAGGAATGCCTACTTTTTTATCTGGATTAAAAAGATCAAGCTCCAGGAGTTTGTCCCACATAATATCATCTTGATCAATCTTAAGATAATGACGAAGTTTCAACTCTACCGAATCCGAAGGAGAATAAGCAAGAAAACAATTTGTGAAATCACGATAGCTCATATCTTCTGAATTCGCAAGAGTGTAATCATCCGCAGTCATACCTAGTTGTACAAAGGTATTCCAGGCTCTAGAAAACCCTACTCTTCTTATAGTTCCTCTGTATAGAGTTAAGATATCATCTAATCCATAGATACTTTGATATTTTAAAGAATTTCGATTTGCATAGGCTTCAAAACGGCCATAACCTTCGACTTCGAGAAATTCTGTTCTTCTAAATAATTTATGATAAGGTATGTACTTATATGTTCCTTCCTGTAGGAATTCTGCACCACCACCTTGTCCGGCAATAACAACATTACGAGGATTCCAGGTAAATTTATAATTCCATAAGTTAGTATCACTTTCGGGAGCGACCAGGCCACCTGTAAATGACTCAAACATAATTATTTTACCTCCTTGATTTCTAATTCGATCGATGACCTGCATTGCACTCATATGATCAATACCAGGATCTACGCCAATCTCATTCATAAAGACGAGCCCTTTTTCACGAACTTTTGCATCAAGTTCCTGCATTTCTGGGCTAACATATGAAGCAGTAACCATAGATTTGCCAAATTGCAGGCAGTCTTTAGCTACTTCGATATGAAACCGTGCAGGAAGCATTGATACTACAATATCTGCATTTTGAATAGCTTTTTCTCGTGAATTCTGATCAAAAACATCCAGAAGTACTGCTTCTGTATTAGAATGATCGCCAGCTAGTTTTTTTGCGTTTTCAATAGAAATATCACCAATAGTGATATATAGATTTTCTGAAATAGATTTATCCTGGAAATATTTAATGAGAACCGCAGTAGATTTACCTGCACCAATAACTAAGATCTTTCGCATACCTTCTGATATTTTGATAACTTTGATACGAATGTAATAAATACCGCAAAGATTAGGTTCTCTATAGCTGCGGATTAATTATATTTTTGAAAAATTTTTGTCTAAAGTTTAAAATTTAATACTAGTTATAGTCAATTATGGATAAAATATCAGCAAACAAAACAATTTTGATTACCGGTGCCGTGATGGGATTACTTGCCGTGTTATTAGGAGCTTTTGGAGCTCATGGATTAGAGAAATTAGTAGATCCAGAACAGATTAATTCTTTTACCACCGGAGTACGATATCAAATGTATCACGCTATCGTTTGTATTATTTTGGGGAATATGTCTGTTTTACAAGAAGTTACCAGAAAGCGTATTTTTTACTTTTTCATGGGGGGAATAACCCTTTTTTCAGGGTCAATATACCTTTTGGTGATCGATGAAGTTTTAGGGATTTCCCTGTCAAGTATTGGTTTTATTACCCCTTTGGGAGGCCTTCTATTGATACTAGGGTGGGTTTTCTTAGTAATTTCACTGGTAAAGATTAAGTGATTTTTTTGTCGGTTGGTGTAATTTTTATTTATAATTTTGCACGTACATAACAAACACAACATATTATATATGGAACCACTGTATCCAACTACGAAAACGTTTTCGTTAAAGAATTACGGTATTGAAAATGCTACAATGCGCTACCAGTTATCTTCTGAAAATCTTCAAGAAGAAGTAGTGCAAAAAGGTCAAGGGAAAATTACCAAATCAGGTGCATTAACAATTAACACAGGAGAATTTACTGGACGATCCCCTATGGATCGTTTTATTGTTAAAGATCATATCACACAAGATAAAGTGTGGTGGGGAGATATTAATATTCCTTTTGATCAAAATGCATTTGATGCATTGTATGATAAAGTAACAAATTATCTTTCAGGGAAAGAAGTATTTGTACGTGATAGCTATGCATGTGCCGACCCAGAGTATAAATTAAATATTCGGGTACTTAATGAATATCCATGGTCAAATATGTTTGCATATAACATGTTTTTAAGGCCGGAAAAGAAAGAATTAGAGTCTTTTGATCCTGATTGGTTGATCGTTAATGCACCTGGATTTATGGCAGATCCAGAAGTAGATGGTACACGACAGCATAATTTTGCAATCCTTAATTTTTCTAAAAAGATAGCTTTAATAGGAGGAACCGGATATACAGGTGAGATTAAGAAAGGGATTTTCTCTGCTTTAAATTTCATTCTTCCTGTAGAACGTAATTGTTTACCTATGCACTGCTCTGCTAATGAAGGAGAAGATGGTAAAACAGCTCTGTTTTTTGGATTATCAGGAACTGGTAAAACTACTTTATCTACAGATCCTAAAAGAAGACTAATAGGAGATGATGAGCATGCCTGGACAGAAGAAGATACAGTATTTAACTTTGAAGGAGGATGCTATGCAAAAGTAATAGACCTTTCTTCAGAAAAAGAACCGGAAATTTATAATGCTATTAAGAAAGGAGCATTATTAGAAAATATAATTATAGATGATAATGGAGTTGTAGATTATACAGACTCCAGTATTACTCAAAACACAAGAGTAAGTTACCCGATTGATCACATAGAAAATATCAAGGTGCCTAGTAGAGGTAAAACGGTAACTAATATCTTTTTCCTTACTGCAGATGCTTTTGGTGTATTACCTCCTATTTCTAAGTTAACCAAAGAGCAAGCTTCTTATCATTTTATTAGCGGGTATACTGCTAAGGTTGCAGGAACAGAAGCGGGAGTTAATGAACCATTACCAAGCTTTTCTGCTTGCTTTGGAGCTCCTTTTATGCCATTACATCCTAAAGAGTATGGAGATATGCTAATGAGTAAGATCGAAAAAACCGGAGCTAATGTATGGTTGGTAAATACAGGATGGACTGGTGGAGCATATGGTACAGGAAGCCGAATGAAACTGAAATATACCCGGGCAATGATTAATGCTGCCTTAGAAGGTAAGCTTAATGATGTAGCCTATATTACTGATAATTATTTTGACCTTAGCATGCCAGAAACTTGTCCTGATGTACCTTCGGATATTCTGAATCCAAGAAATACATGGGCAGATAAAGATGCTTATGACACTAAGGCTGGAGAACTGGTAAATTCTTTCAAAAAGAATTTTAAACAATTTGAATAAGATTTTTTACTTTAATACTAAAAAAGGGATCGATATTCGATCCCTTTTTTTATGCATTGAGAATAAATAAAACTATCTATTTCTTATTTACTTCTTTAATGTATTTTTGAAGTGCCATTGTCATTGATGGCGTTTCTGGAGTCGGTGCCTGAATGTTAACAATCAGATTGTGCTCCTCGGCTGCTTTAACTGTTGAGTTTCCAAATACAGCAATTCTGGTATCGTTTTGTTTGAAATCAGGAAAATTCTCAAATAAAGACTGTATCCCAGATGGACTGAAAAACACCAAAATATCATAAAACACATCTCTTAAACCAGAAAGATCACTTACCACAGTTCTGTAAAAAACAGCTTGCTTCCATTCTACTTTTAGAGTATCTAATGTTTCAGGAATTAGTGGCTTTAGCTTATCTGAAGAAGGTAATAAGAACTTCTCGTTTTTATACTTCTTGATCAAAGGAGATAACTCCTGAAAAGTACGTTTTCCTACATATATCTTTCTTTTTCGATATACAACGTACTTCTGTAGATAATATGCTACGGCTTCACTTTGACAAAAATACTTGAGGGTATCAGGTACTTTATAACGCATCTCATCTGCTATTCTAAAGAAATGATCAACAGAGTTACGGCTGGTAAGGATAATAGCAGTATATAGTGATAAATCTACTTTTTGTAACCTTACTTCTTTTGAGTCAACTCCCTCTACATGAATGAAGGGGATAAAGTCAATTTTTACTTTTTCCTTTTCTTCTAAATCAAAATAAGGTGAATTTTCCACTTTGGGCTCCGGCTGTGAAACCAAAATTGTCTTCACTTTCATATATTTTCTTTCTTTTTTGTAAAGATCCTACTAATTAACTAATAAGCTTATACAGTATAAAATAGGGTGCGATTTCAAGTGCGCAAAGATACAAAATAAAATAAAACAAGTGGTTCAAAATAATATTTTCGTTTTTCTTATAAAAAGAAACAAGCATGATTGTATTAAGAATAATTAGTAAAATCAGCAATATTATAAATGCAATTATAGAAGGTTGTAATGCATAAATAAATACAATATTAATAGGTAATAGTATGACTCCCATGAAATTACGATACGACACTTTGTAAAATAAATATTCATCAATTATAGAATCAATAGAAAAAATAGTTGCAACTATTTTTTCTATAAGTAATTTACAAATAACGATAACAGTATATATGATTGCAATCTTAAAATACAATGTGATTTGATTGGGTACAACTTGCCATTCGAATACACCAAAACATAGATATAGAAACAGAGATACCGAAACGATCTGAAATAATAGTAAAATTGCATTAAATAAAGAAGAAAGCTTATTTAGCTTTTGATATGATATAATATATTTGCTATTACTAAAAAGCATCATGAAATCGGTAAAGCGAAGCATATTCACCCCTTTGGCCGCAGCTAGTAGCATTAGGCATACTGTGATTATGATAGTAAGCCAATTTGTTGATGTTATTTCTCGTAAAATAAATTCCATATTCTGTTCTGGGATCAAAATTACGATCAATTAACTCATAAAAACAAGAAAATAACTAGTAATTATTTAGTTATATTTGCCTGAAAAATAGCCTAGATGGTGGATGCCTTAGTTATAATCCCTACCTATAATGAAATTGAAAATGTGGAGCGTATCATTAAGAATGTGCTTTCGCTTCAGCGTGATTTCCATATTCTTATTGTAGATGATAATTCTCAAGATGGAACTGCAGATAAGATAAAGGAGTTACGGTTAGAATACCCGGAGTCGCTTTTTTTGATAGAACGAGCGGGGAAATTAGGTTTAGGGACAGCATATATTACTGGTTTCGAATGGGCATTAGAACGATCTTACGAGTACATTTTTGAAATGGATGCAGATTTTTCTCATAACCCTAACGATCTTATACGGTTGTATAATGCTTGTGCCAAAGGATCTTCTCAAGTTGCTATCGGGTCTAGATATGTGACTGGAGTAAATGTAGTGAACTGGCCAATGAGTAGAGTTTTATTATCCTGGGGGGCTTCAAAATATGTTCGATTTATAACAGGAATGGATATTCATGACACAACTGCAGGATTTGTCTGTTATAAAAGAGAGGTATTAGAAAAAATAAATCTTAAAAAAATTCGATTTGTAGGATATGCCTTTCAGATAGAGATGAAGTTTAAGGCTCATTTATTAAAATTTAAAATAAAAGAAATTCCTGTAATCTTTACAGATAGAACCAGGGGGACATCAAAAATGAGTAAAGGAATTATTTCTGAAGCTGTTTTTGGAGTTATAAAAATGAAATTTAACAGCTTATTTAATCGCTACGAAATATGATTATGGATAATGTGCTTATTAAAAATGCTAACATCGTTAATGAAGGGCAGGTTTTTAATGGAGATGTATATATAGAAAATGGTGTTTTTAAAGAGATTGCACCGCAGATAAGTGCAAAGTCGCCAGATGTACACATTTTTGATGCAGAAGGTAAATACTTATTACCGGGAGTCATTGATGATCAGGTACATTTTAGAGAACCTGGATTAACACATAAAGCAACTATAGAAACGGAGTCCAGAGCAGCTATAGCAGGTGGGATTACTTCTTTTATAGAAATGCCTAATACTGTGCCGCAAACAACAACAATAGAAAAACTCGAAGAAAAATTTGAAATCGCTGCAAAAACAAGCTATGCGAATTACTCTTTTATGTTTGGTGGTACAAACGATAATCTAGAAGAAATCCTTAAAGTAGATCCTAAAAAAGTAGCAGCACTTAAACTGTTTCTAGGCTCATCTACAGGAAATATGCTGGTCGATAACCCAGAAGTGTTAGAAAAAATATTCTCTTCTACAGATTTGTTAATCGCGGTGCATTGTGAAGATGAAGAAACGATTAAGCGTAATACCGCAAAATATAAGGCAGAGTACGGTGATGATATTCCTGTAAAATTTCATCCTATTATTAGAAGTGAAGAAGCTTGTTACTTGTCTTCATCACAAGCGGTAGCACTAGCTAAAAAGACAGGAGCACGATTACATATTTTTCATCTTTCGACAGCAAAGGAATTAAAGCTATTTACAAATAAAATTCCGCTTAAGGAAAAGAAAATAACAGCCGAAGTATGTATTCACCATTTGTGGTTTTCTGACACAGATTATGAAGAAAAAGGAACGTTGATTAAATGGAATCCTGCTGTAAAAACAGCAAAAGACAGGGATGCTCTGTTTAAAGCACTACTAAAAGATAAAATAGATGTAATTGCTACAGATCATGCTCCGCATACTAAAGAAGAAAAAGATAATATGTATACCAAAGCACCTTCTGGAGGACCATTGGTACAGCATGCACTTCCTGCTATGTTAGAATTTTATCACCAGGATAAAATAAGCTTAGAAAAAATCGTTGAGAAGATGTGTCATAATCCGGCAATATTATTTCAGATCGAGAAAAGAGGATTTATAAAAGAAGGATATTATGCAGATGCTGTTTTAGTCGATATAAATGCACCCTGGACAGTAAATAAAGATAATATTGCATATAAATGTGGATGGTCACCTTTTGAAGGGACTACCTTTAGATCGAGAGTTACGCATACTTTTATTAATGGAAGTTTGGTATATAAGAACTTTAAATTCTATGATGTGCGACACGCACAACGACTAACTTTTGACAGATGATTAGAAATATAATATACACTATAGCTTTTCTGACCTTTATTTCTTGTCAGAGTATAAATAAACCCCCTAAACCAGAATCGTTTATAGAAGAAGACCGTATGGTTGAAATTTTAACTGATATTGCTTTTGTAAGGGCCGCAAAAAGCTCTGATAGAAAAACTTTAGAGGAAGAAAGTATTAACCCTGAGGTTTTTATTCTGAAAAAACATGGTATAGACAGCATTATTTTTGTAGAAAATAATACCTGGTATTCTGGTCAGATAGAAAAGTATGAAGCAATTTTTGTTCGCGTAAAGGCCAATCTGGATAAAGAAACGGCAAAATACGAGAAGTTGAAAAAGGAAGAGGATTCTATTAAAAAAATTGAAGATTCTATTGCAAAAAATAAAGATACACTTAAGCTTAAAGATTTACCTGTTGTTACAGAAGATATAATCGAGGAAAAGATAGAAGAAGCTAAAGGGAAAAGGACTAATGCTCCTCCTTCAAAAAAGCAGTAGCGGTTTCTTTGATACTTTTTTCAATTGGAGTAAAACTATAAATAAGTTCCTTTTTTATTTTATCATTCTCATAGTATTTTGTAGAAAATGCGCTTCGTATAGATGATCTAAATATCGATCTATTCGTTCTAAACAAAATATGGCTAACACGTTGCGCATAATAGGCAATTTTCATCAAGAAAGGAGAAATTTTCTTTTTAGGTAGTGGTTTGTGCAGTGCCTTGGCAATCATGCTAAAAGCACTTTTGTAACTCAAATTCTCACCAACCAGAATGTAGCGTTGGTTACTATAGGTACCTGTTGTGAGTTTATACATAATATCGACAACATCCTGTATGGCTACATAACCGGTAGTTCCTGTAGTATAATATTTCATTCCGGCATAAATCCTTTTAAAGAGATATCCACTACCATTATCAAAAAAACCAGGGCCGATAATGATACCAGGGTTTACAATTACAGCGGTAAGACCCTCATGTATTCCTCTCCAGACTTCCATCTCTGCACCATATTTGGTAATTGAATATACAGAATTAGGAGTTTCAGGATTCCATTCTGCCTTCTCATCAATATGAGCATTTAATAAATTTTCCCCAAGTGTTGCAATCGAACTTACATAGCAGAGTTTGGCCACTTTTTTGATTAAACAAAGGTTTACAATATTTGCTGTGCCATGGATATTGGCTTTTCTTAATTTTCTATAGTGAGATGGATTAAAACTAATTTTGGCAGCACAGTGATATACATGAGTAACTCCTTCAAAAGCTTCAGTTAGAACAGGGATATTATTGATATCAGTATTCACCCACTCTATAGTATCAAACAAGTGTTTTTCTTCACTTGTGAAATAAGAGGAGAACACTTTTTTGGCCTGTTCTTTTTTAGTCTCGGTTCTGTATAAAGCACGTACTTGTTGTTTTTCCTGTATAAGTCTAACCAGTAAATGCGTTCCTACTAAACCTGTTGCTCCTGTAACTAATATCATAGTATATATTCTACGATACTAAAGTAAACAATTAATGTACATTTTTGGGTTAAATAATAAAGACCTCAATATTTTGAATATGTATTAAGGTCTTTTGAATTTTTCTTTAAACTAAAAAATTACTCACAAATATTACTACATCTACATGACTTTATAGGCTCATCACCAGAGGTTGGAGCTTCATTATCAGTTTGTCCATTGTGTGGTTGTCCTCCATAAATAGTATTTAGACCATATAATTTTGCGATTTCTAATTTTTTAAGATTCAGTTTTTTAGAATTTTTTGCTTGTTTTTTCATAATATAAATTGGTTTTAATTAATAGAAATGGAAATTATTACTATTTGAAGACTGCATACCCCCTGTTTTCAGTGAAAATCCAGAAACGTGTATTTAGACTACTCGGTAATTTTTTTAAGAGAAAAGAGGAATGGATATTTTAGTGCTATGGCTATTAGTGTAACAGGTGTTTTACAATTGGTGAAGATGATAAATCAATACCATCCAATTTCTACCATAATCATAGCTGGATATTATCCATATTTTTATCTTTGTCGCTCTTAATTGAATTATAGTACAATGACTACAAATTTTATAGAAGAATTACGCTGGAGAGGAATGTTGCATGATGCGATGCCTGGGACCGAAGAATACTTAATGGAGCAAATGAGATCTGCCTATGTGGGGTTTGACCCTACAGCAGATTCATTACATATCGGTAACCTGGTTCCTATCATGTTACTGGCACATTATCAGAGAGCAGGGCATAAGCCTTTTGCATTGGTAGGTGGTGCCACAGGTATGATCGGTGATCCTTCAGGAAAATCGGCAGAGCGTAATCTACTGGATGAAAAAACACTTCGTCATAACCAAGAAGCTATAAAATCACAACTAAGCAGATTTCTGGATTTTGAAAGTGATGCTCCCAATGCAGCTGTATTGGCCAATAACTATGACTGGATGAAAGAGTTCTCATTCTTAGAATTTATTAGAGATGTGGGTAAACATATTACTGTAAATTATATGATGGCGAAAGATTCTGTTAAGAATCGAATTTCGTCAGAATCATCAGAAGGGATGTCATTTACAGAATTTACATACCAACTGGTGCAGGGATATGACTTTTTACATCTGTATAGGGCGCATAAGTGTACTTTACAAATGGGAGGAAGCGATCAGTGGGGTAATATCACTACAGGAACCGAACTGATCAGAAGAATAGCAGGAGGAAAAGGATATGCATTAACATGCCCGTTAATTACTAAATCTGATGGATCAAAATTTGGTAAATCTGAAGGAGGAAATGTATGGTTGGATGCTAAGCGAACATCACCATATAAATTTTACCAATATTGGTTAAATACCAGTGATGAAGATGCCGAAAAATACATTAAGATTTTTACGTTTTTAACAGAATCTGAAATAAATACTTTAATAGAGCAACATAAAGAAGCTCCGCATCAGCGAATTTTGCAGAAAAAACTGGCAGATGAGGTGACCGTTATTGTACATTCTCAGGAAGATCTTGATAATGCGATTAAAGCATCTGCAATTCTTTTCGGGAAATCTACATCTGAAGATCTAAAAGGTTTGGATGAAGCTACTTTTTTAGATGTTTTTGATGGTGTACCACAAGCCGAGATTGCAAAGGATACAATAGCTAATGGTATTGATATTATTGGTGCCCTGGCAGAACACACAGGGTTTCTTAAATCAAATGGAGAAGCTAGAAGAGCACTGAAAGAAAATTCTATTTCGGTAAACAAAGAAAAGGTTAACGATACTTATTCGATATCAAATAATGACTTGATCAATGGTCAATTCGTTTTATTACAACGTGGTAAGAAAAACTATTTTGTGATCAGAGTGGTATAAAACACGTAGAATCTAATTTTTAGAATACCTACATCAAGTTTATTTGAAAATAGAAATATAAAAAAGGAGGGAAATATTTGATATTTCTCTCCTTTTTCTAATTAACGACCCTTCTTCTTATTTATAGTATCGTTTTATAACACTAAGGTCTCTGCTGCTTAAAGCACGACGTTGTACATTAAAAGTACTTCCGTTTTTTCTTACGATTGTAGGCTTTCCGTTTTTACTAAAAAAGTAAGAGCCATACATCATAATAGATCCAATATCAAATGTTGAGGTTCTAACCGAAGAAGAAGATCTTTTATTAAAATTAGAAGCTTTACCACTTTTGATGTTGTTAAAATTAACAGTAACATAATTATCTCGTTTGGGATGTTGTTGCTCATGATACATGCCAATCGCGTGTCCGATTTCATGAATAGTGTTTCCGGTAGAACAACCAGAAGCTAAGGTGATATTTTGTCTACCTCCTGTTCTTCCTACAGAAGAAGAACACCCTGATCCTGATCTAAAACGAATATAAGCTCTTTGATTTGTTCTTTTTATAAATCGAATTTTGGTTTTACTTTCCCAATGATTAATTGCACTAGTTACACGACCTTTGTTTGATAAATTACTGTCAACAGTATAAGGAATATAATAGTAATTTCCTGATTTAGGCCAGTGCCTATTTCTTCGGATCACTCCCTTTTGTAAAGTGTTAGTTTCTTCTACCTGTTCGGGAGATAATATCATATCTCCAAGGATAAGATTACCATCTACTTCTTTAAATTCTGTTTTGACATCAAAAAAGTCTTTTGATATAGTTTTTTCAGCCCCATTTAGAGGATAAACTTCTGCAGAAGCTTCTGATTTAGGAGATTCCTGATTAATTTCTGTAGTTACAGACTCATCTTCTGTTTGGCAATTGGTAAACATCAATACAGATAATGCATAAGCCGAGAGGCTTAATATTTTACTTGTTTTCATAATGTAAATTTTAAGTTAAATTTGTGTTTGTATATTGGGAATTAACGATCAATGAATACTTGATATTGTATTTGAGTTGATTTGTAAATTTGCTTTTTATGCTGTAAATCAAGGGTTTAGCATAATAAAACTATGGTTACCTTGTAGTGAAGAATTGAATTGTATTTAAAAACAGACACTTACCCAATTTTGGTATAACCAATAAAAAATTTATTTATTTTCGATAAATTTTAAAGATAAGTGTATATAAAACAAAAACAGGTAAGTATATACTTACCTGTTTTCTTCAAAGAAATTAATTTTATTAGTTGGTATATTAATCCTTAATGTTCAATTTATTGCTAAATATAAGTTTTGGACTATTTACCTAGAAATAGAGTTAATTTCTTTGTTGTGGCTTTGTTACATTTCTACAACAAAACCCATTTCTTTTTAACTAAAAATTTAAAGAAATCATTTGTTAACCATGAGCTAAAGTAATTCTGTTAGTGTTTATAAAACATGACAAATGTCAGTTTTTGAATTTTAGAATGTTAAATTTTTGACTCATTTCAGAAATGTAGTGCCTAGATATATGGTTTCATTTCTTGTTTCCGTTTTTTGAGCTGTCTTTCTAAATCACTAAGTGTTTCTTTAAAAGCAAATTCAAAATTTTTCTCATTAGATGTAGCATATAGTTTTGGTCCTGGTAAACTTAACTCTACATCACAGATTTTACCTTTTCCCTTTGGGTCGTTTTCTTTTTTGAAAAATACATCCGATTTAATTATCCAATCATATTTTTTGAATAATTTATTTAGTTTTTCATGTACATAACCTTCCATGGTTTCACTAGTTGGCATTTGTACAAATTGAATATTGATTTGCATTTGTTCGTATTTTATGGTTTTTAATTGTTAGATCTATACTGCTCTGTATTGGTGTAAAATTCACATATTTTCTGAGCTTCATTAGAGCAGGTATTTTGGTCTAATCTCTATGCTAAAATAAAGACTATCATCTTTTTTAAATATGACAAATATCATTCCGAAAATCAGTCTTTTCAACGAAATTCGATAAAAATATGTAGGTATGTCTAAATATGTATTATGGATGTTTTTTACTGCTGTTCTTATATCCTGTGGAGATAAAGAGGAAAAAATACGTCCTGCAGTAAGAGACATTACAGAATTGGTATATTCATCGGTTACTATCCAGCCAGACAGCTTGTATCAAGTATATGCTTCGGTACATGGTATTTTGGATAAAAACCTTGTAGAAGAAGGAGATAGTGTCAAAAAAGAAACCCCATTGCTTCAGATCATAAACAGTAACCCTAAGTTAAATGCAGAAAATGCTAGGTTATCGTTTGAGCTTGCCCAAAAAAACTATAATGGCAATGCAGCAATTCTTAGTAGTATAGAAGAAGAAATTAAATCAGCAACTCTTAAAATGACTAATGATTCTATAAATTATTGTCGTCAGAAAAATCTATGGAGTCAACAGATAGGTTCTAAAATAGAGCATGATACTAAAAAACTCACCTACGAACTTTCTGCAAATTCTTTGAACCTGTTGAAAAATAAGTATGATAGAACTCGAGAAGAACTCAAGACTCGGTTACAACAGGCAAAAAACAATTATAAAACCTCGGTAATAACCACCAAAGACTTTACTATTAATAGCAAAATTAATGGCAAGGTATATGGCTTATATAAAAATCCCGGAGAGATTGTAAATACTATAGAACCTATTGCAGCAGTTGGTAGTGCTACTGTCTTTGTTGTCGAAATGCTAGTTGATGAAGTGGATATTGTAAAAATTAAAAAACACCAAAAAGCTATAATAACCCTGGACGCATATAATGGAGAGGTATTTACTGCAAAAGTGAGTAAAATATACCCTAAAAAGGATGAGCGTAATCAGACTTTTATGGTTGAAGCTCTTTTTGACAAAAGCCCAGAGGTATTATATCCGGGATTGTCTGGAGAGGCAAATGTTATCATAGCTCAAAGAAAAGAAGTACTAACGATACCAAAAGAATACCTGATTGATGATACTAAAGTAAAAACTGAAAAAGGAACAGTAGAAATTGCTATTGGGCTTCAGAGTATGGATACTGTAGAAATCTTATCAGGAATTACCAAAAACACCTGGATCTATAAACCCGAATAATGACCAATTGGAAAGTCATATTAAACATTGCCAGAACACATCTGGTTACCAAAATCAAACAAACTGCGACAGCAGCTTTGGGTGTAACTTTTGGCATTGGCGCATATATTACTTTGGTTTGTTTTATGACCGGACTGAATAAGATGCTAGATGATTTGATTCTTAATCAGACACCACACATTCATATTTTTAATGAAATTGAACCTTCAAAAAAACAACCTGTAGACTTATATAGTGAATTTCAAAATACATTTAATGTAGTGCATTCGATTAAACCAAAACAAAGCCAGAAAAGAATTCATAATGCACTTCCTATCATTAACTATCTTAATAAAGATCCTCAGGTTAGGGGGGCAATACCACAGATTAAGTCACAAATATTTTATATCGCAGGGTCTATTGAATTAGGAGGTAATCTAACCGGTGTTGATATTATGAAAGAAGTGGAATTTTTTAATTTCAAAGATTACATTGTTAAAGGAACTCCCCAGGCTTTGAAACATAATGATAATGGAATTTTACTAGGTGCGGGTGTTGCAAAAAAAATGTCTCTTGATATTGGCGATAGAGTACAGATCAGTACTATAAAAGGAGATGTTTTTCCGTTAAAAATTGTAGGAATATACCAAAGTGGGATTGCTGATATTGATAACATTCAAAGTTTTGCTACTATTAAAACTATACAGCGTATTTTGGGAGAAGCAGAAAATTATATTACAGATATCAATGTAAAACTTCACAATATTGAACAATCCATCGCATTAGCAGAAAAAGTAGAGCAACAGTTTAAACTCAAAGCAATTGATATTAATACTGCTAATGCACAATTTGAAACAGGGACTACGATTAGAAACCTAATTACCTATGCCGTCTCTATAACACTATTGATTGTAGCAGGTTTTGGTATTTACAATATTCTAAATATGTTCATTTATGAAAAAATGAATGATATCGCTATTCTAAAGGCAACTGGTTTTTCGGGAAAAGATGTGCAATTGATTTTTATGAGCCAAGCCATGATCATAGGTGTTGTTGGTGGAGTTTTAGGACTGTTAATTGGATTTGGTCTATCTCATCTTATTGATCAGTTACCTTTTGAGACAGAGGCATTGCCAACAATTACTACTTATCCTATCAATCACAATCCCTGGTTTTATAGCATTGGTATCACATTCGCTATGATTTCAACTTTTTTGGCAGGTTACTTACCTTCTCGGAAAGCAAAAAAAATAGACCCTGTGCGTATCATCAGGGGACAATAACAATGCTATGAAAACAGTTCTTGAAGCCAAAGACATCAATAAGTATTTTAGAAAACCAGTACTTTTTCATGTGTTAAAAGATATTTCTTTTAAGGTAAGCAAGGGAGAATTTGCCTCTATTATGGGAAAATCGGGGTGTGGTAAATCTACTTTGTTGTATATCTTATCAACTATGGATACAGATTATGAAGGAGGGTTATACTTGAATAACGAACTCATAACGGGACAAGAAAGAGAAAAACTCTCTTATATACGAAACAAACATATAGGTTTTGTATTTCAGTTTCATTATTTGTTATCTGAATTTTCGGTATTAGAAAATGTAATGCTTCCTGCCAAAAAATTAGCTGAAAAATCTATTGAAGAAATTGAGTATGATGCGATGAAGAAGCTTCGTATCCTTAAAATTGATCACCTTGCCAAAAAAAGAGCCTCACGTATCTCTGGTGGAGAAAAACAACGAGTTGCCATAGCTAGGGCTTTAATAAATGATCCTGCTATCATTATGGGGGACGAACCCACAGGAAACCTGGATAGCTATAATTCTGAAAATGTATTCAATGTTTTTAAGCAATTAAGTGATGAAGAAGGGCTGTCACTTCTGGTTGTTACCCATGATATAGATTTTGCGAATAAAACCGATCGAATTATAGAAATGGGAGATGGTAGAATTATAGGTTAATTATAATTTTTAATAAAAAATAATTCTAAAAATGATATTGGTTATAATTGGAAGTATACTAATACTATTCGTTGTGATATCCATAGTAGGGATAGTATTGTTTAATGCTTTTGTAGAACAAGAAAGAGCACTATTATTTAATACAGGTAGAGAAATAGATAGAAAAGTCACCCAGAAAGACTTGGATGACCTTCCTGATCTGATGAAAAATTACCTTAACAAAGTGAATATTGTGGGGAAACCAAAATACTGCAATGCTATTTTTACCCAAAAAGGAGAGATCAGAACGAGTCCAGAAAAAAAGTGGTTACCATTTTCTGCTACACAATACATGTCTTCTAACAATTTTGGATTTATTTGGAAAGCCAAAGCATTACCTATGCTAATCAGGGATAAATATACTAATGGTAAAGGTGAAGTAAGAGTGAGTGTACTGGGGTTAAAAAATATAGTTCTGTTTACAGGTCAAAAAGTAGATCAAAGTTCATTAGGGCGATATCTGGGAGAACTTATCTGGTTTCCGATAGGTTTCCTAAACTCTGATATCTCGTGGGAAGCTATAGATTATAGAACGATAAAAGCTACTATCGTAAACGATAATCATACTCTTGAAGGCTTTTTTATATTTAACCAAAATGGAATGATAGATCATTTTAAAACCAAAAGATATCGAGATACAGAACTAGAAGATTTTATTGGAGAAGTAGGAGAATATAAAGATTATAATGGATTGTTGATTCCGAATACGATGACTGCGATCTGGGATCTTAAAAAAGGGAAGCAGAAGTATTTTAAAGCTAATATTCTTGATTACAAATTAATGAGCTAACAATACATATCAAAACAAACTATCCAGAATTGGATCAATACCCTACTTTATTCTTTAGAGAAGGGACTTCCCATTTAATAATTTCTTTTAAAAATTCATCTACTTTCTCAACTATAAGTTTTTGAGTTATCGATTCTGGAGTATATACTCCTAATTCTATCATGTTATTTTCTTGAGGTTTATTTTCGATCTCGGGGAATAACATAAAAACATAAATGTCACCATTGTAGGATTGTGAAAAAATTAAGGCTCCTCCTGGCAAAAATTGATATGCAGGTATTAGGTTTGTGCAATCTATTAGTTCTTGAGGAAAGGAATCAAAAGTAATATTTATAGCTTCGTTATTATGAATCCAGCTCAATTCCTGAACTTTCCAACCAATATCATATTGTTGTACAATTCCCTGTAAGGTTTTAAGTAGAATATCTTTGGTTTTGTTTTTCCAAAGCATTCTTTTATCTACAACCGTTTTTATAGAATTCCTATAATCATTAACCCGTTCTTCAAGATGTTCAATTTTCATGGCTATTATTCTTAAAAGATTCTTCTTTTTTCTTTTCTTTCTCTAGCTTTTTAAAGTACCCTCTAAACAAAAAATTATGTTTTAGAGCTTCCATATTCTCGTTAAAACGATATGTTCCTTCTTTAATGCTATTCATTGTAGAGTCAATATTTTTAACCAGGTTTAGATCTGTTGTTAGATAGTGTAACGCTCCTTTTCCTTCTTTTACCTCTTTTAGAACTACTGTAAGATTTTTGGTCACTTGATTAATATCAGCACTTGACTGCTCCAGATTATCAACAATAGTTTTCATTTTCTGACCAGATAGGCTATCCTGTAACAAAACACCAGCCACACCTTTACCTTGATTGATAGAATAGATGATATTTCTAAGTTCTGTAATAGCTTGTGATGCACCTGTGCTGGCATTTTTTAATTGAAATATAGTTTGTTTCAGGTCTTTTGCCATTATAGAATCATTGATCAATAACCCTATGGTTCCATTACCTTCAATGATTTCTGTAGTTATTTTTAACAAGTCTGCTGTAAGTAAGGCGGCATTTTCATTGGTGACATTAAGAGTACTGAGCATATCATCGGTTCTTACCTTACTGTAAGATTGGATGGTGTCACCTGATATCACAGGTAATTTTTTGCTTTCCCTAGGGATAATATTTACAATCATATTGCCTACCAAGCCGTCTGATCCTATAGTTGCTACGGCGTCTTTTTTAATATGTTTTCCTATATTTTCTCGAATAAGCATTTCGACTATAATTTGAGTATCGTCTATCATCTTAATCTTGCTTACTGTTCCTACATTGATACCAGAATACCGAACATTATTTCCTAATTCGAGACCGTTGACATTAGTAAATTGAGTCATGATTCTGATATTGCTACCAAAGAGATTTTTTCGATTTCCGATAGAGTATAATGCGGCGATAAGTAATACTGTGCCAATCAAGACAAAGACACCAAGTTTCAACTTTTGAGATGCTGTTTTTTTCATAACGTTTCACTTTAGTTTTATCTATCCTCTAATGCTTAAAAAAAGCTTTTACCTGGGGGTCATTTGATTGAGATAATTCCTGATATGTTCCCTCTGCATAATTAATTCCGTCTACGAGCAAAATAATTCTATTAGAAATCACTCTTGCACAATCCACATCATGTGTGATGATTAATGATGAGGTTCCATATTTCTTTTGGATACTGCGCATTAATTCGATAATTTCTTTAGAGGTTATTGGATCTAATCCGGTCGTAGGTTCATCATAAAGAATAATTTTAGGCTTTAGGATTAAGGCTCTTGCCAGTGCTACTCGGCGTTGCATTCCTCCTGAGAGTTCTGATGGCATTAGGTCAATTGCATGTGCCAAACCTACATTTTCTAGTGCTTCTATAACTAAAGCTTCAGTATGCCCTGTCAT
Organism: Aquimarina macrocephali JAMB N27; assembly: GCF_000520995.1. Lineage (GTDB taxonomy): Bacteria > Bacteroidota > Bacteroidia > Flavobacteriales > Flavobacteriaceae > Aquimarina > Aquimarina macrocephali. The sequence goes on along the minus strand of NZ_JACA01000001.1, from coordinate 171,212 downwards.
ATTCAATTTATCTTTATGTCTACGTAAAGGAAATTCCAGATTTTCTCGAACGGTCATAGAATCATATAGAGCACTACCTTGAAACAAAAAGCCAATCTCGGTTCGAAGTAGATCCAGTTCTATCTGTCCCAAAATAGTAATGTCCTGCCCTTTTATTTGTATACTACCACTATCTGCTTGCATTAACCCCACCAGACATTTAATCATTACCGATTTACCAGAACCCGATTTGCCCATCACAACCAGATTTTCTCCTTCAAATAATTGTAGATTAAATCCGTTGAGCACGTGATTATCGCCAAAGTTTTTTCTTAGATCTTTGATCTCCAGAACAGAGGTTATGTTTTTTTTAGGTTTCATTAAATTTCAAAAAATATATCTGCCAGAAATACTGCTACGAAGTCAATGACAAACAATAACATTGAAGTATATACTACTGCAGAGTTTGATGCCTCACCAACACCTGCCGTTCCTTTTTTGCAGTAATATCCTTTGTAACATCCTACTAATCCTATCGCATATCCAAAAAAGAATGATTTTACTGTAGCAGGAATGATATCACTATACTTTATAGCATCAAATACCTGATTAAAATATAATTGATAGGAGACAGCTCCTTTTAGATTTTCGATAATGGCTGAACCAAATAGAGCAATTGCATCTCCAAAGATAATCAATATAGGAAGCATTAAGGTTGTTGCTGTAATACGTGTAACAACAAGATACTTAAAAGGGTTGGTTCCTGATACTTCCATAGCATCGATTTGCTCTGTTACTCGCATAGAACCCAGTTCTGCACCAATTCCAGAACCAATGCGTCCTGCACAAATAAGAGCAGTAATTACGGGTCCGATTTCTCTCACAATAGAAATCCCAACCATAGAAGGCATCCAGGACTCTGCGCCAAATTCCATCAAAGTAGGTCGAGACTGAAGCGTAAAAACCAATCCTAAAATAAACCCGGTTACTCCAACTAAAAGTAAAGAACGATTACCCATATTATAGCACTGTCGTAATAGTTCCTGAAACTCGAACGGTCGAGTAAATACTTCTTTAAAAAAACGTCCTGAGAAATATGACAAATCGCCTATCTCTGTAAAAAAAGCTTTGGTCCTTTCTACTATGCGAAGTGATTGTGTCATAAATGATTAACTACAAGGTTATTCAAAGATAGAAGTAGGATTTGCTAATAAAAATGATATAAATCAGGTGTTCAGATAATAGATAGTAATACTGTATAGTATAATTATGGTAAGATGGTATTAAGTTTTATCCTATGAAGCGGTTTTTGAAACATAAAAAAGGCTGTCTCTAGAGGCAGCCTTTTTTATATGTATATGATGTATAATCTTAATACCAACCTCTTACATTATACTTAACGTTTTGGGGCTGATTTTTACCATAAGCTACTCCTACATCTCTAGCAGCTTTAATATATGTTTTCTTAAGATCTAATACTTTTAACTGATAGTTCCAGTCTCTATCACTTAGATCCTTTACTCTAGCGGCAATTTTTGCATATAAAGATTTTACCTGACCGTAACAAGCTCCTTGAGGTTCTACGGTTGACAAAATAGCTCCAGCTTCATTTGCTGCATTTATATCCTGGTTTGCTGCCCAGATTGCTGATGCTTCAGTAAGCTTTTGTTTACAGTCTCTATCAATACTCTTTTGATAAAGAACCTTGATTTTTGATTTTACCTTATTAAAACATGTACTTGCTTCAGGAACGTTAGTCAATACAACCAAAGCTTCATCAAATTCATTCTGAGCTTCTAATGCTGCCGCTTTTTTAAGAATGTTAGAACAGTTTGCATTATAATACTCTATGATTTTTTCTTTTCCTTTTTCAACAAATTCTAAGATTTCAGGATTTTTAGGTGATAACCTTTTAATAGCAGAAATATATGCTTTAGTTTCATTATTACCTACTCCTTTCAATTCGATTGATTGACTTGCAAATAAAGTCCCGGATACACCATCTCCGATATATAAAGTAACATTTAAATTTAATGCTGTCTTTGGTGGAGCTGTAGCAGTAATGTCCTTACTTAACACACTAACGTTTGGTGCTAGTATAAACCTTGAGTTATACGCATTTTTACTAATTCCATTTTTAGTAATAATTTGTGCTAACCTATTTAATAACATTTTTTTTGCAGAAGCAGGTATCCCTTCTACTTGACTAGGTACATATGCTGCTAATGAGATCCCATCGTTATTCTTTTTTTCTTGTGCTACCATTGAGGTTGCTACAAAAAACAGCATTATATATAATATTTTTTTCATCGTTTTATAATTTTATTTGCCTCCTAATATGATGGTTGCTCTTCCTAGGCCTTTCATAACAAGTTTGTTAGGAATTGCATAAGGTTCAGCCTTAAGTTTTTTACTTAGTTTTCTTACAAATCTTCGGGCATCCATTGCTCTGCCTTTTTCGTTAAAAAGAGGAATTCTAACTTGCTCAAAAAGAGCCATATCTGCCGTCATGTCTGTTGTGTTAAATCTACCTTTAACAGCATTATCAGCTAACCAGTCTTCAATAATAACTCCTAACTCTTCGTCATCATCTCCATATTCTGCTTCTAGGTCACCATCCCAATCATCCCATTTCTGGATTCTTACAATAATTTCACGTCCGTTTTCAAACATATCATCAAAATGAGTTTGTAGAGAACCGGTAAAATTATCCATATGTGATAATACAGCTTCAGAAAGCAATACTGGTACTTCTGCAGAAAATGAAGGGGCTCCTGTACCTGTTGCTGTTGCGATTTGCTTGTCTGTATATGCGTCTAACCCTTGAAGGTTAAAATTAACTGATTTTTTAGGTCCGGTTTTATTAATTGTCCAGGTTAATTGCATTATAATATCTGCTTTAGTGATTTTCTTAAGGGCATCAATCGGACTTTCACTTACACCACTTCCCGTGTCTTTTGAAGAACGCATATTGTCCTCTGCAGCATTAGACTCTAAAGTCTTTATAGCAGACTCCATATTCTTAAGAGGAAAACCTCTTTCGGCCATCATTCCATTTATTTGACTGATTACCTGAAGCACCTCTGCATTTTCTTGAAATGCTCTTTTATAATCAGGAACTTTTACGATTGTTCCTTGATTGTTAAAACCTAACATATATCCATTTTGATTGCACCAAACATCACTAGGCACAACCATAATAGTAGGTTTTTTTGCCTGACCAAAACCAAATGATATAGTCAGCATTAAAACCCCAACGAGTACGATAATATTTTTTTTCATTAATCTTTTGTTTTAAATTTAAAATCCAGCGTTTAATGCTCTAATTATTCCTTCTGCTTCTAATTTTTTTCTTAATTGGTCAGTGGCAACATTTATAACAACTCCTATTTTATATTCCCTTTTACTCACTTTTAAACGATCACCGGGTGCTATATTACCATCGGTTGCAGCGGTAACGTATTTCATAAATTCACCGCCATCGCTAAAAAAAGTATCAAAAAATGCTGCATGTTCATTTTCTGCTCCGGGTTTACTTACAAGAGGTTTAAAAGAAGTACATCCATTTCCTCCTCCTGCATATCCTTTAAAAACTATACCATGTACAGCATTTTTCATAGCTTGACCGATAGCGAACTTTGGTTTTTTTGAATATGACCAAACTTTTACAAGCTTGGAGCCTTGTTTAGCAATGCCTTCACATTCAATATCATACCTCCATGCTTTTGTGTCTTTATTTGCTATTTTCTTTTTTCTCTGTGCATTGGCATTAAAACTAAAACTTAATAGTAGTATTAATACCAAGCTTATTTTCATGATGGATTTATTCATAATATAAAGTTTGAATTTCTTAATTAATTTGTCTGATCAACATTCCTGAGTAATATTTTTTCCCCCCTTTGAATAAGGTGTATTCCTTAATTTTTTCTGTAGATTCTCGTTCTTCACCAGCCATAAAGAGGTTATCCCAAATCTGTTTCTTGTCTACTTTTATAACTCCTTGTCGCTTATAAAATGTTTTTCCGTTTTTATCGATTGTTTGCTCTAATACTTCGTATTTATCTCCTCCTTCTAATCCTTCTTTTAGCCCAATTTTTGCAGATAAAGGATCTCCGCTTATTAGAGGCGTCTTGGTTCTAAATACTTCGTATTTTCTTTGCAATTTTGCGATTACAGCATCAACTGCTTTTACAGTGGCAACTGCAACTAATTGTTCTTCGCTTTTTCTAGTAAATGAACTACTTTGCAGATCGGCCCAGGCTATTTCTGTACCTACCAATTCTACTTTAAAAATATCAGAATCATCAAAAGCCTTCTTTTTGGCTTCATCAAAATTAGCATCATCTGTCCAATAATCATTATAAAAAATAGCAGCGGTTTCTTCATTCCATATCAATTTGTATAAGTTTGAAGTTGTTTTTATCACATACCCTTTTCCTGCAACATCAAGAGCTTTTCCTGCTAATTTTGAACCTAGACCAGTTTTTCCTGTAAGACTTGCTGCAAATCCTAATCCTTTTTTGGCGGTCTGAGCTACCTCCTCTTTACTGATATACTTAAAATCATTAACAACAATAAATGTATTTTTAATAAGTTCTTCTCCGGCATCAGCTAATAAAGCTAGTCCTCTTTCACTGTTTTTAGCAATTTTTACATCTAATTCTGTAGCGTTGTATGATCCTCTTTCAGAGATGAGATCCATATTAAAACCTCCTTGTTCACTTCTGTTAAACCATTTTGCAACTACAGCTTTTGCAATCTTATTAGCAGAAAAATACTCTGCAATAGCAACTTTTTGAGCCTCTTTTATCTCTTCTTTTGATAACGACTCATCATAAACCTTGGCAATTGTTCTTAAGTCAATGTTATGATTATTAAATTTTTCTGGAAGCTCAGCCGATGTAAATGCCTCTTCAATAACATCTGCGTATTGTCTTTCTTGATCGGTTACCATAAGTGTAAACAAAGAGCTTCTTCTGTAAACAACATCGGTGGGTTTTTCTTGACTGTAAATATTAAATGTACTTACAGCTACTAGTAAACATAAAATTACTTTTTTCATAGATTAAACTAGATTAAAAATTGATTAGTTAGTGTTTAATTTCATTTTGCAACATCTAATTTATTACAGGTTGACTGTAAAGTTATTAGTGTAACTTACAACAATACACCCTGAAATCAGGGGTTTCTTTTGGGTTACGTTAAGATTATGTGGAGTGTTTTATTTTTGGGGAAATATATTGACTAAACCTGTTTTGGTAATTGTTTTTATGTAATGTTATGATTATTAAATTTTTAAGGAATTTGTACTATCTTGAGTGTGAATTCTGTAAGCTTTTCTTGACTGTAGGTACTAAATATACCTATGTATACTAATAAATATAGTATTACTCTTTTCATAAGTTAAAATTGATAGTTAGTGTTAATTGCATTTCCCTATATTAATGCGAATTATGTACCTCCTTTTTTAGATACCAACAATTGCTAAATTAGATAAAAAAAAATGATTAAATTAATTTTTAATTAATCATTTTTTCTCGTTTAAAATCAAATTTTGTGTTTAAATCCGGCTAACTGTTTATAATACTCCTTTATTGAAGCAGAATAAGTTTATTACAAGTTAAAATTTTGATTATCATTCTTATGTCAATTTGTATCAACTCTATTTAATATAATCTTATTCAGATAAAAAGAATACTAACTATATTAATTATTTAAAATACTTGTATCATCCATCATTCGAAATTGAAGTTATTTAAACAGGAATATTTTATATTTACAAAAACGTAATGTATGTCTTCTCAATCCCGTTTGGATCGTGCTTATAAAAATGCCAAAGTAATTCAGTTTGATGATACTTCTAAGTTTATCTTTTTTAGTGATTGTCACCGGGGAGATAATAGTTTTGCAGATGAGTTTGCTAATAACAGAAATATTTATTTTCATGCCCTGAAACATTATTATACCGAAGGGTTTACCTATTGTGAATTAGGTGATGGGGACGAACTGTGGGAGAATTTAAGTTTTGAAACCATATTTAGAGCACATAAAGATATATACGAGTTATTACAATTATTTCATGCGGACTATAGATTAAATTTGATTTGGGGTAATCATGATATGGTATACCGGGATCCAAAATATGTAAAAAAACATCTTAGTTCTTATTTTGATCAAAAAACAGATACAGATAAAGAAGTTCCTTTGTTCCCTGATATAAAATACCATGAAGCTATTGTATTGAAACATAAGAATACAGAGCAGGAAGTTTTCTTGATTCATGGTCATCAAGCAGATTTTATGAATTATATAGGTTGGAGAATAAATAGGTTTCTTGTGCGGATTTTATGGAAACCTCTTCAGGTAGTGGGGATAGCAGATCCAACCAGTCCTGCAAAAAACTACAAAGAAACCATACGAATAGAGCGCAGAATCAAAAAATGGATAGCCAATAATGAGAACTTGTTAACTATTATTGGTCATACTCACAGACCTAGATTTCCAGAAGCTGGAGAACTAGCTTTGTTTAATGATGGAAGTTGTGTGCATCCCAGATCTATTACAGGAATAGAAATTGAAAATGGTAATATCACCTTGATTAAATGGCAAATTTCTACTACTGAGGACGGAACGTTAAAAATCATTAGAGTTCCCTTGGAAGGGCCTCAAAAGTTAACCGAATTTATTACAGAATAGACCATTCTATTAATGGAAAATGTTCAATATATAATCGATAAGATCCCGATACGTCATAACCTGGTATCATATTTTATGTTTTTGGGTATATTTTTAGGAATATTACTGAGTTTAGTAATTCTTTTTAGAACCTCAAAAAATACTGCTTTTAGAATATATGGATGGTCTTTATTGCTGCAATCTATTATTGCAGTTGATGTTTTTTTATGTTATACAGGCCTCTTAAAATATGTACCACATGTAAACGACAGTACAGAACCTCTGGTATTACTTTTAGGGCCATCGATTTATATGTTTATTTATGCACTGCTCGAAAGAAATTCAATTACTTTTAAGAAACATTGGATACACATTTTACCGTCTGCAGTATATTTTTTGTCTCAGATAAAATATTATATAGGGCCTGTTTCTATTAAAATTAATGCATATTTAGGAGCGTATTTTTCAGAAATACCAAGAATTCCTGTTCCAGATAATATCGATTATTCTTACCTATGGATTAAAGATGAATTTAGATGGCTCGTTTTATCCAGCTTTGTCATTTACATTATGCTATCTATAAGGCTTATATTAAGGCATTTTTATACTAGTGAAACAAAAAATGCAAATAATATAAAGGTTACTAAATATGATTTTTCTAGAAACATGATCATTGGATTTCTGGCAACATTTATCCTTGTGTTTTTAGTATTTCTAAATTTTGAAGATGATGCAGGTGATCATTATATTTTTATCTTTCTTACAACTCTTATTCTAATCACAACTTTTGTTCTACTTTCAGAATCACGATTCTTTGAAAATTCATGGATAGCTGATAAGTATGAAACTTCAAAAATTAAAAATGATCAAAATTCTATAAAAGAAATAAAAGCTTTTATAGAAGACGAAACATACTATTTATTGCCTTCGGCTTCATTAAAAGATTTGGCAAAAACCTTAGGATCTAATTCTAATTATATTTCTCAAATTATAAATGCAAATACCAATTTAAATTTTAATGATTTCATAAATCAATATCGAATTGAAGAATCTAAAAAAAGGTTGCTAGATGAAAATTATAGTCATCTCACTATTGAAGCTATAGGTAATTCTGTTGGTTTTAAATCAAAAGCTACATTTTATAACGCTTTTAAAAAACATGTAGAAATGTCTCCAAAAGCATTTATAAAATTTCAAAAACCTGTTTCTTAGGATTAAACACCGGTCAAAAAATGTCTAAAATTATAATTCTAGACGTAATACTATTTTTTTGTTAGTTGATTATAAGCAAAATACTTCACTTTTGGCGAAACAAATTTTTAATAGTATACATATTATGGAGAAACAAATTCGTCGATATGATCTCGACTGGTTACGGGTTATTGTATTTGGGTTATTGATTTTTTATCATGTAGGAATGTTTTTTGTGCCTTGGGGGTTTCATATTAAAAACAACATAATTTATGATTGGCTTCGTTGGCCTATGCTCTTTTTAAATCAATGGCGTTTGCCTATTTTATTTGTGATATCAGGTATGGGTACCTACTATGCACTTTCTTCCAGAAATTTATGGCAATTTAATCTGGAACGTATTAAGAGGTTGGCAATTCCATTACTCTTTGGGATGCTGTTTATTGTCCCTCCACAGGTATATTTTGAACGCATGTCAAACCATCAATTCTCTGGTTCGCTAATAGAATATTTTACTACCATAGCATATGCCGGGATATATCCGGAAGGTAATTTTAGTTGGCATCATCTCTGGTTTTTGCCCTATCTATTGATATTCTCTTTAGTGCTTTCACCAGTATTTATCTGGATTAAAAAAAATCCGACAAAACTAGTTGTCTGGGTCAAAGGAAAAGTGCAAAAAAAGTATGGATTATATCTTTTTATTATACCATTATATCTCACTGAGGCTTTTTTAGAACCTTTTTTTCCTGTCACTCATGCATTAATCGATGATTGGTTCAATTTTATAAATTGTTTTATTTTATTTTTCTTTGGATTCATTCTTATTGCATCTGGAAAAGAATTCTGGAATAGTATAGATCAAATAAAATCTAAAGCACTGATCATAGGGATTATTACATTCAGTACCCAAATATGGATATGGTTGCAATTAGAAGATAGCACATTTGTGCATTTCTCTGAAGCTTTAGTTAAAGTAATTAATTTGTGGTCCTGGATTTTGGTAATATTTGGGTATGGAGCAAAATTCTTAAATAAGAAGAGTGAAAAATTAGCATATTGTAACCGAGCAGTGTACCCCTTTTATATTTTACATCAAACGATTATGATTGCAATAGGGTATTATGTAATGAATCTGGATTGGGGATTTATACCTAAGTTCACAATATTAATTTTAGGTACATTTTTAGGTAGTTGGATGATCTATCATTTGATCATTTTAAGAATACCCGTTTTACATCCATTTTTTGGACTAAAAAAACCCTATGTTTAAGGAGTGAAACTCCTTAAACATAGGGTTTTGTATTATTTAAGTATTGTGCTTATTCTATATTAAGTACAGCTTCGATCTGAGGAGCATATTTTTTAATAGTCATTTCTACTCCAGATTTAAGGGTCATTTGGTTTACACTACACCCTACACATGCACCTTCTAACTGAACTTTAACGATCTTACCATCTTCAATAGAAATTAAAGAAATGTTTCCTCCATCACTTTCCAAAAAAGGTCTTATTTCATCTAAGGCCTTTTCTACATTAATTTTTAATTCTTCAGAAGTCATTTTCTATTTTTTTACAGCAGAACAGCCTGCCATTGTTGTTATTTTAATTGCTTCGGTAGGAGGTAGATTATCATTTCTGTTCACTACTTCCTGAACTGCATTCTTTGTCAATTCCTCAAAGGCCTTTTCTGTTGGTGTTGCTGTTTGTAATGCTGCGGGTCTACCTGCATCTCCAGCTTCACGTATACTTTGCACTAATGGAATCTCTCCTAAAAATGGAACATCAAGATCTTCTGCAAGATATTTAGCTCCTTCTTTACCAAAGATATAATATTTATTGTTAGGAAGCTCCTCTGGTGTAAAATATGCCATATTTTCTATAATCCCCAAGACAGGTACATTAATACTGTCTTGCTGAAACATAGCTACCCCTTTTCTGGCATCTGCTAATGCTACATTTTGTGGGGTACTAACCACCACGGCTCCAGTTATTGGTAGAGATTGCATAATAGAAAGGTGTATATCTCCTGTACCCGGTGGTAAATCGATTAACATAAAATCGAGCTCTCCCCATGCTGCATCAAAAATCATTTGATTTAGTGCTTTTGCTGCCATTGGCCCTCTCCAAACTACTGCCTGATTTGGTTGCGTGAAAAACCCAATAGATAGGATCTTAACACCATAATTTTCTATGGGTTTCATTTTGGATTTCCCATCCTCTTTTACAGAAAGAGGTCGTTCTCGTTCTACATCAAACATTATAGGGACAGAAGGGCCGTAAATGTCTGCATCCAATACCCCAACTTTGAATCCCATTTTAGCCAAAGTTACTGCAATATTAGAAGTTACAGTAGATTTTCCTACACCTCCTTTACCAGAAGCTACCGCAATAATATTAGTAATTCCTGGGATAGATTTTCCTTTGATTTCGTTGTTTTGAGGTTGAGCTGTGGGAGCTTCAACCTTAATATTAACTTTTACTTTTGCTTTTTCATATACTTTCTCATGAATAACTTTCATTACATCTACTTCGGCACGTTTACGAATATGTAATGCCGGAGTGGTCAAGACTAAATCTACAATGACTTCATCGCCAAAAGTAATTACATTTTTTACAGCACCACTTTCTACCATATTCTTGCCTTCTCCAGCCACGGTGATAGTTTCTAATGCTTTTAAAATATCCGATTTCTCTAACTTCATGAGTATTATTTCTTTTTCTAACTAATTTTATCAATCCAGATGAATCCTAAACGCAAAGATAGGTTGAAAAGTTAAGATTATAAAGCCTATAAATTGAAATGATTTATAGCTGTATCGCTATTGATTATATCTTAATATTTGTAAATTTTTGAAAAATTAGGAGATATTAGGATAAATCGTATATTTGATAATATTTGTAAATTTTTGAAAAATTAGGAAATATGATTGAAAAAGCTCCAGGTTTTGAACCAGATAATGATACTTATTTTCAAATGGGAGCATTAAATATAGAAAATAGTCTAGACAAAGATGCGTTCGCAAAAATAAATTCGAATTATTTGTTTTGGGACAAAATAAAGTATTTGAAATTTAAAAATCTAAATGCCAATGCAGCTTGGAGACACATAAAGACAAAAAGGTTTTTGAATCAGGTAGCTTTATATCTTGAAGGGAAAAACAGAACCCTGTGGTTTAATTATAACATAAATGAATTTCTACAGCAAAAACTCCATTATCTAGATCATAATTTTGGAGCAGGATTACAAAAAGAACAATTACTTTCAGAATTAGATAAACAACAATATCTTAATAATGCATTGATGGAAGAATCAATCTTTTCATCTATGATAGAAGGGGCTACCACTACAAGAGTGAAAGCTAAAGATATGCTTAGGAAAAATAAAAACCCGAAAAATAAATCGGAGCAGATGATTCTGAATAATTATGAAACTATTCGATTTATAAGTGATCATAAAACTGAAGATATTTCAATCGAGAAACTTTATGAGATTCATAGACTGGTTACCAAAAACACATTAGAAGAAGAAAAAGTAGGGGTTTTTAGAAAGAATAATGAAACACATGTAATGAACGAAATTACAGGAGAGATTATTCATACACCTCCTGATTTTGAGGTGCTTGATACACTTATGCAATCGTTCTGTGATTTTTTTAATACTAATCCAAAAGATAATTTTATTCACCCTATTGTTAAAGCAAGTATTTTGCATTTTTTGATTGGATATATTCACCCATTTGTGGATGGAAATGGAAGAACAGCTCGTGCGATTTTCTATTGGTATTTGCTAAAAGATGGATATTGGCTGGCAGAATATCTCTCTATTTCAAGAGTAATTATGAAAACGAAAACGCAGTATGAAAAAGCATATATTTATACTGAAATAGATGATATGGATGTTACTTATTTTATTTACTACCAAGTAAAAGTACTAACACAAGCTTTTGAAGACTTAAAAAAATATGTTGCCAAAAAGAAAAAAGAAGAAGTTAAACTATCGATATTTTATAAGGAACCTAATATTAATGAAAGACAGGCACAGCTATTATTTTGGATAAAGAAAAATGAAAATCGTTATTTTTCAGTAAAAGAAATTCAAACTACTTTTTCAATCACTAATCAGACTGCAAGAACTGATCTGGAAAGTTTGGTAGATCGAAATATTCTAAAAAAAATCAAGATCAATAAAAAGACCGCAAATTATTGGAAAGGTGACGATTTTGATGAAAAATTCTCATAGCTCTTTCATAGGGTCCCAGAACAACTTTTCGAAATCGATGATTTGATTATCGATCACTTCAATACCTTCATTCTCTAACAACTGTTGCATTAGATTTGTGCCTTGAAAGTGATGTTTTCCGCTAAGAATTCCTTTTCTATTTACAACACGGTGGGCAGGAACATCTTCACGACCTCCACAAGCATTCATAGCCCAGCCTACCATTCGAGCACTACGTGCGGCACCCAAACATTTTGCGATAGCTCCATAAGAAGTAACTCTGCCATATGGAATAAGTTTGGCGACTTCATATACTCTTTCAAAAAAATTTGAGCCAGACTCTGATCCGGTATCTATATCATTTTTCTTTACTCCCATGTATATATAATTCTTGCTAAGGTTATAACTACTAGAACCAACATTAATATCCCCATAAAGTAATTAGAGTATTTGGCAATAGATGCAGTTTTCTTTTCGATTTTAAGGAAAGAAAACACATAAAAATAGAGCGTTACAAAGGTTCCTGCTCCTGCTGCTATGATAAAAGCAGTAATTCGCAAGGTGTCATATTCTATTTTTCCACTAACACTCATTCCTGCAGCAATAGCACAGAAATAGGGTATGGGTAATACATTAATTGCAGACATCATAACACCTTTAAAAAAGCTTCTGGTGTCATTATTTCGATAGACCTTTATTTTTGTGCTTTTTTGCTTTGCTTTTGCAAAAAAATAGATGGCCATGAAAAAAAAGATTACTGCTCCTGTACGAAGTAATATATTTCTAACATATGGATTGAAGAAAATATACTTGGCTAGAAGAATTGCTATCAGTGCCTGAAATATCACAACTATTGATGCACCAACTGCAACTAAGATTCCGTTATTTTTACCTCTCTCAAGGCAGGTTCTGGCTACGGTCATATTTACCAATCCAGGTGGAATCACTCCAACCAGTGATGCAAAAAATGTGACTAAAAATAGTTTGGTAGTTTCCAAAATTACTAAGGTAATTACGTGATCCTAAACTGGATGTAAGTTATAGGTTTATTTTGTTCTAAATATTGTTTTTCATAAAAAGTTTGAATCGAAGTTACAACCTCTGGAGACCCTTCATTATGATAAACATTATGGTTAGAATAGAGTATTTCATGTCCTTCACCATGCAATAACCCTAATGTGTATCCATGCATAAATTCGCTATCTGTTTTAAGATGTACAATACCATCTGGTTTTAGGATTTTTTTATAACGCTGTAAAAAATCATGATTGGTTAATCGATGTTTTGTACGTTTATATTTGATTTGCGGATCTGGGAAGGTAATCCATATTTCATCAATTTCTTCTTCTTCAAAAATATGATCGATTAATTCTATTTGAGTTCTTATAAATCCCACATTACGGATCTCATCTTCGATTGCGGTTTTTGCTCCTCGCCAAAAACGAGCTCCTTTGATATCGATACCAATAAAATTCTTATCGGGGTATTGTTCTGCTAACCCTACAGTATATTCTCCTTTACCACAACCTAATTCGAGAACAATGGGGTTTTGGTTTTTGAAGAATTCATCATTCCATTTTCCTTTATACCCCAAAGTATTATTAAGCACATCCTCTCGAGTAGGTTCTACTACATTATGAAAGGTTTTGTTTTCGTTAAATCGTTTTAATTTATTCTTACTTCCCACTGATCCTCTTAATTTCTTTACTTACTTGTCTTTTAAATTCGATTTGTGTTACACTAACACTTGTCGATACTATCCTTTTTATTATGATTGACGTATTTTTTTACGTCGAATACCAGAAGTGTATCTCATTTTGCTATGAGATATACTTGTTTTTCCTACCCTTCAGCTTCAATTAAATAATCAATACATTCTTGTTTTTGAATATGAAGTTTCACTAAAGATAATTTTTTGGTAAAATTAAGGAAATATATGCATAAGAAAATAGGATTACTTTTATTATTAAGAATCAAATTGATAGTTACTATAACAACTTAAATACTAGAACGTTTGAAGAAAAAAGTACTTGTTGCTCCTCTTAATTGGGGGCTAGGTCATGCAACCCGATGTATTCCTATTATCAATGCATTATTAGCAGAAGGTCTGGAGCCTGTTATTGCTTCTGATGGAGTTGCTTTATCGTTATTAAAAAAGGAGTTTCCTATGTTACTTACCAAAGAACTCCCTTCTTATAATATAGAGTATTCTAAAAAAGGAAGTAACTTCAAATTAAAGATGTTGTTAAACAGCCCTAAAATTGCTCATGCAATTAATGCTGAAAAAAAAGCAATAAAAAAAATCATTGAAGAGGAAAAATTTTGTGGGATTATCTCTGATAATAGAATGGGAGTACGACATAAGAGTATTCCTTCGGTATTTATTACACATCAACTTACTGTATTGAGCGGAAAAACTACTTCTATAAGTACTAAGTTACATAACAAGTATATTAAAAAATTTGATGTGTGTTGGGTTCCTGATATGGCAGACGACCCTAATCTAAGTGGTGAATTAGGCCATCCCAGGAAAAACAATATTCCTGTGACTTATCTTGGACCATTAAGTAGATTTGAATATCATATTGTACCTAAAAAGTATGATATTATGGTATTGCTTTCTGGACCAGAACCACAACGCACATTGTTAGAGCAAAAACTGTTTTACGAATTTGAACAAAGCGATAAGAGGATTGTATTTGTACGTGGACGTATTGAGGAAACCCAGCAGACGTTTGTGAAAAATAATATCACTATTCATAATTATCTAACAGGAAAAGATTTGGAAGATACTATTAATAGTAGTAATTTGATTATTTCGAGGTCTGGATATACAACAGTAATGGATCTTGCAAAACTGAAGAAAAAGGCTTTTTTTATTCCAACTCCCGGGCAGTTTGAACAAGAATATTTGGCTGAACGTTTAACTATTAATAAATTGGTTCCTAGTTGTAATCAGAACGAATTTACATTAACAAAACTAAGGGATTTAAATGCGTATAGAGGGCTAAGTAGTTTTAGTACTGATATTGACTACAGGGAACTTTTTCACTTTTTCCAAAGTAAATGAAAATTCACTTCCAACTCGATAATCACTTTCTACATAAATACGTTCATGATGCGCTTCGATAATATGTTTTACAATAGCTAGTCCAAGACCAGATCCACCTTCTTTACGCGATCCACTTTTATCTACACGATAAAAACGCTCGAATAATCGAGGAATATGAGCTTGTGCAATCCCTTCACCATTATCAGTAATTCTAATAATGGTTTTATTACGAATCAAGTCTTCGATGCTTATTTCTGTAGTACCGTCTTCTTTTCCGTATTTTATTGAATTTACAATCAAATTAGAAAGTACTTGTTGTATACGTTCTTTATCCGCATGCACAAGTATAGGTTCTTCATAGTTCATATCAAAAGTAAGGGCGATATTCTTTTTTGACGCTTTCATCTCATATAAATCAAATACGCTTTGTACTAATTCTACAATATCAAAGTTGGTATAGTTGAGATTGAGATCACCAGTTTCTAACTTGGTAATCATGTCCAGATCATTTACAATGTAGATTAAACGTTCGACTCCTTTATTGGCTCGATTTAAGTATTTGTCAAGAATCTCGGGATCATTCATTGCGCCATCAAGAAGGGTAAGAACATATCCCTGAACAGTAAACAAAGGTGTTTTTAATTCATGAGAAACGTTACCCATAAATTCTTTACGATAAGCTTCTCTGATTTTTAGAGTTTCGATCTCTGTTTTTCTTTGTTGAGCAAACTTCTCAACTTCTTTGATAAGAGTTCTCATATCTGTTGTAACAGGGCCTTCTCCAATAGAGTCTACTTCTAACATCTCTATATCATCATAGATTTTACGTACTCTACGATAAATAAATTTCTCTACTCTGTACTGTATGATTATAAAGCAAATCATATAACAGATTGCTGTAAAACCTATTATAAAAAATGGGTTAAACAGGGATTGAGTATATAAAAAAACGCTCAATGCGAGCGTTATTAATATGGTTATATATAAAGACGATAGGTATGCGAACCTGTACGACTTTTTAAAATTTTCTGCCATTAAACTACAAACTTATATCCTACTCCTTTAATAGTTTTGAAACTGTTATCGCCGATTTTTTCTCTTAGTTTTCTAATATGAACATCAATAGTACGGCCTCCTACAATAACTTCATTGCCCCAAACCTTATCAAGGATATCTTCTCGCTTAAAAACCTTACCGGGCTTAGAGGCCAATAAAGATAATAATTCGAACTCTTTTCTAGGTAATACAATCTCCTTTTTATCTTTGACAATTTTATATTCGTCTCTGTTGATAACCAGGTTTCCTATCTTAACAACATTATCTGAGGATTCCTCTTCTTTAAGTCTTCTTAACAGGGCTTTTACTTTACTTACCAAAACTTTAGGACGAATAGGTTTTGTGATGTAATCATCTGCACCTGCATCAAAACCAGCAACTTGAGAATAATCTTCACCACGTGCTGTAAGAAAAGTAATGATTGTATTTTGTAAATCTGGTAGCTTTCGTATATGTTCACAAGCTTCTATACCATCCATCTCTGGCATCATTACATCAAGAATGATTAAATGTGGCTTTTTCTTTTTTGCTGCTTTTACAGCTTCAACTCCATTTTCTGCGGTTAATACTGTATATCCTTCTGCAGTAAGATTGTACCCAACAATTTCTAAAATATCAGGTTCATCATCAACTAATAGTATCGTAATATCTTTTTTATTCATTATTGTTTAGCATTACATAACATTGGATAAATATACTACTTAATACCAAGTATACATATTTATATAGACTTGGTAACGATAAGCTAACATTCAAGGGATGAGTAGGTAACATTTACTTAACGTAGTTATTTTTTTGAATTGTTTTTGTGAAAATGAAAAAGGCTAAATCAATAAATGTTTAGCCTTTTTTTATAATGTACTTAAAGATGAGATTTACTATTTGTGTTCTCTATAAGTCTCTAACAAGTTCATTGTTGCAGTAATAAGATCTTTGGTTTCTAATAGTAATCCAAAATACAGAGTTGTATTTTTTGGGCTACTTTCTTCAGTTCTTGTTCTAGCAACTTGTTTATCAATTTTTTGATTTACTTTATTGAAGAGCTCTTGTTTTTCATTAATAATATTATCTATATGATCAAAATCTCTATCGTTAAATGCTTTTTTGATTTGTTTAAACAACTCATTTAATTGCTCTTCGATCTCTTTTAAGTCTTTGATCTGATTGAATCGAAGTTTTTTATGATTGTTATTTACATGTTTATGACTTGCCTTGGTAATATATTCCAAAGATTGAGACATATCTTGCAGATATCCTAAAATATTAATATAGAAGTTACTGGCACCTACACTAGACTCGTCGAGATTCTTGATAAAGTAGAAAATATTATCTCTTAGCTCTTCAACTTCTTCATCTAGTTTGGCAATTCCTTTTTTACTTTTCTTTAAGGCTACCAAATCATATTTTACAAGGCTTTCGATTGTACTTGTGTAAATCTTATTTCCTCTATTTACAAAGGATTTGATATTATCTGCACTTTCTTCGATCACTCCTTGAACAGAGCTACTTTCAGAATTTTTAAGACTGTCTTCAGCTTTCTCTGCTTTGACTCTTTTTCTATAATTAATAGTATTTCTTGCTAAAAGCAATACTGCTACAAGTAATAGTACTGCAATCATTATAGGGCCGCCAAGATTAATCAAAAATGCTACTGCTGCTGCTGCAATAAATGCACTTATAGCTGTAAAGAACCATCCGCCAATCACGTTAAGTACTCCGGCTACACGATATACAGCACTTTCTGTTCCCCATGCTCTATCTGCTAATGAGGTACCCATTGCTACCATAAAAGTAACATAGGTTGTAGAAAGTGGTAATCCCATAGAAGTTGCAATAGAAATCAAAACTCCAGCTACCATAAGATTTACTGCTGCTCTTACCATATCAAATGCAGGCATTTGGTAAGTTTTGTTCTTTGGTAAATCTATTACAGGTTTAGTGAATCTTTTTTCTATAAATTCCATAGCAGGTCTTGGTGTAATAGCAGCAAGTCCTTGAGATATCAAAACAGTACTTCTAACAACACCTCTTGATAAAAAATTTGGTTTAAAACGTTCTTTAGCTTCCCCTTCTCTAGAAAGATTAATTTCGGTATCGGCAACATAACGTGCTTTTTTCGAAAACCATAATGTAAGAACCATAATTCCTCCTGCCAAGAATAATAATAACACTGGCGTTTCACTTTTTTTAGCTAAAACATCCATAGAAAATTCTGCTGCAGGAACACCAGAAACTACCCAGGCCTCATAAGATTGCCAGCCTGCAATTGGGACACCAATAAAGTTTACCAGATCATTACCAGAAAAAGCCAACGCTAATCCAAATGTACCTACAATGATAATAAGCTTATAAATATTTATTTTAAAGAAATTAATAAGAATATATGACAATATTGACCACAGTACAAAACCAGCAGCTACGATCTGAAATACATAGGTTTCTAAAAAACCTCTCAATGTCATTTTAATTGTCCCTGCATCTCCATCAATTTTAAATAGATTTTTTTGAGCTTTAGCCAATTCTTTTACACTTTCGTATGCACTACCAAAATAATTATTAGCCCAGTCCAATAGTCCCTCTGGACCACCATTATAAACAACATCAATTATGGCTTTAGCATAATTAGTACCTTTAATTCCTTTCATGAAAATGAAATACAGTAATGCAGTTAATGCAATCCCTCCAAATAAAGCACCAACCCATTTGGCTTTCTTTTCAAAATTATAGGATAGTAATAAACGGGTTATAAATTGTACAATAGCACCCACAGAGAATGCTATCACGACCGAGAGCAGAATACCACTAATAATTTTTGTTGCTGTCTTAGTATTAATATAATTTCCTATATCAGAGAAAGTTAATCCTTGATCTGCTCCAATTTTAATTAGAGCAATAGATACTGCTGCTCCTAAAAGGTTAAATACAATAGATACCGTTGTCGAAGTAGGCATCCCCAGCGTATTAAAAAAATCGAGTAGGAGTATGTCTGTAATCATAACTGCCATAAAGATGATCATGATCTCATCAAAATAGAATTCGCCAGGGTTAAATATACCCTTACGAGCTACTTCCATTAATCCACTAGAGAAAACAGCTCCAGCTGCAATACCAATACTGGCAACAATCATAATTGTTCTAAAAGACACTGCTTTAGAACCAATAGCAGAATTCAGGAAGTTAACCGCATCATTACTAACTCCCACAATAAGATCGGCAATCGCTAATATCGCTAGCGCGACTACCATTAATAAATAAATATTATCCATACTTTTTGTTTAAGGTGCAAATATTATAATCAATTCTCAGCTTAATGTTACCAAACTGTTATGTATTAGCTTGTGATTTAGAAATGTATATCAAATTGTAATCTATACATTAATCCACTACTATCCCCGTCTTCAGTGGTATAACTTATATCAGATTGAACTTTTAAGTTATGACCAGCTATATATTTTGATACACCAAGGGTATATTGTTCTTCAAGATTTTTACCAACAATTGCATCGTAATTAAGATTGGTATAACGTCCTGCTACTTCCCAATTGCTTTTAAATAAATATCCGGCTTGAAAATTTAATGCATTACCAACCTGAACGATATCTCCTGTTGGTGTCCCATCTTCTTCTACCGCAATAGCTTCATCAGCATCTCTATCAGCAAACTCTCCCATAAAAGAGAAACCTTTATACTTAAACACAGCATCTACAAATATTGTAGAGATGTTAGTTTCATAAAAACCAGTATTGGTTTGCATATAAGAACCCTGATTACTTCTGTTTTTTACAGCATCTGCATTAAAATCATAAGTTGCCGCCAGCATTAATTTAGGAGTTTGTTCTCTCTTAAGATCCCCTCCTTTATAATCTCCTTTACCTTTAAATTTACCAAAAGGTAATAATTCAAGTCTTCCTGTATATTGATGACCACCTAAATTCCCACTGGTAATATTTCTTCCTTCTCCCTGAGAAACTGCAAAAGCTTCTCTAACTATAAATTTATCAGATAATTTAAAGTGATGTCTTAATTGTACTCCCAAATCACGATCTATGTTAAATCGACTATTTAATCTGGAACGATCTACTAATTGTAAGTTTGCTGAAGAAATAACACGTTCTACATTACCGGGTAGTTTTGTTTGCCCTGCCCAAAGGGTAAAGTTTTTGTAGAAATTCCATTTTATAACAGCATCAAGAATATAACGAGGAGCATTACTAGTGAATTCTGAAGCTCCAGAAATATCTCTATTGGATAATCCCAACTCTATTTTATATTGAAGTTTTGGACTATAAGCAAAACCACTAAACTTTAAACGTGCTCTTCTTACTAAAAAATTAGTCTCGGGTTTACTGTAGTCACCATCATTAATATCCCAACCAGTGGTAGAAAGTAATTGAAATCTGGTTGCAAATTTCATACTCCAAGAGCTATCTTTAGCAACTACATTTAGGATTCCTTTTCCAAATTTAGTCTCAGTAGTTTCCTGAGCATTCACAAAACAAAGCGTAAAAAAGACTAACGCTGTTAGTGTGTTTTTTAATTTCATAATCAATACTAGTTTTTGTCGCTGCAAAGAACCTGTATCAATGTTAAGTTAATGTTAACTTAATGTTTTATAATGATTATATTAGAATGTTTTTTTTGAGTATTTATGTAAAATCAAAAAAGGCTAACCTATTTCGGTTAGCCCTGTATTTCAAAAATCTAAGTCGACAAAAACTAATATGATTTTTTGAAACTACATGTTGTCTTACGACTCGCCAAAAATATTTTATTTGGCGAGTTTTTATGTTACCAAAACTTTAAGCTATCATTAAAAGTGATTCTATATAAGACTTAACATGTAACCGAGAAGTGATCCGCCGAGTATAATCCACATAGGATTTACTTTTTTAATTCCAAAAATGATGATAGTACTTATTATGGCAATACTTATTGCTTTCCAATCGATTAAAGTATCCAAAGACATTACAAATAATACCGATAACATGATGGCTACGGCTGCAATATTTACAGTATCGAGAAAATAGCTAAGCAGTATTGATTTCCTCATTTTGGGAACTAATGGATTAAGAAGTAATACGAAAAGGAAAGAAGGAAGAAAAATTCCTAAAGTAGCAGCTATGGCTCCCCAAAATCCCGCTAATTGATACCCAATAAAGGTCGCAGTAGATAAAACAGGGCCAGGTGTAAATTGACCTACCGCAATAGCATCTATCAATTCTGGTCTGGTCAACCACCCTTTTGTCACTAATTCTGCATCCAGATATGCAAACAGAACATAACCACTACCATATAATATGGCACCAACTTTAAAAAATGTCCAAAGAACTTTTATAGAAGAAAGTTTAATAAACGTAAGTGTAGAAATTTTAAATATAAAAAACGGAGCAACAGATTTAGAGGAGGTATTTAATTTCGATTTAGAATAAAAATATAATATTCCAAAAAGACCTGCACTTAACAGTGCAATAACCTCATTTACTCCCAATAAACTAAAAATTAGCACTAAAACTCCGATAGTACCTAATTCCCAGTTTTTTAATGCTTTCTTTCCTAATTTTAGAATTGCCGATAAAATAATGGCTAATACAGCTGGCTTAATTCCTGAAATAAAAGGAGTTACTTCTGGTAACTGCCCATAAGAAGTATAGAACCAAGCCAAAACTCCTGTAATAACTACGGCAGGAAAAACAAAACAGACTCCGGCGACAAATAAACCGGCAATTCCGGCACGCTCATGACCGCAATGCATCGTCATTTCGGTAGAATTAGGGCCAGGAATCAGGTTTGTGGCTCCGATAAGATCCAGAAAATGTTGCTTATCCATCCATTTTCTTTTATCAACTACTTCGTTCTCCATCATAGCAATATGCGCTGCAGGACCACCAAAAGCAAAACAACCTAATTTAAAGAAAACAATAGCGACCTCAATAAGCTTTTTCTTTTTATTCATTTATAGTATGATTCTAGAATTATACATAGAACTAAGCCAGTCAAAACTATGAAATAAGGCACTAAATTAAACTAAAATATGTTACCAATCATTGTTGTTGATTCTACGCTGTTATCTAGATTAGTACGAGTCTTAACTTTACAAAAACAAAGCTGAATAGATAGCTAGATTAGAAATCTTAAATATTGTGAACTATAAATTTAACATTGATTAAATGATTGATAGTCATTATCTTACAAGATTAATGTTAATTTAATGTTACGTAAATGTTGTTTAAATGTAAAATAAGCACTACTTTTATAATATAAGTCGACATCCCAAATAATCTAAAATATTTAAAATCATGAAAAAGATAATAGTAGCAATGGCCATTTTGTTTTCTGCAACCGCAATGGCTCAGGATGTAAAGCCGACTTTTGAAAAGCAAGGAGATCAAATTAAAGGTACATTTTATTTTGAAGACGGAACAGTAAGACAACAGGGTTTCTATAATAAAGAAGGGAAACTTCATGGAGAATGGAAATCGTATGATGCTACAGGGAAGAAAATTGCCATGGGGCAATATAATAATGGAGTAAAAACAGGGAAATGGTTTTTTTGGAATGCAGATAAATTATCTGAAGTAAATTATAATAAAAATCAAATCGCTGATGTAACAACTTGGTCGGGTAAAGACAATGTAGTTGTGAATTATAAAAATTAGATTTTACCACAAAAAAATAAACAGAAAAGACTTCCTTAATCGGAGGTCTTTTTTGTTTTTAAAACTTTCAAAAAAGAATAGTGTTACTTCTTTGATTTGATTTTTCTATCTCAGAAAGGTTATAATTTTTTTTACATTGCTTATTCGTTATATGTTTTCTTAACAATAAAATGAATCTTTTTCAGGAAGAGTTTTATTAGTGTTAATTTCTTATTTACAGTGGTTTGTATGCGATTCTAACATAGAATTAACACTGAGAAAACATTCAATAAACAATGCGAGATAACAATTTTCTAACATTAATATGACACATAATTAATTTTTGAATAACACAGATTTAACACTGCCTGTCGTTCTTTGCCGGGAATTTCAGAACAAGTTAAATGAGAAAAATTGTTACACTTTTTGCGTTATTTTTTGTAGGAATACTCTTCGCGCAAGAAACCGGTTCGATTACCGGAACATTGTTAGACAAGGAATCTAATAATCAACCTTTACCTTTTGCTAATGTATTAATTAAAGGAACAACCAAAGGAACGACTACAGATTTTGATGGTTTATATACTATTGAAAACCTGGAGCCAGGAACATATGTACTAGAGTTTAGTTTTGTAGGGTATGAAACTTTAGACATTAAAGATGTAATCGTAAAATCAAATGAAACCACTACAGTCAATACTTCTATAGCAGCAAGTGCAGCTGCATTAGATGAAGTTGTAATTAAAACTACGACCAAAAAAGAATCTGAAGCAGCTATTTTATTAGAACAAAAAAATGCGGTGACTATTCAACAAAAGATAGGAGCGCAAGAACTTTCTAAAAAAGGAGTAAGTGATGTTGCTACAGGCTTAACTAAAGCGACAGGTATTTCTAGGCAGAGTGATAAATTATATGTTCGTGGATTAGGAGATCGTTATAACAATGCCTATTTAAATGGATTACCTATCCCGTCATTAAACCCAAAGTTAAAACTTATTGACCTTGGGATATTTCCAACCGATATAGTTGAGAATTTAGGGATTTATAAAACGTATTCTCCAGATATCTATGGTGATTTTGCTGGAGCAAGTGTAAATATCGATACCAAAGACCGTCCTGGAAAAGGTTTTTTAGAAGTTGGTTTTAGTTCGGGAGTAAATTCTAATGCTGTTAGTAATGATTTTTTCTTACTTAATGGTGGGCAATACGATGAATGGGGATTAGATGATGGATCAAGAAGAGTTCCTGTTTTCTTAGACATCCCGAACTACAATTACAATAGTACAGAAATAGATTACTATCCTTTTAGTACTTCTTTTAATCCTGTTAAAAAATTTAATGCTCCAGATGGGGGTATGAGTATTACAGGGGGTAAAACCTTCACAATTGCAGAAGATCAGAAATTAGATGTATTGGTGACTGGATCGTTTAGTCAAAACCATAGAACTGCTTTGGGAGGTAACCAAGCTGCTTTTAACTCTCAGGGAGAAAGTATTACTGGATTAGGAAATTTTAAAAATGTAGATCGATATGAATATTTTACCAACACTACACTATTAGGAAGTTTAGGGTACCGCTGGAATAGTAGCAATAAGATTCTTGCAACTACCTTATTTGTTAATGATACCGAAGATGAACTTAGAGAATTTACAGATGGTGTTAGTAGTGAAGATACAGATGTTGGTATTCGCCTTAGAAGAGGAACCTATGAACAAAATAACCTGTTTACACAACAACTTACGGGAGAACATAGGTTTAACGAAGGGAAATATGAGCTAAATTGGGGAGTTGCTTATAATAAAGCAAAGGGACTAATACCAGACAGACGTCAATTGGTATTTACAGAGTTGCAAAATGGAAACCTTGTTTTAGGAAATCGTACAAGTCCGGATTTGGCAAACAATCAACGTTTTTATCAGGAATTAAATGAAAATGATTATTCTGGTAAGATTGATTTTGATATTAATTTTGGAAAGGATGAAGATGATAATTTTAAAAATGCACTTACTGTTGGATTAGCAGCAAGATCAAAAGATAGAGATTTTGAATCTAATCAGTTAAACTACAACCTTAACAGTCTTGTAAATCAAAATGTAGATTTTAATAATCCGGATGCAGTACTAAACGAAACTAATTTCCTTAACGGAGAGTACATTGTTTTAGAAAATCTTAATCCAACAAGAATTTACGAAGCAGATTTATTAACCATTGCAGGGTATGCAAATTTACAATATGCATTCACAGAGAAATTAACCTTCAATGGAGGTGTTCGTGCAGAATTGTTTGAGCAAAATATATTTTATAGAGAACAACAGGATTTAGAAACGTCTCCTTTTAAAACACAAAAGATTGATGAAACGTTTATCCTGCCTAGTATAAGTTTAAAATATGAATTAAACTCAACATCAAACCTTCGTTTTGCAGCTAGTAAAACAGTTACACTGCCAAAATTTACAGAAATAGCACCTTTCTTAGATGAAGATGTTACCGAAGCTACTCTGGGAAATACTATTCTTAGTAATTCTGATAACTATAATGTTGATATCAAATGGGAACATTTTCCCGAGCAGACTGGCGAATTGGTAGCAGCCACATTATTTGGTAAATATATCGAAAACCCAATCGAAAAAGTATATGTAGCATCAGCTTCAAATGTAAACACATTTATCAATTCTGATAATGCTGTAATCTTTGGAGCAGAATTAGAATATAGAAAGAACCTGGGTAATCTTTTTAAAGTAGAAGAAACAATCTGGAACAGCTTAAACTTTGGTGTTAATACTACAATAATGTATACACAGGTAGAAATTGACCCAACAATTACAACGTTTAATGGGTCTAATATTGCTCCAACTAATGTAGAAAGACAATTACAAGGTGCTTCTCCTTTTCTGGTAAATGCAGATGTAGTGTATGCCAAAGAATTTGGGAATCACAAAATTACTTCAGCTTTGGATTTTAACATTTTTGGAGATCGAGTGTATTCTGCTGGTGGAAATGGAGTAGGAGATATTTTTGAAAAAGGATTCGGAGTGCTAAACTTTAATTTTAAAGATGAGATAGGAAAGCATGTCGAAATAAGCCTTAAAGCTAAAAATTTATTAAACCCATCTATAGAACGATATCAGGATCAAGAAGACTTAGGTCAAGAGTTTACTACCTACAAATTTGATAATGGAATCAACTTTAGCCTTGGAGTTACTTTTAAACTTTAATTATAAACGGAAAACACAACTAAAATTAATCATTATATAAAATGAAAACTAAAAAATTATTTACGGGAATATTAATAGGAACAGCAGTTTTATTTAGTGCTTGTACTATACAGGAAGATAATATTGGAGATATCACAATCAACCAGGGAGGTTCTGGAGGAGATACTTCTGGAACCGAAATATTAGAAGGTCAGATTACGCAAAATACTACGTTAAAATCAAGCGAAGTATACGAGTTAAGAGGAGGTGTATCAGTGGTAGATGGAGTGACATTAACTATCGAAGCTGGAACAAAAATTATCGCAGGTGATGTAGGAGGAGTATTCTCATATTTAGCTATCGAGCAAGGAGCAAAAATCATTGCAGAAGGTACTGCAGCACAACCTATCGTATTTACTTCTAATAAATCTACTCCTAATCCTGGAGATTGGGGAGGATTATTATTGGCTGGTAAAGCTCCTATCAATAGAGGTACTACAGCAACTACAGAAGTAGCAAACCTTACCTACGGGGGAACTGATCCGGCAGATAACTCGGGGATATTGCGTTATGTGCGTTTAGAATATACAGGAGGAAAAATTAATGATGATGCAGAATATAACGGACTTTCATTATATGGTGTTGGTAATGGAACTACTTTAGAGTATATCCAGGCTTTTAATGGAAATGATGATGGAGTAGAATTTTTTGGCGGAACCGTAAATTTAAAATATGCTATTGTAACTGGTGCGGGAGATGATTCTTTTGATTGGACAGATGGATGGATAGGAAATGGGCAATTCTGGATCGCACAGCAAACTTCTGCTGCAGGAGATAAAGGAATCGAAGCAGATAATTTGTCTTCTACTCCTGATGCTGCTCCATTCTCTAACCCTACTTTATCTAATATTACGCTAATCGGTGCAGAAGATGGTGATGGCGAAAATAAAGGAATTGAATTTAGAGCAGGAACCAAAGTAACAATGTACAATGCTATAATCAAAGCATTCCCAGGAAAAGGAATTGAAGTTGATGATGATCAAACATTGATCAATCTTAATAATAATGAAGTAATTGTTAAAAATTCTATCATTGATAATGCAAAATCATTCGATTTGGATCATGGTGGTGCAACTGTGGATTTGGCAGATTTTGCAACTTTTAATAATTTCACGATAGATGGTTCTGGTGCCCCATTTAATAGTGCTGGTACTGCTATACCAACTGGTTTTGAAATTACTGGTGTTAGAGGAACCTATACGTATACTGCTGCGGTAGATGGTGTAGATAATTTTGACCCTTCTACATTAGGAGCATTCTTTGATGCTGCTAACTATGCCGGAGCATTACAAGAGGGCGATACCTGGACATCAGATTGGACTCGTTTATAATATAATACCCCATATTAAATATTTGAATTATAGAAGCTTGGCTAATCGCCAGGCTTCTTTTTTAGTATATTTCAGAATAAACAATATACAAATAGTTAATAATCGATTTGAAAGATTAAAAACGTAAAGAAAACTAATCTTAGAATCTCATATTTCGCTATGGTGTTTTATCTTAGTGTTAAGGCAGATTCTATAAATTTACTCGGTTTAACACCTTCATAACAATTCTCTAATAATTTATAAAAAATAGATTTTGTATCGCCGTTAATATTTGAGGCTCAAAATATGATATAGATCAGTATGCCTTATTTGATTCGAGTATACCTTATGATTCAGTAGTTTATTGGCAATTTAATAGTGTAAATCCTAGGGGCAAATTCCCTCAAGAATCCTACAGGCTTCACCTTTTTTTCATTTTTCCTACGTCACATTCCCTTAAACTAACCATAATAGTGGGGTAAAATCAATTACTGTAAAACCGTATTTATTTGTATTAGATTTTGAAAACATATAATGAGACAAACATTTACAGTACTAGCGCTATTTTTTGTAGGAGCTATTTTTGCACAAGAAACCGGGACTATTGCCGGAAAATTATTAGATAAAGAATCAAACAATCAACCTCTTCCTTTTGCTAATGTAATTGTAGGAGGTACTGCCAAAGGAGCGTCTACAGATTTTGATGGGTTATATGAAATTACAGGAGTTCCTGTAGGGACATATACGCTATTGTTTAGTTTTACAGGATATCAAACGGTAGAAATACCTAATGTAGTAGTAGAAGCAGATAAAGTAGCGGTGGTAGATGCTACTATGGGAGCTACAGCAGCAGCACTAGAAGAAGTTGTGATAAAAGTAGTTACCAATCGTGAACGCGAAGAAGCCCTGCTTTTAGAACAGAAACAAGCAGTACAAATTAAAGAAAGTATTGGAGCAGAACAGTTATCAAAACAAGGAATATCTGATGCCGCTGCCGCTACAGCAAAAATATCTGGGGTTAATAAAGTAGAAGGATCTGGAGATATCTTTATTAGAGGTCTTGGAGATCGTTACCTTTCTACAACAATGAATGGATTGCCTGTTCCTTCTGAAGATGTTGAAAGAAAAAATATCGATTTAGGCTTATTCTCCGCAAATATCATTCAAAATATTGGAGTAAGTAAAACATATTCTTCATTGTTTTATGGGGATCAGGCCTCTGGAAATGTTGATATAGTATCCAAAGAATATTCTGGAAATGGAGAGCTAACTATAGGTATAAGCGGAGGTGTGAATACGAATGTTATTGATGGTGATACATGGAGCAATTTTAGAAGTACACAAAACACTAATAATACAACCTTAGGATTTTATTCTAGTAACCTAAATACAGAAACAGCTCTAACACAAGAGAGCTGGAATCCAGAGACATCAAATACTCCGGCTAATTTTGGTATTTCTGTTACAGCAGGAGAAAAAATAGAGTTATTTGGAAATAATTTATCTGTGTTTTTTACAGGATCATATTCAAAATCCAATCAACAAAGGATTGGAGAGTTTAAAGAATACAGAGCAAACTTTGTTAACGATACTATTCCGGATGCCGAACGTTTTACAAGTACTACGAATACAACAGGACTTCTAAATTTAGCATATCGGATAGGCAGTAACACTAAACTGAAATTCAATTCTCTATTCATTAATAAAGGAGAAGATCAACTTAATGAATTTGGTAGAGGAGGCAAAGCCGGTATTTTTGAAGAAACACCAGTTGCGGATAATGCATCTCAATTTGTAAGAGATCAATTGTTTAGACAAACCACTCTTTTTATTAATCAATTATTTGGTAGTCATAGTATTACAGAGAAGGACGAGCTGGATTGGGGTATTGGTTATAATGTTGTAAATGCAGATGAGCCTAATCGTATTAGAAATGAACTTAACATTTATGGAGAAAATGATATTAGGTTTGGTAATACAGGAGGGTTTCAACAACGAAAATCATCTCAAGAAATTAAAGATAAAGAAATAAATGGATTCCTTAAATATAATAGAACAATAACTGATAGTGAGTTCTATTCTGCAAAATTTGATATTGGAGTTAATTATAGAAAAAAAGAGAGAGATTTTGAATCCAGATTTAATGGCTTAGCTATTTCTAGAAGTAATATAGGATTATCAATTAGCTCTTTGGATAACCTAGACGAAGGTTTAAATTTTCAAAATGTAGATAATGGGACTTTTATTCCGAGAGATCAGAATGATACATATGAAGCTTTATTAGAAGAACAAGCGGCTTTCCTTAATTTTGATATTCGGATTAAAAAATTAGTTGCTAATCTTGGTATTCGATATGAAGAGGATCAATTAGATGTACCTTTCTTTGATGTAGCCAACTTTTCTGGTAGTGATAATTTCATTTTTAACGAGTATACTAATCTATTACCTAGTATGAGTCTTAAGTATGAAGTTAATGAGAAACACAATATTCGCTTAGCCGCCAGTCAAACTTTTACATTACCGGAATTTAAAGAAATAGCACCTTTCGAATATGTTTCTCCTACAGGTAGGGTAACACGAGGGAATCCTAATCTAAAGCCTTCGACTAATTATAATTATGATTTGAAATGGGAATTTTTTCCAACATCTAAGGAGTTAATATCACTAACAGGTTTCTATAAAAAAATAGAAGATCCAATTAACTTGGCACAAACCAGGGGAGCTGCAGGAGTGTTCTCTTACTTCAATACAGCAGAAAAAGCAGATATATATGGTATTGAACTTGAAGGACGAGTTAATCTTATTGAAATTGAAGATAAAGCAAACCTGAACTTAAATGTTAATGTTACTCGTATGTGGCATTCACAAGATCTTAAAGGAGAAGATAGAGATGCCGGTCAGTTTGAAGAGTTTAGATATAAAAATAAAACCGAATCTGGATTACAAGGCGCATCAGATTGGATCGTAAATGGATCTCTAAGTTATTCTAATCAAAAAGAAAAGGAATTCATCGCTACCCTAACAGGTAACTATGCTTCAGATAGAATATTTGCATTAGGTTCTCCAGATGATGTGGCGAATAAAGAAACTTTATACAACGAAGAAATCATTGAAAATGGATTTGTAACAATGGATCTTATCCTTAGTAAACAAATCAATGACAAACTCAAAGTCAAATTAACAGCTAGAAACCTGTTAAATCCTAAAATTAAACAAACCCAACTAATAGCCCAAGAGGATCAAGCCGGAATCAGATTTGATTCTAATAACAACCCAGTTAACGAGGTAGAAGAAACAATACTTTCTTATAAAAAAGGAAGTACGATAAGTCTAAGCCTTAATTATACATTTTAGAATACTCAAAAATTAAATACGAACAAAAATTAAAACAAAATGAAAAAGTTAGTCTTAAAAATCAGCACGATTACTCTTGCTTTAAGTGCATTTGTGTTTTCGTCTTGTAGTAGTGATGATGATGCTCCTACTCCTCCTTCTGTAGAAACTACGGCAGATAAGCTTAAAAAAGGAGAAATGAATGGAGAATTAGAAGAAAATTTTATATTAGATGCAAGTACAACTTATGAACTAACAGGTAGCTTTATAGTTAAAGAAGGTACTAAACTAACAATTCCTGCCGGGACTAATATCTTGGTTAAAGCTAGTGGTACAGAATCATTTATTGCAGTATTAAAAGGAGCACAAATAGATATTCAGGGTACTGCTGCTAATCCGGTAGTTATGTCTTCTGAAAAAGGGAACCCTGGTGATTGGGGTGGTCTTACTATATGTGGTAAAGCTACTACTACAGCAGGTGTAGATGCAGTTGCAGAAGTAGGAGGATTTATTTATGGAGGTACAAATGATACTGATAACTCTGGATCTG
Organism: Aquimarina macrocephali JAMB N27; assembly: GCF_000520995.1. Lineage (GTDB taxonomy): Bacteria > Bacteroidota > Bacteroidia > Flavobacteriales > Flavobacteriaceae > Aquimarina > Aquimarina macrocephali. Next base: position 139,955 of record NZ_JACA01000001.1, on the reverse strand, counting down.
TTAAATATTTAGTGATTCGAGGAACTGGTGCTCAAATTAATCCAGATGCTCAATATAATGGAGTCTCTTTTTATGCTGTTGGATCAGGAACTGTTGTAGAAAATATTGCTGTAATTAATGGAGCAGATGATGGAGTTGAATTTTTTGGAGGTACAGTATCTGCTAAAAATCTTTATCTAGAAAATAACAATGATGATGCTATTGATTGGACAGAAGGTTGGAATGGTACTATAGATGATGCTTATGTTGCTCATACAAATGATGGTTTCTCTACTGTAGTTGAAGCCGATGGAGAAAACAAAAGTCCTAAGATCAATAACCTTACTGCAGTAAATACTTTTCAAGCAGTTGAAGGTAGTGGGACTGCATTACAATTTAAAAAACAATCAGGAGCTACTATCACAGGTCTTTCGCTTGCAGGATACAAAACTTCTGTAGATATGAAAGATGGTGGAGCTTTAACTAATGTGAACATAAATGGTGCTACTGCGGATCCTGCAAATGCTTATAACCTTGCTGCTACTGTAGATATTACAGGATGGACTTGGATTGGAGCACAATTAAGCCTTTCGGGTAAATTAGGAGGGACTTTAACTAGTGATCTAACTTTAGATGCATCTGTAGCTTATGAGCTAGAATCATTTTTATTAGTTCAGGATGGAGTTACACTAACAATTCCTGCAGGGACAAAAATTACTGCTAGAGCCGGAGGAGTAAGTGTATATATCGCAGTGCTAAAAGGAGGTAAAATAGACATTCAAGGTACTGCTGCTAATCCAGTAGTAATGTCTTCTAAAGATGGTAATCCTGGTGATTGGGGTGGTCTTACTATATGTGGTAAAGCTACTACAACAGCTGGTGTAGATGCAGTTGCAGAAGTAGGTGGATTTATTTATGGAGGTACAAGTGATACTGATAATTCGGGATCTGTAAAATACTTGGTAATCAAGGGAACAGGTGCTCAGATCAATCCTGACTCTCAGTATAATGGCGTTTCTTTTTACGCTGTAGGATCAGGAACAGTTGTAGAAAATATAGCCGTTGTTGATGGAGCAGATGATGGAGTTGAATTCTTTGGAGGAACAGTATCTGCTACAAATCTTTACTTAGAAAACAATTCTGATGATGCTGTAGACTGGACAGAAGGATGGAACGGTACAGTAACAAATACATATGTTTCTCATACCATTGCTGGATTCTCTACTGCATTAGAAGCCGATGGAGCTAATGAAAACCCTAAATTAATAAACTTTACTGCTATCTCTACGCAAAATGGTACTGCACTACAATTTAAAAAACAATCTGGGGCAACTATCACTAATATCTTCTTGAGTGGATACGCAACCAATGTTGATATGAAAGATGGTGGAGCTTTATCTAATGTACAAATTGACGGAGCAGATGCTACTACGACGGATCCTTATAATACAGGTACTCAAGTAGACATTTCTACATGGACTTGGAGAACCGCTGGTCTATAAGAAATTTAGAATTAGCCAAATTATAGAAACACCCTCATGTTTTTGAGGGTGTTTTTTTATGTATTCTTGTGATAATTAGGAATTACTATACTACACTTTTACTTCTTTCCATTTTCCTTTTTTAAACCAAATAATCCCAATTACTGCGATTAAAACTTCGGCAAAGGTAATTGCAAGAAATACCCCCATTGCACCCCAATCCAGAACTAAAGCAGCGAGGTATGCAAATGGTAGTTGAAATACCCAGAAACAAAAGAAATTGATGATAGTAGGAGTCTTGGTATCACCTGCCCCGTTAAAAGATTGTATGATCACCATTCCATACGCATAGAATACATATCCCGCAGCAATTACACGTAAACTTAAGGCTCCATACTCTATGACTAATGCTTGATCACTAAAGATTTTTATAATTGCTTCTGCAAATAAGAGGTAAAATATAGATACAATAGCCATGAAATATGCATTGTATTTTCCTGTTTTCCAAACAGATTGCTCGGCACGTTCTGGCTTTGCAGCACCTAGGTTTTGACCTACCAATGTAGCCGCAGCATTACTCATTCCCCAGGAAGGCATTAGAGTAAACATTAATACTCTAATAGCTATAGTATACCCTGCCAGTACTTCACTACCAAATTCTGCCATAATCCGCATCAAAAATACCCAGCTAGATGTTCCGATAATAAATTGTCCAATCCCTCCTATAGAGACTTTGATAAGATTACCCATAATTTCGGCTCTAAAAACAATATCTTTAAAAGCAACCTTGATCTTACTCCAGCCATAAAAAAGAATTAATAGTTGAAATATCACAGCACTACCTCTACCTATAGTTGTAGCAATTGCTGCTCCCTGTACACCAAAAGCAGGCACAGGACCAAATCCGAAAATAAAAATTGGATCCAGAATGATGTTTAATATATTAGAAAAGATCAATACTCGCATTGCTACAGAGGCATCACCTGCACCTCTAAATACAGCATTGATTAAAAACAGCAGCATTATGGTCACGTTTCCGCCTAATAATACTTGGGTATAGCCATATCCATCTGCAATAAGATCGGGTTCGGCTCCCACGAGTCCAAGTATTTCTTTCGGAAAAATAATACCAATAGCGCTAATTATTATAGCAATTACGATTCCTAAAAGTATAGATTGTATTGCTGTTTGTGAGGCACCACTAATATCTTTTTCACCCACTCTACGGGCAACAATTGCAGTGACTCCCATACTAAGCCCAATAGCAATTGCATATACCAGAGTAAGTACAGATTCTGTTAATCCTACTGTGGCTATAGCATTAGCTCCAAGACTAGAAACATAGTAAGCATCTACAAGAAAAAATATAGATTCCATCATCATTTCGAGAACCATAGGCACAGAAAGCATGAAAACTGCTCTGCGAATACTTCCTGAAGTGAATTCTTGTTCTTTGCCAGTAAGTGCAATCTTGAAATATGAAAATATACGGGTAAGTGTGAGTTTTTTTTGAGTCATGATAATAAAGAATTATGAATTAAAAAAATAAATAAGAAGTACTGAAGAAGGAATTCTTAGCTTCTAAATCGAGGGGTCTCTATGTGCACAATTATGTACATAATTCTTTTATAACTTCATGATGAAACAAATATCAGGCATTATTTTTGATTTACAAAATTTAAATAGTAACTCATCTTGATTTTTTTCTCTTCGTAAGAGTTCTAAATTTGTAGACTAGGAATAAAAATCAAGATGCATAGTAAGTGAAAACCGTAACTTATGTACTGAACTACCATGTAATCTGTGGTTTATACACAAGTATGCTAATAATTTGTAATATTTTTAATTATAATGTTGTATATTTATTGCCCCAAAATAAATTTTTGTATGAAAAAAATCTACTTGCTGCTTACATGTATTAGTCTTATTTGCTTTTCTTTTGCTCCAGGAATTCAAGCACAGTCTGATACGGCCAAAACACAAGATTCGAAGAGCATAAAAATCGAAGGATTGCGTTTGTACCCTAATCCAGCACCTGCTGGAAGTATGTTATCTATTACCTCTACTAAAGACCTTACCAAAACAGTTTCAATTTTCACAGTTTTAGGAGAAAAAGTACTTTTTAAAGTTTTAATTGGTAGAGAGTTAGATATTAGCCATTTAAATCCTGGTGTATATGTAATTAAGGTTACCGAAGGAGAATTAAAAGCTACTAAGAAACTTATCATTAAATAATTTTTTAAACTATAATCGTTTTTCACTAATTATACTTTAAATTATCTTATAAAAAACACTGCTAAACAAGGGAGTCTTTTTTATACCTTTGTTCTACAAAATTTGTTGAACAAACCTTATGCATGCTGATACTATTTTTTCTATTCAGAACGACACAGATTTTGAGAGATCAGCACTACGCATCTTTAACTATCAATATAACAACAATTTAACGTATCAGAGATTTTGTAATCTTTTAGGAATTGCCAAAACTTCTGTAAAATGCGTTAATGATATCCCGTATTTGCCCATTCAATTTTTTAAACAAGAGAAAATTGTTAGTACTACAGCTTCGATACATAAAATTTTTACAAGTAGCGGTACAACAGGTAATGTAACTAGTAAACATTATGTTAGTGACCTTACGGTATATGAAAGAAGTTTTAGAAAAGGATTTCAACATTTCTATGGAGATATCACCGATTATATAGTATTGGCATTACTACCTTCTTATTTAGAAAGGGACGGGTCTTCTCTAGTGTATATGGCAGAAAAATTAATTAACGATAGTAATCATCCCCAGAGTGGATTTTATCTACATGACACTAAGAAACTGGTAGATACCCTTCAACAACTTATTGCAGAAGACAAAAAAATTCTTCTTCTGGGTGTTTCATTTGCTTTATTGGATCTTGTTGAAAATTATAATGTACAGCTAAACGATACATCTATAATTATGGAAACTGGTGGGATGAAGGGGAGAAGAAAAGAAATGATTCGGGAAGAATTACATGAAGTTCTTAAAAATGGTTTTGGGGTTTCTCAAATTCATAGTGAATACGGGATGACCGAGTTATTATCGCAGGCGTATTCTAAAAATGATGGACTTTTTTACTGCCCACCCTGGATGAAAGTTTCTGTCAGGAACCCTGAAGATGCTTTAACTCAATTAGAGGTAAATAAAACAGGGGGGATAAATATTATGGATCTGGCTAATATAAATTCATGTTCTTTTATCGCTACTCAAGACCTAGGTAAAATTTATACTAATGGGAGTTTTGAAATTATTGGTAGATTTGACCATAGTGATATCAGAGGCTGTAATTTAATGACGCTATAAATATGGCAATTAAAAAGAAATTAGGTTGTTTTTCGTTTCCGGCGATTATATTAATCTCTTTGGTTGGTAGTAGTGTTGTACAAGGTTTTTTCCCTATTTCTTTATTCTGGGCCTTTGCATTACTACTATTACTGCTTTCGTGGTTATTAGGTAAATTAGATAGTCATCAAAAAAGCTTTCAATGGCGATATATGCTGTATAGTACATTTGTTTTAGCATCTTTATTAGGATTACGACATGTATTGGATGCTATTCCTGTATCTATAGAAAACCAGAAATCTGATGTTTCAGAATATATTTATCGTGAGAAAACCCTTGAAGAAGGAGATTCTATAATGTTATTACGACAGGACAGACAATGGACTGATAATTATGGTAATACTTTTAAAGGAAAGTTTTCGATTCGGGAAAAGGATTACTTTTCCTCTAAAAAGGAATATCTTAATACCGTACAAAAACATAAAAAAGGCTCTTGGGGTAAGTTGTATCAATATCTTGTAACTTCTGATACGCCTAGGCTGGACTTAATTCTCGAAGAACTTACTACTATTAAAAACACAAATAAACTAAACCAATTTGAGTTTGCAGAAATGGTAGTGACTTTTATACAGGATATTCCTTACTCTTTTGTTTTTGAAAATGACTGTGAGTCTCCAGAAAAATATGAAGAATCTATTCGGGTGATATTAGAAGAATGTTCTGATTGCTGTATAGGTAATATTCCTTTCGGAATCCAAAACCCTGTAGGTTTTATGGGAAATTTAAAAGGAGATTGCGATACCAGAACTGTAATTATTTATGCTATTCTTAGCCATTTTGGGTATGATGTGGCTATTCTTAATAGTGATTATTATAAGCACTCTGTTCTTGGGCTGCATATTCCGGCAAAAGGAATATATAAAGTGCAGAATGGAAAACGATATTATATATGGGAGACCACAAATAAACATTTTACTATTGGCACATTACCCAAAAATTTTGATAACATAAATCATTGGCATATTGTACTAACTAACACCTAAAACTCATGCAAACGAAACTATTAACCCTTGCTTTTATAGAAATAGTACTCGCTATTGTCGTTTCTGTACTCATACTGTTTATTTCTTTTAAAATTCTGCAAAGCGTATTTTTTAAGAATGTTTCTTTTAGAGAAGATAATATGGCTTTTTCTGTTTTTGCAGCAGGAATTATTTTATCGATTGGTATGATCCTGGGAGAAATTATCCCATCTATAACCAATATGATACGACTGTCGATGTCTGGAGAAAATGAAATTACATTTGGAGAGATTATTCAATATTCTGGATTGTATCTATGTATTGGATTTATATTTGCCTTGCTTATTAATACTTCGGTTTTTTTACTTTTTTCTGCTCTTACCAAAGGTGTAAATGAATTTAAAGATATTCAACAAAATAATTTGGCTTCTGCTGTAGTAGTTACTGCTACATTGTTATCGATTACCTTAATAGCAAAAGATAGCATTAGTCTATTGATTAGTGCTTTGATACCGTATCCGGAAACTACTAATTTTCTGCTATAATAGCTTAAACACCTTATAATTATGTTAAAAGTGTAATGATTAGGTTTTTTTACGACTTAATGGATAAGAGCGTAATAAAACTAATACATGAAACAATATATAACTATACTATTCTTTGCCTTTGTAGCAGTAGTAAGTGCTCAGCAAGTAGATTATAATACTAATAAAGATTTTGTGGCAGAAGGATATGATGTTACAGAATACTTTGGCAATAAGGCAGTTAAGGGAGATGGTAAGTTTATAGCAACTCATGATAAAGTAAACTACAAATTTGCAAGTCAGGAAAATTTAGAGAAATTTAAAAGTAATCCTGATAAATATGTTCCACAATATGGAGGGTATTGTGCCTATGCTGTAGCGGTGAATAGTGAAAAAGTAGATATAAATCCTAAAACCTTTGAAGTAAGAGATGGTAAGTTATACTTGTTTTATAATTCGTGGGGGATTAATACACTGGATAAATGGATAAAAGAAGATGCTCCAAAGTTGCAAAAGAAAGCTGATACGAATTGGCAAAAAATAAAAATAAAAAAGTAATGCAGTCTTATTGAGCTGCATATAATGCTAAGTTTTTTCAATAATTGATTGGTTAGTTGACAAAGCCTGCTAGAAATAGGTTCTAGTAGGCTTTGTTGTTTTTTAAACAGTTATGACCTCTGTTTGTTAGTAATCAAAAACCTCCTAAGCATATAAAATGTAGGAGGTTTGGTTATACTCTTAACTATGTATTAGTTGAGATTTAATTCTTTTCTGGCAAGGTAAAAATCTACTTTTTCACAAGAAGTATCCTGTATTCTCTCTTCCATTTGCTTCAACGTCTTAGGAGGAGGAACGATTACTTTATCTCCTTTTTTCCAATTTAACGGTAAAGCTACTTTGTATTCATCAGACACTTGTAAACCATGCAACACTCTAAGGATTTCATCCATATTACGTCCAACATTGAGAGGATAGTACATGATAAGTCTTATTTTTTGATATGGATCAATAAAAAATACAGCCCGTACAGCTGCGGTTTTACTTTCATTAGGTTGTAACATACCGTATAGTTTAGCAACTTTCATATCCAGATCTGCTATGATCGGAAAATCAAGATATACTCCAGTCTTTTCTTTTACATTATTTACCCAGGCAAGATGAGAATGAATACTATCTATGCTTAACCCAATAAGTTTAGTGTTTAAATCTTCAAATTCTTGTTTTCTTTTTGCAAAACCACTTAGTTCTGTTGTGCAAACAGGTGTAAAATCTGCGGGATGCGAAAATAAAACTACCCATTTTCCGTCTGCGTATTCAGATAACTTCAAAGCGCCGTGCGTGGTTATCGCATCAAAATCTGGTGCATCGTCACCTATTCTAGGCATACTGTTCATTTCTATTTCTGTTGGTTCCATAATTTTAATGTTTTAATTTAAGTAAAAGAAAAGCTTATGATATGATCCTCACAAAAGGGAGGTTGCTAAACATATACATAAGCGCATTTTTCATTGCTAGTGTATTTAAGTTTATAGCTTAAAAATACCATCCGTTGAAAGGATTAAAAATGAGAAATGTCATACTTAACAAGATCTTAAATTAATTTATGATTTAATTAATAAAGGTCATCTAACGCAAAATATCGAAGCTTTTAAAAAACTGTAAATCACCTTCTTCAAAAGAAACAGTATCCACTTTTGCAAATTCGGGACCTATAGCACACCATTCTAATAATTGACTAAGTTGATTTTTATCTCCTTCGGCTTCTATGTAGACGTTTCCGTTAGGTAGGTTTTTTACATGTCCTTTAATTTTGAGTGTTTTGGCTTTTTATTGGGTGCTTTTGCGATACCAAACTCCCTGGACTTTTCCTTCGACTGTGATGTTATAATGTTTTTGCATTGTCTGTAGTAGTATTTAAAGGTATTACAAATAAACTGTTTTTTAGCGTAGTGTAATGATATGATAATTATCATATTAATTGGCGATAACATCTTTTAATTTTGATAGTATAAAAACAGATAATCATGAAAAAAATTCTTGTACCCATAGACTTTTCAGAATATTCAGAATATGCATTGCAGGTTGCAGCACTATTGGCTAAACAGCAAAATGCTGAAATCATAGTATTGCATATGCTGGGATTGTCTGAAGCCGTATTGATTAAAAATGAAGCTCAGGAGGCAAATGAAGCGATGTATTATATGAAGCTTGCCGAAAAAAGGTTTAGTACCTTTCTAGATAAAGAATATCTTAAAGGTATTGAAGTTACAGAGACTGTACAAAATTATAAGATTTTTAGTGAAATTAACGAAGTCGCTCATGAAAAGGAAGCAGATCTTATCGTTATGGGATCCCATGGTATTAGCGGTTTACGAGAAGAAGTGTTTATAGGATCAAACACAGAAAAAGTAGTACGCACATCAGATATCCCAGTATTGGTCATAAAGAACCCTGTAGATAACTTTGTTTTAAAAGAAGTTGTATTTGCCTGTGATTTTAAGGTAGAAAATATTAAAGCATATCATAATGCAATGACACTATTTAACTCCCTAGGCGTTAATATACATTTACTATATGTTAATTTACCGGGAGAACAATTTAGAAGTTCGGACCAAATAGAAGAAAGAGTAAAAGAATTCCTTTTTAAAGCAGATTCTGGTAATCTTGATATGTATAATAAGGTAGCTTACTTTAACGATTATAGTGTAGAAAGCGGAGTCTTTAATTATAGTAAAAAGATCAATGCAGATATTATTGCGATTCCTACTCATGGTCGTCGTGGTTTGGCGCATTTCTTTAATGGTAGTATCGGTGAGGATATTGCAAATCATGCAAACAAGCCTGTGATCACGTTTAAAATATAAATCAAAAAAACCTCGCAGGTTTCTAAAATCTGCGAGGTTTGTATTATAATCGTGAGGTGTTTTTATAAGGTTCCTAAAGCAATATCAATCATTTTGCTAAAAGTCGTTTCTCTTTCTTTTGAAGATGTTTTTTCTCCCGTGACTAATGAATCAGATATCGTTAAAATAGCCAAAGCTTTAACCTTATGTTTTGCTGCAATAGTATACAACCCGGCAGTTTCCATCTCAACACAAAGTACTCCAAATTCTGCCCAACGCTGATATGAATTAGGATTGTCTTCATAGAACTCATCAGAAGATAATACATTTCCCGCTTTAATAGGAATGTTATTATCTTTTGCATACTGTATTGCTTTCATAAATAATTCGAAATCTGCAGTAGGAGAATAGTCCGAATTTATAAATCGTGCAGTATTGATATTCGAAGTAGAAGAGGCAGCCATGGCAATAACAATATCTTTGAGCTTAATATCTTTTTGATATGAACCTGCAGAACCCACTCGAATTAAATTTTTGACTCCATAATCACTAATAAGTTCATGACTGTAAATTAAAGCAGAGGGAATTCCCATTCCAGTACCCTGTACAGAGACAGGTTTTCCTTTATAGGTTCCGGTATAGCCAAGCATTCCTCTAATTTCATTGTAACAGATAGGATTGTCAAGAAAAGTTTGCGCAATCCATTTGGCACGCATAGGGTCTCCTGGTAATAAAACTGTTTCTGCTATTTCTCCCGGTTGTGCTGCGATGTGTAGACTCATCTTATTTTATTTTGAAGTTACTATAGTGACCCCAGATGAGGTACCAATTCTGGATACACCTAAATCAATGTATTGCTTTGCTGTTTTCAAGTCTCTGATTCCTCCAGAAGCTTTTATCTGGATGTTATCCTGCACTTCATTTTTCATGAGTTTTACATCATCCAAAGTAGCACCGCTGGTGCCAAAACCTGTAGATGTTTTTATAAAATCTGCTCCCGCATTTAAGGATAATTGACAAGCAATTTTCTTTTCGGCATCGGTGAGATAGCAATTTTCAAAAATTACTTTCAGGACACGTTCTCCAATTACTTTCTTTATTACTCTTATTTCCTCTTCTACAATAGTATAGTACCCGGATTTTAAGAGTCCGATATTAAGTACCATATCAATTTCATTTGCACCTTCATCAATACATTGTTGAGCTTCATATATCTTTACTTTGGTAATTGTAGCACCCAAAGGAAAACCTATTACAGCTGCTATATTAACATCTGTATGCATTAATTCACTTTCTGCCAGACCAACATAATAACTATTTACACAAACTGCATAAAAATGATATTCTTTTGCTTCTGCACAGAGTTTTTTAATATCATCAACTGTAGCATCTGCTTTTAATAATGTGTGATCTATATATGTATTGAGTGTCATGGTTATTGGTGTGAATTTATTACTCCAAGCAGATCATTTTTTTGCAATACTCCAGATTGCCTCCAGAGTTGTTTGCCTTCTTTAAATAATATCATTGTGGGTACACCGCGAACCTGATATTTTGATGCTAAAGGTTGATTTTTATCTACATCAATCTTAACAATCTTGATCGTATCTCCCAGTTCATCTTTAACCTCTTTAAGAATAGGCGCAAGCATTTTACATGGGCCACACCAATCTGCAAAAAAATCTACCAATACTGGTGTTTTTGATTCAATGATATTGCTAAAACTACTTTTCATCTGTTTTTTTTTATCATTATGGCTATTCATACTGCCAAATCTCTTAATTGCTAAGTTATAATAATGAACCGAGAAAGTTTTTAATTAAAGAAATTAACTTACTATCGGGCGGTCATTATATTTTTTGATAAGATGCATTATAACTTTTATTGGGATTTCTATAGAATACGTTCCCGTATACGAAGGACAAATTACACAATCATCAAAATAAAATTCTACAGTATCATCATTTACCACAAAATTATTTTTATAAGCTTTAAAATCCCCTTTTGAAAGCTCCCAACAGTCATAATACAATTCTCCAGAACTAATACCGTCCTTTATAATTGTATTTATAGTAGTAAACACTTCTTCTTCTGTGCCAGTTTCAAAGAAATCATCAAAATAAATGAAATCATGTTTTTTAAGATCAAAGTTCACACAATCAAAGAGGTATGTAGAATATAGCATTCCAGAATAATAATTCTCCTTGTAAAGGACAACACTAATACGATCACTTTTTACACTATAGATTTTATAATCAATAATTCTTTTATCTCTAAACCTATCGATTTTTAAGGTGTCACAAAGTAACTCTTTGTCTTCAAGAATTTGATTTTCTGTTTTTTCAATATTCAGATAATTTTCTGAAATAAAATTATTAAATACCGAGTATAAAGGATCCATTTTCTCATTTAGGTATGGATATTTGTAATCCAGAACATAAAGATCTTCTTCTTTTAAAAAGCTCTTAGAAATTACTAATTCTTGTAATTTGGTTTTATCATCTTTGGCGGTAATTAATCGTTCTTTTTTAATAGCTTTTGTTTTCTCTTTGTTGAGCTCAAGATTTTCTTCAGAAAAAACCAATATCGTATCTTCTGCTTTTTGTTCTGTATGTTGTTCGGTTTCTTGTTGCTCTGATGATTTTTGCGGAGAGACCTCTTTTTTACATGCAATAAGGCTTAAAAAAATGAGGCAAGCGATAAGAGTTTTCATAGGTTTGTTTTTAATTCATATAAAAATAGGGCAGCAAATCATCAAAAAATATGATAATGATCATCTTGTTTAACAAATGAAAAGACGGATTTCGTTAGAAACCCGCCTCTTACTATGTAGTGTGTAATTAAAAAAATCTGTTTTCTATTTGTTTTTACAAATATGTAATCAAACTAATCATAAGAAAGCTTGATGAATACAGATAATCTTTGAACCGTTACCGGTGTTAATTTTCATATAGTCCTAATCTGTTTTTAAGTATGTTCATTTCATTTTGAATTTGATGAACTCGTTCTAGTAGACGCATGATGACTTCGACTCCTTCGAGGTTAATTTCTAATTCTTTATTGAATAGTATAATTTGTTCGATTCTGGGTAATTCGTCAGAGTTTAAAAATACGGTTTGACGAATAGTAATAATTTCAATTAATCCAAACTCATGTAATGAGTTTATGAAGGAGAATTCTATCTCGTGACGTGAACAGAATTCTATTGCTGGTATAAGATGTCCTTTAGTCATTATAATACATTTAAAGCTTGGATAATGTTCTAAATAATTCTTTTTGTTGTTTCGACAGGTTATTTGGGATTTTGATAGCATATGTGATAAAAAGATCTCCAAATTGTCCTTCTTTTTTATATACCGGAAATCCTTTTCCTTTTAGTTTGGCTTTGGTTCCATTTTGAGTTTCGGGTTTTACATTTAGTTTTACTTTTCCGTCAAGGGTTTCGATTGTAATTTCATCACCCAAAACTGCAGTATACAAATCAATATCTACTTGTAGATAGAGATCACTTTTGATCCGTTTAAACAAGGTTTTGTTTTCAATACGAAAAGTAATGTATAAATCTCCATTTGGACCTCCTCCGATTCCTGGACCTCCATGATTTTTGATCTTTATAGTTTGCCCGTTTTCAACTCCTGCAGGAATTGTAATACGAATATTTTTTTTGTTAACAGTTAGTGTTCTCTTATGTGTCTTATAGACATCCATTAGATCAAGATGTAATTCTGCATTATAATCTTCTCCTCTATATCGAGTTCTACCTTGTGGAGAACTTCTCCTTGAACCTCCAAACATAGACTCGAAAAAATCTGAAAAATCACTTTCTGAGTAATTTTTATAGTATTGCTGTTGTCCAGATCGATTGTATTGTTGCTGAGATTGCTTGGCTTTTTCAAACTCTTCTGCATGTTTCCAATCTTTACCGTATTGATCGTATTTTTTTCGGTTTTCGGGATTACTTAATACTTCATTTGCTTCATTAACTTCTTTAAATTTTCTTTCTGCTTCTTTATCATTTGGATTTAGGTCTGGGTGATATTTTCGAGCTTGTTTTCTATACGCCTTTTTAATATCTCCTTCTGAAGCATTTTTTGAAACATCTAATATTTTATAGTAATCAATAAACTCCATATGCTAACTTGAAAATTAGTTATTGTTTTTCAAAAATTAATTTTAATCGACCAAGCATCATTAATTCAGATTTGTTTTTGCCAGAAAACGCACCTGCAATGGCATTAGATGTAGTCCAAATCAATTGTTTTAGTCTATCTGTAAAAAGAGATTGGTGTTCTTTAAAAAATGTTTCGAATTGAGTAAAGCAATCTTCTGCACTCAACTCTTCATGATCAAGCCAGTCAAAAACAATCTCGATTTGAAAAGAAGCATCGACACCAAACTCATCTTCAATGTCATCTACTTTTAACCATTCTGTCTTTACAATTTTTCGTAAGGAATCGTATTCTGATTTGCGGACTACTTTATCCGATGCAGCAATTGCATAAAATAGCTTGCCTAGGTTTTGATAAAATATAATCCCTATATTTTGAGCAGTATTCATATCATAAAAAATTATCGGTTAATGAATATAAATTTAATCAGATCTGATCATATTTTTTATGACATAAATCAGTTCTGGTAATAAATCAAAATCATTACTTTTGAAGCATGAAAGTTTTCGAAAAGGATAATAATATTTTCAAATTACTTTCTGAGGCCATTTCAGAAGGGATCATTGTGGTGAACGAGGAGCAAACAATAGTGGCAACTAATGGTTCTGCGAATACTATTTTTGGTTATGACAAAGATGAGTTAGTGGGAAAACACCTTAATACTTTGATACCAAGAAAATACCATCACGGTCACAAAAAACACTTTGAAGGTTTTGTAGACCACAGTGAAAAACGACATATGGGAGCAGGGCGAGATCTTTTTGGGATACGAAAAGACGGTTCTGTATTTCCGGTAGAAGCAGGATTAAATCCATTTACAATTTATGGTAACAATTATGTAATGGCCCTTGTTATCGATATTACACTTCGGAAACAACAAGAACAGCAAATACAAGATCTAAATGCTAAGCTAGAGCATAAAATAGAAGAACGTACAGAAGAACTGCATCATACCATACAAGAATTAAAAGAAGAAGTAAAACTTCGTATGGAGGCCGAAGCTCAAACCAAAGAATCTTTAAAAAAAGAACGAGACTTAAGTGAGTTGAAAACAAAATTTCTTTCGCTTGTTTCACATGAATTTAAAACACCATTAAGTGGTATTCTTACTTCTGCCACACTTGCAGGAAAATACACTAAAACAGAACAACAGGAAAAGAGAGAAAAGCATCTCGATACCATAAAAAACAAAGTAAAGTACTTGGACAATATCCTTAATGATTTTTTATCTATCGAACGATTAGAAACAGGTAAAGTAACCTATAAATACAGTCAGTTTCCACTAAGTAAAGTTGTTAATGAAGTGGTCTATGATGCTAATATGTTACTTAAAGACGGGCAAAGAATAAATTACCCTAAGGATATTGATGACTATGTTATAGAGTTTGATGAAAAGATTTTGGAGCTTGCACTCACTAATTTAATTAATAACGCCATCAAGTATTCTGGAGAACATACCACTATAGATTTACAGGTATGTTTTGAAGATGATATCCTTACATTTAAGATTATCGATCAAGGTATTGGTATTCCTAAAAAAGAACAAGATTTTATTTTTAAGCGATATTTTAGGGCAGAAAATGCCTTGTTAGATCAAGGAACCGGTATTGGGCTAAATATTGTGAAAAGTCATTTGGAAAACCTAGGAGGGAGTATTACTTTTACGAGTAAGGAAAATAAAGGTTCTACATTTACTGTTACTGTACCTACAACCAATACTCGTGAATCATGAAAACTATTCTTTTAATCGAAGATGACACAGCACTTAGAGAAAACACTGCAGAACTGTTAGAACTTTCAGATTATAAAGTAATCACCTCTCCAAATGGAAAAGTTGGGATCGTTAAGGCCAAGGAAGAAAAACCAGATATCATTGTTTGTGATATTATGATGCCCGAAGTTGATGGATATGGAGTACTAGAAGCATTGTCCTTTGATACGACAACCAACCATATTCCTTTTATATTTTTATCTGCAAAAACAGAACATAAAGAGATTAGAAAAGGAATGGACTTGGGAGCAGATGACTACCTAACCAAACCTTTTGAAGAGGAGGAGCTATTGAATGCAATCGAGAGCCGTCTTGCAAAAGCAGCATTACTGTCTAAAATTGTTAGAGATCAACAATCCTCTACTAAAAGCACTTCTGAGGATAACGGACTTAGGAATTTACATGAGCTTAAGAATTTTTTTGATGATAATGGTGAGATTTCTGAATTTAAGAAAGGAGAAGTAATCTATGAAGAAGGAGAGCATTCTAATAACATATATCTCATCCTAAAAGGAGTTGTTAAAAGTCATAAAATGGATGAGAATGGTAAAGAACTGATCACTACTTTATACAAAACCGATGATTTCCTGGGGTTCACTTCGTTTATAGATAATACACCATATTTAGAATCAGCAACAGCGGTTGAAGACTCTGAATTAGCAGGAATATCAAAAAACAATTTAAAAGAGATTCTAGAAAAAAGTAAGAATATTTCTCTCGAATTAATGGAGCTACTTACAGATAATCTTTCTGAAATTAAAGAGCAACTATTACAAATGGCCTATAGTTCGGTACGCAAAAAAACGGCACAAACGATACTTCAATTTGCCGACGTATTGAATAAAAAATCTCAGGATAGTATAAAAATATCCAGAAATGATTTGGCAAGTGTAGCCGGGATTGCAACAGAAAGTTTGATACGTACATTATCCAGTTTTAAAAAAGATGGGTTGATTGAAATCGAAGGGCGTAACATAAAAATTCTGGATTTATCTGGCCTTCAGCTAGTAGAATAAAAATACAAAAGCACTCAAACTGATTTTTGTCATATTTTTCATGAGTACATCCTAATACATTTGCTGTATTAGAAAGTATTAAAAATGAAGAACATCCTGATCCCTACAGATTTTTCTGAAAATTCGTGGAATGCCATTACATATGCATTGTCATTTTTTAAAAGGGTGAAATGTAACTTTTATTTGCTACATGTCTCTCCCTTTGAAGAAATGATGGGAGGAGATTCATTTTATGGTTCAAAAGAAACAGTCTTAGAAAAAAGCACACAAAGCGATAAAGAGCAAATGCAATTATTGCTTAAAAGAATAGAGAAACTACCTTTAAATACGAAACATAGCTTTTTCACAATTAATGAATATATTTTTTTTGTAGACGCGATTAGAAAACAGGTCAAGGAAAAGAACATTGATTTTATTGTTATGGGAACCAAAGGAGCTTCTGGGATTAAGGAAAAAACCATAGGCAGTAATACAGGAGATGTAATTACAAAAGTAAAATGCCCGGTTTTGGTTATCCCCGAAAATGCCAAGTATACCAAGCCTAAAGAAATTGCATTTCCCACAGATTATAATATGTTATACAAAAGTAGAGTGCTAAATACGATCATGGATACTCTTACTTTAAATGAAGCCGCTTTACGGATTTTGCATGTTGCCAAAAAAGAACAAGAATTAACCGATCGACAAAGAAAAAATAAAGACTTTCTAGATGATTCTATTGATGAAATAGAGCATAGTTTTCACTTCCTGTCTAACCCCAATATCGAAGAAGCGATACAATGTTTTGTTGAAAGCAGAGACATTGATATGATTACTATGATTGCCAAAAACCTTAATTTCTTCCAACGTATTTTGTTTCACCCTACAGTCGAAAAAATAAGTTATCATATCAATATCCCTTTTTTAGTATTACATGAATAATTTGTAAATGAGGAGAGAAGAAATATCGGGTTTTTATAATATAATTAATTAGGTGTAAGCTAGCCACATTGATGACAGCTAAGAATAGTTCAAAAAAACAAAAAAATGGGCACAAATTTAATTCATAAATATAATATTCCTGGACCTCGATACACAAGTTATCCTACTGTCCCTTATTGGGATATCAATACTTTTTCATTAAAAAAATGGACAACATCCATTCAACAATCGTTTACAGAAAGTAATAATACAGAAGGAATAAGTTTATATATCCACCTACCATTTTGTGAAAGTATGTGCACTTTTTGTGGATGCAATAAACGTATTACAAAACGACATGATGTAGAGGAGCCCTATATAAATACGATTTTAAAAGAATGGCAATTGTACCTTAAATTTTTTGAGACTAAGCCCAAAATAAAAGAGTTACATCTGGGAGGAGGTACACCTACATTTTTTTCGCCCGAAAATTTACAGTATCTAATTAATGGTATTTTCTCTGGAGTAGAACAAGCAAAAGATTGTGAATTAAGTTTTGAAGGGCATCCCAATAATACTACTAGAGAACATTTGCAGGCGTTATATGATGTTGGTTTCAGAAGAGTAAGTTTTGGTGTGCAGGATTATAACGAAACGGTACAAAGAGCAATCCATAGGATTCAACCTTTTGAGAATGTAAAATATGTAACAGAGACTGCCAGAGAAATTGGTTTCACCTCTGTTGGGCATGACATTATTTTTGGACTGCCTTTTCAAACACAAGAAGCAGTAGTTGATACAATCCTAAAGACAAAAGAACTATTACCTGATCGACTGGCATTCTACAGTTATGCGCACGTACCATGGCAGAAAGGTAATGGGCAACGAGGTTTTAAAGAATCGGATCTCCCAACAGGAGAACAAAAGCGGAAACAATATGAAATAGGAAAAAAGCTACTATCAGAAGTAGGTTATGTAGAAATTGGGATGGATCATTTTGCCTTAAAAAATGATTCACTATACCAATCTATGGAAAATCAAAGTCTGCATCGTAATTTTATGGGATATACAGCTTCCAAAACACATGCAATGATTGGTTTGGGAGTATCTGCAATTAGTGATAGTTGGTATGGTTTTGCTCAAAATGTAAAAGGAGTAGAAGAATACCAGCATTTGGTGAAAGAGGGTATTATTCCTGTTTATCGAGGGCATATTTTAACTATAGAAGATCAGATTATACGCAAACATATCCTTAATTTGATGTGTCATTTTAGTACCAAATGGGAAGATGATCATATGTATTTTAAAGAACTACCTGAGGTGTTACAGAACTTAAAAGAATTAGAAGCAGATCAATTACTGGTGATTAATGATTCTCATATTCATGTCACAGAAAAAGGACGTCCTTTTGTTCGTAATATCTGTATGGCTTTTGACCTTAGATTACAACGAAAAATACCAGAAACAATGTTGTTTTCGATGACTGTTTGATACTCTTAAGAATTTGAAAAGCTATTCTTTTTTCTGTTTTGATGTTTTGAAGCCATAGATAATTTGACCAATAAAATTTTCAGGGACTTTTTCATCACCAGGAAATCCTAAAGCTATTGTGCCGCTATCTTCGGGGATATAGTTGGTCTTAAAGATATAATCCCAAAGACTTAAACTAATTCCAAAATTCACACCATAAGAGCCTTTAGGTAATTCATAAGAATGATGATATAAATGCATGACTGGGTTATTTAGGATGTATTTAAGCGGTCCCCAGGTAATTTTTATATTAGAATGATTAAAATGGCCAATTGTAATTGCTAAAAAATGTACAATGTAAGCCTGTTCTGGTTCAAAACCACCTAGAACCATTACACCAATAGTTTTAAGTGGTTTATAGAAAATGTTTTCCATCCAATGATATCTTAGGTGTGCAGCAAACCCCATTTCTTTAACAGAATGGTGTATTTTATGAAATCTCCATAAGAATGGATACTTATGAAGTAAAATATGGGTAAACCATTGCACAAAATCCAGTACAATAAAAAATAGTAGAAGTTGTACCCATGTAGAAAGATTAGAAACATCAATTATGGTTAAAGTTTTTGCAGAAACCCCAATATCTTTAAAAATCACTTCAAGTAGCTTATAAAAACCACTTATAGCAATAGCAAAAAGAAAAAAATTAAAAAACATATAGAAACCATCTAGCCAAAAATCTTTTCTAAAAACAGATTGATTTTTTCTCCAGGGAAAAATAACTTCTAACCCCCAGACTAATAATGATATAATTATAAGTCCCCAGAAATAATTGGTATACCATGGAACTTCAAATAACATTGATTTCCATGTCCATTGTATATTACCCATAAAGGAGTCGATAAATGCACTTATATATTTTTCCATAACTATTATTTTATTGTTGTTGTCTCATCTTGTTCAAAAGGCAGATCATTAAAATAACTCCATTCTACCCAGGAACCATCATAATTTTTGACATTTTTGTATCCTAGTAATTCTGTGAGCACAAAGGTGGTATGTGCAGAGCGTACTCCACTATGACAGTATGTGATGATAGTATCTGTTTTTGATGCTCCCATTCTGTCATAAATAGTATTTAGATCATCATAAGATTTAAATTTGTACGTTCCCTTATGGTCTATGGTTTCTGCCCAATCGATAAGTATACTTTTTGGAATTCTCCCTCCTTTAATAGCTCCTTTTTTTTGTTTTTTGCCGCTAAATTCATCAATATTTCTGGTGTCTAGAATGACGACTTGTTTATCAGAATTTATGGCTTTAATGATTTCTTCTTTTGTAATATATAGTTCAAAAGTATTATTATGAAGTGTAAAAGCTGATGGAGTAATCGATACAGTATGATTATTAATCAAGCCTCCTGCTTTTTTCCAAGAGATTAACCCTCCATTTAATATTTTTACAGATTTAAAATCATAATTTTTAAGTACCCACCAGAAGCGAGCAGCATCACAAGATCCTCTATCATCATATACTATTAAGGTATCGTTATTTTTAATCCCTAATCTGCTAAATAATTGCTCAATTTTTTCTTTTTTAGCCATCATCCCGTTATAGGGGTATGAAAAGTCCTCTATGTCTGTACGCCAGATGTTTATTGCCCCATTAATATGATTTTTAGCATAGTCTTCTGCTGTTCTAAAATCTATTATTTTTATATGTTGCTGTTTTGAAAGAGATACTAATTCTTCAACTTCTATTAGATGTTTAGAACTATAATAAGTTTTTGTATCTATTTTGGTTTCTGTAGAAATCACATCCTTTACTTTATCTTTAGATTTTGTACAGGAAAAAAATAGTGTCCCCAAAATTATCATGCTGCTAATCCTGTAAATCATACCACTCAGTATTTGTTAATATTTCACGCCTTCCTTTTTTCTTGGGAGGATAATTAGTAACGAGGTAGTTTACAATGATTTCTTCATTGGTTCCTAAATCCCATAAGTTTTGAGTTTCCTGCATCCATCGTATCGTTTCTATCCATCGTTCTGTAGTCATCCTGTTTTGTATAAGGAGCTTAGACGAATGACAATTAGTGCAATTATTTATTACTTCCATTAACCCTTTGGCTTCAACCAGGCCAGTTCTTAGATGTATTCCATTTTCAATTTTGTCTTCATCTTCTTCTATGGTTGTAACATAAGTTGAATTAAACTCTTCTTTTTTAAATGCAGACAATGTAGGGTCAACAAGAAGATAAACCCCACTAATCGTAATCATTCCAACCATAATGAATAGTATTACCAAAAGTCGATAAATAACTTTAACATAGTGTCTGAATTGATTTTGCTGTTCCATTTATGTGACTTTTATTGCAATACGGTGACAGGCATTATTTAAGTATCCCTTAGGATTCCAACCGGGGAGAATCATAGGCTGGCTAACACCTTGTGTATCTGTGGCACGTGCCCAAACTTCATAGTATCCTTTTTTCGGAAAATTAATAGTCGCATAAAAATGCTGCCAGGCAAGACGATTTACAGGTTTTTCTATTGAACATTTTTCCCAGGTAGCTCCAAAATCAATTGAATATTCCATTTTATCGACTTCCAATTCGCCAGCCCAGGCATGCCCTCTAATATTTATTTTTTTTCCTTCATCAATCATCGCTCCTGATTTAGGATGTGTAATTAAGGATTTTATAGGCATCGATTCTATGATACACATATCTTCATCACTTACTTTTTTACCAGGTGCTACTGGTTCACAAGGTATTCGATATGCAGTCCCTTTCATTTTGGTGCCATCGTGTATTTTGTTACGGACACTAATTCTGTTGATCCACTTACCAGAAACAGAAGCAGGCCATCCTCCAGCGATCAAACGTAGAGGATATCCATGAACTAATGGAATATCTTCTCCATTCATTTGAAAGGCTAATAGTGTTTCATCCTGAAGAGCTTTTGCTACTGGAGCTCCTCGGGATATAGGTTCTTTATTGGGATCTTGACTTAAGTGAGTATCGGCAGCATGATACCCAATGTAAACGGCATTATCTTTTATGCCTACATCTTCAAGAAGATCTCGTAATCTAATACCTGTCCAATTTGCACAAGAGACCGCTCCAACGGTCCATTGATTGCCTTTTGCGGGAGGGTCAAATTCACTACGGCCGTTACCTCCACATTCTAAGGTTAGTTGGTAGGTATGTTGTTTAAATTTTGATTTTAGTTCAGTAAGTGTATAGGTTTTCTTTTGGACTACAGATTCTCCATCAATTGTTAACGTCCAGTTTGTAGCATTTATATTTTTGGGAATTAGACCATTATTTCGAATAAACATATATTTGTTAGGAGTCACTTTATCATCCAATAAATGAGCTTTAGCCTCAATATTCCAAGGTTTGTCATTTAAAATGACCATTCCTTTATCTTTTTTGAATATTTTGTAAGGGTCTGAACCTTGCAATGCCAGTGGCTCGTATCCTTCGGGCATTATAGCTCCAAAAACAATATCATATCCTATGACTGCTACCATAGAACTTAATACCGTTTTTTTAACAAAGTTTCGTCTTTTCATTTGGTAAACAGTTATTGTTTTACCTCATAAATCTAACGTTTTTCATTCTTTGTTTCGGTAACAAAGGTTACATATATGTTCTGGTAAGTACAGTCGAGTATTTTATTGTAGTGAATTTATGGTATAAATAAAACTCTTAAAAATTATATAAGTGGAGTAAATATTATCGAAATACACTATTAATGGCACTCAAAATTTGCAGAAACTATTTCGGTTACAGGTTTAGGAGAAAGATACGGGATCCCTAATCCAAGACCTCGTATAATAAATAATAATCCGATTATGACTACAAATACAGGAATCATTTTTTGAATGTGTTGCCGGGCTTTTCTGTTTAAAAAATTCCCAGCATATACAGCCATTGTCATTAAAGGTATGGTTCCTAATCCAAAAAAAGTCATATACAAACTACCTTTGAGAATATGACCAGAAGCAATGGCTCCAAAAACAGCCATATAAACTAAACCACAGGGCAAAAAACCATTTAAGAAACCAATGGAGAGAAAAGTATCTGGCGTTTTCTTTTTCAAGGCAGCCCCCAGGGCATTTTTGACTTTGGAGATAATTTTGTAAATCGGTTTTGAGAAATTATATTTAGAAAAAATTTGATATGGGATCAATATAACTACGATCATCAAAACGCCAACTCCAATAGATAATTTTTGCTGTAATCCAAAAAGATTTAAACTCTTCCCTATGATTCCGAAGAATAATCCAATGATACTATAGGATAATAATCGCCCAAAATGATATAGAAATACCTGAAAGAATTTTTGAATGGTATTAGATTTGTTTACAGGTAGCATAAAGGCAATAGGACCACACATTCCCACACAGTGAAAACTACCCAATAAACCTAATATGAACGCAGATATAAGCATTTAATATGTAAATGATTTTTTAAATAAATATGAAGTATTTTCATATTTCCAATCAATAGTGATATTCCAACGTCCTTCTAGTAGATTCTTATCTTCAATTATTAATTCTGAAGTAGAGAGTGAAATAGGAATTTCGAAATCCAACTTTTTATTCGATGGTCTGTAGAAGGATATAGTGCCAGAAATATCATTATAGTTTTTATCTTCTGGAAAAGAGATGGCTAGACCTTCTGCTGTTTTTTTAACGATAACATCTTTTAGTAATGTTTTTGAGTTTTTTTCAGCATTGATTTCATTCTGAAAAGCAAGTTCTTGTTTATAATAATCTTCAGTTACCAAATCGTGTTCATAGTCTGAATTAGTATTCATTTTTACAACAAAATATAGGATAAAAGAGATAAACCCTATAAATACTAATACGATGGCGGTTCCCCAGTTTATTTTCATAATATCTTTCTTTAGTTCTGTTATGGGTTTGACCTATACCAGAATGACAAAAAGGAACAAAATACTTGTCATTCAGGCATAGGTTGAAAATCCACTATAATTTATAGTTTTATATTTTTATTACCTATAACTTCTAGGTCCTAAAAATGCAGTAATCGTTGTTTCAATTAATTTGTCATTACTATATACTCCGATTTTTAATCGGTCACTGTCCCCATTTAGAGCAGCACCATTGATTTCAATAAACAAAGTGCCTTCGGCAATTCCCTGTTTAGGAACATTAAAATTCTTATGAGTAACTAGCTCTATTTTCCCTTTATGGGACATTAATTCAAAACGAACATCTTTAATTTCTGCCGTGGTTTTATTAACCAGTTTATAGGTGTATACGTTACTAATGATATTATCATTTTTTCTCTCGTATAATTGCCCTGGTAATCGTAAGATATTTGCTTCTACGTCGTTTCTTAGAAATGACATTCCTAGTAAAACACCAGTTAGAATTACCAGAACAGCACTATACCCTTTTAATCTTGGGGTGAATTTAAATTTTGCTTTTTTAGCAATGTTATCTTCACTGGCATATCGTATTAATCCTTTAGGAAGGTTTACACTTTCCATCATATGATCACAGGCATCAATACAAGCCGTACAGTTTACACATTCTAGCTGTGTACCATTACGAATATCAATTCCTGTCGGACAAACATGTACACATTGAAAACAATCAATACAATCTCCTTTCCCGGTAGAAGGGCGGTCTTCATTTTTCTTAAACTTGGCTCTTCCTTCTTCTTTCTCTCCACGCTTATAATCATAAGCAACTACAATTGATTTAGAGTCGAGTAGCACACCTTGTAATCGTCCATAGGGGCATGCAATAATACAAACTTGTTCTCTAAACCATGCGAATACAAAATAGAAGACAGCCGTAAATATAAGTAAAGAGATTAGGGTGCTTACATGTTGAAAAGGTCCATCAATGATATATCGTAACAACACATCACTTTCGATCAAATAGGCTAAAAATATATTAGCAATTAGGAACGAGATGATAAAAAATATAGTCCATTTAAGGATACGTTTTCGAATCTTTTCTGCATTCCAAGGTTGTTTATTTAGACGTATTTGTTTTCCGCGATCACCTTCGATCCAGTATTCTATTCTTCGAAAAACCATTTCCATGAAAATCGTTTGCGGGCATATCCACCCACAAAATATCCTACCAAAAGCAACGGTGAATAGAGTTATAAATATAACACCAATGAGCATGGATATCACAAACAAATGAAAATCTTGAGGCCAAAATGGTGCTCCAAAAATGTTAAAACGGCGTTCTAGGACATTAAATAGTAAGAACTGGTTACCGTTAATTTTGATGAAAGGAGCAGAAATAAGAAATATCAATAATCCATAACTCACCCATTTACGATAATCGTAATACTTACCATTAGGTTTTTTGGGATACACCCATGCACGTTTACCCTCTTCGTTTATGGTGCCGATAGAATCTCTAAATCTTTCGTTTTCGGGTGTTTCCAATGGTTTTGATTTTATTCGTTCAGTACTACCTACAGTTGTTAAATTCGAAACAGATTCAGGAATTTCTTCCTTCTACTTTTTTATTTCTGTGCATCGGGGTCAGTCCAAATTTCTCCTTGTGCTTCTTTTGGTTCGGCTGGAGTTGTACCTACTAATGTGATAATGTAACTCGCCACTTGCGCCATTTCAACAGGTTTTAGAGTTTGTTTCCAGGCAACCATTCCTTTTCCATCTCGACCTCCTTCAGAAATTGTTCTAAACACATTTTTGATACCTCCTCCCAGAATCCAATGTTCATCAGTAAGATTTGGTCCAATACCGCCACCACCATCTGCCTTATGACAGGCAACACAATTGGTTGTATAAACGGCTTTACCTGCATTGATATCAGAAGCATCTGTTAGTAATGTAACAGTGTTTACATCAACCAAATCTTTGGCCGTTTTTTTGTATTTTTCGATTGCAATTTTAGCTTCGGCTACTTCGGTTTCATATTCTTCTGCCTGGGTATATTCATTAAATACATGAAAACGAACTAAATAGGCTATACCAAATATAATTGTAGCATAAAACATATAGACCCACCATGGTGGTAAATTATTATCGAGCTCTTTAATCCCATCATAGTTGTGATCCAAAATGATTTCTTCTTCACTTTCTACTGGTTTACTGTCGAGGAGCTTTAAATAGATGTTTTTAAACCATCTAAATTGCTTTTCTTTTTTAGCTTTTTCTGCCAGAAGATAACGCTCTTGTGCATCGGGTTTTAAGGAACGAAACAGGATACTTCTTAATGCTTCTAAACTAATTTCTATTGCTATGATAAATAGCAGAACCATTCCTAATACCAACCAGGTAAGGGGTTGTGTTATAAATGCAGATTGTTCTCCTGATTCTACAGTTACTTCTATTAATAGATATGCTATGAATAGAAAAGCTATAATTCTTATATAGGATGCAGTACTTCTCATAACACGTTTTCGTTTTCAGTTTCTAATGGAATTTGACTAACTTCTTTTATATGTTCTTTTTTTGCGGTGAAAACCCACCAGAATAATGCGGCAAAGAAGATGAAAAAGATAAGTAACGAAATCATAGGGTAGATTTCAATGCCCTCAATACTTTCCATATGGCCTTTTATAAATTTTAGCATGACGTTTATTCTTTATTTTGAACTACAGTTTCTTCGTTTTTAACTTTTATATCGGTTCCTAACCGTTGTATGTAGGCAATTAAGGCTACAACTTCTCTATCTCGCATTTCGATGAAATCCAATCCGTTTTCCTG
Organism: Aquimarina macrocephali JAMB N27; assembly: GCF_000520995.1. Taxonomy (GTDB): domain Bacteria; phylum Bacteroidota; class Bacteroidia; order Flavobacteriales; family Flavobacteriaceae; genus Aquimarina; species Aquimarina macrocephali. The sequence goes on along the minus strand of NZ_JACA01000001.1, from coordinate 113,731 downwards.
TGCATATTTTTTATCAGCTTCGTAGGTTTTTACAAAATCGGGATCGGTATACAAGTTTTTCTCTATAGTAGTTGCTTGCTCATCCATCCATTGCTGTGCTCTGGTAATTTCTTCGGGAGTATAAGGAACACCAAGAGTTACCATAGCATTCATTTTGGTTTCTGTATTAGATCGATCAAGCTTGTTTTTGATCAGCCACTTATAACTTGGCATAATAGATCCAGATGAGGTTGTTTGTGGATCATAAAAGTGATTTAAGTGCCAGTTATCAGAATATTTCCCTCCAATTCGCATTAAATCTGGTCCCGTACGCTTACTTCCCCATAAGAAAGGATGATCATAGACATATTCACCTGCTTTAGAATATTCTCCATATCGCTCTACTTCACTACGGAAAGGTCTGATCATTTGCGAATGACAAGACACACAACTTTCTCTAATATAAATGTCTCTTCCTTCTAACTCAAGAGGAGTATATGGTTTTACGCTGGTAATCGTTGGTATATTAGATTTTACCATTAGCGTAGGAACTATTTGTACGATCCCACCAATTAAGATTGCTATGGTTGCAAAGATGGTTAGTTTCACAGGTCTTCTCTCTAACCAGGTATGATATCCTTCTTTAACGGTTCTATGTTTGGTCACTTTGGTAAGTGGAGCAGCTTCTGCAAGTTCATCTGTAACGGTACTACCATTTCTTATAGTTTTAATTACGTTATATATCATGATAAACATTCCGAAGATGAATAAACTACCACCGATAGCACGCATCCAGTACATTGGGATGATTTCATTTACAGTTTCTAAGAAATTACCGTAAGTAAGTGTTCCATCTGGATTAAATTGTTTCCACATAGAAGCTTGTACAAATCCGGCAACATACATAGGTAATGCATACATAATGATCCCCAGAGTACCAATCCAGAAGTGAGCATTAGCCAATCCTGTTGACCATAATTTAGTTTTGAACAGTCTCGGAATTAACCAATAGGCCATCCCGAAGGTTAAAAATCCATTCCAGGCTAATGCACCAACATGAACGTGTGCAATAATCCAATCACTAAAATGCGCAATGGCGTTTACATTCTTTAAGGATAACATAGGTCCTTCAAAAGTGGCCATACCATAACCAGTAATGGCAACTACCATAAATTTTAATACAGGATCGGTACGTACCTTATCCCAGGCACCTCTCAATGTTAGTAACCCATTAATCATACCTCCCCAGGATGGAGCAATTAACATAACAGAGAATGCTACACCAAGATTCTGTGCCCAATCCGGTAAAGATGAATATAAAAGGTGATGAGGTCCTGCCCATATATAGATAAATATTAAAGACCAAAAGTGAACAATAGATAATCGATATGAATAGACTGGCCTATTTGCAGCTTTTGGAATAAAGTAGTACATCAAGCCTAAGAAAGGAGTAGTAAGAAAGAATGCAACCGCATTATGACCATACCACCATTGTACTAAAGCATCCTGAACACCTGCATATACCGAATAACTTTTTAAAGCACTTACGGGTAATGCAAGACTATTAAAAATATGGAGAACAGCTACTGTAACAAAAGTCGCCAGATAAAACCATATAGCAACATACATATGGCGTTGTCTTCTTTTTAAAATGGTTCCAATTAGATTCCACCCAAAGGCTACCCAAACAATAGCAATTGCAATATCAAAAGGCCATTCTAACTCGGCATATTCTTTTGAAGAGGTATATCCTAACGGAAGTGTAATAGCCGCACCAACAATGATCAATTGCCACGCCCAAAAGTTAACGTTACTAAGTGTATCATTAAACATACGGGTTTTTAACAAACGTTGAGTAGAGTAGTACACTCCTGCAAATATGGCGTTACCAACAAATGCAAAAATAACAGCATTGGTATGCAATGGTCTTAATCTCCCAAAGCTTAACCATGAGATTCCATCTGTTAGATTAGGGAATAAAAATAGAAACGCCAGTAGCAAGCCTACAGACATCCCAACAACACCCCAGAGTAGAGTGGCATATAAGAATTTTTTTACGATTTTATTATCGTAATAGAATTGTTCCATTTCCATATTATGATTGTTTAGTTTTAGTGGATTCTGAAGATTTTTCTTTGCTTTCTTTTATAAGTTCATCATCAAAAAGCATCCTAACAGAAGGAGTATAGACATCATCATATTGACCATTTCTGACCGATATAATAAAGCTAATAAAAAAGACGATGGCAACGATAATACTAATCGTTAAGAGTATATAGATTACACCCATGCTTACTTTTGATTATGAGTCAAAAGTATGCGTGAACATTTTCTAAAAAAATGACATTTATCAGGTTTTATTAATTAAGCCCATTCTTAGCAAGAATATCTAATTTATTGACCTTTTATAGGCGTATAATGTTAATAATTGTTAAAATAGTACCTTTTTATACATAGTACTGTAACAAAAATGATTTATCGACGTCTAGTAGGTATACATCAATTATAAAAACAGAAATTATGAGAACTTTAGACAACAATCAAATCACTAAAAAATTAATTACGACCAAAGGTTATGTTTGGAATTCAAAAAGACGTTACAGATAATTTTAAGTACAACAATTAAAAACAACAACAATTTATAAACCAATCAAAAAACAGAAATTATGAGAACTATAGACAGTAACAGAATCATTAGAAAATTAAATGCTCCTATCGGATATACTTGGAATTCAAAAAGACGTTACAGATAATTTTAGGTACAACAATTAAAAAACTAACAATTTATACATCAATCAAAAAAGAGAAATTATGAGAACTATAGACAGTAACAGAATCACTAGAAAATTAAATGCTCCTATTGGATATACTTGGAACTCAAAAAGACGTTACAGATAATTTTAGGTACAACAATTAAAAAATTAACAATTTATACATCAATCAAAAAAGAGAAATTATGAGAACTATAGACAGTAACAGAATCACTAGAAAATTAAATGCTCCTATTGGATATACTTGGAACTCAAAAAGACGTTACAGATAATTTTAGGTACAACAATTAAAAAATTAACAATTTATACATCAATCAAAAAAGAGAAATTATGAGAACTATAGACAGTAACAGAATCACTAGAAAATTAAATGCTCCTATTGGATATACCTGGAATTCGAAAAGGCGATACAGATAATTCATATTTATCAATCTATCCCAATACCTTGGGATCAAAAACTAATCATCATGAGAACTTTACGAAATATTAGAAAACAACTAAAAACAGCAACACAAAAACAAAATATGTTTTTGGATTGTGCACCAAAGCTTTATAATTATGAAGACACTTTGTTCACGGGAGTTAAGCGCTACGCACATTAAGTTAAGAATTATTAGATACTAAAAGGCCGAATTTTAATTAAAATTCGGCCTTCATTTATTTTTTTCTAAACTGTAATTTTCCTGTTTCTATCTTGATGGCAGTTTTTGCCAGTATAGTAAAAACGAAGGCTCCTAAAGCCCAAATACCCAGAGTTACTCCAATTTCTATTCCCGTGGGAGTGTATTCCGAAATTTTTCCATAAGGTCCAGGGATAAAACCAGGAACAATCAAACCAAATCCTTTTTCTATCCAAATTGCTATAAAGAGAATAAAGCAACAGAAATATAACACTTTTAAATTGTTGCGTAGCTTACCAAAAGTTAGCAATACGGTTGCTAAGACATTTAAAGGAATCGCTGTCCATATCCACGGTAACAACGCTGTTTTACCTTGTAGGCCAAAGAATAAGTAATATGCGCTTTCACTATGGTGTGTTGGAGCATAAAATTCTTTAAACAACTCCGATATTAACATGATCAGGTTGATTTGAGCCGCTACAGTAACGATCATACCAATTTTTTTGATCGTTTTATCTTCTATTTTAAATTCGGTAAATGTTCTGATGATTGCCAGAACAAGAATAATCAAGGCGGGTCCGGCGGCAAATGCTGATGCCAAAAATCGAGGGCCTAATAATGCATTGTTCCAAAAAGGACGAGCTTGTAAGCCTTGATATAGAAATGCAGTTACCAAATGAATAGCTACTGCCCAAAATACAGATAAAATTGCTCCCGGCACATAGATTTTTGGATTAGGCACTTTTCCCTGATAACGTGTGAACAAAATGTAAAACGGGATCGAGATGTTTAAAAATAAATATCCGTTAAGCACAATAACATCCCAGGTTAACATTGAAGCGGGAAAATTAAAGACTCCGATTCCCGGTATCATATGCCACAATACAGATGGTCCACCCATATCTGCTACAACAAACGCTAAACACATAATCAATGCTGCTACGGCTAGTCCCTCACCAATAAGTACGGCTTGTTTAAAATCAATATCTTTTAATACGTAAGTCGGCATAACGAGCATTACTGCAGCTGCAGCAACACCAACAAGAAATGTAAAATTAGAAATATACAGCCCCCAGCTTACTCTATCGGTCATTCCTGTGACACTTAGACCGTGTTCTATTTGTAAAGAATAACAGTACATACCAATGAGCATGACAAAAGTCAAAAATGCCATCCAGATGTGGTATTTTTTTGAGCCTTGAGTAGTAGTATCTAGGCTATCTTTAACTAAACTTCCAAAAACTTTAAGTCGTTTCATGTGTTGTTTTTTTGGCGTGCCCATAGGGTCGGGCTTTTCACTATATCTTTTCTTACCTACTTCTCGTTCTTCGACAAGCTCAGAGTGACATCTCGAAGTGACAGAAAAGGATGCCGTTTCAATCCCTCACGCAATTTTATTAATCCATAAAATACCAGAACTTAGGTTCTGTCCCAAGATCTTCTTTTAGTCTAAACACTTTTTTATTATTGAGTACCCATCGTATTGTACTTTCGGGATCTAATAAATTTCCGAAAATTCGTGCTCCTGTTGGACAAGCCTCTACACAAGCAGGATTTTTACCAGCCCGTGAACGCTGCACACAGAAAGTACATTTTTCCATTACTCCTTTTTTACGCATACGATTCCCCAGGTAATGTTGATTTTTGTTAATTTCATTTTCGGGAACTTCGGGAGTACTCCAGTTAAATCGCCGTCCGTCATAAGGACAGGCAGCCATACAATATCTACAACCAACGCACCAGTCATAATCTACGACTACTAATCCATCTTCTTCACGCCATGTAGCTTGTACAGGGCAAACTTCTACACATGGGGGATTATCACAATGAAAACATTGTGTTCCCATATAAAAATGACCTTCTGCCGGGACTTCATGGTAATAATTGTCATCGGCTTCATCAAACTTAAGACCTTTACCATCTTTCATTTCATGAATCCGAATATATTCCATCTGCGAATTTCGATCCTGATTATTTTCTTCAACGCAAGCACTTACACAATCCATGTAGCCTTGACATTTAGAGATATTAAAAGCATATCCAAACAGCACATCTTTCTCAGCATTTTTAGAAGACATATCAATATTTTCCCCTTTTCGCAATTGATAGGAACGAACTAATCGGTCGACTGTAGCTTTCTTTTCATCATCGGTCATTAATTTATAGTTACCCTTAAATTGTTCTTCCCAATCGATTTGTGCTTTTTCTTTGGTTTCTTCTCCAGTAGTCAGATTACAAGACGTACTTACTGCTCCGGCTCCGATAACCAAACTAGCGGTTAGTTTCCTAAAAGCAGTTCGGCGATCCATTTGTACATCAAAAACTTGGTCAAAACCATCTTTTTTGCGTTCATCGCCAATAGCAGCATCTACGGCAGCATCAAATTCCTTATCACTAATTTGATCTTTAGTATGAGAGCCGCATCCGCCAGATGTTTTTCCACAACCACAAGAACCCGTATTTTGTTTCTTTTTGCTATTTAGGTTTAGAGAAAACCATTTTTTAGTATTGTCGCTCATTGTTAAATTGTTAAGAGGTATTACATGAAAGTGTGATAGCTAAACTATTCTCGTTCTTTTACTTTTTGAGTATTATACCCGGCAGGCCACCTGGTTTCAAAACCTGGATTGTGTGGGTTGTGGCAATTTACACAGGTCATTGATGCTCTGGGAGGAGCCCATCCTCCTAGCTTTTTGCCATGTGCACCACCTTTCCAATCTTTAAACTGTTTACTGTGGCATTGGCTACATAATTTATAACTTCTATTAAAATCAATGCTTGTGCCTGTTAAACTAGTTAAGTTGTCCATATCATTACCATTATGACAAGTAATGCAGTTCATAGTATTTAAATCTGCATGAGCCAGCTTAATATCCCAATGTGCTTTTTTTGAAGGATCTTTACTTTTTAATTCTTCTAGTGGTTTGGTATGACATTCGGTACAGGCGTATGATTTGATTTCACTTTTACGTTCAGGAATCAAAAATGTATGTGCTCCTTCTGTAATTTTGATTGTTTTAATACCTTCTAAATACTGTTCTGAGGAAATAGAGGTACCGTGATAATTTTTACTCTTGGCCTCTATTTTATCCGTAATATTATGGTATTCACCTTCTCCGTGTTTACATGAAAATAATATGACGGCAAGGAAAGTATACATCAGAATATGTATGTTATTATATCTATTCATTTTCAGTAATATTAGCTCTGGTGAAAACTTCAATATCAGTTACTGCTTTATCTCTAGGAACATGACATTGCCTACAATTTATACGCTCTGGATGAGATACTCTTATCTCTTTTGGAGCTGCAGGTCCAGCATGGCAAGACAAGCAATTTTCTCTCATCTGTATTTGATGCGGGATCATTGGTGGACTCCCGGGTAAAGCATTATTTATCCCAACTTTTGGAGCATAAGCCTTTGCAAAACTATTTTCAGTAAAGAGAGTTTCAGTCTTTTGTACTACATGGCATTGCCTGCAATTAACCATTTTTGGATGTGGTGTAACTGGTGCATATGCATTGAACTTTTGTACAAAACCTCCGTTTTCATGACATTGCAAACAGGTATTTGCTCCTAAACTCATTTCTTCCTTTACAGGATGCGGGATACTGGGTGGCGCTCCAGGATATGCTCTATTATCATAATAAGTGTCTAATGATCTTTGATGTTCTTCATCAACGGGCATATTTGCATATTCTAATGCCAATCCAGAACGCTTGAACACACCGCTCTCTGACGGGATGAATGTATCTGTTGAATTTCCCTCAATAGGGATATAACTTTCTTCCAAACCTTCTTGATAACTATAATTCCAGATAGTGATAAAGGCTATGAACAACAATAAAAAAAGTGATATGATTCCGAGTCTCTTTTTCATAACCTATGCTTTTTCAACTTTAACAGCACATTTTTTATAATCAGGTTCTTTAGAAATTGGGCAGAAAGCATCCAAAGTAACGTCATTAATTAGCATGTTTTCATCGAAGAAAGGGACAAAGACCTGACCTTTGGTAGGTAATCCTCTTTTGTTTATCGATGCGGGTAATATACATGAACCTCTACGTGATGTTACTTTTATATTTTCGCCATCTCTAATTCCTAATGCTTTTGCATCTTCTGGGTGAAATTCTACATAGGCACTTGGCATCGCTTTATGTAATACAGGGATTCTACGTGTCATAGAACCTGTATGCCAATGCTCGATAACTCTTCCGGTATTTAACCAAAAAGGGTATGCTGCATCGGGAGATTCTGCTGCCGGTTCATAAGGACGTTGCCATATGACTGCTTTTCCGTCTGGTTTTCCATAAAAATGAAAATCTTCACCGTTAGAACAAGCCGGATCATATTTTGCATTAAAGCGCCATTGTGTAGATTTTCCGTTTACATAGGGCCATATTGCTCCGGATTCTTTCTTAAGAACTTCCAAAGGTGCCATTCCATGTTTTGCTCCTTCATGAAACTGTCTATATTCATTATAAATTTCTTCAACGTGATTTTCTTCACTATACGGAAATAAATCACCATACCCCAAACGTTTAGCAACTTCAATTGTCATCCATGCATCTGGAGTTGTTTCTCCGGGACCATCTACCATTTTATCCCAGTGTTGTGTTCTTCGTTCAGAGTTTCCATACAATCCGCTTTTTTCTATATGCCATGATGCTGGTAAAATTACGTCTGCTACATCAGATGTTGGCGTAGGAAAAACATCAGAAACTACAACAAAACAAGAGTCTTTTTCCATACCTGGGCGATATCTACCTGTTTTTGGTAATGAAACCAGTGGATTAGTTACTTGCGTCCAAATAAATTTAATATCCCCACGATCAACAGCTCTAAACATTTCTGTAGCATGATATGTTGGTTTAGAAGGAATATTCTCATAAGGCACTTTCCATATTTTTGCTGCCAAGCGTCTATGTTTTTCATTCATTACAACTCCTTTAGGCAACTTATGAGTAAAAGTACCTACTTCTCTTGCAGTACCACAGGCAGATGGCTGCCCTGTTAATGAAAATGGTCCATTCCCTGGTTGTGAAATTTTTCCGGTAAGTAAATGAATGTTATAAACTAAGTTATTCATCCAGGTCCCTCTTGTATGTTGGTTCATCCCCATACACCAATAAGAAACCACCTTTTTATTTGGATCTCCGTATATAGAGGCTAAATATTTAATATCTTTTGCAGATACTTTTGAATACTTAGCTACCTTTTCTGGAGTATAATCGTTTAAGAATTTTTTATAAGCTTCAAAATCTATTTTTTGTGGTTTGTCTTTAAATTTGTAATTATCTTCCAGACCATATCCCATATTGGTTAGCCCTTTGCTAAAGTTGCAATGTTTTTCTACAAAAGATCTGTTTACCCATCCATTATTAATAATTTCATAACAAATTGCATTGGCAACGGCTAAGTCGGTTTGAGGCTCAAATAATATAGATTTATCAGATGCAGTACTAGAACGTGTTGTACGTGTAGCAAAATCAATAATCTTAGCACCTCTTCTGTTTTTTTGTTCGAGCATTCTGGAGAATAATACCGGGTGCATCTCTGCCATATTATTACCCCATGTAATGAAATAGTCTGCATGGTCGATATCCTCATAACAGCCCATAGGTTCATCAGCACCAAAGGAGGTTAAAAAACCTGTTACTGCACTTGCCATACATAAACGGGCATTACAATCTAAGTTATTTGTACCGATTGCACCTTTCATTAATTTTGAAGCAACATATCCTTCCGGAATTGTGGATTGACCAGAAGTGTACATCGCTACACTATCTTTGCCATGCTTTTGAATAGTCTCCTTCATTTTATTGGCAACAATGTCCAAAGCTTCATTGATTGGAGTTTTAACGTACTGACCGTTTTTCTTTACCAATGCATGAGTTAATCTATCTTTTGATTGAATACACATGATTTGGTGGTATCCCTTTACACAAAGTAGTCCTTTATTAACACTACTCTTAGGATCTCCTTTTACGGCTACGGCTTTTCCGTTTTCGGTTCCTATAAGCACTCCGCATCCTACACCACAAAATCTACATGGAGCCTTTTTCCAATCGATATCACCGCTTGGCAATCCTTTTTCCTGTTCGTCTGCAAATAAGATTCCCGGAAACATAGTTGCTGCAGCAGTCATCGCAGACAACATAGCCATCTTTTTTATGAATTTTCTTCTGTTAGTGAGAGAGGTATACATAATACTAATTGTTTTGTGGTGTATTAAATCCAGAAACCATAGCTAATAGTTTTAGGCTTTCTATAGTGTCTAGTTTTTCTTTTAGAATAGCTTCTTCATTTTCATTTTCAGTTTCTGTAATTAAGATGAGTACATCCTTATTATTGGCTGGCATGACTTCACAGTGCTCTAGTGAAGATAGTGCATTGATAAGTTCATTTTTTTCTCCTTTTTTCGGATGTGCTAAATAACTCTTAATTGGCATAGTTTTATTATTTATTGGTTGTAAATAGAGTTGGTTTAATTGTCACCATGACCCATCCCCAATTATTGGTATTGCCATCAAAATTGTTTTTCAGTGTCTCCATTCCGTCTGAAGCAAAGAGATGAGAATATCCAGCTTTGATGGTTACATTCTTTTGTAAATTATATGAAAACACAAGATCTATTTCTGTACCCAGTTGTTTTTCATCTGTAGGCAAATCTGCTGCTGCCATAAAATTATGTGCAGCTACATTTAATGTAGATTTTTGACTGAATTTTACATTAGCTTTTAGATACAAGTCGATTAGTCCAACATTTCCGATATGATTTCCAACATAGAAATAATCCATTAATCCATTAAACTTGTGATTGGTACCATAAAAAGGAGTAAAGGCTTCATTATCTCCATTAGCAGGTGCTCCATTATCGTTACCACTTTGTAGTTCTCCACCAAGTAATACTTTCCATTGTTCTGATAATTTATAGTCTGCCTCTAGACCTAATAAATATGCACTTAGGTCATTATCACCCAGATCATTTCCAAATTGATAATAAAGATTAGATACAAGGCCAAATTTTCCTTTTTTGTATTTTAAATGAGTTCCTACAGTTTGACTATATCTGCTTTCATTATTATTAGAATTATCTGGATCTGTAAACTGTAATCCATTGTTAAGAAAAAGGAAGCTTCCCGAAAAACTCTCCCAATCTTTATGTAACCATAGGTATTGAATACTTTTATACGTATTCGGTGTTGTAAGTGTATGTTCTGTTAGAGATTCTTCTCCCCGGTTAAATGCAAAACCTAGATCGAATTTGAAGCTGTCTTTATTATATTTTATAAGTGCAGCATCATGACTTCTGGCTTGCTGTGCCCAACCTACGTTCCCAAAAATACGCTGATCGTCATATGCAATTTCCTGACGTCCTAGTTTTAATGATATATTGGGATTAAAAAGAATTTCTCCCCAAGCTTGATGAAGACTAAAACCATTTTTGTCTGCTGTATTGAGTTGGGGTACATCTCCCCAGACTCTTACATCTTGCAGACTTAAATAAAAGTTTAATTTTTCCATTTTATATCCAGCATTTAATCGTGTGCGCTGAGATACAAATGTTGCGGGGTCTGCATCATCTGGGAAAAGAGTTTTAAATCCATGTCTGTACTCGAATCGAGGTCGTACTTCGGCATCGATTTTTAATTGAGCATTAATATTTGTGATGAATAATGTGAAAAAAATGAGAGTACTAAGTTTAACGAGTTTCATAGTAAGATTTGATTATAAATTAACTCCGGTAAATATTGGTTCATTAATTATTGCGTGCAATGATATCAATCAGGTTTAATATTTTTAATGTAAAAATTGACTAAATAAAAGGCGCAAAATCAATCATCATTCTCATTTTTTAATAATACTCTGAGTAAGCTATTTATTTTTCTCAGATTATAAAATAAACAAATAGTTAGATGTCTTTTTTCACCTTATAATATACGGATAAAACTATTCTCTAATGGGATCTTAAAGCATGATAATTATCATAAAGCCAATATATTAATTGAATCTAAATAAGAATAGAATTCAGGAATAAACCCTTCTCTTTTTTGAAGACAGACCTAATGTGCAGTGAACTAAACTCATATGTGAAAAAAATGTTAATTACGGATGGTTTTATGTAAATAATATCTTGTTAGGAAAAATCAGTTTTAGTAATGGATATTTACTAAAATAATTATCAAGTAATCAAAATTTTTAGAAATTAGAGTGAAACACTCGGGAGTTTATATTTCTAATATAATTATGATGAATGAATATTATTATCTATTCATGAGTGTATCCTGTATCCTTGAGCCAGTTATAATCTGGCAGAAGTTTATATGTTATGGTGCGAGTATGCTTTTCTATCTGATTATGTTCTATAAATTCAAATCTATTGGGCTTAATCATATATCCTCCCCAATGCTCTGGTCTTGGAATAGTCTGATTTTTGAATTTGGTTTCGTAGTGTTTTAATTGATTTTCGAGCACTTTTCGTGAAGAAACTACTTTACTTTGATCAGAAGCCCAAGCTCCTAATTTACTGCCTTCTGGTCGTGATTCGAAATACCCTTCAGATAAGTTTTTGGCAATTTTTTCTGCTGTTCCCGAAATTAAGACTTTCTTTTTTGCTGCTGTCCAATTAAAAGCAATAGAAACCTTGTTGTTTTGTGCTATGGCCTTTCCTTTTTCACTATTATAATTTGTGAAAAAGATAAAACCCTCCCAGGTGAAGCGTTTTAATAATACAATTCTACTTTTGGGAAAACCATCTACGCCGATGGTGGAGAGTAACATTGCATTAGCTTCATCCTCGGGATGAGCTTTATCTACCTCATGAAACCATTGTTGAAAATGTTGGGTTGGGTTATGGTCATCAGAAGCATTCATCATTATTTTGATTTTAATTTTCTTCCAGACCAGTTTGTAAGCACAGTAACATATGCAACAATTGAGATAGAACTTAATGGCATTAGTATTGCTGCTATCACAGGAGAAAGTTGACCGGTAACAGCAAAATACAGGCCTATAATATTGTATAAAAACGATAGGGCAAAACTTGATTTAATAATTGTAATCGCTTTTTTAGATATGTTAAGATAAGAGGATATGGTATCAAATTTTGAAGCATCAAGAATTGCATCACAGGCTGGAGAAAACACATTTACATTTTCTGAAACAGCAATACCTACATCACTTTGGGCTAAAGCTCCTGCATCGTTTAATCCATCACCAACCATGATAACATTTTGATCGTGCTTCTGTAGTGATTTAATATAATTTAATTTATCATCTGGTTTTTGATCAAAAAATAAAGACGTGTTTTCTGGGAGTAATTGTTTTAAATATTCTTTTTCTCCTTCATTATCACCTGATAAAATAGCGAGTTTATAATCCTTATATAATTGATTAAATACCTTTTTTACTCCTTTTCTATATTGATTGTGAAAAATGTAACGACCTTTATATTGTTCATTTGTACTAATATGAACTGCAGTATTTATGATTTCAGGATTGATGTTATTTCCCACAAAATTTGCTGATCCTATCTTGATAGTATCTTCCTTTAATTTACCTTCAATTCCTTTTCCAATATGTTCATGATATTCGTCTAAGGTTAGAATATCGTGTTCTGCTAATATATCATAAAGTGTTCTGCTAAGTGGATGATTTGATGCCCGTAAGGTGTTTTTGAGCAGGGATTCTTCCTCTGGCGTTAGTATCATTCCTTCATAAGTAACTTCGCTTGTAATTGTGGTAGTTATGGTACCAGTTTTGTCAAAAATCATGGTATCTACTCTGGCTAATCGTTCTATAACATCTGCATTTTTGAGATAGAATTTGGTTTTTCCGAAGATGCGAAGGATGTTACCCAAGGCAAAAGGTCTTGCTAAAGCTAATGCACAAGGGCAAGCAATAATAAGTACTGCGGTGAATACTTGTGCTGCTTTTGAGGGATCAACAAATAGCCAAAAAGAAGTAGCGAGTACAGCGATACATAAGATTGTAATGGTAAAATATTTACTTATCGTATCGGTAAGATTAGTAAATGAAGCAGTTTTATCTTTATTAAACACATCATTACTCCATAATTGTGTAAGATAGCTTTGTTCTACAGATTTTAAAACTTCAATTTCTATAGCTCCATAAAGTTGTCTGCCTCCTGCAAAAAGTGTATCACCTGATTGCTTAGTGACCGATTCACTTTCACCAGTTACAAAGCTATAGTCAATTTGGGCATCGCCTTCGATAAGAATTGCATCTACCGGAATTAACTCTCCATTTCTGATCAATAGTCGATCTCCTTTTTTAATATCATAGACTTGTATATTCTCTTCTTTTCTTACTTTTTTGTGTTTTGCAACAGCAATTTTTGTTACTGCAATGGGGAAATAAGATTTATAATCTCTTTCGAAGGATAAAAAAGAATAGGTTTTTTGCTGGAAGAATTTTCCTAGTAACAGAAAAAATACCAGTCCGGTAAGGCTATCAAAAAAACCGGTTCCCCAATCAAAAATAATCTCTGTAGTACTTCTTAGAAAAAGAACCAGAATCCCTAAAGCAATCGGAATATCTATATTTAATATTTTGGATCGTAATCCCTTGTAGGCAGAAATAAAGTAATCCTGAGCAGCATAAAAAACTACGGGTAATGAAAAAGCAAACATCAACCAACGGAAAAGGTGTTTGTATTGTTCTAACCAGTATTCTGATACTTCAAAATATTCTGGAAACGATAAGAACATCACATTTCCAAAAGCAAAACCTGCAATACCAAGTTTATAAATCAAGCTTCGATTTATTTGTGTCTTCCCTGTGGTGTAGTCATCCAAACTAATATAGGGTTCATAGCCTATAGAATTAAGTAAAATGACCACTGTTTTAAGTGAAATACGATCACTATTAAAAGTAATACGAACTGTTTTTTTAGGGAAATTAACTTGAGATGCTGTAATTGCTGGTTGAAGCTTATGTAGGTTTTCTAATATCCAAATACAGGAACTACAATGCATATGCGGAATATACAGTGTGATGATCTGAGTGTTACCATCATTAAATTCTATTAATTTCTCAGCAATAGAAGCAGTATCGAGATAATCGTATTTTCCTTGAATTTCTTCAGGAATGGCGCCAGGAGCAGATTGTAAATCATAATAACAGGATAAATCATGAGTCGAAAAAATTTCAAATACAGTTTTGCACCCATTACAGCAGAATGTTTTTTGATCAAATTTGATTACCGTTTTACTGCAATCATCTCCACAGTGAAAACAAGTATGCTCTGACATAGAATTTATTTGCTACAAATATGAAAAAGTAAGCCTTTATATAATATGATAAATGTCATGATTATTCAACTGATAAAAATCATAGTTTAGGTAGTTGTAATTATCTAGTTTTGAGTGTAACATATCAAAAAAAAAGTAAGCGATGAGGAAAATATTGATTCCCACAGATTTTTCAGAAAATGCCATGAATGCTTTACGATATGCTGTTGAATTTTTTAAATATGAACGGTGCGATTTTTTTATTCTACATGCTTATGCCGATGAGGTATACAATCATAATACTTTGGTTTCCCGTAAAATTTTTAATGAGCTAAAAGAAAAAATACATAAAAACTCTGATTTGGCCCTAGAGAAGGTGTTTTCAGAAATAAAAAGTATTTCACCTAATCCTCAACATGAGTTTAAATTACTACCGATGTTTGGAAGTTTAATTGATGAGGCTAATGACTTAGTTGATAAAGAAAATATAGATATTCTGGTTATGGGTACACGAGGAGAAACTGATGATCGAAAACTTACTTTTGGAAGCAATACCTTACAAGTGCTTAAATATGTAAAATGCCCTTTGTTGGTAATCCCAAGTGATTGTAGTTATAATCCGCCAAAAAATATTTTATTTCCTACAAATTATCAATTACCATTTAAACGAAGAGAACTAAAATTGTTTAGTACATTAACTAAAAGTTTTAGATCTGTTATTAATTTTTTTTATATATCTGATTTTGAGAAGCTTTCTATCAGGCAAGAAGATAATAAGTATTTCTTAAAAGAATCATTATCTCATGCAGAATTGAAATTTCATCAAGAGGCAGCAGAAGACCTTACCCATGCTATAAACCTATTTATTAAGAGTAATGAAATAGACTTTTTGGTAATGGTAAATTCAAGGCGTTCTTATTTAGAAAACCTTTTAGATCAATCTACAATTGATAAAATAGGATTACGTATTAAGATTCCTTTTTTAGCGATGCAAAATTTACAACGATATTAAAATCATATAGAGATGAAACGAATTTTATTACCCACCGATTTCTCTGATAACGCATTTAATGCGATCAAATATGCATTGAATCTATTTAGAGATGAAGAAACTACTTTTTATTTACTCAATACATTTACACCTGTATCGTATCACACTGGATATCTTATAGAGAACCCTGCACCGTATGGCATGGAAGATATTGCAATGATAAATTCTAAACGTGATATAGAGCAAACAGAAGAAAAAATAAAAGAAGAGTTTGAGAATCCAAAACACAATTTTGTTAGATTATCAACTTTTAATACTCTTATAGGTGAGATTAAGGAGGTTGTTGAAAAGTATAATATTGATCTTATAGTAATGGGTACTAAAGGAGCTACAGGTGCCAAAGAAGTCTTTATTGGTACACATACTATGTATACAATAAAAAAAGTGAATTGCCCGGTTATTGCAGTTCCTTCTGGTTTTGAATTTGAAAAACCTAAAGATGTTTTATTTCCAACAGATTATAATCTGAGTATGGATAATAAATATTTGCCTTTGGTAAAAGAAATTTGTGATAAAAATATTTGCAGACTCAATATCTTAAATGCTTATTATGGAGTTACTTTAGGAACCGAACAGCAAAAGATTAAGGAGGGATTAGACAAGTATTTTAAAGATAATGCTCATATTTTTCACATCGCCGAAGGAATGGATGTGCTAGAAGCTGTAGAAGATTTCCAGAAAAAGTACAAAATCGATTTATTGATCATGATTCACAATAAACACTCTTTCTTTGAAAATCTATTATTCAAACCGGTAATTAACCAAGTAGCCTATCATACTAATATCCCTTTTTTGGTAATTCCTTCTAAAGAAAGGATAGAGTAATAATTAATTATAGACCTCATAGGTCTAATAAATATAGACAAATGAAACAAATTCTAATCCCTACAGATTTTTCTGACAATGCATGGAATACTATATTGTATGCTATAGAATTATATAGAAATGTTCCCTGTGAGTTTTATTTGTTAAACACTTATGATCTTGAACCAGTACAACTTATAAGTATTGTAAGTTCTCAACGTGTTGGACATCTTTATGAAGCGGTTAAGGTAGAATCTGAGCGAGGATTACTAATGACAATGGAGGATATCAATAACTCTAAACCAGGATTGAATCATACCTTTAAAACCATAAGTAAAAAAGGATCTTTGGTACAAAACATAAACACACTTTCAGAAAATAATTCTTTTGATATGATCATTATTGGTACCAAAGGAGCAACCGGGAGTAAAAATCTTTTTTTAGGAAGTACTACACAAAAAGTAGTTAAGAATGTATCACATTGTCCAATTCTCATCATTCCTGATGATTCCTATTTTAAAGAAATTTCGGCAATAGCTTTTGCAACAGATTTTGAACGAATGTATCATAAGGCTGAGGTAACTCCAATACTAGAATTTGCCAAAAATCAGAATGCGACTGTTAGGATGATTCATATATATGATAAACCTAACTTAGGTCCTTTACAACATTATAATTCTAGCTCATTAGAACACTATTTTAAACGTGTAAAATATGATTTTCATGTTATGCCAGATTTTTCAACAGTAGAGCATGCTATCCAGGAATTCATTGAAGAACTAGAAATTGATATTCTGGTAATGATTAATTACGAACACAGTTTTGTAGAAAGAATAATAAAAGAACCAATTATCAAAAAAATGACATTTAATACTGTAATCCCTTTTTTAGTGATCCCTGCTGATACTGCTATTTGAGAGTTTATATAGACATGAGATTTGTCATAGTATTCCTAGTATTATAAAGCTAGTTTTATAATATAATTAGTAAAACTGAAAAGCGATGAAAAGAATACTTGTTCCCACGGATTTTTCTAATAACGCCTATGGTGCCCTTTTTTATGTCACCCGTTTATTTCAAGATCAGGAGTGTAAATTCTATATTTTGAATACTTTTGATGTAGATACTTCTGTTTTAACCAGCAGAATTAATACTACCAAAGGAGATTTGTTATATCAGGAATTAAGTAATGAGTCGCAGGAAAAACTTACCGAAACACTTCATTCTATAGTTAGAGATACAGAAGATTTTAAGCATACGTTTGAAACTATTTCGGTTTCCAAAAAACTCACCGATACCATTAACAAAACAATAAAGAGTAAAAACATTGATCTTGTAGTTATGGGGACTAAGGGAGCTAGTGGTGTTAAAGAAGTTCTTATAGGAAGTAATACCGTTAAAGCCATCAAAAATATTAAGGATTGTGCGATACTGGCGGTACCAGATGAATTTGATTTTAAAAAACCTACAGAGATTGCTTTTGCAACAGATTTTAAATGTCTTTATAGTATAGAATCTTTAAAACCTCTTCTGGAGATTGTTACCGTATTTTCTTCAAATATTAGAGTAATGCATATCCATGAAGAAGAGAAATTAGACGAAATACAAGAACATAATCTTAAGAGTCTTAAAGAAAATTTCAAAGACTATAATTATTGTATTCATTGGATTCCTCGATTTACTCAAAAAGCCAAACTTATAAATGAATTTATTGATGATATGAATATTGATATGTTATGTATGTCACAATACAAACATAGTCTTATAGAAAGCATTACACACGAACCTGTTATTAAAAAAATAGGATTTCATACGCCTATTCCTTTCTTGGTTATTCCTGAGTAAAGCTGATAATTATCATAGTTTTTGTAAGGCTATATCCATAAATTGATAAGACTAATCCTAAAAGACCTAAGTGATGAAAAAAAAGATTTTATTACCCACGGATTTTTCAAAAAACGCGTGGAATGCTATACTATATGCTATAGAATTATATAAAAACGAAACATGTGATTTTTACGTACTTAATGTGTTTAATGCAACAGGTTATGCATTAGAAAGTATGATGATTCCCGAACCAGGAGAACGACTTTATGAAGAGGCTAAAGAGAAATCAGAAAAAGGCTTAAGTAAAATCGAGGAAAGGTTAAGTTTTAGAGATGATAACCCTAATCATAAATTTTTTATAATATCTGAATTCAATACTGTATTGAGTGCTATCAAAGATACTGTAGAGAAAAAGGATATAGAGATGATCGTTATGGGAACCAAAGGGACTACTAATGCTGGGGATTTGATTTATGGTAGTAATACAGTTTTGGTGATGGAAAAAGTAAGAAATTGCCCTGTTATGGCTATCCCAGAGGATGCTAATTATAAGGAACCAAAAGAAATTGTGTTTCCAACCGATTATAAAACTCATGTCAAACGTAGAGAATTGCAATATCTTATTGAAATAGCAAGGATCACTAATGCGGAAATTAAAATTCTTCATATAACTAACGATGATACCTTAGAAGAAGAACAAGAGAACAATAAAAAACTACTCATAGAATACCTTGATGGTTTACAATACAGTTTTCATACACTGCATAATATAGATGTAAAAGGAGGACTTAGCAGTTTTGTTGAAAGTAGAGGAAGTGATATGATTACTTTTATTAATAGAAAACATAGTTTTTTTGGAAGTATATTTTCAAAACCAATGGTAAAAAGTTTGGGGCATCATTCTAAAGTCCCTGTATTAGCACTGCATGATTTAACAAATTAGGTAAGTATGGGTATCCGGTTTGTCGTTTTAATAATCTTTATAACTACTTACTGGGTACTCTTTTGTAATCGTAGAACATAAAATAGATTTAAAAATATGAAACATATAGGAATCTGGATAGATAAAGAAAAGGCTCATGTCATTTTGGTAAAAGAGGATAATGAGGATATGACAACTATAGTATCAGGAATAGAGAATTTTCGCATACATGGTGGTTCTGGTACACGATTTAAAGGCGGACCACAGGATGTGGTTCAGGATAGTAAATATCTGGAGCGCGAAAAACACCAGTTTAAGGCTTATTTTAAGAACGTAGCTTCTCATATAAAAGATGCAGATAAGATCGTAATTTACGGACCTGCAGAAACAGGAGAAAAATTCAGTAAAGAATTAGAGATAAACTATAAAGAAATAAGTAAAAAGGTAAAGGATGTTATCAAAGCAGATAGTATGACCGATAATCAAACCAAAGCTTTGGTAAGATCATATTTCAAAAAAGATCAGCAGCGTATTCATTAAGGTGTTTAGTTGTATTTCATATTTAAATAATTTTAATGCAAAACCAGAATTTTGATGTTATAAAATCTTCTGGAGAAAAAGTTAAATTTTCACTCCAGAAACTTCGTAATTCCTTAAAACGAAGTGGTGCAGATGATAGAGCAATAGAACATATTCTGGGAATTGTTAGAGACGAATTATATCAGGGTATTTCTACCAGAGAAATTTATAATCGTGCTTTCGCATTACTTAAAAAGAAGAAATCTGTTTTTGCTTCAAAATATAAGCTAAAAAAAGCGATTTATGAGTTGGGGCCAACGGGTTTTCCTTTTGAACGTTTTGTCGCATCTATATTACAATATTCTGGATATCAGGTAGAAGTGGGGCAGATCATTAAAGGTATGTGTGTCTCTCATGAGGTTGATGTAGTGGCCAGAAAAAATAGTGATTACCTTGTTATAGAATGTAAGTTTCATAGCGAAGAGGGGCGTAACTGTAATGTAAAAGTCCCTTTATATATCCATTCCCGATTTAGAGATATTGAAGCTCATCATGAACATAGCGGGAAGATGATTCCTAATGAAGGTTGGGTAGTGACCAACACACGTTTTACAAAAGACGCAATTCAATATGGCAAGTGTGCAGGATTGTATTTATTAAGTTGGGATTACCCTAAAGAGAATAGCCTTAAAGACAGGATTGATCGTTTAGGGCTATATCCGATAACAGTGTCTACACTTTTAACAAATCGTGAAAAGCAATTTTTATTAAGCCGAAATATTGTTTTAGCAAAACAATTGATAGAACAGATTTTTTTTCTGGATCATTTAGGTATTTCTGAAAAACGAAAACAAAATATTATGAATGAAATCAAAATGCTATGTACAGCATAAAATAGAATCTTATGCCATCAATTAAAATTCACTTTTTGGGAGCTGCCGGGGTTGTTACTGGGTCTAAATTTTATATAGAAACTCCTCAAAAAAACATATTGATTGACTGCGGTATGTTTCAAGGAATAAAAGAATTGCGAGAATTAAACTGGCAAGATTTACCTATCGATGCTTCTTCGATTGATATTATACTGCTTACTCATGGGCATTTGGATCATACAGGTTATTTGCCAAGATTAATTAAGCAAGGGTTTGCAGGAGATATTGTAGCTACAGCACCTACATTGGCAATTACAGAAATCATTTTAAGAGATAGTGCAAAGATACACGAAGAAGAAGCCGAAAAAGCTAACAAAGAAGGATATTCTAAACATCACCCTGCGTTACCTTTTTATACCAAGAATGATGTAGAGAAAACAATTAAATGTTTTAAAAGAGAGGAGAAAGATACCTGGATCTCGTTATCTAAGGATATACAATTTAGATTCAGATATAATGGACATATTATTGGGTCTACTTTTATCGAGTTAAATCTTTATGGAAAGATATTGGTGTTTTCTGGAGACTTGGGAAGAACAGATGATGTATTACTTTATGCTCCAGAAAAACCAGATTGGGCAGATTTTCTTTTTATAGAAAGTACTTATGGTAATAAGTTGCACCCTCGTGAAGTTGTTGAAGAAAAACTCATCACTTTGATTAATGATACATTGTATAACAGAGGGATTTTGATAATTCCTTCATTTGCAGTAGAAAGATTACAAGCTTTGATGTATATACTTTGGAAACTATATCAAAAAAACCGCATACCAAACCTTCCTGTTTATGTAGATAGCCCCATGGGGAATAATGTGCTTTCTGTTTTTGAAAGCTTTCCCGGCTGGCATAAATTACCAATGAATGAATATCATGCGATCTGCAACCATATTAATATTGTGATGTCTTACAAAGAGACCTGGGAGGTTATCGATAATCCTCATCCAAAAATTGTTATTGCAGGCAGCGGAATGGTAACAGGAGGTAGAGTACTTACATATTTACAACAACATATAGATATTGATAATACTTCTATAGTACTAGTAGGTTTCCAGGCAGAAGGAACCCGTGGCAGGCAATTGCAAGAAGGAGCTCATGAGGTTAAACTATTTGGTAAATATTACCCGGTAAAAGCAAAGATTCATAATATAGAGAGCCTATCGGCTCATGCAGATCAGAAAGAATTATTAAACTGGATGAGTGAGATTAAAAATATACCCGAAAAAGTTTTTCTGGTTCATGGCGAAGCTACTGCTGCAGACACATTACGAGTAAAAATACAAGATACATACCACTGGAAAGTTCATATCCCTAAGCTATATGAGGTTATAGAGATTTTGGTTTGATTTTTTATGATAAATAAAACTAGTGCAAGGAATAAGAAACTTAGTTCTTCTTAAACTACTGATATGAAAGAAATAATAACATACGGTTCTTATGCTCCAAGTAGTCATAATGCCCAAATGTGGACTGTTGAGATACCAAAAAATAATGAGATTAAAGTGTACCCTAATTATGATAGAGTATTACCATTTGTTGATCCAAATAATAGAGAAACATGGATTTCAATAGGAGCATTTATAGAAAATTGTGTGTTATCTGCACAAGATTTAGGATATAGTTCAACTGTAACGATTAATGATGTTGAAATAATCCTTAATCTTCAACAAGATCATAATTTGGTAAAAACAAATCGAAATATTGAACTGATAAAGAAACGTTTAACAATTAGGAAACCATATTTAGAAAAAAAAATAGACGATACAACAATAACAAAATTGATCAGCCCATCAGATGCTATCTTGTACTTTCCAATAGAAAATAAAGAAACCAAAAAAATCATTGATTATTCTTTAAATGCGTATAGTTTTCAAATGAAAGATACTAGTAAGCTTAGAGAATTGGCAAAATGGATGACTTTTTCTTATAAAGAAGAAAAACAGAGAAAAGATGGAATAACACCTGAAGCATTAGAAATAAAAGGAATTAAACGTTTTTTATTCAATCTTTTTTTTATGAAAAAATCAGTCACAGGAAAAACATTTATAAAAAGCTCTATTAAGAGTGCAAGAGAACAACTAAATTCTTGTTCAGGATATATTTTGATCACATCTGATTCTTATAGTAACGCCGAATTGATAAAAACAGGAAGATTATTAGAACGAGTTTGGTTAGAATGTATACATAACCAAATTGCGGTTCACCCTATGAGTCAAGTATTAGAAGAAAAAGAATATTATGATTTATTAAAGACATCATTAAAGATAGACAAAGAAATACAAATGCTTTTACGAATAGGAAAAGTAAAAGAATACCCAGAAAGGATACGAAAAAGATTAGATATTAAAGATATTATTACATCTTGTAAACTACTTCCTTGTTAAAACCCACAAAACCTGATAATTATCACTTTTTATTTTATAGAGGTTAAGTACCTTTTTGGTAAGCTTTAAAAACCTGGAAAAAATGATGGCAGCAACAGATAATACGTCAGATAAAGAACTAAAAGAGATCCATTTTGATATTCTAAAATGGAAATCAAGTCTTCGATTTATAGAAGGTGAAATACTTTTTATCAATCAATTACTAAATTCTTATGTTTTTGAACCTACTACTCCAAACCTTTTTGAACGTTTGCAAGAGTTTAAAGAGCAAATTGAAGTACTAGAAAAAGAAATACAAAATATAAATCAAGGTATAAGAACACACGAAAGTGAATTGGGGGGCATGTTAGAATGTGATACTATTTCTTGCGACAATTTTTATTATAAAAATCATATTTTGGTAAGGTGCACGTTTGATGATTTCTATAAAAATTTCAGCAGATTAAAGTCCGAAGTTTTTCTTTACGCAGGTGGGGTTTTAAAAAAGAATAAGAAGTAAAGTTAAAGCTAGGTTAAAAACCTAATAAACTGATAATTATCATTTTGATAAACCTGTTGTGAACTTAACTTTAGGGTAATAATAACTCTAATAAACCTTAACGTTATGTCATTAATTAAATTTAACAAAAACAGATTTCCTTGGATCAATGACCGTGTTTCTGCATGGTTAGATACTGATGATTTTTTTGCAGACGATTTTTTCGTGAAAGACAGAAAACCTCCCGCAATGAACGTCAAAGAAAACAAGGATGATTTTGAAATTGAACTCGCGGTTCCTGGTTTTTCAAAAAAAGATATTGAAGTAACTATGGAAGATGATGTATTACACATTTGTGCTCAAAAAAGTAAAGAAGAAGTAGAAGAGGATAAGGGGTATACACGTAAAGAATTTAGTTACAATGAATTCGACAGAAAATTACAATTACCTACCAGTGTAAACCAAAATGAAAAGGTTAAAGCTACATACGAAAATGGGGTACTAACACTTAATCTCATAAAAAGAGAAGAAGCAAAAGAACAACCCAAAAAAGTAATTGAAATAGATTAACCTCTAACAGAAAGACAGAGAATAGATTTAGGGATATTATTCTCTGTCTCTTCTAATGTATTAATCTGGATCACCACGTTCCTTAATCAAGGACGATAAAAGCCTAAAATAATAACCATGAAATCATGAAAGCAAAACAACCAAGGGTGAAATATGTAGAATGGCACAGTCCAGAAGAGTTACATGAGATTTCTTTAAACTGGGTATCAGAACTTAAGTTTATCAAAGATGAACAACACTTTTTAGATGAACTTATCGAAAATCATACACTACAACTAATTTCAAAAAAAACTTTTGAAAAGAGTAAAAACATACTGCAAGAATTATCACTTAGCAGAAAGGGTATTGACCCATTGTTAAAAAAAATAATTAATCACCATAATGAACTTACCATATTGTTAGATGGAGTTGATCAACCTATCAAAGAAAAACAATACAAAGAGGATCATTGGGCGTTAACAATTGAGGTAAGTACATATCTCAACAGGTATAAAGAAATAAAAAGAAAAGTTTTTGATTTGATAAAGGCTATAATAAAAGAAAGCAAACAAAAACGTCTGTTGCGTTAATCAGGTATAATGAACATAAAAAAACAATCAATTATAAGCAGATGAAACGTATACTAAAAATCATAGTATTTTCTGTTTTGATACTCTTTTCCGGGTTTTGGGTGTGGTATGAGTATACCTATTCTATGGATACTGTAATCCCTTTTGAAGTTAATGATTCTAACCTGGAAACTAAGGTTTTGATAGCTTCACAAGGAAGCAGGTTTAAGGATTCCTTGGTCCAGAATATCCTTAAGCATTATCAAAATGATTCGGTTTATTTTAAGGTAATAGATGTGTATACCATGTTTACTGTAAATATTGATAAGTGGGATGCTTTGGTTATTATTAACTCTTGGGAATATGGGAGTCCACCCAGAAATGTGAAAAAGTTTATTAAAAATCACCCGGATCAATTAGATAAACTCATTATTCTTTCCACAGTAGGGAGTAGTAATATAGCTTTAGAAGATATTGATGTAATATCTGGAGAATCTGTTATCGAAAAAACATCAGAATATACCAATATAGTAGTAGAACGATTGGATAAAATTATAAAACCGCAGACCTTAAATAAATTTTAATAACGTAAACCTAGAAAATATGAACAAGTTATATATATGTCTTTTATTAATTAGTGGGTTGTTGTACGGTTGCACGTCTAGTGAATTAGTCGAAAACTGGAAAAACCCTGATATTGATACGTTTGAAGCTCAAAAAGTTTTGGTTATTGGAATCACTCCGGATGAAAGTGCACGAAAAGTATTCGAAAAGAAATTGGCAAAAGAACTAAAAAAAAGCGGAGTTAATGCTGTAAAAAGTTTAGACTATTTCGAGAGTTCTTTTACAACTTCTCCAAAAACCGAAAAAGAAATGATGTCTCTTGAGTCTCAGCTTATAGAAAATGGTTTTGATGCAATCTTACTTTCCAAAGTATTAGGAGTCGAAGATAAGGTAACAGTGGTAAAAGCATATAGAAACCTAGATAAAACATTTGACAGTTTTAGAGATGACTACTATGAAAATCAGGATATATATTATGATGAAGATTATTATGAGGAATATCAAATTTTTCATGCAGAATCCTCACTGTATTGTATTTGCCCTGATAAAGAGAGAGAATTAATATGGAAAGGATCTATAGATATCACAGAACCCGAAAATATTAAAAAAGCTGTAAGTGATTATGTTAAAGTATTGGTTTGGGCGCTAAAGGGGCAACAATTATTAATTATTGAAGAACTTACTAATGAAGATATTGATATATAGTGCCAAGGACTTTGAAATTCCCTTTCTGGAAAAAGCAAATAATGACAAACATCAAATTAAATATGTACCAGAACGGCTTACTCCAAAAACTGTTGAGTTGGCGTTAGGTTTTGATGCGATATCTATTTTTTCTGCAGATAATGGATCTTCTATGGTTTTGGAAAGATTGAAAGATTTTGGAGTCAAATATATAGCACTTCGTTCTACAGGATATGACAATGTAAATATTAATACAGCTAAAAAATTAGGAATCAAAGTAGCTAATGCAGCAGGATATTCTCCGCAAACCATAGCAGAACATGCTATTGCATTATTGTTAGCTCTTAGCCGCAAACTCATACCCTCTAATCATCAGGTTAATACATATAATTTTTCGTTGAGTAATCTTGTAGGTTTTGATATCAATAAAAAAACTATTGGTATTATTGGAACCGGTAGAATAGGAAAAACAATTACCAGAATAATGCACGGGTTTAATTGTGAGATCATAGCCCATGATATTTATGAAGATAAAAAATTGGAAGAAGAGTATCAGGTGTTGTATATGGATCTTGAAAATTTATGCAGACAATCTGATATTATCTTTTTATGTATCCCGCTCAATACACAAACCCACTATCTTATAGATATCGATCGAATTCAGCATATGAAAAAGGAAGCGATACTTATTAATGTTGCACGGGGAGCATTAGTGCATACACAAGATCTATTGCAAGCTTTAATCTCAAAAAGAATTGCTGGATATGGAGCAGATGTTTATGAATATGAAAGTGGAATCTTTTTTTACGATCATTCTGAAAATAAGCATGAAGATAAAACACTACAACAACTTATTGATTTACCCAATGTAATTCTTACTCCGCATCAGGCTTTTGCAACCAAAGAAGCTCTCACAACTATTGCAGAAACAACCTTTTATAATATCAATTGCTGGCAACAAAATAAGCCTGGTAAAAACGAATTGACCCCAGAGTTAGTGAGGTAATTTGTTTTTAACTATTCCGTATAGTAAAGTGCCCAATATAGAAGAGATAAGCACAATTAAAATTGGCAAATAACCAGCTCCCAAAAGAACAAACATAGGTCCAGGGCATGCCCCGGCAAGAGCCCATCCTAATCCAAATAGAATGCCTCCAAAGATATACCTTTTGAAACTTCTATTTTTAGGAGCAAAAGTTATGGGGTCACCATAAAACGACTTTATTTTAAATCTTTTTATAGTTTGAGTAATGATAATGCCTAGTCCTACTGCAGATCCAATGATTCCATACATATGAAAGGATCCAAACTGAAACATTTCATAGATTCTAAACCACGATGCCGCTTCTGATTTGAATAAGACGATTCCGAAAAAAATACCAATACCTAAATATATAATTGAACGCATATGTTTAAAAAATTAAAGGAAAAATAAAGTGTACCATGGTTAGTCCGCCAATAAAAAATCCAATTACGGCAATAAGAGAAGGGATTTGCAGATTACTTAACCCAGAGATAGCATGCCCAGAAGTACACCCGCCAGCATATCTGGCTCCAAAACCTACAAATAGTCCTCCGATTATGAGTAAAAAGAGCACTTTGGGATCTGTTAAGGCTTCATTAGAAAATAACATATCAGGCATATATTCCATTCCGGCACTATTAAAACCTTTGGATTGAAGCTCTGAGGCTACTTTTGGATTAATGGATACAGAATTATCTACCGATAAAAAAGTATTGGCAATGAATCCTCCTATAATTACACCAAGTACTACAACTAGGTTCCATCGCTGAGCTTTCCAGTCGAATCTAAAAAAATCAGTTGTTTTCCCTGCTCCGCAGATAGTACATATCGTTCTTAAATTAGATGACATACCAAATCTTTTTCCAACCATTAGTAATAAAAATAATACTAATGCAATTAGTGGTCCCGATACATACCACGGCCAGGGATTATAAATCCAATCCATTTATATTAATTTTTTAGACAAAGTAATTAAATTGAAAATGAGTTGTCTGTAACTTAGGTTACAGAGTTTTTATATTTTACTTTATGGTAGATGGGCACACATAATCTGTAGTTTTAATACCTACTTCTTTAATGTCTTTGAAACCTCCGGCTATATCAATAAGGTTATGAATCCCTCGACTTTTTAGTATAGATGCTGCAATCACAGAACGATATCCTCCTGCACAATGTACATAGAAGGTTTTATCGGTAGGGAATTCAGCTAAATAATCATTAATAAAATCCAATGGTGTATTATGAGCATCATCAATATGTTCTGCTATAAACTCACTTTCTTTACGTACATCAAAAACAGGAATATCATCATCAGCTATAGCATTTTTAAATTCTAATGCAGAGATTGAAGTTAAGGTATCATAGTCTTTACTTGCTTTTTTCCAGGCTTCGAAACCACCTTCGAGATATCCCAGGGTATTATCAAACCCTACTCTTGATAACCGAGTAATTGTTTCTTCTACTCTTCCTTCTGGGGTTACTAATAAAATAGGTTGTTGTACATCTGCTATTAATGCTCCAACCCATGGCGCAAATCCACCATCAATACCAATAAATATGGATCGGGGAATATGTCCTTTTACATATTCATTCTGATGTCTTACATCTAGAACTATAGCGCCAGTTTCATTAGCGAAAGCTTCAAAATCTTTAGGAGAAAACGGCCTTGATCCTTTTTGAATTACTTCATCTATATCGGTATAACCTTCTTTATTCATTTTCACATTAAGTGGAAAATATGAAGGAGGAGGTAGTAATCCATCTGTGACTTCTTTTACGAACTCTTCTTTAGTCATATCTGCTCTAAGAGCATAATTCATTTTCTTTTGGTTCCCTAAAGTATCTACTGTCTCTTTCATCATGTTTTTACCACATGCAGAACCAGCACCATGTGCAGGATATACAATAACATCATCTGCCAGAGGCATAATTTTGGTACGTAAGCTGTCATAAAGCGTTGCTGCCAACTCTTCCTGAGTCATATGTGCAGCTTTTTGAGCAAGATCCGGGCGACCAACATCACCAAGAAATAAAGTATCTCCACTAAAAATAGCATGATCTTTACCTGTTGCATCTTTTAGAAGATAGGTGGTGCTCTCCATAGTATGTCCAGGAGTATGTAAAGCAATTATCGTAATTTCTCCTAGCCGAAACTCTTGCTTATCTTTGGCAATTGTTGCTTCAAAAGAGGGATTGGCACTAGGTCCAAATATAATATCAGCACCAGTTTCTTTAGCCAGCGTTACATGACCACTTACAAAATCTGCATGAAAATGAGTTTCAAAAATATACTTGATTTTTGCATTATCTTCATCTGCTTTTTCTATATATGGTTTTATTTCTCTTAGAGGATCTATAATTGCTACTTCACCATTACTTTCTATATAATAAGCTCCCTGAGCGAGGCACCCTGTGTATATTTGTTCTATCGTCATGTATTCTATTTTTAAACTTTTCTTGATTTTAGGAAGAGAAGCTATGCATTTATTATTTATTATTCAAAAATAAGGCAATTATTATTGCAATACAGTAACAATTGTTACAAAGCTTATTTACGGCTTAATTCTCTATTAAGTATATCAAAATTTTACATTTCTAATACTTCGATATTGTTCCTATTAAGCTTAACAACACCTTTTTTTTCAAGTTTTTTAAGTAACCTGGAAATCACTACTCTAGAGGTATGAAGATCATATGCAATTTGTTGATGTGTAGTATTGATAATTTTGGTATGACTGATTTTGGTTTTATCCTTAAGATGTTTTAATAATCGATCATCCATATTTAGAAAAGCAATACTGTCTATGGTTTCAATGGTTTCTATTAATCGTTTATGATAGCTACTAAAAACAAAGTTTCTCCAGGATTTGTATTTTGTGGTCCATTCTTCCATTCTTTCGATAGGAATCATTACTAATTTGGTATCTGTCTCGGCAATGGCTTTAATTTCACTTTTATGATGTCCCAGACAGCAAGATAATGTCATAGCACAAGTATCTCCTTGTTCTAAAAAATACAATAATAATTCGTCGCCATCATGATCTTCTCTAAGCACTTTTATGGCACCACTAATGATCAAAGGCATATATTTAATATAGCTTCCGGGTTTGATAAGCTCAAAACCTTCGGGGATTTCTTTAAAAGTACCTACCTGATTAATTTCTTCAAGCAATTCGTCTTCAAAAAGATGACCATATTTATTTTTTATTTCTTTAATCATTCTTCTTGATTTTTTAGAAATAATCCTAATTGTAGTTTTGCTTCCTGATATCCAAGATCATATATTTTATCCAAACTATTACTGCTAAAAATACCATGATTAACCAATTTCTTTGGTTGAACTATTATATCACAGAGATTAAATTTAATTTCAGCATTTGGCATAGCTCTAAGATAATAGGCTCGTTGCATAACATTGTATGAGTGTTTAAAATCAGAAATCTTTGGTTTCCTAATCGGGGACACATCTACACCAATAATCAGGTCACAATGTTTTTTGAGCGGTGATACCGGAAAGTTATCCAAAATCCCACCATCGGCATATAATTCATTATCAATTGTAACCGGAGTAAAAACACCTGGAAATGCGGCAGATGCTAATAAAGGTTTTATCAATTCTCCTGTGTTAAATACTTTTGTTGTTCCCTCAATAAGATTAGTGGCGGTAACAAATAATTTTTTATGTAGAGATTCAAAGGAGTTTTTGGGAAAATAGGTAAGTAGGTCATTATAGAATTTTTCAGAATCTAAAAAACCGGCTTTTTTTCGAGAGAATCGATTTAATTTAAATAAAGGTGTTTTGGTAAAGAAATTTTTCATTTCCTCTGGAGCATAACCACCAGCATATAGTGATCCTACAATAGCCCCTGCACTTGTACCCGAAACAAAATCGACAGTCATTCCAGCTTCTTCCAAGGCATGTATAACTCCTATGTGTGCAACACCTTTAAACCCTCCGCCAGAGAGTACTACCCCTATGTTTTTAAATGCTTTCATTTTCCTCAATAAATTTACAAAACCGGACTAAAGATTTTGGAAAAACCTTCTTTTAATTTTTCACTCCAGGGACGTTGTATAAAAGTGCTAAAATCCAATTGCTTGCTATTTTTAATATCTCTTAAAAAATCATCCCTTAATTCTACAGCAAAATTATCATCGTAGATTACTGCATTTACTTCATAGTTTTGTTCAAAACTTCTAACATCCAGATTAGTTGTTCCTACAGATGATATGGTGTTGTCTGCTACAATGGTTTTACTATGTAAAAACCCTTCTGAGAATAGATATATTTTTACTCCTGCCTGTAGTAGGTCTTCAAAATAAGAACGAATACACCATTTGACTATAACGTTATCCGATTTTTCTGAAAGTAATACTCTTACATCAATTCCGCTCATTGATGCCACTTTTAGTGCATCCAGAATAGATTCTCCTGGGATAATATAGGGGTTTGTAATATAGATATAGTCTTTGGCTTCATTAATTATAGAGAAATACATCTGTTGAGTTGCCGAAAAATCAGAATCCGGACCACTATGTACGATTTGAACTGTAGAACCTTCTATTTTTTTATACGTATGAAAATATGAAGTCTCCAGGACTTCATCATTAGCACTTATCATATACCAATCCATTGCAAAAATGGCCTGAAGACTATGAACAACGGGTCCATTAAGTTGTAAATGCATATCGTGCCAAGCCCCTAGATTAGCATCGCCTTTTACGTATTTATCAGATACGTTGATGCCCCCTGTAAATGCAATTTTACCGTCTATTACTATAATCTTACGATGGTTTCTATAGTTTATCGATGATAAAAATTTACCAAACTTGATAGGTAAGAATTTATGGATTTCGACTCCAATAGATTGCAGTTTTTTGATATACTTTTTACTCAAAGACATACTACCAATGCCGTCGTACAACACCCGTACTTTTACTCCGTTTTTTACTTTTTTATGAAAAAGCTCAAAAAGATCAGATGTTAATTTACCTTCTTCAAAAATGTAATATTCTAAATGGATAAAATACTCTGCACTCTCCAAAGCATCAAATATAGCCTGAAAAGTAGCTTCGCCATTTTTAAGTAATTTCACCTCATTTCCTGTGCAGGGAGCGAAGTAGGAGTTTTTGGTAATCAAAGAAATGATTTTATGATGTTCTGTGTATTCTTCTTCTGTTATTGGAGAATATTGATCTAATGCTTTTGTAATATACGAGGTTACTTTTGGGGTATGTTTTAATCGGAATAATTTATTTTTTCTGCGATTTCTACCAAGCATTAAGTACAAAAAGATTCCGCCAACAGGAATAGTAAAAATAGTAAGAAGCCAGGCCAATGTTTTTGTAGGACGCATTCCGTTTAAAAGCAATCGTATGACAATAAAAACTCCTAGTAGGATATAAAGCGTTGTAGCAATATATAATAACATGTATTATTTGAGTTTTATAAGCATATTAACTATGCATAATTAAAAGAGGTACTCTTGTTCCATAACTTATTTTAGAAGTTTCTGACCCCTTAAAAAACCGATCTAAAAATGTTTCTCTTTTGATAAACATGGCCGTCATATCAATGTCCATGATTTGTACAAAACTATTAATAGCTAAAGCAGTGGGTACATTAATAATAGAATGAAATGTATGATTTATTTCTTTAAAAAACTCCTTCATATGTTTTTTGTCATCAAAATCGGCTACAGTAACAGTATCATCTTCTTTAATTTTAAGAACCCGTAAAGAAGATTTATGTTTTATTATAGTATCCATCAAAGGTTCAATACCTTCTGTGTTAAAATGATCCCAGTAATCTATAGCATATAAAATAGTTTTTGGGTCTTTATACTTACATCCTTTTGGGATTGCAATTATAGGGCAATCTATTTTACGAATGACATTAAGTGTATTACTGCCAAACACAACTTCTGATGCTCCTGTAGCACCATTTGTTCCCATAATGATTATATCTATGTTCTTAGATTTAACTGTTTGTCGAATAGCATCTGTAAAGACATCATAATCGGTAATGGTATTAAATGTATAGTTTTCGTTTGGATATTGGTCGGTTAGCTCTTCAACCATTTGCTTGAGTTTTTTTTTAACATCGCTAATCACTGATTGGTGGATTGTTGTATTAGCGGGAGCAGCCATAAGATCATCTGTAGTATAATGAGATGCCTTTTGTACATTAAAGAGGTGAAAAGTGCAGAGTTCATTTTTAAAAAACTCTAGAGCATAATGTATTGCATTTCTGGCGTTGTCTGAAAAGTCGGTGGGAAGAAGGATATTTTTCATGAATAAAAAGATTTATAGTTCTAAAAATAGATCAGATAGCATAGAATAACTATGATATCCGTCATAACATCAGTCTATTATCTTTGTTAAGAATGAGTTAACCTCCAATAGCAATCATACTACGATTATTAGAATGCATGTCTGGTTGGCTAAATTTATCGAGTGTATCCATCCCGTTACGTACTTTAAATTTGGTTTGTACTGCTTTTTGAATGATAGGAATTATTGATTCTCCTGCTCTTAGTGTGGTCAAAAGATCTGATTCTTTTGAAGAGAATAAACAGTTTTTTATCTGCCCGTTTGCAGTTAGACGTATTCTATTGCAACCATCACAAAATGGATTGGTCACAGAGCTTATAATAGCAAAAGTACCTTGATACCCTTTTATTTGATAACTTTTTGTAGTGTCATTAGGGGCGTCTTGGAGTTTTATAACCTCATTCTCTTTAAAATTAGAATGTACTTTAGAGAGAATCTCTTGTAGAGAAACCAGTCTCTCCATATTCCATTGATTCCCGTCAAAGGGCATAAACTCGATAAACCGAACATGTACAGGTAAGTTTTCGCTCAAATTAATAAAATCAATGACCTCATCATCATTAAAATCTTTCATCAAAACACAATTCACTTTTACCTGAAAACCTTCTTTGACTAATAAAATGATATTCTGATATACTTTTTCGAAGTATGATCTACGGGTAATTTCTTTATTTTTTTTGGTATCCAGAGAATCCAGACTAACATTAAGGGTTTTGATATCACATTTTTTGAAGTGATCTATAAATTTATCCACAATCACACCATTGGTAGTTAATGTTAATTGAACAGGAAGTGAGGAGAGTTTTTCCATAATAAGAGCAGCATCTTTGCGTATCAAAGGTTCTCCTCCTGTCAACCGAATTTTGGTAACTCCCATGCTTACAAATTCTTTGGCGATGGTATAAATTTCCTCATAGGTCATAAGGTGATCTTTGGGAGATAATTGAATGCCATCTGCTGGCATGCAGTAGGTACATCGAAGATTACATCGCTCTGTGAGTGAAATACGCAGGTAATTGTGTTTTCTGCCAAAGGTATCGGTAAGTATATTTGACTTAGTCATGTCTCGCTCCTTTTAAAATTCTAAACACATGTAATACTTCAGGAAAAATTGCATCCATAGATTCTTTTGCTCCATTAGTAGATCCTGGTAATGCTAATACCAGGGTATTTTTAATTGTTCCTGCTACACTTCTTGATAACATAGAGTAGGGCATACGATCTTGTCCATATTTACGTACGGCCTCTTCGATACCAGGAATGGTTCGATCTAAAAGTGGTTTTAATGCATCTGGGGTAACATCTCGTTTAGAGAGGCCAGTACCCCCGGTATAAATAATGAGATCCGCTCCTTGTTGTTGATACTGTTTTGCATTTTCCTGTATGATTTCGGTTTCATCGGGGATGATTACATAATCTAAAATATCAACTTCGCATTTTTCTAATTTTGCGATGATGGCTTTACCAGCTTTATCTTCTTTCTTTCCTTCAGAAATAGTATCAGAACAAACAATAACAGCAGCCTTAAGATCTCTTCTAAATTTATCCTTATAATCAGATTTCCCTCCTTTTTTATTCAGTAATTTAATATGATGAATCTCGACACCTTTATCGATAGGTTTCAGCATATCATACATATTTAGAGCAACAACACTTGCTCCATGCATTGCTTCTACCTCTACACCAGTTTTATAAATTGTTTTTATAGTAACCAAAACTGTGATTTCTAACCCTTCAATGGTATACTCAATTCCGGTATATTCTATAGGTAATGGGTGGCAATCAGGTAGTAAATCCGGAGTTTTTTTTACACCAAGTAACCCTGCAGCTTTGCTCATTGCAAATACGTCCCCTTTAGGAACGGTACCTTGTTCTATAGCCTCTATAGTTTCGGGTTTACTAACCTTTACAATTGCCTGAGCTGTTGCAATTCTCAGCGTAGATGTTTTATGAGTGATGTCTACCATATTTTTTTAAATAATAAATTTCAAAAACAGGACTAGCTATTCTGTTTCCATTGATGTGTTTGATCTTCAAAAATCTCTTTTCCAAAAACGGGAACGTCTGCTTTAATAGCTTCAACCACATATTCTAGGGCTTTAAATACTACTTTTCTTCTTGGGGAAGACACAAACACAAAAAGACAAATCTCCCCGGCATTTACCGTTCCTAAACTATGATAAATATGCATACAGGTAAGATCAAATTTTTCAAAAGTAGCTTCTCGTATTTCATGAAACTTTTGATTTGCCATTTCTTCATAAGCAGTATAGTCAATAGCACTTACCACCTTACCATCTATTTGATCCGCGCGAACCTGTCCCAAAAAAATGTTATGAGCTCCTATACTGGTTTTAGTTTGATGTTTTGCAATAGATGTTCCTATAAATTCTGACGAAATTGCACCTTGCACAAATACATTTTTTGGTTTCTTTTTTTCCATAGTTATTTTTTTAGATCTATTAGATCTGGTATAATTTCATGTAAAGCAATAGCCCCTCCTTTTATATGAGATATGTTTTCAAATCCGTTCTGAAGTAAAATCTCTAAAGCTTTTTTACTTCGAATACCAGATTGACAAAAGACTATCGTTTCTTTTTCTTTGGGAATAGTATCTAATTCTTGTTTGAGAATACCTAATGGTATATAAATAGGATGTAAACTTTCAATTTTTGGTTGTTCATGAGTTTCGCGAACATCTATAAATTGGGCATTTTTTACTAAAAAAGCTTCCTTGGCCGTAATTTCTGAAATTTGCTTCACACCACAAAAAAGGTCGTAGTCTGTAGTTTCAAAACGATTTGCAGAATCGAGGATTTTAGATACTTCAGAAGGAACTCGATTAATAGTAAAAAATGAGAATTGTGTGGTTAGGCAATTGTACATCAATAATTTTCCGTTAAGTACATCACCCAGATCTAAAATAATTTTAAGAACCTCGTTTGCTTGCATACTCCCGATAATACCTGGTAATACTCCCAGAACACCTATCTCTGCACAAGAAGGAACGCTTCCTGCTTTTGGAGGTTCAGGAAATAAGCATCGATAAGAGGGACCGTTTTGATAATTAAATACAGATACTTGTCCTTCAAATTTAAAAATAGCGCCATATACCAGAGGTTTGCCTGTGATAATACAGGCATCATTAACTAGATATCGGGTAGAGAAATTGTCGGTACCATCAACGATAATATCATACTCAGAAAAAAGAGATATGGCATTTTTTGGAGTTAGTTTTTCTGTATATGTATTAATAGTTAGTGTAGGATTAAGATCTGTAAGACGCTGTTTTGCTGCTACAGCCTTATTTGTTCCCAAAGAATCGGTGCCATATAGAATTTGGCGATGTAAGTTAGAGATATCTACGGTATCAAAATCAACAATACCAATTGTTCCTACTCCTGCCGCAGTAAGATATTGTAATACAGGACAACCCAGTCCACCTGCTCCTATAACCAATACTTTAGAGGCATCTAGTTTTTCCTGACCAGCGGTGCCGATTTCAGGAAGAATAACTTGTCTATGGTATCTGGGATTAAAAGAATTCATTATCTATGTTTTGAATAATTAAATTATCCACCAGCAAATGGCGGCAACAAAGCTACTTCTACTTCTGAATTAATAATATGACTTTGGTCAACTAATTGTTGGTTAATAGCTACTTTAAAATCAGCATTGTCTAATTTTGGATATTGATTTTTTAGCTTTTTTATTAATTGAGAAACCGAACAAACTTCAGTTTGCAAGTGTTCTTCATTAATTGTTGTGGCCTCGGCCAGCATACCAAAATATTTAATGGTCAATTGCATTTGTAATTGTTTTTAAATCCTCAACGGTGTTCATATTGGTTACCAAAACACGCTCTTTGTCAAGTACTGTAATGGTTTTTGTTTTTACTGTCGAAACGAGTTTACGTAAACGTCGTTCTCCATTAGCAAGTAACTCCTGACACTGATCTGCACATCGTTTTTTATATAATGCGATTAGTGGAATACTTTTTCCTTCGGCTTCAAATTGAACGATATCGTAATCTTCTTTTTTATAGTACAGTAGTTTTTTTAAAAACTCAGTTGTAATTAAAGGGACATCACAGCTTATGACCAAATTATGTTCTGTTTTACTGTGCATTAACCCAGAATGCAAACCAGCTAACGGTCCAGATTCAACAATGATATCTTCGACTCTATCCACCTCAAAAACGTCATAATCAGAATTACTACTAACGATAATTATTGTATCGACCAACGGTTGTAATGCATCAATACCATGTTGAATAAAAGGTTTGCCGTCGAGTAAGATCAATCCTTTCTCTCTTCCCATTCTAGAACTCTTTCCTCCGGCAAGAATAATTCCTGTTATGTTTCTTGGATCATTCATATAAACGTTAAAATGGTTATAGCGAGATTTGTTTTAGCTCTTTATCGAGAAATTCCCAGCATTTTTGATTGATATTATCAAATGTCTCGATGATTTTCTCACCATATGGGGTAAGATTGGCGCCACCACCACCTTTACCGCCAGTAGAAGTAATCACCAGGGGTTCTTTGGTAGATTTGTTCATACTGTCTAATAAATTCCAGGCCTTTTTATATGACATTTCTAAAGCACTGGCTGCTTTACTCAATGAGCCTGTTTGAGCGATTGCTTTTAATAATTTTACTCTTCCTTCACCCAGAAAGACACCATGCTCAGATTCTATCCAAATTCTACTTTTTATTACGTAATCCATAATACTACCGTTAGGTTTTCAAAGATACAACGATTTTTTTAGAGATGTTTTTCTTTTAGAAGATTTTAATACATAATCTGAACGAGGTTGTCTGAAAAGGTGAATTTCAATGTCAAACAGAGCCCTTTGGTAAACTTAGGACAGGCTATCATTGATTTGCTTTTTGGAGTGTTGATTTTCAATAAGATAGCTTTGTTTTGTGTTTAAGCTAAATAGTTTCGATTCTACCTTCTTTTCATTTTCTTTGCTCGCCCAAAGAAAACGAAACAAAAGAAAAGGCACTTTTTTAAGGTATTTTTCAGTTGTACTGAAAACCAGATTAGTTTTGCTAAAATCTTTCCAAGGCTTCAAGATTTTCTAACGCAAAACAAATCCTATACTGGTGAAAAAGATTTTCAAAGCTCTGCTTTGGAACGCCAATTATTCAATGTATAATTTTTATTGGCTGGCTCAGGCTTACAATTCTGTCCTAGATTTACCTTTTCAGACAGCCTTGTCCATTTTATAAATTTTTTGTTGATGTTTCTATCACTTTATGGCAAATTAATCACCTGCACTGTATCCCCAATATTAACTTCAGTTACATCTTCGGGAAGATAAACCAAGGCATTGGCCATGGCAAAAGATCTTAACATAGAAGATGCCTGTCCATCAAGGATAGTTACTTTGTTCTCTTCAGAATATGCTTTTAAAAACTCAGCTCGTTGGCCTTTTTTTGCATATTTGAGATTAGAAATAGCGGTGGTTCGTTTTAAGTTATACTCTTTATATCCAGAGATTTTGAACAATGCAGGCAATACATAGATATAAAAACAACTTAGCGAAGAAGCAGGGTTACCGGGTAGCGCAAATATGGTTGTGCCTTGTTTTTTGGCAAAATATAAAGGCTTTCCTGGCTTTTGCTTTACTTTATAAAAAATTTCATCGACATCGAGTGCTCTTAATGCTTTACCTACAAAATCATAATCTCCAACTGATATTCCTCCAGAAACTAAAACCGCATCATAATGAGCTATTGTATTTTCTAAAAGGGAAAGGGTGATGTCATATTCATCTTCTACCTTAAAATAAGATATATCAGTGAATCCTACTTTGGTTAGCGCAGTTGACAGCATGATCGAATTGCTCTCATAGATTTGTCCATATTTAAGAGTTTGGCCCGGTGGCACTAATTCATTTCCTGTAGCAATGATTGCTATAGACGGTTTTTGATACACATGTACATGAGTGATTCCCAAAGATGCGAGATATCCTATGCCCGCAGCCGTAATCGTAGTTCCTTCAGGAAGTGCGATATCTTCTTTTTTTATTTGTTCACCAAGAGGACGAATATTAGCATTAGGCAGTACAGTCTCTTGTACTAGTACCTGGTTATCTTGTATTTCTACTTTTTCTTGCATGATAACAGCCTTTGCTCCTGATGGTACAGGGGCGCCTGTAAAAATTCTAATCGCTTTACCTTGTTCGAGATTAGGATCGGTATCATCTCCGGCTTTTACTTCACCGATCAGGTCAAATTTTCTTTCTTCGGTAGATCCCAAAGCATATCCATCCATTGCAGATTGCTGAAAAGGAGGCATATTGATAGGAGACATAACATCTTTTGCCAGTACATATCCCAATGCCTTTGATATAGGTATTGTAGTGACAGCATCTGTTTTTTTGATGCTATTTTGTATTAGTTCAAGGGCTTTTTCTACAGCTATCATAGGTGATTTCGTTGTGTACACAAAGATACAGCGAAATTTTATTAGTAAAACTCTATTTTGAAAAGTTTCATAGGAATGTGTTTAAAATTGATAGTTTAATTTATCATGTCGAAGGGTGACATACATTTTTGATATCACAAAGGATAACCAGTATTCATCATTAAAAAGACCTCATAAGAATACTGAATCATTTCAGTAAACCTATGAGGTCTTACACTTAGGGTTGAGTTGATCCTATTCCTTGAATAAACTCTGTTAAAAAATGCTAGTCTGGGCCTTGTCAATGATTATAAAATCATGTTTTTCCAATTACATTTTGACAGACACCCTATGACTACACTGGTTATTGTTGACTTGTTCGACTTATACTAAACTTGGTTTAATATAAGTTTAACGGGTCTTTTTACGGGATTCCTCATCATAAGGATACGATAGTCGTAATCCTAAGCGTGGGATTGATCTGAGAGATAATCGTAATACTCTTATCTGTTTTTTCAATCACTTTGGTCTCAGGAATAATATCTACAACTTGATTTTCATTTTTAAGATAGTAGGCATTTTCTTTTTTCTGAAATGACTCACTTAATGTTACTTCATTCTCAGTATTAGATTTTAAATACATAGATAAGGGTCTTGGCTTAAAATCGATAAGCCATGCAATCAATTCTAGATTAGCAGGAGTGGTTGATTTTGTTTCTCCTGTTAAAAAATTGATGATGGGTTTAAACTTATCACCGTTAACACGTTCGATAGCATATGATTTGTTTTCTCCTTCTTCAAATTGAAAAAAACGATTTAAAATACTTTCATCATACTTCTCTTTTCTACGGTTTAACAGCCATAAGCAGGCTTCTTTAATCTGTTTACGGGTTGGTTCCAGGAGATAACAGCTCATCTCTCCACCTTTTTCCCTGTTGTACTTTTCAAGAATTTCATTCTTGTACGTCATACTTGTTTTTGTTCTCATAGGCATGGGTTATTGGAATCTTTCGGATTTCAATGGAATCTTTGGAATCCTTGGAATTGTTTACGGATATAGACTTGGGGTCTTTATAAATTCGCTTCAACAATTAGTTCCAGTTTCATTTTGCTAACATAGTAAATGTATGGATTTAGATGTTACGGAAATCCGTAGCGCGATGGTAAAAGCTCAAAAGGAAAGTGGCTAAACACTACCGCACCGGATTTCAACTTTCCGAAAAAATGAGGGAATATTCCCGTACTATTTGATTGCTATCCCAAATCCCTGGTGTAGAACCAGGCAGCAATCCCCATGTTAAATCTTAAAAAAATAAAATATTATGAGAACTTTTTTATACCTACTTATGACCCTATTTATCACGGCAAACCTTGCATCTTGTACTGCAGATAATATTAACGATACAGAAGATATTTCTATTGAGACAGTTGCTACTGGAGAGCATGATGGACAAGTTGATCCTAGTGAAGAAGATAAAGGAGGAGACTAAAATTAAATAAAAGTAAGTTAATTGGGTGTATATGATATAAAATCTATCATATACACCCAATTTATTTAGTATTTTAGGGGGATGAAACTTTGGCGTGTCGATTCCTTCTATATTATAACAATAGTACTACTGATTTTATGCAGTAGTATACCTGTTTTTGGCCAGATACAAAGACCTTTATCTCAGAATGAATTAGATAGTCTTGCTCGATATTATAACCTAAGTAAAGCAGATTCCTTATCCATACCAGAACGCTTACAGCATGTTAGTTCATACTTAAAAGGAATATTGTTATCCCAATATGATTCTTTAATTTATAATGGTTTCAGACAAAAAACGTGGTTATTGAGTAAAACTAAACAATATGATAGTGCCATTGTATATACACATCAATTTTACGATTTGGCAAGACGCAATCAAGATACTATGTATATAGTAAATGCCTTAACCAAATTAGGAATATATTATAAGAACAATAACCAGTTAACAGAAGCTTTTAAATATCGTAATGAAAACTTTAAAATATTTAGAATCAGTAAAGACACTATAGGTGCAGGTAGAAATTTATTGATTATGGCAAATATCCAGGCCTCTTTAGGGGATTATTCCGGGTGTAAAACCACAGCGGTAGATGGGGTAACTTATTTAGAACATACCTCAGAATTAAGAAATTTGGCAGGATTATATCATAACATTGCCGTAGCTAATAAAGAACAAAAAAATTATAGTGAAGCTCTAAAATATAATGCACAGGCTTTGGCACTTGGTAAAGACAGCACGTCTATAAAAACTATAGGAATCAAAAATATTTTAATTTTTAAAAATACAAAAGCCAATATATTGGCTGGTCAAGGGAAATATAAACAAGCAATATCAATATTAAAAACATTAGTATCTAATACCATAGTTCAGCATGATATAAGAGAATATGCAAGAGTGTTAAGTAATTTAGGATATATACAATGGCTAGAAAATAAAGAAAATAAAGATTCTAAAACTGCATTACTTTTTTCATTAGAAATGCGGAAAGAAGCTAATGATGTTGGAGGTTTAATTGCTAGTAATATTGATCTCACTAAATATTATTTTGGGAAAGATAAAGCTAAAGCATTAGAGTATGCCGAAGCAACTTATCAATATGCAAAACAACGACATAGTTTAAAATCAACCCTCGAAGCTCTTGGATTTATATTTGAGTTAAGAGAAGCGACCAATGATGAAGCTAAAGAGTTTAAACAAATTCATGACGAATTAGAGGAAGCTAACCAAAGCAACCGGGAGATCTATGCCGTAACCCGCTATGAAAACGATAAACTGACCAATGAGAACCTGATTCTAAAAGCAGAGAAGGCCAGAAAAGAGCGACAACAGGTTATTTATTTGTTTAGTACCCTGTTTGTTTTTTTAATAGGAGGATTGGTGTTCTATCTATATAGACAACGACTACGCCGAGAAAAAATACGAGAGGTATATAATGCAGAAGCACGAATCTCTAAAAAATTGCATGATGAGCTGGCAAATGATGTATACCAAGTGATGATGCAAATGCAGAATGATCAAAATGACCCCGAAGTGTTAGATAAATTAGAAGAGATATATCATACTACCCGGGATATCTCTAGAGAACATAATAGTTTTAGAACAGGAGAGGAATATGCTACCGAACTTAATGGTATGTTAAGTAGTTATAGTACTAATGGCACCAAAATTATTATCAAAGACATAGATGATATCAATTGGCAGGCGATAAATCCAGAAAAAAAGATCATTGTACACCGTACTTTGCAAGAATTAATGGTAAATATGAAAAAACATAGTCATGCCGAACTGGTGGCAATTACATTTAAGAAAACGTCCAAAGGTATAGTAATCACGTATGCTGACACCGGTGTTGGCGTAGCTGCAGAAGAAATAATATATAGTAACGGACTCCAAAATACGGAAAACCGTATAAAAACGATCGGGGGATCATTTATCTTTGATTCAGAGAAAGGAAAAGGCTTTAAAGCGAAGATAAATTTTCCAAATTAATTATAATATAGAGCTTATGTTTAAGAAAGTTTTAGTTACAGAAGATCTTGGTAGTATTAGCCATGGTATCGCACATATTCTTCGAGAAAGAACTGGGATTGATGAAATACAACAAGCACAATATTGTGATGATGCTCTCCTAAAATTTAGAAGAGCAATTAGTGATCATGCCCCTTTTGATCTGTTGATCACAGATCTTTCGTTTAAAGAGAGTCACAGAGAACGAAAATTGGCTTCAGGGATTGAACTTGTAGAAGCCATACGAGAGATCCAACCTAATGTTAAAGTTATTATATATTCTATGGAAGATAGACCCGGTAAAATTAAATCATTTTTTGCAGAACAGAGCATAGATGGCTATGTATGCAAAGGACGCTATGGACTAAACGAATTGGTAAAATCTGTTACCGATGTGTTTAACAGTATTCGATATGTATCTCCACAGTTAGAAAGTGCAATGAGTAAGAATAATGTTTTCGAACTCCAGGATTATGATATTTTGTTATTAAAGCATTTGTCTGATGGCCTTACCCAGGAAGAAATAGGGCATTATTTTAAGAAAAATCAAATTTCGCCTA
The DNA here is from genome assembly GCF_000520995.1 of Aquimarina macrocephali JAMB N27. GTDB lineage: Bacteria > Bacteroidota > Bacteroidia > Flavobacteriales > Flavobacteriaceae > Aquimarina > Aquimarina macrocephali. Next base: position 69,952 of record NZ_JACA01000001.1, on the reverse strand, counting down.
ATAGTACAAGCTCTATAGAAAAGCGACTTAATAAATTGAAATATAATTTTAAAGCTAAAAATGCCATTCACCTGGTGGCAATGACCAAAGATTTAGGCCTTTTGTAGATAGATCCCTTCGACAGACTTGTCGAAGGGTAAGTCTCTTCTCAGCACCTTTTGTCACCCCAATATACTTCTTGTCATTCTGGCCCTTCGACTGGCCTGCCCTGAGTTTATCGAAGGACTCAGGATAAACTAAAGACTGGAACTCATAAACGAAAACGTTACATCACAACTTGTCCCGAATTTGTCTCGGGATCGAGCACCACGCTGTAGGAGGATGTATCGAGAAGTATTTATGAAAGTATAATCTGTTCTCGATAAACCAGCATAGGCACTATCAAAGAACTATGTCGAAATACTTAAGCAGACAGGAAGTATTACCAGATAAAGCAATGAGATGGGTTATGTGTAAAAATCTAAAAATCAGATATTTAAATTTTAACCATACCAGATTCACATTAGTTTAACGCTTTTATTACGGAAATCCATAAGGAATTGTCGTTTATTAGCTTTAAATTTGAAGTAACACTTAAAATAATTGAGATTGTTGGCTTAAAAAAACAGCAATTAGAAATATTGATCAATCGTAAAAAGCTGCTAAATAGGTAGCTATAAGACAGAAACAACCCCGCAATTGTAAAACTTTGGCGAGCCAACAAAAGCAGGGTCTGAATAACGATTGATTTAATAAACCAACCATTATAAGGATGTTTTTAGAGTAAATAGCTCAAAAAGGATATGATCTCTGAATGATTTAACCCTAAATCCTTATATATAATTTCTATTCGATAATTTGTGTCCAAAAAATATAAAACGAACTATTTTACCTTTTTTAGTAGTTCTATTTTCCTAAAGCACAATATAGTAAGAAGCTTTCAAATAATTACGGTTTCCCGTAAGATATTTCTTCTTTTTTTTTAATATTTTTCATACTATTTCCATATTAAATTCTATATCACTAGTATAAAAATCTAAAATACAGTGATTTATATTGCGCGTTTTATAGTGTTGATTGTAAGAAGTTACGGTGTAGAAGTAAGTATAAAAATAGTGTATTGAAACCTGTTTCGAAATTGGTTTCAGGACTGGTTCCTCTTATCATTCCAGTGCCCTGTTTACACTTGTACTGAGCATCTGAAAGTACTTAGTGTATATTTCTTTAAAATAATATCCACATAGAAAAATACTATTCCAAATTAGCTTCTGGATCAAGTCCAGAATGACAGGTTAATTACCATCATATACATACCTTTTGTTATCTCATTCCTTTGACTCAATTTATGATAAACTAAAAGTTGGGGTAATTATATATTTAAATACATACACCAGCAACAAAAGAGGTTGTCTGAAATGCCCTTTTTTATCTACCTGAGCATCTACTATTGATAGTAATAGTTTTCCTAAAAAGAATATAAAATGTTGTTTTCATGATTTGTAAGTTATTTCTGTAATTTAATGACAAAAATAGTTAAGTTTATTTAGAATAAATAAAAATAAATATATATTTGCAATCTATTAAGAAACATTCTAAATAAAAATGAAGTTTGAGAGTCTGATAATCTGTGTTTTAACAGGTTTAGTTGTCGTAAATGGATATTCGCAAGAAAAAGCTATAGATACTACTTTGGTTAATGAATTACAAGAGGTAGTCCTTACAGCTACCCGAACAAAAAGACAGCTTTCTTCCCTGCCTTTACCGGTTACAATTGTTTCTCAGGAAATAATTAAACAATCGGGAACCATTAGGCTTAATGAAATTCTAAATGAGCAAACAGGAATTATTACTGTTGCTGATGAAAGTGGTTTTGAAGGGGTGCAAATTCAAGGAATTGCTTCAGATTATATTTTGATTCTTATAGATGGTGTTCCTTTGGTAGGTAGAAAAGCCGGAAATTTTGATGTAAACAGGTTAACTGTTGGGAATATAAAACAAGTCGAGGTAGTTAAAGGGCCGTCTAGTAGTCTCTATGGTTCTGATGCTTTGGGTGGTGTAATTAATATCATTACAGAGAAGCCAAAAAGCGATGTGCTATCGGGCAATGCATCATATCGTATTGGTAGTTATACCCAGCAGGATATTAACGTAGATATTAAGCAGCGTATTAAGAAGTTTGGTTATGGGGTTTTTGCAAACCGCTTTTCTAGTGAAGGCTATGATCTTAATCCAGATACAGCCGGCCAGACCGTAAACCCATTTGAGAATTATACATTTAATGGTAGGTTGTATTATGATTTTTCTGATCGATTTTCGTTATTTCTGTCTGGTCGTTTATATACGCAATATCAGGATGCGGGATTCACAGCTAATACTACGAGTCTTGAAGGAGATAGTGAGGAACAGGAATGGAACGGTCACGTACGTCTTGATCACAAATGGAGTGATCATCTAACTACCCAATACGAGTTTTATTATACTAATTATAATGCCAAAGAACAACTGGCAGATTCTGCCTCTGGCGATATAGTAAGTGATAGTGATTTTGATCAGCATTTATTACGTCCCGAGATACGAACTACCTACACATTTAAAGACAGGAGTAAACTTACTGCCGGGATAGGTGTTCAATACGATCAACTAGATCGTACTTTTTTTGATAAACAAGTAGATTTTAATTCTCAATATATGTATGCTCAATATGATGTAAACCTAATTGAGCGATTAAACATCATTGCGGGGGCACGTTTTGATAATCATTCAGAATATAGCAACCAGTTTAGCCCTAAGCTTGCATTACGGTATAAAATAACAGATGTACTGGCCGCCAAAGCCTCTATAGGATATGGTTTTAAAGCTCCGGATTTTAGACAGCTTTATTTTGACTTTACAAACTCTGCAGTGGGATATACCGTATTGGGATATAATGTAGCTTTAGAAAAATTAAATGAGCTACAGGCTCAGGGACAGATTCTTGATGTGGTCGTTCCCGAATCATCGTTACAAGACCCTCTTGAAGCAGAGAGCTCTATAGGATATAATGCAGGGTTAACCTATAAAGAAAAGCGATGGAATGCAGAACTTAATTTCTTTAGAAACGATTTTAAAAACCTTATTGATACTCGTGTTATCGCCCGTAAAACTAATGGGCAAAATGTGTTTAGCTATTTTAATTTTGATGAAATATACACCACAGGTCTAGAGCTTAATACCAACTACAGAATAACCGATAATGTAAGATTGAGTGCTGGCTATCAGTTACTCTATGCTTTTGATAAACAAAAAGAAAAACAAGTAAAAAATGGCGAAGTATTTGCCCGTGATCCCGAAACTAATCAAACAGTTGTAGTCTCGAGATCAGAATACTTTGGACTTGTGAATCGCTCACGACATAATGCAAACTTTAAGGTTTTTTATGATATCGTTTCCGCGAAAGCGAATATAAACTTGAGGCTATTGTATAGAAGTAAATATGCCTTGTTTGATACAAACGGTAATGATCTTATAGATGATTATGATACCAGCTTTGTTGATGGATATGTAACAGCAAATATTGCTGCCAGTAAAACTTTTTATGAAAAGTTTACACTACAAATAGGTGCAAATAATCTTTTTGATTATACCGAAGACAACATTCCCACTTTACCGGGGATACAATTATATGCAAAACTTAACTATCAATTTTAATATTTTAAATGTCATGACAATGAAAAAATTATCAATATTATTTTTAGTACTTAGTACAGTACTTGTTTCGTGTAGTAGCGATGATGATACAACTACTCCAATACCTGTTAAATCTGAAAAGATCTCTAACCTTGAAGCTATACAGACAGGCGGTCAGGGAACTGGAAACCCTGTAGGAGGGGTGTTTACCAAGTTTGATTTTGAAACAGGAAAAATAACAACCAGTGATACAGACTGGGATGTTGCATTTAGAGGTACTAATATAGCAGTTAACGGAGGAACAGTTACTGGTGTAGCAGAAGAACCTGCACGTAATGGTAGCGTAGGAGCAGCAGTAGTTACGGGTACCTTTGCAGGTGTAACCAGTGCAAAGGATGTAACTTTTAGTCAAGATGCAGATACAGTATTTGCTATCCCTACAGGTAGTGATAATGGCTGGTATAATTATGCTGGACCTCCAACCCACTTGATCTCTCCTATCCCTGGAAAAATACTTGTTTTTAAAACCCGTAACGGTAACTATGCCAAGGTAGAAATACTAAGTTATTATCAGGATGAGGATACTTCTAAAAAATCACAATATTATACATTTAACTATGTGTATAACCCTAATAAAGGAGAAACATCTTTTGAGTAATGCCATTAATACAAAAACTTATGAACTAGCTATTTGAACTAATTCTTTATACTCATGATAAAGACTCCTCAGAATTTGAGGAGTTTTTTGTGGTATATAGAGAAATAATGATTTAAAAACTTAGTCTAAACGTAACATTAGGAGTAATATTTAAAGAAGATTTATTGATTTCTCTTAATTCATAAGAAATATTATTTTCACTATCAGTTAATTGATAGAGAGGATAACTTCGATCTAAGATATTTTTTCTCCCATATAGATTTAATAAAGAAAAGCCCAGACGACTCTTTACTCGATCGTTTTTTGATGACCAGTTAAAATCATATACTACAGAAAAATCCAATCTATGATAATCGGGCAGAGATTTAGAGTTTATAGCACCGTATTGAACAATGGGTTGATCATCTACTATTGTAAACCCTAATGCAGGAGTATATGGGGTACCGGTACGATATTTCCATCCCAATGAAAACTGAAATTTCTTCCACTGGTAAGCATGAGACCAAGAAATAGAATGAGTGATATTATTATTTCCTTTAAAAGCCTTACCTTGATTAAGCGTATTAAATATGAACTCGGTATCAGAAAATGAATAGCCAAGCCAAGTAGAGTACTTACCAGCTTTCTTCTTAATTAATAAATCTATTCCTTTAGAGATACTTTCTCCTTCAGACAAGTCACCAGAAGTAGATTCAAATCCTCTGGTTAGTGAAGTAAGTCCTTTTATCTTTTTATAGTAGGTATCTATCTCAATGTTCCAGTTTTTTTTATGAAAAAGAGTTCCCAGGGTATATTGCTGACTTCTCAACAATGGAATATCATCTTCTTGTGCTGCGACCCATAACTGATTTTCTAGGCCAAAATTAAAAGTGGCAAATTCAATCACCTGGCTAATGGATTGGTTTTTGACCTCTGCAGATCCTTTAACTCTAAAATACTTTCCCATTTTTCGTTCTACATAGAATCTGGGTTCGATAAAAGTAGAGTTTAAACCAGCGTAATAATTTCCTCTTAGTCCAAAACTAATCAACCACGTTTGGGGAGCACTATATTGTAATTGAGAATAAAAACTATGAGTAGGGTTCTCCTGAAAATTTCCGACTTCAGAATCATTTTCTCTTAGATAAAATGCTGTTCGGTTATAGTAGAGCTGATATCCATTAGAAAAAGTGAAATGAGGATTAATATTCCATTCAGAATGAAATAACAGACCATATTCTTCGATAGCATTTTCTTTTTCGATAGTTAGATCTTGATTAACAAAGAGATTCCTTCCCTGGTATTCGAGTACATATTCAGAATATGAAAATTGTGTTTTTGTAGAGAATCGAGAACCCCATTTACTATTCCAGGAAATATTGGTTCCAAAATTTTTAATAGCGAGTTTATCCTGAGACATATCTGCGAATTGAGAATCTTGAAAAGAATAGTCAAGTTTATTTTGAGTAAACAAATTAGAAATAGAGATGTCGTGTTTTTTAGAAAGGTTGGCAATTAATTTTAAGGTTGCATCGGTAAAATAAAATAACTCTTTACTTTCTGAAGATTCGGGATCAAAAATAGACCTGTTATCGGTAATACTTGTATTCTGAAAGGCTCGGTTAGAGTAAGTATTAATTGTTGGAGTATCAATAATGTCGGTAATAGATCTTCTGGCTGATACTAAAACAGCTATTTTTTTAGAAATAGGAAGTTTCAGATATCCATCGGCATGAGTCATATTGATTCCTATACCTCCTTGTGTTTTATCGGGTACAGTTTGATCTGTTTTGATATCAATAACTCCCGAAACGCGATCTCCATAAATGGGTTGAGTTCCACTCTTATATATTGTAATATCTTTGGTGATATAGGGATTAAAAGCAGAAATAAGCCCAAAAAAGTGATCAGAATTGTACATTTTAATACCGTCCCATAGAATTAGGTTTTGATCAGGAGTACCGCCTCTTATATAAATCCCAGAAGCGGTTTCGAGCGGACTTTCTATCCCAGGAAGCAGTTGAATATTTTGCAGAATATCGGGCTCAGATAATCCCGAAATTATGTTTAAATTATTAGGTTGAATTTTAACCGAACCATCTCTGGTTTTTACGATCCCCGAGGTTAAATATTCCTTTATAATTACTTCATTTAGCACAAAATCTTCGGGAGATAGAATATACGTATCACATTTTTTATCAACTACTTTTTTAAGAGGAATAGAAATAGTTTTATATCCAAGGTATGAAATCGTCAAAGTATCTGATAAGTTGTTGTCTTTTAAAGAGAAAAAGCCTTTTTCATCAGATGAGGTCCCTGTTTTTTTGACTTCGTTAAGTATAGTAGCTCCCTCAATAGGAGTATGGGTTTCATCTGTTAGATATCCACAAAAAGAGGTTGTTTTAATAAGTTTGACAACATAGTACCGCTCATCGACTTGTGTAAAATGTATAGGATATTGACTGGATACAATAGCTATAATTTCGTTTAATGATATAGCATTTTGATCTATCGTGATCACTATATCTGTGAATGACGAAGTATTATAAGAAAATTTCACGTCAAACAGCCCTTCCATTTCGGTTAGAAAACCGTCTAATGAGAGGTCAAGGTAATGTATGTCTTTCTTTTTTTCTTGAGCATTTGCAGTTAGAGAAAAAAGAAAAATAAGCAATAAAAAGTGGTATTTCATTTATTCTTTAGACAATTCTATAGTATTCTTGTCTATAAAAATAAACTTAATATCCATTGCATCAAAAATAGTATGCAAAGCATTTTGTAAATTATCATGAGCAAACCCGCCACTGTATCGTTGATCGATACCAATATGCTCACTTTTAATAGTAATCTTATATTGTTTTTCGAGAGCAGATATTACCTGTTGTAGTGGGGTATTGACAAAACTACTTTCTCCTACAGTCCATGAAGGAGCAGTATCATTTAGTTCCCATTCTTCGAATGATGAATCGACACTTCTTACCGCTTGTCCTTTAGTAATAATTTTTGAAGAAGTACCATTTTCTACTTTAACCTTGCCTTCATAACAAATCACTTCAAAAAAATCAGAGGAAGCATTAACGTTAAATTGTGTGCCTAATACCGAAACAGCATTGTTATCAGATTTTACGGTAAATGTATTTCCTTTTTTCACCTTGAAAAGGGCTTCTCCATCTAAAAATACGATTCGCTCGGTATTTTCCCAGCTTCCTTTTTTATAATACAGTTTGGACTTAGCATTTAAAATAGCTTCAGAACCATCGGGAAGTGTTATTGCTAGCCGTTCTCCAAATCCGGATTGATGTGTAATGTTTTGATTAAAAAATAGAGTATACCCAAGGATTAGTGCAATACTTGCAGCGATTGCATATGCCCATCCAGGAATCAAGGAGACCACTTTTTTCTCTTTAGAAACATCTTCTTGAATACGATCAAAAAGTTTTTCTCTATCTACTGTAGGGACTTCAAGTAACTTTGTTCCTTCGAGAATAGTTTCGTATAAAGTATAATCCTTAGATTTTTTGAAAGCATTGATTTCCTCTTCGGATAATTCACCGCTGGCCCATTTGGCTAAAAAAACATCTATGTTATCTGACTTTTCCATTTTTTTGCTTTTTGTTAGACCGTGCGCCCTAATTTTTCTCTTAATTCTAATAATGCCAAATGCATTCTTCGCTCTACCGCTTTTTGCGTTAACCCAATAATCTCTGCAATTTCTTTATAGGTTTTCTTGTCTTTTCTACTTAATAGAAAGACTTCTCGTTGTTTTGCCGGGAGTTCAGAAATACTACGTTGTAATTTTACCATAAACTCTTTTTCCTCCATTAAAAACTCTGGGCTATAATCATATTGAATAGAAGAAAAGCTTTGCTGATTATATTTTAAGATTACTTTTTCGTGATTTAATTCATTAAAAAAAGCATTTTGAGCTACTTTCATTAAAAATGACTTTGCTTTAGCAAAAAGTACTTTTTTACAATTTTTCCAAAGTTTTACAAAAGCATCCTGTGTTATATCTTCTGCCTGTTTCATATCTCCGCATTTATAATAAATGAAATTCAGGATCACTTCAGAATGATTATCAAAAATCATTCTAAAGTTTTTTTCATCACAAACAGACTTTTGTTTTTCTGACATCTTAGAAATACTTAGCTTTTTTTTCAAAACTACGGTATTTAAAGAAAAAGTATAGAAAGATGTTCTTTTTTCTTTCTACTAATGCCTTCTACTTAAGCTTTTATTGTAATGATATCTCCATATACTATAACAACAGTATGTTTTGCTTTTACCCTATTTCTAAAAAATAATATAGAGGATTTAAAAAAAAGTAGATAAAAAAATAGGGTGTTTTAAAAGTTCACTGTTGTGTAAGAAAGGACGTTTAATTTTTAACCCGAAATAAACTATGAAAAACGTAAAAAAATGGAATTGTATACTGATCATTTTTCTGAGTATTGTAACAATTTCTATCCAATCCTGCAGTAAAGATGATGATGCAGCAGGTCCACAACCAAATTCGAATACAAATACCGAAGGTAATACAGGAACTGATAGTGGAACTGAAGGTGATGGAGGAAGTATAACTCTTTATAAAGTTGAAGGTGATAAAATAGTAAAAGAAAAGGATTATAAAGTAACCGGAAAACTATTAGAGTTTCAAAAGGATACTAAAAAGCATGAGGAAATATGGAATTTAGTAAAAAAGATAGTTCCGCCAGATTATAGATCAAGAATGAGTGAGTTTGTAATTTTTGCTGGTGAAAATGATGGAACCGCAGGATATGTAGTAGAAAGAACACAAGATCTCTCAAAATGGCAGATGGGTATTGCGATAGATTTTGCATATCAAGGAGGGTTTAATGCAAGAGGAGAACTGGCATATACTATAGTGCACGAATTTGGGCATATCATTACTTTGGATAAAGTGCAGGTCGATTCTTCTATATCTCAAGGCGACTGCAAAAATTTCTTTACCGGAGAAGGATGTTCTAGGGGTAATTCTAATATTAATAAACTATATCAAAGTCATTGGGCTGATATCTGGGAAGAATTTGGAAAGGTGAATAATCAGAGTGATGCACAAAAATTTTATGATAAATATAAAGAGCGTTATGTAACTCAGTACGCTTCTACCAATCCTGGGGAAGATATTGCAGAGGTCTTTGCTACGTTTGTGACCAGAGCTGGAGGAGTAAATGGAAACAGTAGAGCAGAAAAAAAGGTACAGATGATGTATGATAATGCCGAAATGATAAAGCTGCGAAATTATATAAGAGGAAATATTGCAAAAAGCAGTAGAAGCTTCCTACCTCTTCCGGGATCATGGAAAAATGCAAATACTTTCGGTAATAAGAATAAAACACACTGTAGTATTCACAAGCATTAAAATGATAAAAATGGTATTAATGGTGTGATTATCCGAACCACTAGTACTTAAAAAAAGATAGCGTATGAAATATGTAATGATAGTATTGATAATGGTGAATTTTTCTTGCCAATCTACCAAGAATACCTCTACAGATACTTCAAAAGATGAAGCACTGGTATATTATTCAAAAGGGTCTTGTATGGGAAAATGCCCGGTGTATGATGTGTGGATATATGAAGACGGTTCGGTTTCTTATTCGGGAATACAACACGTTTCTGCAAAAGGAAATATAAAAACAAAATTAAAAGAACAGGAGTTTAGAGCGTTAAAAACAATATTGAATAAAGGTTTAAATGAAGATTTGGCATTTAAAAAAGTGAGAGATTGGCCAATTACTACATTGCGTTTTAATGGTAAAGAGTATAAATATTATTCTTCCAAGATTGATGGTGCCCTAAAAGAAATTGATATCAAATTAAAAAATGCAATAGATAGTATCACACTGGGTTACGAAGGTGATGAACATAAAGAAGGATAGTTTTTGGGTAGGCCTTGAACTAGATGTCTTTAAAAATAGAAGTAATTAAGGGGTAAATAATAAGTAGTAATGATTTGATTTGTAAAGGTTGCCCTTAATTTAGTGTCTATTTATAAACCTGATGAGTTTAACTTGTCAGGTTTTTTTTGTTTGATTAGAATATGATAAGAGCTTTAAAAGTTAGTAACAGTCCATTTTAAGTTGTCCTTTATTTTGATAATAACTTATTGGCTTATTATTGACTTCTCTGCAAATTTCGTCTAGCACATTGATAACCTCTTTTTGCATAATAATAGATCCACAAATTAGTACAACTCCGTTTTTGTCTAATATTTTTGTAATTGGGTTACTATTTCTTTTTAGCAAATGCTGTACATATATTTTTTCTGGCTGGGCTCTTGAATATGCAGGATAAAAAGTAGTTAAATTATTGTTTTTTAAACTGTCTTGAATTACTGCATTATACAATTCAATAGATTGTTTATTTCTTCCTCCCCAAAATAGATGTGTTTTTATTTTCTTATGATTTTCACTAATCATTCCTAAAAAAGGAGCTATTCCTGTTCCGTTTGCAATCATAACGACCTCTTTTGCGTGAGTTGGAAAATTAAAATGAGGATTTCGTTTTATTGATGCCTTAATGCTATCGTTTTGACTAAGCTTACTAAAATAGGTTGAACATATTCCGAATTCATGCTTTTTAATACTCAAAATAATATCGTCATCAATTTTACCAATAGAGTACAAACGTTCTACAGAATCGTTTTCTGGGTAAAAGGATAACAAGTCTCCTGATTGAAATCTTATTTTTTCTTTTGGATGTAAACGCAGTAAAAATGTGTTGTCAATGTTTAGTGGAGATCTATAAACAACCGAAAATAGCTTGTTTTTTTTAGTTTTTATTGCCTTCTGTGGCTGTTTTAAAGGTATTGATAAATCAACATTTTTGCCCCATTGCGATGACCAATCTTTAAAGGTTTCGAAAGATTGATTGTTAATTTTATGCAGTTCTAGAATTGGTTTAAACATTGAATGTGAACGTAACATGTTATCAATATCTATTGCATATTCACAAAAATCTGGATATGCTAAAGAGCCAAAACCCACAACGGAAAAACAAACTTCTTTTTTTTGATTGATTTTCTTAAAAGATTGCTCAAAACTTTTTGCATTTGTAGGAGGTTCCCCTTTACCATAAGTTGCTGTAAATACAATTAAATGCTCTGCTTTTTTATAGGATGAATATTTGTTTAATTCTGAAATAAAGACCGTTTTTCCCAAATCAATCAAAGCATTATAGAAAAGTTTTGCATAATCAAATGTATTTCCGGTTTCTGAGCCAACCAAAATAATGTATTCAGATTTGTCTTTATGATAAACATTTTTTAGGACTAGACTTTTCTTTCTTCGTTTGAAAGCCATTAAAAAACCTGAATACATAAAGAACAGAATAGAACAGCTAGAAATAAGTAAGACAATAGACCATAAGATGCTTCCTTGCCCTGTATGTAATACCAAGCTCCAATGTGATATTAGTGTATTAAAAGGGTATTTTATTTCACTTAATATTTCGCCTGTAAATTGATTAATATTCAACTCCTTATCAGATAGTTTTATGTGGAAATAATCTTCGCGATCATCAGAAAAAGGGAATTCTACTTTTCTAACATTTTTAAGTTGTGTTTGATTAAAAACTTTAAAATCTTTGATTTGCTGTTTGGGAGCTTCTTTTATATTCTCAAAATCAATTTGATGTTTAATTATATTGGATGGTAATAGTGAAAATTTTTCTAATGACAAATACACACCTGTTAGAGCTATTATGATAATAGGAATCAATGTTAACCTACCTATTTGTATGTGGTAATATTGCTCAAAATTCTCTTTTATAACTTTAGAAAAAAAACGGTGTATACCCTGTTGTCTTTTAATAATTAAAAGGATTCCGGTAGTTGCAATTAAAAATAATATGAAAGAAACTAATCCTACAAAAAAACGACCGGTACTTTTTAGGAATAAAGAACGATGTAGGTTGGTAGCAAACTTAAAAACGGGAGCTTTTTCAATAATGTCACCTACCTTTTTACCAGTTAGAGGATTGACATAAAAAGTTTTATTTTTTCCTTCTTTGGTAATTACCGAGGTTGATACAAAATCATTATTATCGATTTCAATTTCAATTATTTCATCATAATTTTTTTGTAGTACTGTTATAGTTTGCGCAAGAGTAATGTTTTTTACGTTGTATGTAGCATAAGGCTCTAGCTGATTCGATATAGGTTCGAATGCTAAAACAATCCCTGTTAAGGAGGCTATAAGTATAAAAGCAAATGAAGATATAGCCAAAGCAAGGTGGCTATATCTCCAAATTGAAATCGTCATTTAATCGTATTGTTATTGTGGCATCATACGAATATATCGTATAAACCCTTTTCCTTCAACTTTACTTTTTGTGGTCTCAGATGTTAACTCAAACTCTACATCATTTTTATAATATTCTTGATCTTCTACAGCAGTTTCAAAACGTATTTTATAACCAGAGTCAATCTTATTACTTTCAATTTCAATAATATTGATAGATCGTCCACCACCACTTACAGTTGCTCCTGTAATAGCGTCAATATCTTGACGTTTTTTTCCATAAAATTTCCACCAATCGGTAATATCATGATACCATTCTTCATCATCACCTTGTACAAAAAGTGTTTTTTCGTAGTTCCCATTTGGATCTAGTAAAGAAATAACTATATATGCACCTTCTCCTGTATAATTTGTCATTTGTATCATGCATTTATAGGTATTACTTTCTGTAGTACTTTTAAACCCAAATACAGTAAAAATTGCAAGTGCTATTATTGGAAACACTTTAAATGTTACTATTTTTTTCATTCTATTTTAAAAAATTTATATCTACGTTGTTTGTCTTTAATACTTCATTTTCACTTGCCAGATCAAATACAGATTCTTCAAAATCAGTTTTAATGGCCTTATTAGCTCCTATAGATAATAAATATGCTAAGATTTTATTGTTCTTGGCGGTCATTGCTGCTTTATGTAAGACTGTAATTCCTTCTTTATTCTTAGCATTGATATCGATATTATAATCAGGAATCATTTTTAATAACTCTAGATCGTTTTTCTCTATTGCCAAATGATACAATGTATTTCCATTTTTTTGAGGCTTGGTAATATCAAGTCCTTTTTTAGTCAAGGCGTCTATTTTCTTTTTGAATTGATCTACCTTATTTGGATTATACGATTTTAGTGTGTAGTATCCTAGATCATTCCCTTTAGAATCGATTACATTTACATTGGCTTTTTGACTAATTAAAAAATCAACCACGTCTATTGTATTATTTTTTACTGCATTGGTTAGTGCAGAATGTCCTTCTTTATTAGTGATATTTATATCATTTGTATTTTTTGCAAATAATTTTATAACCTCTAATGTATTACTATGAGATGCATTTAGCAATGGAGTATTACCTTTATCATCTTTTTGATTAGTATTAACCCCTTTATTTAAAAAATAATTTAAGACTTTAAAATCGTTATTTCTATACGCTAGATTGTGTAGAGGAGTTACTCCATTTTTGTTTGTAATATTTGGTTCAATACCTAAGTTTTCTAAGTATTGAAAGAAGTCTAAAGAATTATAACCTGTTCTGGTGCCTCTACTGGCAAAAATCATTGCATTGTCACCTTTATCATTAAGTTCTTTATAAGAAACACCTTTTTTGATTAATTGGTCTAGCATTTCTATGTTTCCAGTACGTGCAGTGTAATTAAAAACTCCATTTCCATCATCATCTTTGTCATGAATGTCTAAACCTTTTGAAGTAAAATAATCGATAAGAGTAAAATCTTTTAGGGAAGGAGTTACTAACAATAAAGCGTTTGCTCCGTGTTCATCTTTGTCAGTTTGTACATCAATCCCGTTTTTAATGCATAAGTCATAAATTTCTGTATTTGTTTGGCCGGCCGCTGCTGCAAAAGTCAATACCGAAAAGTAATGAGAATCTTTTAAATCCATCCTTGCTTTTTGAGCAATAAGATGTTTCATTAATTCTACATTATTTTTATAAGCTGCCCAAAACACATAGGTTCTTTTATCATGGGTTAGCTTATTAACATCATTCCCTTTTTTAGAAAGTAAGTGTTTTATTATAGCATTATCTGCGTTTTCCAAAATAGCATATACTACAGCATCAAATCCATTTTTATTTAATGCTATTGCATTATTACCTTCTGTTATTTTCTGATCTATAACTTCTATTGAAGGGTTAGTTTCCCAGAATTCTCTTTCTAAAAAAACATTTTTTGTCTGAGCCTGTAAAATATTTACAAACAAAATAAATGCGGCTAATAATTTTATTGTTTTCATTTTTTTTAATTTAAAATTTATATCGCAATACCGTTCCAAAACTAGCAGGTTGAATCCTGTTAAGATATACTGTACGATATGCATTATATCCAATTTCATTAAAAACATTATTTCCGAAAACATCTAAACTTAATTTACTATTAAATTTGTATGATGCTTGTACGTTTACCGTGGTATATGCTTTTAAATCAAATGGCCTAACCCCAGGAACTACTCCAGTATGTGTGTAATTTCTGGACCATACATTATGAGGACGTTCTCCTAAATAATAAGCTCCTGCACCTAAAGACAATCCTTTTACATATTTTTTGAAGTTATAACGTACCCAAAAATTAGCCGTATGTCTTGGTGTATTTAATGGACTAGAATTAAAATAATATGATGCATGGTCTTTATATTTGGCATCTAAATAAGAATAACCTCCAATTATTTCTAAATTAGGCAATACTCTACCTATTAATTCTATTTCAACACCACTTCTGGTATCTTCTCCTCCTTTTAAATAATATCCTAAGAAATTACCTGCTGGGTCGATTGCTTGTAAGTTTAAATTTTTGCTGTAGGTCGAAAAATATGTTATGTTAAAGCGTAAGGCTTTATTTAACCATACCGATTTAATACCTGTTTCAAATTGATCCCAACGTTCTGTACCTAACTCTTTGCCATTAATGTCTCGGTAAAAAGAAGTCATAGGGTTAGAACTACTGGCATAAGAGCCAAAAATAATAATATTTTCTGTAGGTTTGATATTTAATCCTACTAAAGGATTAAAGGCATCATCACGTTTTGCTCCGGTCAAACTTCTTCCTATAAAATTACCTTTGGTTCTTTCTAAGGAGGTATATCGTAATCCTAAAAAGAGATCTACCCATTTTGTAACAGAAATTTTATCTTGAATAGTAAATCCATATGATTTTGTTTTTGATCCTGTAGCTCTTGCAGGATTTGGTGTTACAGTAACACCATTAGGTAAAATATTATTGATAGGTTGAGTGACATCAATGATATCTATATAAGTAGGAGGATCATTATCGGGGTCATTATCATTATCTGGATAGTTAGCCGTATAAGCAGTATTGTCAAAAGTGGTATTTCTATAATCTATTCCTGCCTGAAATGTATGTGTTAAGAACCCTGTTTTTATATCCTTTCCTACCAAATCTATTTGTAAAACACTATTTTTATCACTTCTTCCCTGTGCGTAGTACTCTCGATATCTTTGTGTATTTAATAACTCTGGTAATCCAGATCTTCCACCTCCCTGAAAAGCATAAGAAGTCTCTGCATAGGTCTCTAAATCAGAAGCAAAATACCCAGCTTTTATACTTAGGTCATCATTTATTTCTCGCTCAAAACGTATTGCATACGTAGTATTTACAGAATTATTTCTATCAGATTCGAAGCCTAAAAATTTATCATTTGGTAATTTAAAAATAGTGTTGGTTGCATAATCTCCAAAATTAATGGTTCCTTGGTCTGGAGTTCTACTATCATCCATATAGTCCATTTCCAAAACGATAGACGTTTTTTCATTTGGTTTCCATGCGAGGGAAGGATTTATATAAAAACGCTCTGAGTTTACTTTTACTCTATAACTATCTGCTCTATCATATGAACCTGCTACTCTAAAAGCAATGGTTTCTTTTTTGTTTAAAGGACCATAAAAATCAAATGTGGGGCGTACTTTGCCAAAATTACCAACTCTTAAACTTACTTCACCTCCATTGTAAAATTTAGGAGTTTTGGTTACAACATTAATCACTCCTCCTACAGAACCTAAATCACCTCCTAAACCTTGACTGATTGCAGAAATTCCTTTTAATACCTGGATATTGTCGACCCCTGCCATATCAGTAATGACACCAGTCCCTCTAAAATCTGAATTGATTCTAACTCCATTTTTTAATAAAGGAATACCTCTGTACCCTCTTAAAGACATACTTTCTCTTATATTCCCGTATGTAGCAAACGTATAAACACCAGCAACATTTTTGGTAACGTCACTTAGTGTTAAAGCATTTTGTTGATCGATAAGTTTATGTGACAGTACAGAAATACTCTGTAACTGTTCGTTGGGCTGTAAAGGTAATCTGGTAAGTGTTTCTAATTTTTCTGCTCTTTTATTTCTAGAACCAAAGAGCTCAACTTCTTCTAGCTGAGTATCATTTTGTAATACAAAAACAAGACCTGATATATCTCCCGATATAGCCGTCTTTTGACTAAGTTCGTTATATCCAACAGCACTAGCTACTATCTCATAGGTAGCAAAAGGAACATTGTTAATAGTAAAAGTACCATCTTCTTGTGCTTGTGCACCTAGACTGGTTCCTTGGATGAATACATTTGCATAAGGAATCGCCTCATCAGATTCGCTTTTTACAACACCTTGTATAGTGGCTTGACTATACATCAAATTCAAGCCACATAGAAGTAGCAATAGGGGTAATTTTTTAAAGACAGACATGATTGTAATATTTATTGGTTGTGGTTGTGGTTATTGAATTACAAAAGATTCGATGACTTTATTGATATCTTGTTCTTTTATGTATTCGTCAGAAAATAGATGCTTATATAGTGGTTTGTTATCAACTTTTGCTTCTAGTACTAAATTGGCATTTCTTCCAAAAACTTTTTCCCATTTATTGCGAACTAAAGCCCATTTTTGATTGTTTTCTTTCCACCAGTTTGCGGCTACTTTACATTTACTATCGTCTACTTTTACATATGTATTGTATCCTTTTTCCTTAGCCAAAATAACATCAGCTTTACCCGCTTCACGTATTACTTTATCATTATTTTGATCGTGGATCCAACCGTTTTTAGTAATCTCATGTCTGTTTCCTCTAACGGTTACATTGTAATCACTTCTTTTAGTATATTCTCGTCTTGGTAGTGGAGCATCTGTTCTGTTTTCCCAAAAACTTTTTCCATCTACATGTACCCAGGTTGCAGAACCTTCATAACGAGGGCTATCGTCTACCTGATATACTTTTTGAGTCCATTGGCCTTTTACATCAGATTTAGATTTACTTTCATAGTTCCAGGAATTATTACCGTTGAACATATAGAAATCTGTGTTTTGAAATATCCAATCTTGTCTCCAATGTTTTACAATATGAGGTTTTGAAGGATCACCTACTTGTAATAAATGCTGAATAGAAATCTTGTTTTTATCCTCCTCAACCAATTGAGCCCATTCTAACCCTTTGGCAATTTTTTGTTTTGAAGGCTTATAAAGAGAATCATTGCTATATTGAAAAGTTTCTGCAAAATTGAAGGTTACTTCATAGCAGCCACACATTTTTTTTATAGCATTTTTATCCTGCTTTTTTTTATCCTGTGCAGTTATCGTAAATACTGCAACTAATAGTAAAAGTGATGAAAGTGTTAATCGTTTCATTTTTGAATATTTTAAAAATTACTAATCCTTATTTAGATTGAATTAAAATAATTATATATTTGTTGCAAATTTATTAAGAATGAATCTAAATAGAAATGAATTTTTGTTTTATTTTTTATTTTTTTGATTCAATTTAATATTCGAGCAAAAAAGAGGGTAGATATTACATCGTAAAGGATATTCAAAGAATTATTATAAACCTTATTTTTTCAAGGTTGTCAATGAGAGTATTGAAAGAGGAAACCAGAAATTAAAGTATACTTTATTAAAATAATAAAGCGTGTTTTTTGTTTTATAACCATAGTGTTAATATAAACTCTCCATATCCTTTGATATGGAGAGTTTTTTTATCCCTAAGACACAAATAGCGGTAAAAACTTAAGCTATAGCACTTATGTAGAGGTAATTATCGCTCTTTTATCAAAAAAGAGCGATTTAGTTATCAATAAACCATATTGTCTGAGTTTTAACTTAATTTTTATGCCATCATTCTCTTACAAACCGTACACTAGTAATTAGCCCGTTTTTTACTTCATAAATGGATAAGTGTAATTATTCATAATCAAAAAAAACCTATAAAGTGTGATAATGATATAGATGAAAGATTTGGGTAAAAAATAAGAAACCTGTAAATCAATTATTTACAGGTTTTATTTGTTTTGTGCAGACAGAAAGATTCAAACTCTCTTACCTAAGATTTTGTTAGTTATTAACTACTTCGCTCTCTGCCATCCTTATATCGATAAGAATTAAACGTTTCTTGTATTGTTTCACTTGCGTATCCTTGCTTGCAATTTCTATGTTATCAATTTCATAAGTAATTATAAACTCTTTTCCTGTAAGTTGTTTTGTACTTAAATCATACTTAGAGATCGCTTTTTTACTTACAAAAGTAAATTCGAGTACCTTTCCCGTATCCTTATTAGTAAAATAATACGCTTTATCAGATTGTCCGCTATAAGTTACCTGTGCTTCTACGATATCATTATTATCTATAGAGGTAAAACTAGCTGTTAATACTACTGCTAAAATTAAAAGAATCTTTTTCATTTTATAATATGATTTTGTTGTTATATATATTGAGACACCAAAAGATAAACAAAGTCACTAATAATTCCAACAAAAAACTCTTTAAGAGTAGACGTAAAATATGTTCTAATCTTTTTTTGTTTAATGAGAAGCCATTATAACTTTGAAAAGTGTGATTTAACAATCAATAAATCAGAAAGCCTTCTGGGCTTGTTTATAGGTCATCTCGCCTTTTTCTACTTGGGATACCACTCCCAATTTAAAACCTAAATTGTAATCGCGTTGAGTACGCTTCTTGTTAGTGTTTCCTGAATCTTTCATAAATAAGTCAATTTTGTATCCACTTATTTCAGGACGAGACACACCTTAAATAAAAAAAGCCGACTCATAAAGTCGGCTTTTTTTGCTGTGCGGGCGGAGAGACTCGAACTCTCACACCTCGCGGCACTAGATCCTAAGTCTATTATTTTATGATTCCTAATGACTTCTAATAACCTTTAATGCGCTTATAGGTATTGATTATAAAGGATTTTTGTGTTTTTAAAAGATATTGTAAATTATTCAAAAACACAGAAGGTATGACCTATGTATGACCTTTTGACAAAACTAAATATCCATTTAGGGTAAACAAATATTAGAAATATCTAACCAATATTATAATTGAATATCGATGTGATGTTAATCAATGGCAAAAGGTGTTTATTATTTTCATTATATCGATAAGATTACTTCATCATGTTTAACTAAAGGTAATGTATACAAATCAGTACGGTAAATTTCCTGATGTCGGAAATGTTATAGTTGACGCATTTTCCCCCAATATAATGTCGGAAATCTCTACAGATTTGGCGGACTTGTTCTATAGATAAAGCAGCATCTCAAGTTACCTTTGATACACACAAAATTAATAAACCTAACAGCATATTATGGTTGATGTTGTATTAAGTGTTTTGAAAGATAAACTCAATGAATATTTTAAGAATGTAGTAGGCACTACAGAATCAAATATTATAGACTTTATTAGTACTAGTAGCAATGACCCAGTTTCTTTTACTAATGATAAAATCACACCATTTTTAATAAATATTTCAGAGGATAGAAAATTTAGAAATCCAGATCAATATTCCGGTATTGTAAGAGATGGAATCAGAACTCAAGCTAACCCTGAAATTAGAATAGAGCTTTTGATTCTTTTTGTGTCTAAATTTAATAAGTATGATCAGGCACTTAAATTTTTATCTCATGTCATCAAGTTTTTTCAGGTAAACAGGATTTTTAATCCACTTAACTCCCCACAACTATCTGATGAACGTATAGAGAAACTAGTTGTAGAACTAATTTCACTCCCCTTGGAAGAACAGAATCAAGTTTGGCATTCTTTAAATACTTCCTATTTACCCTCTGTGTTATATAGAGTCCGTCTATTATCATTTATCGATGAGCAAAGTGTAGAATTTGTAGGAGAACCATTATCAAATATTGAACTTCAGGTGAGTAAAAAATAACTATTCGACCCCTTTATAGTCTTAAAAAATACAGTCTAAGAAATTGTACAATAGAGTAAGCGAAATATTGAATTAAAGTAACAAAAGTAGACAGATGGAATATCGTGAATTCTTTCAGATAGAAATTATACACCCTTTTTTTTCGGATATACCGGAAGATTTGGTAATGGTTGCAGAAAATGAAACGAAAAGACATTTAGATAAGCGACGTTTTATACTAAAAAAAACGGCTCTGGGAGTAAAAGTTTTGGCTCTCTTTCAGGAAGAACGCAATACTTTTCCTGTTTTAAGTGAAGACGATATATTTACTTTTTATGTATATCCTACATCAGATCGTATTAGTGATATCAAAGATCTTTCTACCATAGAAAAAGGGAACATGATTTCCTTTACAAATCAAGAACAACCAATAGGAAGTTCTGAATTGATTGCCACTCAGATAAAACAGAATGGAATTTTTTGTGGTTTTCCAGCATTAGCTAAAATCATAATTGCTGGAAATAAAATTAAAGCAAATGTTACCAAAAAATCTACTAAGTATACAGTAATATTTAAGGCAAGATCAATACGGTGGAAGTACTATTTTGTTTCCAATTCTGAAGATTCGGCAATCACAATAGAATCCAGAAATGAGCAAATCACTTTTAACGAAATGGTGATAGACGAAAATACTACAGACCAGATCGTAACTTCCCTACGATTAAATTTTCCCGATACCCGAATAAAGGCTTTTGAATCTAGAGATTTGATTCCCTACAGTAGTAATCCTATAAAAAACATCAAATTGATTAAAAACGGTGATGTGCTTATTAGTCATTTACCCAATCCCCAAAAAGGACAAAATGGTATTCAAATAATTAAAATTAAGTAAGTAAAAAAGCACGACCAGAAGACTCGCATTGGTTTATGGGAATGCTAAGTATAAACATTTAAAATTTAAATAATTATGTCTAGTTTTTTAACACCTGATGTGTACACAGAGGAAGTACCTGTTTTATCACAGTCCATTGCTGGTGTATCTACAGCAGTTCCTGCTTTTATAGGTTTTACCGAAAAAGCAGTGAAAAATGGAAAAAGCGTGTCGAATAGTGCGATACGAATTTCTACCTTTTTAGAGTTCAGAGAAATGTATGGAGGAGCTCAAAAAACAGAATTTGAGGTTCTTATTAATGATGATGAGCAGTTACAAAAATTAACCGTGATAGCTCCAAAGAACACTTTGTATTATGCTATAGACCTTTATTTTAAAAATGGAGGAGGTGATTGTTATATTATCTCTGTCGGTTCCTTTGAAAATACTCATAACAAGCTAGCTTTTGAGAAAGGGCTTGAGGTCTTGAGCAAAGAAGATGAACCTACACTTATTGTGTTAAGTGAAGCGGCTAAATTATCAGCAAATGATTATCACGCAATTTGCCAACAAGCATTAGCACAATGTGCTGACCTAAAAGACAGGTTTTGCATTTTTGATATCAAAAAAGAAGATGAGGAAGCTAATGAATTTAGAAATGGAATAGGAACTAATAACCTAAAATACGGTGCGGCCTATACTCCATATATTCATACATCCCTAAATTATATATATAAAGATCAGGATGTTCGTGTTATCAATCTATCTTCTTCTTCGGAGACAGCTATTTTCGAAGTAATACACGATGGTGTTAGAATTACCTATACAGGTGATATTTCTGAAGAACCAAAATATAGAATCAATGGTGGAAGTGGCGATACTGTGGAGTTTTCTATTTCTTCATCTAAGTTGTTAACCATCTCAAACGTTCCTGCAGAAGGTATTACAGCTAGCGATTTACTAGATGCTTGGACAGCATTTGATAACAAAGGAGATTTTGATATCGAAATTGTAACAGAAAACAGCTTAATTACTGCAACTCCGGGAACAGGTGGTCAGGAAATTTTTAAGCAAGGAGGTAGTGAAGGTGCTTTTACATTAGAAAGTAGAAAAGGTACTGCCTTGTACAGCAAAATAAAAAGCGAGTTGACCAAAGAAACCATCGTCCTTCCTCCTAGTTCGGCAGTGGCGGGAATCTATGCTACTACAGATCGAGAAAGAGGAGTTTGGAAGGCACCAGCTAATGTGAGTGTAAATTCTGTAATCGGACCTGTAGTTAAAATCAGTTCGGCAGATCAGGAACGTCTTAATGTAGATGTCACTAATGGGAAATCAGTAAATGCTATTCGTAGTTTTATAGGAAAAGGAACACTAGTATGGGGAGCACGTACATTAGCCGGAAATGATAACGAATGGCGATATGTTTCTGTACGTCGATTATTTAATATGATCGAAGAGTCTACCAAAAAAGCTTCTCATTTTGCAGTATTTGAATCAAATGATACAACGACTTGGTTGAAAGTTAAAGCAATGATCGAAAGCTTTTTATACGGAATCTGGCAACAAGGAGGATTGGTAGGTTCGACAGAAGAACAAGCCTATTTTGTTAATGTTGGATTAGGCAAAACAATGACGCAGCAAGATATTCTTGAAGGTCGTATGGTTGTAGAAATAGGAATTGCTGCGGCTAGACCAGCAGAGTTTATCATCCTAAAATTCTCGCATAAACTGCAAGAAGTTTAATCCGATATAATTTTTTTAAAAGTGATTGACTGTAAGATGAACTATCAAGCTCATTCACAGCATATTATTGAATTATGAATTAATACTAAAGTAAAATGGCTTTAACAAAAGAACAAATAAAAACAGATTACCCATTGGTAACCTATAATTATAGAGTAGATATTGATGGAGCGTCCTTTAGCTTTTCTAAAGTAACGGGTCTTGATTTATCCTTTGAAACGATTACATACAAAGAGAGTTTTGCAGCTGGAGGGAAAGTAGGACCGAACATTATGTATATGCCGGGACAGATCCAACCGGTTAATATTACCCTAGAAAAAGGGTTCGTAAAAGGGAAGAGTATTCCAGTTTTTTATGAGTGGATCAATGATATCCAATTAAATCAAATAGATAAAAAGGATATTGTAGTACACCTTCTTGATGAGACAGGAAGTACCATAGTGAGCTGGAAAGTTATTGATGCATTTCCTACCAAATTAACGGCACCTTCTTTTGATGCAAGTACAAGTGAGGTTGCCTTAGAGTCCTTAGAACTTATGGCATTTCGAGTAACAATGGAAGAAGCATAAAGATCATTTTAGCGATTCAATCTCAGGCTTTTGATAAAGTTTGACACTATAAAGATAACAGTAACATCATCATGGCAGTAGATAAAAAGACAATCACTCAAGACTATCCTTTACCAGTTTATAACTATCAAGTAAGTATTGATGGTATTGATGAAGGAATGTCCTTCTCAGAAATTTCGGGTTTAGAAATGGATTATGAGCACGTATTATACAGGCACGGTTTCAGCTGGATTATGGGGGATTACCTGATCCGTGCCCAACGTAAGCCTATTAGTGTAAGTCTAAAAAGAGGGATTGTTAAAAACAGAAAATTTTTATACGACTGGTTACGTGCTGAAAACAAGAAGAATATTAGCATAGCATTATGTGATGAAAATGGGGATCCCATCGTAAGTTGGGAAGTATACCGCACATTGCCCATAAAGCTAAATGCACCTTCTTTTAGTGCCAGCACTAATGATGTTGCCATCGAAAGCCTGGATTTAATTGCTCACAATATAAAACTAATTCATCACGAATAATAGAAACACATGGACGCACTAGAGACTTTTAAGAATATTGCAGATCCCAACCCAGCGTTGTCCCATAGATTTGGCGTTTTTTTCTTTACGGGAGGAGTAATACCAAACCCCATAGATTTTAGATTTCAAAAAGTTAGCGGACTTAGCGCAGATATCCAAACGGATACCGTGAATGAAGGAGGACAAAACCTTTTTTCACATCGGTTGCCCAATAAGGTTAATTACAATAATTTGGTGTTAGAGCGTGGCTATAGTACTAGCCTTATACCATCACCACTAACTACGGAATTTAATATAGCATTTTCCACTTTTAAATTTGTGCCTTCCAATGTGTTGATTACAGTATTTAATGATTTTCAAGGGGTTCCTGTGCCTATAAAAGCATTGTTGTTTATGAAAGCATATCCTGTAAAATGGTCGATTTCAGATCTTGATGCCCAATCCAATACGGTTCTCATTGATACGATGGAACTAGCATATACTAGATTTCAAACCGTAATATTATAACGATGCCAGTAGAAATTAAAGAACTCGTAATTAGAGCGGTATTAAATGAAGATACCAACACATTATCAAAAGACGCTATCGATAACGATAGTGTAGTACGGGAGTGTGTAACACAAGTATTAAAAATATTAAAAAAGAAAAATCGTAGATAATTATGGCTTTTGATTCTTTTACTATGCTGGAAAAGCTAACAATACAAAGCTTTTCTAGTGGAGATCGGAAAATAACAGAAAGTTTAGGTTCTTTTGAAGCTATGTTTAATCCAGAATCCTATTCGGTTTCTTATCAAAACACATATGGAGTAAAACAAGGGATTAATACAACCGGAACTAATGCTAAGTATGGATTTTCTAAGCCGGAGCGAATTAGTTTTAAGCTTATTTTAGACGGAAATAATGTAGATACACACTTCGGGATACTAAATCTTTTCAGAAATGATGATGTCTCTAAGAAGGTTCAGAAATTTCTAAAGCTGACTACAGAAATGAACGGAGATATTCATCAACCACCGTATCTAATAGTACGTTGGGGAGATTTGTATTTTAAATGTAGATTAAGTTCTGTAAATATCAATTATACGCAATTTAATGGCAGTGGAATCCCATTAAGAGCTGAGTTAGATACTGAATTTTTTGGAGATTTAGAAACAGTTGAAAGACTCAAAAAGGATGGTAAAAACTCACCTGATCTTACACACTATCGAATTGTAGGGACACACGATCAATTACCATTAATGTGTAAAGCAATTTATGGATCTGCCCGATATTATCCTTGGGTAGCCAAAGCTAATAATCTAAATGATTTTAGAAATCTTAAACCTGGGCAGCAAATTTATTTTCCACCAATAGAAAAATAATCATATGTCAGTAGTAACAGCAATTATAAAAAGTGAAGGGAAGGAAATGAATGGTCAATTCGAGCTTCTTTCTATTGACGTGGCTCATGAGTTTAATAAAATTCCTACAGCAGAGCTGAAATTTATTGATGGAGATATCGCTAAGAAAGAATTTAAAATTTTAGATGATACTTCTTTTGCCATTGGGAAAAAAATAGACATCGCATTAAAGTATGAAGATAAACCCAATGAAGAAGTAAAAGTTTTTAGAGGTATTGTAACCAATAAACTACTAGAACTTAATCGCAAAGAACCAACCCTGACAATAGAATTAAGCGATGTTTTTATACAAATGAATAGTCATCGCAAGAGTACTGTATATCATCAGAAAAAAGATCACGAGATTATAACGAGTATTCTAGAACCATATGGTTTTTCTAGTAAAAAAGTAGAAGACACAACAGTTAGTCACCAGCAAATGATTCAGCACTATGCGACAGACTGGGATTTTATGCTATCACGTGCAGAAGCGAATGCACAGTTAGTAAGTGTTGTACTCGGCGAAATTTCTATTTTTCAGCCGGAACTAAAAGATACAAAACATTCTTTAGAAGTAGGGTCTCACGAGATATATGACTTTGATTTACAAATTAATGGTAATCATCAATATAAGAACATAGTAGCAGTAGGTTGGGACCTTAGTACACAAAAAAGTACCAAGTCCACAAAAAGTAAAAATTTTAACCTTAGTTCAAAAGGACAAGATATAGACAGTATAAGCAAAGCCTTAGGTACCAAAGAAATGATATTGGCACATGGCATCCCAACAATTTCTAATGAGCTCGAGACTTGGTCTAATGCGCAACAATTAAAAACCAGTCTTTCCTATATAAAAGGTTGGATCAAAATTCCAGGAACTGGCAAAATTAAAGTAGGAGACACTTTAGAAATTAAGGAGTTCAGTAAAACCTTATCAGGTAACAATATTGTATCTGGGGTTAGACATGAGGTCACTACTATGGGGTGGTGTACGTATATTCAAATAGGCATGGATGCTTGTTGGTTTATCGATGCAAACAAAGTAATAGATACACCAGCTGCAGGATTATTACCAGGCGTTAACGGATTACAGGTTGGGATTATACAGCCTCCTGCCAAAGATCCTGATAACTTGAACCGTATTAAAGTGATGATACCCGCTTTTGGAGAGAAACAAAATACGGTATGGGCACGTCTTACCACCTTGGATGCCGGTGTAGATCGAGGCACTTTTTTTCTACCACAATCCGAAGATGAGGTGATCGTTGGGTTTTTAAACGATGATCCCAGACATGCTATTATAATGGGATCAGTGTATAGTCCAAAAAATAAACCTCCTATTTCCTTTGATACGCACCCAAAATCTAAAGGCATTTTTACTAAATCAAAATACCAACTGTTTTTTGACGAAGAGAAAGAGTGCATAACAATTGCTACTTCCGAAAAAAATAAAATCACCATAGATGAGAAACAACAACGCATTGAGCTGGCCGATAGTCAAGGTAATCAGATAGAATTAAGTAAAAAAGGAATAAACATTTTGAGTGCGAATGATTGTAAAATACAATCCAAGGGTAATTTAAAAATTGAAGCAGTTGGAGCCATAGAAATTAAAGGAAATACTGTAGATGTAATTTAACAAACAACATAGAGAATAATACAAGATGATTGAAGACAATAAATTTTTAGGAAGTGGCTGGTCCTTTCCGCCTCAATTTCAGAAAGGCGGTAATCAGGTAGTAATGGTCTCTGGAGAAAAGGATATAGAACAAAGTCTTTATATTCTATTAACCACTTCTTTACAAGAGCGAGTGATGCAATCTGATTATGGGAGTGAACTTAAAAATTACGTATTTGAAAGTATAAATCAGGGGTTTATAACAGATATTAAAAATGCAGTTACAGATGCTATTCTTAATCACGAACCAAGAATTAAAGTAGATGCAGTTACATTAGATAATACGGATCCTGAAAAAGGACTGATCCACATCAAAGTTACCTATACCGTTAGGATGACCAATAATAGGTTTAATCTCGTATATCCGTTTTATGTTAATGAAGCTTTTAATTAATCGCAACACAGAATGATATGGCATTAGATACAATTATTTTGGACGGAGATGAAGTGTTGTTCGACCCTACCTACGGTCCTGCTACTGTAGTAGTCAAATCAGGAACCATCAAAGCTTCAGGAAAAACCACAGTACAAAGTAAAAAAGTAGCGGTCAAAGGTGATGAAAGTAAGGTTGTTGTATCGGGCTGTACCTATACAAGCCCCTCTTTTCCGATACCGGGAATGGGTAATTTAAAAATAGCTTCTTTGGGACCAGATCAATTGACAAAAAAAACCAAAAGTGGCAATAAACCCATCGTACTAAAAGGGAGTGTTTTTATAGCAAAGTTTGAAGTACAGTCTCCGGCAAAATTTATTTCACCCGGAAGTGCACCGATATCTGACCCATTGCCTTTTTATATGGGAACAGGAAAATTAGAACCTGCAATAGATAAATTAAAAGCAACCTAGTTGTAATAAGATGTAAAAGAGACATGAGAAATAAAATAAAAACACACCAGCTATTATTTCGTGATGGTGCTAGTAAACAAAATGATACCATAGAACGATTAGCGCCTTCCTATGTTCGGGTAGAAAATCGAAGCATGGAGCAATTGATTCAGGAAGCACAGCGTCTGGCGAAAGAATTGGTATTTGTTGATAATAAAAATCAGGCTAGAGGAACTTGGGAATCTTTTTTAATAGAAGACCCTGATAGCTTTTATAAGGCTTCCGAAACCGGTAAGGAGTCTCTAAGGAAGCAATGGGCAAGTCAATTGGCAGCATATGTAGAGAATCCCGATCGTTTTTTGAAGAATCAAGATACTAAACAAAAACTGGCAAGCCCTCATACAGTGCTTTTCTTAACTTTTTTAAAGTTACTTCAACATATAAAAGAGCAGATTAATGGACTTACTCAAAAACACCTTGATTTTTATTATCGGAAGCGACTAGGATTATCTCCAAAAAAAGCGATACCTGATATGATCAATGTGTTGATCGAGCTTGTAGAAGAAGAAACCCAGTTGGCATTAAAAAAAGGAACGGTTTTCTTGGCAGGAGAAGATGAAGAAGGTAATGAGTTATACTATACTACCACAGAAAATACAATCATCAATCAAGCGAAGATTGCTCAATTAAAAAACGTGTTTGTAGACAAACAAACCTTTACAATTGCAGGAATCCATCGCCACCATTTAGATACCCCAGACAAGGGGGTTTCCGTAATGATGCAAATGGCATTAGGAACCCCCAATCCTGGGGATTCGTTACCTGATATGCCCAATGGATTTCAGGAACTTACAGATATGCTTCCACAGATAAATGGTAATGAAGCAGTACAACGTTATATTATAGAAGCCTTACTTTTAAGTATCGAAGAATTCCAATTGATTTTTCAAAAACAAGCTCAGGAAAAAAATGGAGAATTTACAAATTGGTTACCAATCTATGAGCTGTTAGAAGATGCATATGGCCGTAAGACCAGATCTATACGTAAGGATCTATTAACTAAAATAAGAGAAGAACAAGGGTTTACATCTTTATTAAAGCAAATTTATGGGGATCCTAACCCAGGAGATCAGCTACCTACATATAGAGGAAGAGAAGCTTCTTTCGAGCGTATTTTTGAAGATCTCAAAAGCTCTAATACAGCTACGCAACAAGTTGCCTCTGAGTTTATCGAAGAAACCTTAAAATTAAAAGTACCCGATTTTGCTTTCATCCTTGATACGAGCAGTACTACTGAGGCAAATGAAGCGTGGGAAGAGGTATATAGTCTTCTAGAAGTTGCAGAAAGACAGGTACGACGAATTTCTATTCAGACACCTACACAAGAAAAAACCTTAAATATATATGCAGCCAATGATACAGAGAAACTAGCTTTTAGCCGGTATAATGACACCGAAGAATGCAAACGATTTAAAACCTTTGGTAATGTTCCTACAGAAGCTACAAATCATTTACAAGCAGCAACGCTCGGTTTTGCAGTAAGCGATCCTGTACTATTGCTCAAAGAAGGCCAAAGAACAATCACGCTCTTTCAACAGTTGGATATTGATGACGAAAGATTTATCAAATTAGAAAAGTTAATCAATAAAGGAATTATTCGTATATACTTGAGCAGTAAAGAGCAATGGTTTATTCCTAGAGAAGTGTCCATAGAATTAGGAGATTTCCTAAAATCAACATCGGGTATATCGTTATCAAATGTGACCATCGCTAATGACACATTAACAATCACAGAAGATACTGCCGAAATATTTGAAGTATTAGAGAAGGATAAAATAGTTGTGGATACCGATGGTACTAGTTATAGACTGCTATCCGATATTGTAGATAAGTCGGTTCCATTACGCCGCATAGGTAAGGTAAACGAATTACAAGAAACGATTACCCTATATCATCAGGAACAGGTTTTTGTGAAGTCGATCAAAACAGAAATAAAGCTTACTCCAGAGGAAGAGGCTGTTGAGGTTTTCAATACATCCAATACTACCACTACTTTCATACAAGCGGATATGCCCTCATTAGTGATGACTGTTGATCCAGATATCGTTGATGAACTAAATAAGCAAAGTGATTTAGAAGTATTTGACTGTCTTATGGATTTGCAGATCACAAAGATGGGATTGTGTGTAGCTGTAACTGGGTTGCAGAATATTAGTATTCAGAATGACCAGAGTACCATCAATCCTAAAAAACCTTTTGAGCCTTTTGGATTACAACCTTCCAGAGGAGCTGGGTTGTATTTTACAAATGAAGAAATTGCTAAAAAAGTAATTACTGATTTACAGTTACATCCGGAATGGGTCAATCAGCCTGATGATTTTACGCAGCATTATGAAAACTACTGGAAAGTTGAGCAGGATACCCTTATACCAGAAGCTAAGGATCAAAAGATAAAAAGTAACAATGATTTCACTACAAGCCTGTTTGTGTATCATAATTTTACTGAAATTCCTGTTGCCGATCAGGTACCGTTATTTGCAGAAGAACAGCTAATGGAGATCAATAACGTTCCTAGTCTTTTGCAAAAAAACCGACCATCGTATCGGTACAGCCCTATTGATGGTATCGATACAGATCAGAATGAAGTTACAGATTGGCGGCGTTATTTTAAGTTGGAACTCAATGCTATTGATTTTCAGCATGAACTATACAATAGTTTATTTGCCAGACAGACATTCTCTGAAAATCCAGATATAAGAAAATTAATAATTCCGCTTCCGTATCAACCTAAATTAAAAAGTTTAAAACTAAGTTATACGGCAGAAGCTAATGTATTGCTGGAAGATCAGACAAGGGGAGAAAACCAGAAAATATTTCATGTACATCCGTTTGGATATAAAACTCAAAGAGGAAGCGAAAGAATCACTTTATTTCCAAAATATGAAGATAACGGATCACTTTACCTAGGAGTTTCTGAGTGTATTCCTCCACAAATCATCAATATACTTTTTCAATTGGCAGAAGGGAGTGCGGATCCAGATGTCGGCAAACCAGTCGTAGACTGGAGTTATCTTAAGAACAATGAATGGAGGGTTTTAGATACATCCGATATCATATCAGATACTACCAATGGATTGCTAAATAGTGGCGTCGTAAGTATTCGTATGCCAGAAGATGCTACTACTGGTAATTCTTTGTTGCCAGATCACCTACACTGGTTTAGAGTAAGTGTTGCACAACATATAGAAGGTATAGCAGATACCATAGCGATTAAAACTCAAGTAGTACAGGCGATACTTTCTAATGATGTGGTAGCTACTACACATTTTAATACCCCTTTAAAGGAAGAAAGTATAACCGAGACCCAACAATTTATTCCGGAAATAAAATCAGTATCTCAGCCATTTACTTCTAGTCAGGGAAAACCGGCAGAAGAAGATTTACATTTTAATCAGCGGATTAGCCAACGATTACGTCACAAAAATAGAGCATTAACCATGTGGGATTATGAACATTTGGTGCTTGATGCTTTTCCGGAGGTGTATAAAGTAAAATGCTTACCTCAAATTAACCAATTAGGAAAAGTAGTGGTAACAGTGGTACCTGATATCAGAAAAAACTTACCATTTCAGCCTTTCAATCCTAAAGTAGCTGCGGATGTATTGTCAAGAATCCATGAATTTCTGGAGCAACGTGCTCCGGTTGTAGCAGAAATATCGGTAAACAATCCAACCTATTTACAGGTGGCAACGCGTTGTACAGTAAAATTTAATCAAGGGTTAGATGCTATTTTTTACAGGAACAAATTGATCGAAGAGATCAAAAGATTTTTGTCGCCTTGGGCTTTTGATGATGCGCAAGATATCCGTTTGGGAGGAATGTTAGACTCCGGAGTATTGGTCAACTTCATTGCAGAAAGACCTTACATTGATTTTGTAGCAAATCTCAAACTTTTTCAGAGTATAGATGGCAAAGGTTTTACAGATGTAACTTCCTTACCTCACAAAAAAAATGCTGTAATCCCCGATCAACCGGATATGATAATCGTATCGGCTGCCAATCATTTTATAGATATCGCCGATGAAAACACCTATGATGAGGATGCAGAAAAAGGAATCAACTACATGATTGTAGAAACAGATTTAGTGGTAGCAAAAGATTTTTTAATAAAAAACTGAATGCTCAGAAGAGGCATTTCACAAAAAGAAAGATATGGATATTAATAAACGAAACAGAACCGAACTAAAAGAGTTTTTTAACGAAGGAGATAAACCTACCGAAAAGCAATTTGCAGAATTGATAGATGCTATTATCAATCAGATGGAAGACGGTATAGCCAAAATACCGGGTAATCCACTAGCAATTATGGCTGAAGGTAATGCTGCCAGCACTCAGGAACTATTACAGTTGTATGCTGATTTTGATCAGGATACGCCTAATTGGTCAGTAAATATGCATCCTAGAGTAAATCCGGAAGAACCTGATACTGGGATTCCAGGGTTAAATATCAAAGATGCTGCAGGAAAAAGTCGATTGTTTATCCAATCTAATAAAGGACATGTAGGTGTGGGTACCATTGAACCTTATTCTAAACTCACTATAGAAGGAGATAATGATGCCTCATTATTATCCGTAATTGATGCCACACAACAACGCTCTAAAATTTTTGAAGTTGCTCAAGAAGAAGGAGATGGTTTGGTCTTTGTACGTAATGGAAAATCTGATGAATGTATTGTTATACAAGGCAATGAGATTTCTTTTGAAGACAAAAGAGATACTACCAATACCAAGTCCGCCAAGATCGCTTCAGAAGACGGGACACTAAAGATTTATGGAAAATCATCTGATAAAGAGTCCACTACTAGGACGTTAGAAATCGTTGCGGATGATATGAAGATCACCGGTAATGTATCTATGAATAATTTATCAACTAATCCTAATTTACAGGATAGCGGAGAAGCCAGTGATCGTACAATTGCATCACAACGAGCAGTAAAAACTTATGTGGATACTAGACTTCCCAAAGGTTTGATTTCTATGTGGTCCGGAAAAGAAATTCCTGCTGGATGGGTGATATGTGATGGAACAAATGAAACACCAGACTTGACCGGAAGATTTATTGTAGGCTTTAGTGAAAATAATAACGATTATGATAAAATTGGAAATACAGGTGGACAGGAACAGGTATCCTTAACTGCCGAACAATTGCCTGCTCATAAACACTCCGGAGCAACAAATAAAGGTGGTAATCATCGGCACAGTTTCGTAGGTGCTGCAAAAAGAGGAGATGGAGGTGGAACCGGAAGTTCAAATGATTATTACAAGGCTTTCAATAGAGTTACTGGATTTGCAGGGGAGCATACACATTCGTTTGAAACTAATCTAACAGGAGGTAATCAACCTCACGAAAATCGACCGCCATATTTTGTATTGGCATATATCATGAAATTGTAACCCAAGTAACACCTGGTTTAAAAAAGAAGTTTTATTTAAAAAACACAAAAGTAATGATGTCAACGCCGATTACTATACCGAAAGAAGTACCTAATGATTCAGCCTTAAGTTATGATTTCTTAAGAGAAGAAGGAATCAAAACAATCCAAGAACTGGCAGGCAATAGTTGGACTGATCATAATACCCACGATCCGGGAATTACGATTCTGGAACAGTTGTGTTATGCGATTACGGATCTGGCATATCGCTTAGATTATGATATACAGGATTTACTGGGGGATAACCTTGCAGCGCGTCAAGAGTTGTATAGCCCGGCAACGATACTAACCAGCAGCGTAGTAATTTGGTTAGATCTAAGAAAAGTAGTGATCGATATCAAAGGTGTTAAAAATGCGTGGATAGAAAAGATCACGCCAGAGAATGTAGTTAGTGATAGTAATGCACATCCAACGCTAAAAGGGCTGTATACGGTGACTGTCGAAAAAGACGGTTTGGTAGAAGCAGAAGGCAATATGTTGCAAGCAATTAGAAAACGCCTTCTAGCATGTCGCAGTTTATGTGAGGATTTTGAAGATATTCAATTACTCGATAAACAGAAAATTCGATTGGCAGGTACGATAGAAATTTCGCATCAAGCGGATAATATTCATTTACTGATTGCTGATCTATTATATAAGATACAAGAGCATCTTTCTCCTTCTATTCAGTTTTATGCCTTGCAGGAACTATTAGATAAAGGCCAACGTATCGATGAGATTTTTGAAGGTCCGATATTAGATCACGGTTTTATTGATAATAACGAGTTGGAGAAACTAGATCGAAAGCAAGAAATACATGCTTCCGATTTGATCAAGGAAATTATGGATGTTGGGCATGTAGTTACTGTTCAGAATTTGTTGATCCAGTCTGGAGCAAATGATGGTAAAAATTGGGTGTATTACCTGGATACTAACAAAACACCAACGCTGGATATCAATGCTACTTTACAAAGCTTACAGTTCAGTGTACAGGGGCTTACAGCGACTATTAATACAGCACAAGTCCTGAAACATTATCAACAAAAAGTATTAGCATCAGCAACTCAAAAAAACCTTCGTTCTGCACAAAAAGACATATCTTTTTGTGTGAGCAGCGACAGGAATATAGCAAACTATTACAGTGTACAAAACCAGTTTCCTGACAATTATGGTATCGGTACCTTAGGGTTGCCTGATTCGGTAACCGATCAAAGAAAAGCACAGGATAAACAGCTTAAAGCCTATCTCACCTTTTTTGATCAGTTATTGGCAGATACATTTTCTCAGGTAGCTAATTTTCAAAAGCTAGTCAGTTTTACGGATCAAGATTCTCGTACTTATTTTAATCAAAGTTTATTAGGTGCAGTAACAGGATTAGAAGACGTCTTGGTGAGTAAAGAGGATTATGAAACCTATTTGACTAACGCATCAGCAACTACTTTGGAAAGTCTTCAGCAGAAGAATAAATTTTTAAACCATCTACTAGCTCGCTTTAGTGAGACATTTAGCACCAATGTTTTAGGAGAACCAAAAGAAGGTATGGATGTCTTTGATCAAGAGCAAAGATTGATACAAGACAAAATGCAATTCTTACAATCCTACCCGTTAATTAGCGCTAACAGAGGTAAAGGCTTTGATTATAGTAAGCCACCTACAAAGGATAGCAATTATTCAGGATTAGAAAAACGGATTGCGCTAAAATTGGGCTTAGAAGAGCAAGAAGCGTTTTTTATGGTAGAACATCTGCTCTTACGTCCTAAGACTACAGATCAGCATACACTGGAAACATATTATAAATCCGTTGAGATCACTGCTTTTAAAGCTGCTGATAACAAACCACATACTGAATGTGTAATTCCTGAACACAGTTTTCTGGAAGGAGAGCAAATACGCATCACACAAAATAGTGCGTATGATGGAATCTATACGATACAGTCGATAACTGAAACCGGTTTTGAGATTAATACTCTTTTTCAAGAAGGAGGAAGTAATGATACTGCTAATTGCCAACGCATACAACCAGATCTAAAGCATCATCTTTTTTCAGAACCGATTACTTTATTTGAGGCATCACCAAATACTGGTCATACCTTTTGTAATACGATACATAGTTTACAAATTGGTGATACCATAACGATCGTTGGAGCTGAGGAGTATGATGAGAGACATGAAGTGACCAATATCACAGAAACCGGTTTTGAAATTGAAATTCCTTTTAATCAGGCATATACCACAGGACGTTTTATGCAAGTAGATGCAACAAAAGATCGATACTCGCTGCAATTGAGCTTTGCGTTTCCCGAGGGAATAGGAAGATATCAAGACCCTGTATTTCAAAACTTTGTAGAGAATACGGTTCGCGAAGAAACTCCGGTACATCTTACTACCTACGTACATTGGTTAGACGCTCAGGAAATGGGAACATTTACAAAAGCTTATCAGAATTTTATGATTGCAATCAACGAATGCTAAGTAATGACACCTATGAATCAGCATCCACATATCATTAATAAGCAAATCTTCGAAGTAGAAGTATCTGATAAGGCAACTACGTTTGAGACACAACAAAAGATCAGCCAATTGCATGCCAATCAATTGAGGCCTATGCTGGATCGGATACTAGATGGATATTTTGGAGCAGATAATACCCATTATCAGATTGATAGATTGACTATTGATTTGGGGCAAGTTTCATTGGCCTCTATACCACAGGCTTTTGATAAAGAATTAGCAAAGGTTTTAAATTCAATACAAGGAACTACACAAGTAACAAAGACCAAAGTAACAAGTGTTGATGAAAATGAGGATGTCACAGAAAGGACACCGCTTAGAGTATTGGCGCATTATATAGTGACAGGACGATTACCGTGGTGGTCACCTTCTCAGCATAAATCGTATTTACAGCAACAATGGGAAGCGCTTATGCAAAACCCAACAAGTGAATTTAAGACACTGTTATCACAATTACATCACAATAAGGTACACTTAGATCGGTACCTGCAGACCTTTTCTGAGGAACAAGTGCTACAATCTGTACAGTTGATTACAAGAATGTCCGAAAATGAGCTTTTAAAAATCAAAAGTAGTATTGCCAATACAGTTCGTAAAAGCAATATAACAGCCATATCCTCATCGTGGAAACATACGTTCTTACGAACTGTATTTTCATCTCAGTCAGATCAAGAAATACCTATCCAAAAATATTATGTACAGAAAACCCTACAAGCGTTAGGGTTGACAGCTCATAGTAAGCAGAGGCCACCACAGCATCAAGAAATTAAGGAAATTAGATCCTTCATACAGCGATATCAGCGTATGCAACCAGACCATAGGTTATGGCAAGAGTTTTTTAAGCAATTAGATACAGTAATCCATATGAATACCGTAGCTGCGATACCGGTTCATCTGTTTACGCAAATGGTGGTATTATTAGAAGATTTACAAAATGCTATAAAAACTGGGCTCTTACAAGATGAAAAACAACAAGATACGATCATTTCTAACTTATTGACACCGATAGGAACACTTGGCACTACGATAGAAAAAATAGCGAAACAAGCTACACCTGTAGTTGAACGTTTGAGTATTAATAAATTACAATCTCAGTTTGAGGATACAGACTTTATTACAATTGATAATGCTGGACTGGTATTATTTTGGCCTTTTTTGCAACGATTTTTTGATAATCTAGGATTGTTAGAAGATAAAACCTTTAGAGATCAAATAGCCAGACATAAAGCAGTATGTGCGCTACAATACCTCTGTAATCCGGAAGAATCAGAGTTTTTTGAGGGACAGTTAGCCTTGCCCAAAATACTATGTGGAGTATCATTAACAGCACCCATACCTCCTATTTTTCTTACGGAGGAAGAAAAAGAAATCGCCAACGATTTGCTAAACGCAGTACTAAAACAAGGACCTCATTGGAAAAATTTATCAATTGCAGGGTTTAGAATCTCTTATATATGCAGGCAAGCCTCTTTTCGTACCCGTGATAACCATTGGTTGTTACAAGTGCAAAAAGAAACTTATGATATCACTTTACAAAAACTACCCTGGAGTATACAAGCGGTAAGATTGCCGTGGATGGAACGTGCATTGATGGTAGATTGGATATAAACTTAGGTATGAGGTACCCAATAAGACGCGAGTAGAGTAGATAAGAAGAAGTGAAGATAGATACTAATGAATATCAAAATAAAAATATATGCAAACTGATATCATACTAAACAACCAAAACTCAATAATGATAAAAGAGAATGGTTTGGAAGAAAACGCAGCAGTATTAGCAACCGAACTTGCTTGGCTTACTCAAATACTACAAGTACGTCTAGAGTTATATTTTGAACAAGACACCATATATCAATCTATAGAAGAAATAGTACCTCCGGAAATATCAGGAAAAGAAGGTGCCTATGCAGTATTTATACAAAAACACAAACTCGACTTTACAGAACGATTGCTGCTAATTTTGGCATTAGTTCCTCATATCAAGCCAGAAGTGTTGGATATTCTACTCACTAAAAACAAAGACTATGACCGTCGCTATAGTGAGTTTGGCGGATTGTTGTTAGAAGGCCATTTGGGATTAGTACCCACAGCAGAAACTGCAATGTTTTTAGTAGCAGGAGATGAGTTACAGAAACGGTTGCAATATCATACACTAATTACCCAGGACTTTGTCCCGATACGAAGAGGTATCATTAGTCTATCCAGAACCAAAGGGAATAGCCCACTATTAAGTAGTATCTGGATGATCGCTAATGAATATGTGGAGTATCTAGTAACAGGTAAACCCTATCAAGCAGTATATAGCCCTGATTTTCCTGCACAACGAATTTATGCCAAGCTATCATGGCAGGATCTCATCGTCTCTAGGTCCACGGCACATAGCTTGCAGGAAATCAGGGATTGGATAACCTATGGACAAACCGTATTAGAAGATTTAGAACTGGGCAAACGACTAAAACCTGGCTATAAAAGTCTCTTTTTTGGACCACCGGGAACTGGTAAAAGTATGGCAGCGGCTTTACTTGGCAAAAGCACAGATAAGCAAGTCTATAAGATTGATCTGAGTATGACGGTTTCCAAATACATCGGTGAGACTGAAAAAAATCTGGCTAAAGTATTTGATCAGGCGCAGCAGCACGATTGGATTTTGTTTTTTGATGAAGCAGATTCCTTATTTGGACAACGTACTCAGGTAAGTAGTGCCAATGACCGATACGGAAACCAGGAAATTGGGTATTTATTACAACGGATCGAAGATTTCCCAGGAGTGGTAATTCTGGCAAGTAACTTAAAAGATAATATAGACGATGCTTTTACCAGAAGATTCCAATCCATGATCGAATTTACCATGCCAGGAGTAGAAGAACGCTATCAATTATGGAAGCAATCCTTTGCAGAGAAACTACCGCTGGATACTAAAGCAGATCTATGGCATATCGCCGAAAACTATGAAATCTCTGGTGGATTGATGATGAATGTAGTACGTAAATGCACGCTGCAAGCCGTAACGAACAAAGAAAAAACAATTACCCAACAAAGCCTAGAAACCGCAATCCGGCAGGAATTACAAAAAGAAGGAGTGATTTTGAGTTGATAAAAACGAATGTCAACCTGAGGTATCACACTGAGCTTCCTCCATAGGCGGACAGGTGCCGAAGTGTTGTCGAAGGGCTAAGCATGACATGCTGAGTATAAATTTTGATGAATTGATCGAAATATCCATCCCCAACCCTTCCTTCTAAGGAAGGGAACTTATATAAGTAAGGAGCTAGAAAGTCTCCTCGCCGCGGCGAGGAGATATGGAGGGATGTTGGTAGCGAGAACAATTTAAAGTTGATAGCATTAAATGCATCTCGATACACGACTCCTATCGTCGAGGCACTCGATGTGACGAATCGTAAAATAAAAACATGTCCGTCAGGTCGAGTGTTTCTAAAACCATGATGATAGGAAAGGATTTAGAAATGTATCGAGACCTAAATGTAATAATAGGTTTTAGAAAACACATATGTCAAGCTTATAAAACAAAGTAGTATGAAAACACAAACAGATAAAACCCAAGAGTCTAAAAACTCGATTACCCCAACGGTTACTAGTGAATCTAGTGACGGAGGTACGGCTCAACTTATGGATAACCGTACATCCACTATCGATCAGCGTAAACTAAGATCAGGGATAGATAGTTCTGAAAATACAAAAGCACCTATCCAGCGGAAAAACAATACCGGCCTCCCCGACAACCTAAAATCAGGGATTGAAAACCTTTCTGGTTATAGTATGGATGACGTTAAAGTACATTACAATTCTAATAAACCCGCACAATTACAAGCGCACGCGTATGCACAAGGTACAGACATCCATCTAGCATCTGGTCAAGAAAAATATTTACCACATGAAGCATGGCATGTAGTACAACAAAAACAAGGTCGTGTACAACCTACTATGCAATTTAAAGGGAAAGTGAACATTAATGACGATGTTGGTCTTGAAAAAGAAGCGGATGTAATGGGTAGGCGCTCTCTTAATAAATCAGGCATAAACGAATCACCTTCTAAATTGGAAGATAAAGTAGTAACTAAAATATCTTCTACATATCAGTTAGCCTTCGACACCACAGAAGATAATTTCAAGCTAAGAGATATATATAATTGGATAAATGAGGATCAACCAGAATGGAGCGTAATAAAGAATAAAGTATATAAACTGCTAGGTGCTGAAGAAGATTCGTATTATCGTATTAAGGATAACGATAGAGAATTAGTAAAAGATACACGGCTTACACCTCAAGGTTTAAAAGATGTGATAGCAAGGCATTATCATAAAGCACTAGATAATGAGAATGATGAAGAGGCAGAGGCTTATCTTCAAATGTACAACAAGGTTATTAATAGAAAAGTGTTGAGTAATACAGAAAAAGAATCAATAAACGAAAAGGCTTATGATGAAGGGGGTTATTTTCACATTCATAGAAGACGCTATAGAGGAGAAAAAACGGATGAAAGAATAATAGTAAATATTAATTCAATGGAAAAAGCAGCAGAACTGATTAAGTTTATAGCAGATGGCTGGGATAATGAAACAAACGATTGGAGAGATTACATAATATCAGGTAAATTTTTAGGTACGAAAAGACTTAAAAAACACATGAAATACGATAAAGTGGTATTGTACTATGATAAAAGATTTCAAAATGAAATTTTTGAAGGAGTAAGAGAAAGAGTACCAAGGGAAGACAGGAACAGAAATATTTCAGGCTTTTACAATAAGTTAGCAAGAGGAATTGGCGTTGGTGAAGAATTAGGAGGAGGAACTTCCTTTACAGGAAATAGAAGGGACAGCTTGGTTAAATGGATTATGGATGAAGGGTTTCCAAAATTAAGAGGGATGTCTAAAGAAGATTTTGTTGCAAAGGCAAGAGAAGTCGTAGAAAATGAAATGAGTGCGTATGATTTAGAATCTGGCTCAAATCACGAACATATAGAATCAATTGAAAATAATTTGGATGATTTTATTGAAAATGCCTAACAGTAAAATCACATAAAATAGACATACGGATTAAAGGTTACAGCTCGTATCTATAAAAATGTCTCATTAAAAAAGTAGATAGTGTACTATGAAAACACAAACAGATAAAACACAAGAATTACAAAACTTGAGTACTCCTAGAGTTGCTAGTGAATCTAGTAATGGAGGTACGGTTCAACTCATGGATAACCGTACCTCTACTATCGATCAGCGTAAACTAAAATCAGGAATAGATAGTTCTGAAAATACAAAAGCACCTATCCAACGAAAAAACAATACCGGATTGCCAGATACCCTTAAATCTGGTATCGAAAACCTATCCGGTTATAGTATGGATGATGTAAAAGTACATTACAACTCCAGCAAACCCGCTCAATTACAGGCCCATGCCTATGCACAAGGCACAAATATTCATTTAGCACCAGGACAAGAAAAACATTTACCTCACGAAGCTTGGCACGTGGTGCAGCAAAAAGAAGGAAGGGTAAAACCTACCAGACAGTTAAAAAGCAAAGTGAATATTAATGATGCTGCCGGATTAGAGAAAGAAGCGGATGTAATGGGGGCAAAGGCACTAAAACATAAGAAATTCATTAAAAGAGATATGTATAATACTACTGAGAAACACCAATCTAGTAATCGTGCTATGAATGGACATGTAGTTCAAAAGGTACAGATAACAGTTGGAATCACACTCTTTCGTAACAATACGGGAACCAATATTACTTATGATGACACACAAAATATTGGAGGTGGTGCTGCTGGACAAATATATACAGCGATATTGAATAATCAGAATGTGGTTGTTAAAACTGGTGATGATATATCTGAGGAAATAGAAATATTCAGGAGATTATATGCAGCTGGGCAAAGAAATACTTTTAGTAATATAATTAAGCCAATAGGTTATTTCTTGGATAATGTTAATGATGATTCTATCTTGGTTCTAGAACGCGCCCAAGGTTCACTCATTGATTTACCAACAAATATGAGGTCTAGGATACATTTAATCAAAGATACTTGGCAAGGTCTACTAAGATTACACGCTAATGGTATTCAGTATAATGACTTGTCACAAAAAAACACGCTGTTTCATCAAGGCAAGGCAAAATTAGCAGATTTTGGTGAATCATTTGATTATGCAGCCAATAATCAACCATTAGATCATTATCATGATTATGACGATTTCATTAAAATTTCATGCAATATTCTTTTAGGAAAAGATAGGAATAACAGACCAGACACTATTTTGAATTTACAAGATAGGCAGACATTACGCCAAACCCTAACCGAGCTAGGTTTAAATGTAACTACGGTAAATACACTAGATGGAATTGTAGGACGCATAGGGCAGTATGGTCAAAATAATGGTATAACTGACAGGGAATGTGCTAATTTTGTAGATACTATATTTGAAACAATTGAGAATTAAACCAACGATTTCTATGATTAGATCAAAGGTAATGTTGAAAATTTAAGCAGCAACCGGCTCTCCGAAGTTTGCAACTTCGGAGCTGTTCTAATCATGACTCGTACGATATATATGATCGTAGTTTATAACTACTATACTTTTAATAAAACTGAAGTTACCAAGCTACTAAGTGGTTTTTGTTGATATGGGCTAACATGATTTTTACTGCGAAGTTGTAAACTTTGCAAAGCCAATCTCAATAATTTCAGTCTCGAAGGGTTACATTGTGGGTTGTCACCCCTCAAACAAGTACTTCTATGGATTGATTTGATGTTTATTGGGATTGCTTTAATGGGTGTAAGCGATATGATATGGATAAGCAAGCCTTAAACAACTGCTTCGAAGTATTGTTTTAATCTTTCGAAGTGGTTCATTATCACTTCCAAGCAGTTAATTAAGGGGGGTAACTAGTAGTATCATAACCCATGTTTTTATTTCTTTATGGCTTCAGATTTTACTAGGATGTCATGAATAGATGCTGTCGTAAAAGATGTCGCAAAATTCCCTTGATTTGACGGCTTTGTAATAGCCATAGGAACTTTCTCTGTTTACATTTGAAGTATTATAAATAAGATAATTATGGAAGATAAAAAATCAATGTATTCGCTTAGAAAAACAATAGGAATCCTGGGATTAGCGTTACCTGTATTACTGTTAGTAGCACATCAGGAATTACTGTCTAGTATGAGTCACTATTATTATACAGCAGGAGGTGTGTTTTTTATTTTAATCCTTTCGGCTTTTGGCTTAATACTTATAAATTATAGAGGATATCCTAAAAAAGAAGGAGAGTTTATGAGTGATCGTTTGATTACTACGACTGCAGGAATATGTATTTTAATTACAGTACTAGTTCCTACCAAGTCAGAAAACCCATTAGCAACTTTGTTTTTCACGGATACTCCTTATTTATTTGGTCATCAATCTAACAATCTACTAGGAACAATTCATTTGCTAAGTGCAGCTATATTCTTTTTTTTGTTGGGGTATATGAGTTTTTACAAATTTGTTTTAAATAACGAAGCATCAGCCTCCAGAAACAAATTATTTAGGAGGAGCGGTATCATCATTTGGGCTTCTGTAGCTGCCCTTCTCCTAATTTTTATAATAGAGAAACTCCTAGGGATAAATATGGATGAGATATTTCCTGCCTATACCTTTTGGTTAGAGTGGGTAGCTGTGTATGCATTTGCAGTTGCCTGGTTGGTAAAAGGAAGAATTAATAAGGATATACAAGACGTTATTAAAAAATTTACAGATCGGGATGCATAATGAGACCTGCCAGGTTTTTAAAAACCTGACAGGTCAAGATTATAAGTTTGTCGTAAAATTCCCTTTATTTGGCGGTTTTGAGATAGTCTATAGGTACTGCTGTCAGTACCTTTGGAATCATAGTAATCATAAATTGACAAAGGTATGAAGGCAACAAGTATAACTAAACATGAGAAAAGCTTTTTTGATACTGGTAGGGATTCAGCGGGGAAAGAATTTTTATTAACTCCAAGTTCAGTACCAATTCAAGGGAGTATGGAAATGATGGAGTATATGCAATGTCGGCCTAAAAATGGAGACACATCATTTTATGTTCAGGAAAAGCATACCAAAAAACAGATTGTATTACATTATACTGCGGGTTATTTAAAAGGAGATGTGGCGGCTTTGTCCAAGCCTAATTATCGTGTTTCTGTACCTTTTATCATTGCCAGAAATGGTACGATTCTTAATATGTGGTCTTCTGCCTATTGGGCATATCACTTAGGGTCAAAAGCAATAGGTGGTAATACTAAAGGAGGTAAGAGAACTATAGCGATCGAGATGTCTAATATTGGATTTTTAAAACGAATAGGAGAGCAATTAGTAACCGTATATAACAATAATGATGTGTATTGCCATATTAATGAAACACAATTGTATACAAAGCTAGATACGCCTTTCCGAGGAGAACATTATTTTGCTACACATACTGC
Source organism: Aquimarina macrocephali JAMB N27 (assembly GCF_000520995.1). Classification (GTDB taxonomy): domain Bacteria; phylum Bacteroidota; class Bacteroidia; order Flavobacteriales; family Flavobacteriaceae; genus Aquimarina; species Aquimarina macrocephali. The sequence continues at coordinate 25,437 of NZ_JACA01000001.1, read as the reverse complement.
AAAACAATATAATAGCTTGATTCTTCTGCTTCGGTATTTAACCGCAGAATATAATATCCCTACAGCATTCTTATCAGAAGATAAGCGATATGTTGTGGTGGATGAGAATGAATTAGTCAATTTTAAAGGAATCACCTCTCATGTCAATTACAGGTCGTCCGGTAAATGGGATATAGGTCCGGCTTTTGATTGGAAAAAAATAATCGAAGGGCTGATATAAAGCAACAAAAATTTAGCCGGGAAATTACTCTTTTTTGTCGCATTTGTGATAACAGGGGACCTATTTGTAGACATATCTTTGTAACCATAAGAGATTGCTAAAATCTATAAACCAACAATAAAATCACTGAACAATGAAAAATTTCTATCAATATAGCTTAACACTTTGTATGTTGATTTTGATATGTAGTTGTGCCAGTTATGGGGCAAAAAACAAGGACCTTGCTGGCGTATTATCAAACACCCAACAAGCAATTAATAACCTGTCAGCAAAAATACCAACTACAAGCGATCAGACGCTTATTAAAGCATATCAAAAGTTGGAGAAGAAGTATCAGGAATTGGCTCCTGTACTAGAAAAGTGCAACGAAAAATATGCGCTTACTGTAACGTATATGACAACATTACAGGAAGCACAAAAGGTATTGCAGCGTTTAGACAAAGATTTTAATACAATATCGAATAAGGGGTTCATTATAGATGCGATATATGGTGATTATGACGCCAAGTTACAATCGATCAATAGTAGCTCTAAAAGTGATGCTAATACAAAGATCAAAGTATTAGTAAACTCTAATGAAGATGAAGGGTTTTTTGTTTTCGGAAAGTTGTCCTATGAGAAAGATTTGGATATCAAGCGATTTCGGTTTAATAAACCAACTCAGAATGCCTCTCAGGATTTTGTGCCTGGTTACTATTTATTCTGGTTAGAGAAGGACGATCGTATTGGAGAACCAGAATTACATCTTATTATAAGTAATGGTACAGAAGAAGAAAAACAACTAGTGTTAAAAATCCCCAAATAATAATATAATGTTAGTAAGCAAATTAAAAGACGTTTGGAAAGAATTTACATTACTTAGTACTTGGATTGCTTCTGTAGCAGGTGCTTTTATCATACCACTTCCATCCTGGTATGCAACAGATGATAATACCGAATTTCTTATGAAATTTGGAGTGTTTATCTCAACTGCATTGGCGGGCTTCCTGATTTTGTATTCGCTAAAACATAAAATGATTAGAACGTGGATGCGTTTATCTACTCGGTTTTTGTTCATGTTTGTAGGGGTATATGCCACATATCATTTTTTTCGCGAGGCTAAAACCTTACCCTATATAGAACACGATATTGTAATAGGTAACGAATTGATAGATGATAATCCTTTTGATGTTTTTAAGGCATCTCATGGGTTTTTACCAGAACGAAAAGAACGTATGTTGATCTTGTTGGGGGATCCCGAAAAAGCTTGGGCAAAAGACAGTATTACAAGTAATAGAGTACAATTAATACTATTGTTGTTTCTCTGTTACTTGCTCTCTGCAGGATTCATCATTTCTTTTTGTAACCTGATCATCTTATATAAAGAAAAATATAAAATCAAAATTGAAAAAAAAATAATATGATACTAAGACGACTTTTAGGTTTCTAAGTAGCTCAAAATCAAATGCAACATCAAGGTTGGAAATATAAACTATTGAAACCTGTGTTTTTCTCGTTCATTAAATATGTACGGTAACTTCATAAGAGAAATGGTATTAGATCGTTTCGACTATATTTTATTTAAACTAATTCATAAAATCGAAACATAAGATAACATTAGAAAAAAACCTTTCAACCTAATATTATGCAGTCAGAAAAAATAAAATAAAAGATGAAAAACATTAATATTAGTTTAATACTTCAGATAGTTGCCCTATTTTTTTTATTAGTCATTGGGTATTTGATCTTTAATTCCAGTGATAATTGGAAAATTGTATCATCAGAATTAGATAAGGCACAAAAAGAACTCAAAGTATCACAAGAAGTGATTATCACGACCAAATCTCAATTAGAAAATTCTAGAAAAGAATTTGAACAAATGAAAAGCCAGAAAGATCTGATCATTCATAAACGAGACTCATTGATACTTTCATTTAAAAGAAAAAATGCCAAAGACTGGGATGAATTACAGCGTATCAAAGATTCTATAAAACTCACTAATGATCGATTGGCAAAAGATCGAGCAGTATTAGATGATCTTTTTGGTATGGAAGAATAAATACTGATATCGTCTATTAAACTAAAAAATCATGAAAAAATTCATATCCATTCTCTTTATAGTAATAGTTTCGAATGCCTTCTGTCAAGAAATTGATTCTTTGAAAGTAATTGAAATTCCTGAATCTTATGCGAATCGTGCTGGAGAACCTTTTATTGTAAAGAAAGACAGCTTATATGTGTTTAGGACACCTGATATTTTTTTAGTTAACAAAAAATCTTTTTTGGCCATCAAAAATGTTTATCAAAGCACTATAGAACAGGATAAGATGACCAAAGAATTGGTAGAAAAGTATTCACAAACACTTCGAAGAAATATAGACTTAGAACGTAGTCTAAAAATCAATTTTGCTAAAAATGACAGTTTAGATCGAATGGTTTACCAGAAAACTCAGGCAACTTTACAAAATACCCAAAAAGCATTGGATTATACAGTAAACAGTTTAGAGAAAGCTACTAGTAGCCTGGAACTTGTAGATAAAACTATCAAAAGACAAAGAAGAAAAACTGTTTTCGAAAAAATACTAATTGGTGTTGCTGGTATAGGAGCAGGCCTTTTAATTGGAGTTTCTTTGTAAGTAGTTCTATAGGGTATTTGTGATATATTTTCTAGTACATAATGTAGGTTTAACATTTATTATTGGTTTCATTAAAAAAATGATGAGTAGCTTTACAGTGAATAGAGAAATTTATACTCACTTTTATCCGTAACCACTTTTTTTGATGATTTTTTTTAAAGTCTCTTCTCGTCAATCAGAAATATATCCAAACGTACAGAAATTAATGATTTATATCGTTCTTACGTTTCTTTTCTCGCTTGATACTATCCATGCATTTCAGGAAACAAAAAAAATTGATAGCTTACACAATGAATTACGCACGCACAAGGGAGAGGATCAGGTAAAAATAGATCTTCTTAATACGGTTGGTTTTGAATATTGGATAGTAGATGCTAATAAATCTATCGATTTCGGAACCGAAGCACTTCGATTGTCAAAAATAGTTGAATATCCAGCAGGTGAAGCAAAAGCAAACCGTATTATAGGAGTTGCCTATTGGGCGCAGGGTAATTTAAACAAGGCATTGGAATACCTTAATACTTCTTACGTAGCATATAAAACTATACAAGATAAAACAGGTATAGCCAATACAAGACTTAATATAGGGATGGTATATGCGGACCTCAAAGAGTACGAAAAGGCATTACTTTATTATGAGCAAGCCATTAATGAATTTACTGCTCTTCAATTAAAAGGGAGAATAGCAACAACATTTACCAAAATAGGCACAATTTTGGTAGAGCAACGTGAGGATTCTAAGGCATTGAAATATCTAACAGATGCATTACAGATGCATACGGATAATAATTTCACATACGGAATTGCAGAAGTGCACAACCGATTAGGGATATTATATCTTCATAAAAATGAAGTAGTACAAGCCTCTTACCATATAAAGAAATCTATGAAATTAGGTGGCAAAGTGGGTGATATTGATGGATTAACCAATAACCATATTATTAGTGGGAAAATTTTAAGGCTTTCTGATCGTCTTGATGAAGCTGTTATAGAGGTAAATAAAGGCTTACAACTTGCTAAAGAAAATGATTTAAAAAAATATGAGTTATTTGCTTATGAGGAACTAAAAGAATTGAAAAAAAGGCAATATAAACCAGAAGAAGCCTTTATGTATTATGAAAAATTTCTTACACTAAAGGATTCTCTTTTTAATTCAGAAAAATCAAAACAAATAGCCTATTTAGAGTTTGAAAATGAATTAAAGAGAAAAGATAATGAATTGTTGACACTCAAAGCACAGGAAAAAAAGGATGACCTGATAAAATTAATTTTGATTATCGGAGTTATTGTGGTGTCTATCTGTGGATATATAATTTATGTAATATCTAGACAACGTGCTAGAAAGAGTAGAGAATTATCCGAAAAAAATCAGGAATTACTTGAGTCTGCATATGCTTTGACCCAGAAAGATTTAGAGAACTCAGAATTAAAGCAATTGGAATTAAGAAGGCAGTTAGATTTTAAAAATAAAGAACTAACAGTATATGCTCTTAATTTTATTAAAAAAAATGAAGTCGTAGATCAATTAAAAAGTACTATACGGAGTGTAAAAAAATCTTCTTTTATAGAAAAGGATAAATTGATTACGGATCTCAATAAAGTAATACGAAAAAACTTAAGTATTGATAGGGATTGGGAAGATTTTAGTAGATTTTTTGAAGACGCGCATCAAGGATTTTACTCCAGATTAAAATCAAAACACGAGGAGTTAAGTTCAAACGACCTAAAACTTTGTTCTTTAATCAGACTGAACCTTAATATCAAAGAAACAGCAAGTATTTTGGGGATATCTCCGGAGAGTGTGAAAACGGCTAGATATCGTCTTCGTAAAAAGCTAGAATTACATCCTAAACAAGAAACATTTGCTTATTTATTACATTTGGAACAACAAAATGCGCAAGAATTGTAATAAATACTGTGATAAGAATTGAATAGCATTAAGTATTTGATTTATAGTATCTTGTGATTTTAGTGTTCACCTAATGTATACTTTATGATCCCCCTTTATATAGCAATATTTTCTTGTAAGCTCACATATTGTATACTTCATTATTAAAGGGGAATTCTCAGTCTTCCATATTTTTGATTTGTTCAAACAAAGCTTAGGAATTACATAATGTATTTGTAATTATATAACTAGGTAAACAATTATTTAATAGTTTAAAATTATACGTTATGAAACCTACTACTAAATATACTAAAAGCGATCAAATCAATATTGCGTACCAGGTCTTTGGTTCAGGGCCCATTGATTTGGTATACATCCCAGGATGGGTTTCTAACATAGATTGGATGTGGGCTTGTCCCGAGCTTGTTAATTTTTTACAAGAATTAGGAAAAATAGCTAGGGTTATTCTATTTGATAAGAGAGGAACAGGGCTTTCTGATCGCATTGTAGATTTTCCTACGTTGGAAGAAAGAATGGATGATATTAGAACAGTCATGGATGCGGTGGGTTCAGAAAAAGCAGTTTTGTTTGGGCATTCTGAGGGAGGTTCTGTATCTGCTTTGTTTGCTGCTACATACCCAAACAGAACGATATCACTCATAACTTTTGGAATATTTGCAAAGCGAGTGTATGCTCCTGAATATCCTTGGGCACCTACTTATAAAGAACGTCAGGTAGTTTATGATATGATAGAAAATAATTGGGGTAGTGGGGATATGAATTTAGAGTCACTAGCCCCCTCTAAAGCTAATGATAAAGAATTTATGGATTGGTTGGCTAATTATTTTCGTTCAGGAGCTAGTCCACGAGCAGCTATGATGTTAACAAAAATGAACACAAAAGTAGATATTATTGATATTTTAGATGCTATAAATGTACCTACTTTAATACTTCAGCGTACAGATGATATCGATGTGAAAATTGAAGAAGGAAGATTTATTGCCGACCGTATCCCAGAAGCAAAGTTTGTAGAATTTGAGGGAGGTGATCATTTGTTTTGGACGGGTAATACAGATGAAATTTTAACAGAGATGAAAGCTTTTATTTTAGATATAAAACCAATACCTAATTATGAAAAACAACTTTTTACTATAATTGTTGGTCAAATGGCTACTTCAGCAACAGATGATGTGATATGTAATGAAGTTGTTAAACAATATGTTACGCAGTATAGAGGGAATATAATTCAATGTAATAGGCAAAAATTTATAGTCACTTTTAATGGTCCTAGTAAGGCTGTTCAATGTAGTATAGATTTGGTGGAAGCGATTAAAAAGTTTAATCTAGAACTTACTGTGGGTGTTCATATTAAAGAATGTACTATAGGGAACTCTATGCATAAAGAAACAGAAGACTTAGATGTATTAATATCTAAACAGTCGCTAACTAATCAAATAATATTAACTCAAACAGTAAAGAATTTATTGGTGGGAGTTGGTGTAGGTTTTACACCTTACAAAACAGTTTTTGAAACAGAATCCGGTGAATCTCTATTATTATATACAGTCAATAAAAAGTGCGAAAGTAATACAGAAATGTATAAGATGTACAGGGGTAAACTCCCACAGTATAACTCTTTTCTTGAAAAAGTACTTCAAAATATCGATAATCATATAAGCAATGAGCATTATGGGGTAGAAATGATGTGTAAAGAAATAGGTGTTAGTGAACGACAACTACAGCGTAAAATTAAAGCTATTACTAATAAATCTCCTAATAGATTAATTAGTTCGGTACGCTTGCATCGAGCCAAAGAATTGCTTGTAAGTGAACAAAAAACAATTGCTGAAATTGCCTTTCAAATGGGTTTTTCTAATCCGTCGTATTTTTCTAAATGTTTTAAAAAGGAATTTGCAGTGAGTCCTTCGGATCTAATTTAGTTAGATTGAAATATTTTTTAGAGAATAAACGGTAAAGGGATTACTCACCCAGAGGTTTCTGAACTTGTAAAACTATAAGAGTGTAGTTTGAGAAATATTTTAAACATTAGTAGTAATACGAATTAATTATTTGTATGACCCCAAACAAAAAAGCCGACTCGTTAAAGTCGGATTATCCTTTGCTGTGTGGGCGGAGAGACTTGAACTCCAATGTCGTTTAGTTAAGGGTTTTACTCTTGTTAGTCAATTAATTATATCGTATATTTAGGAGTATCAACAAACATATATAAATGATGAAAAGACATCAAAGAACCATTCGAACTTATCCAAAGTTTGAAAAAAAAATTGAATTCTAAAGCGTTTATTTTCAGTCACAAAATTAATTCAACAGACTTTACTAGGGAACGAATTTTGACATTTGAAAAAGTATTTTTCTTACTGATTAATTTTCTGATCAAATCCCTTCAAGCTGAATTAGATAATTTATTTAAAGTCATTTTAAACAAAGAGATTCCTGTAAAGGAAGTGACCAAAGGCGCATTTAGTTTAGCTCGAAAAAAGCTTGGTTATGAAGCTTTTATTGAATAATAGTCTGAACACTTGCATCCCTCACTGCCGTTGTGGCGAAATACATTTTCTTTAGGCTAGGTTCAAAATTTTTAGCTTTTTCGATTTCTTGTTGAATTTCCTTTTCTGTAAGCTGCTTTGCGGTGTATTCATCTTTCCCTTTGCACTGAATCCCAAGATAGGAATCTTCACCATAAGGTATTCCATAGACGTCTATTCTAGCTTGTGCTTGTCCAGAACGTCCATTTCTCATAATTTCAGGGCAGCTCTATATTTCGCCCCATAACTTTTTACAGAGTCTTTCAAAGTCCTGCCAATTATCTGGTCTTGATAAGGATTGGGATACCTTCATCATTTATAAATACATTTTTAGCTTTGACAGCTTTTTTAACTATTCTTCAAATTTTTGTTGGTTGTACTCTTCAGTTGCTTCTTTTACTGTATTCACTATATCTTCAAAACTAGGGCTATCACCTGGGATCATGTTAGTTTGCATGGTTTTATAATCTTCTTCCTAATCTTTGATAAATTTGTCTGGTGGAATAGGGTTTAAGTTCGGAGGATAAAGGCTATTATAATCTACACCTTTCATACCACTAAACCGTTTCCTGTGTTCAATAATTGATGTGATTAATGTCTTATCATAGGCTTTAGGCTTGTGTTCACTTTTATAAATTTTAGTGATATCATATAAATGCCGGCTCAACCTTTCAACTCTAATTTTGTCTTCCGGACGTTGAAATTCTTCATGTAATAAAAATAGTTTTTCAAGATACGTTCTTTCAGGGTTTACACATGGAATAGTTATGGGGGTATCTACAAAAGGACGATTTGGAAATTCCTTTCCGACAAAAGAAACTATATTACACTCGGTAATAGGATCTATTAAAGAACGGCTACCCAATTCTACTTTCACTCTCGGAAGTACATACTTGTCATATTCTGCCACTTGCGGATATTTCACCAAAATAGATACCGGATCTTGATCTCCATCGCCTAAATCTTCAAAATCAAAGGTGACATCTTCAAAACCATATTGTTTAAAAGCTTTTTGTAATGCTTCGTAAAAGGTTGTGGTAACAAATTCAAAGGACTTAGCTCTTAATTTCCTTACTTGAGTTTTACTAATAAGCCTTGAGTCGAAACCGAGATATTCTCTGTTAAGTGCTAAATCAATATCCTCTGAAAATCGTTCAATTAAATCCCATGCTTTACTTAATGATGTGCCTCCTTTAAAGAGTAATTGGTCTTTCACATCCATTTGAAAAATGATATTCAGAGTTTGTGCTACCCACCAATCTTTTTCAACAGCAAAGTCTGGAATTCCCTTTTGATTTCCAATAGCCTCAAATATTTCCTTTTTTTGACTGGTTTTTAGTTTGTAAAAATTTATTGCTCCCATTATAATGCTTTTGCATGATTTCCGCAATCCACTGTGGTGCTAATGCTATATCATGTTTTAAATCTTTAATATCCTCGTTTTTCAAAAGTTCTAATATTTTTTTTTCTTCTTTTGAAGTTAATTTATCCTTCCCAATGTCTCGGAGAGCTTGTACCACAAGTCTTCCCACTTCACCTTTTAAAGCCAGATTTTTTGGAGTTGTTCTTTTAAACTGTATGGTTCTATTACCCACTTTAATTGTTCTTGCTTTACCATCTGTATAATAGACTAGCTTTAAGGGTGTCTGTGTAGATATGCCCAGAGCATATTGAGCATAACTACCTGAAGGTAGTAATTTAGCTTTATCCCTTTTAGCAATCGCTAAAGCAACCTCTTCCGCTGTAGGCAATATTTCTTGGTTTAGCAATTCACTTACTTTTGGTTTGGCATATATACCATGAGATACCCTAGACAGTACTTTCCGTTTTTCCAATCTATGCAGAGTTGTGTGTATAGCGCTTTGGCTACCTATATCACTAAAATCGTCAGCAAAAAAAATAGTTCCTTCTTTTGCTTTGCTTATCCTATTTTCAATTTGATCATCTATACTCATAACTGTAATTGAGCGATAAACATATAAAATATGAAAGATATAGAAAAACTATTTCTTTCATATTTTTCAAATATATCTCACAAAAAGACAAATTGATTCTACCTATACTATCTGTAGTGCAGGCAACAAAGCAGGCTTTTGTAAGTTTGATTGAGATTGAACCAAGAAAAAAGATATTCCTAATCACTTTTAAATTAGCTTTTTTGTCCTATTTATTATAGCTTTTCTTTGCATTTTTGAATAGTGTTATTTACTTGAATTCAGCATTATTCCTTTATGAATAAGATTGGCAGATACAGGCTTCATACCTATTTCTCTGACCCATATTGATAGTTGACCGATGTGATGTATTTCGTGGACTATTATATGCCTTAAAGCCTCCCCATAAGTACAGTGAACCACTCCAGAAGGCACAGTTAATTTTAGCTCTTTATACTCTAAACCATCATTCCATTTTTCAAGATATTCTTTAACATCTCTATGAAGTGTTTGAGATAACTCAATTATTTTATCTAAATCATTCTGATAAGAAGAAAATTCTAAATTTAATATAGGAATTCCTTTTAAATCACAAATCCAATTATGCTCAGTAGTAATGATATGAAACAAGGTATATGATATGCTTCCCACACCTCCAGTACGTTGTTTAATAAATTCATTATGAGGATTTTTTTTCAATATTGAAAACCATTCTTCTCTAATCATCCAATTATACTTAAAAAAATATTTCATTTTTGATTATTTATCTTAAAAGTGAATTCATGGTTCTAATGCAATAAAGGTCGCCAAATTGCGATTTTCACATTTCAACTATTACGTTTCCCGTTTTCTCCCCACGGAGCACATATTCATAAGCCAAGCTTATATCTTCTAATGAATACTTACGATCAATTACAGGCTTAAATTTTTCTTGTTTTATAAGTTCTATTATATAAGGTATTGTTTTTTGCGTACTATATGGTGCGGGGAAAATTACTTTCTTATTTAAAAATAAAGTTCCTATTGAATAAAATAAATTTTGGGAATAAGGACCTAGTTCTGAGGATATATAAATACCTACTTCTTTTAGTAATGGTTTACATTTACCGAATGTACTTTTGCCTACGGTATCAAATATATAATCATATTTCTCCTTATCTTCTGTAAAGTCTTCTTTAGTGTAGTCATATATTTTATCAGCACCCAAAGATTCAATCAACTTAATGTTTTTAGTATTGCACGTTGCTGTGATTGTTACATCATATTGCTTGACAAATTGTATCAGGGCAGAACCAATTCCTCCCGTTGCTCCATTAATTAGAATTCTTTGACCAGATTTGATATTTACTTTATGAATGAAAGTATATGCATAATGTGCACCTTCTAAACTTGCAGCAGCTTGTTTGTTATCTATATTATCAGGAATAGAAAATAAGTTATCTTCTGTATATGTTAAATATTCGGATTGAGATTCTGAACCCATATCATTAAAGCCGAAAACTCTATCATTTATACAAAAATATTTAATGTTTTTGCCTATTACCACAACTTTACCTGCAAAATCGGTTCCTAATATTACTCTCCGAGGTTTAAATAGCCCTAAAATAAATCTCATAATAAAAGGTTTGGCTGTTAAGATTGCACAGTCAGTTCGATTGACAGTAGTTGCGTTCACTCTAATTAAAACCTCATTGTCTTTTGGAATAGGTTTTTCTATATTTTCAATTCTAATCTTATTTGGCAAACCATATGTTCTGCGTATAGAGGCTTTCATTTTTTATATGTTATTGATTTTTAGAAATTTACTTTAATAAAGCGTAACCTATTTCCTTGAGTTTGTAATAAATATCTCTATTAATCCTAATTGTAAAAATATAAAAAATTACGAAGAAGTTGTCGGAATTGATCTTTCAAAAGAACTATAGACGTTTCTTGTCACCAAACCCAAGTTCATAAGGATTTATTAATGATATTAGTAAACTGTAAAAGTTTAATAAAGTGTTTTCATATAAGGTGTCGTAAGGCTCTCTTTTTAGCAAGAAACAATAGAAAAAAGAGGTTGTACAAACCAATCCCAAAATCAAGACAATTGTAAGTTGGTTACCAGTATAACCGATATTAGTAAAGTGATCGCAAACAATCTGGTTATAAAAGCAGGGGATTTAAAGGTGTTTTTACAGCAAAAAAGTGGTTATATTTACGGGTATGCTCTTGATCCCCTAATTCCCTAGGAAAAACCTCTTTGAACTCACAAACGAAACATATGACTGACAAGAAACTGAAATTATTGTTATTTCTTGATACAAAAGCTGTCGTGACTCACGATAAAGAGTATAGTTTATATGCTGTAATCTTTTGAAGGAAGTATTTTATGAGTCTAAATTACGGCTATATTGCATAATAATAAACTCCTCTTATGAAGAAGTGATATTGTAATTTGGCAAAATTTATTATTTCATCTACTAACTTATAAAGATTAAATTCAAATAGAAGCATTTGATATTAAGACAAATTTTGTCTCCAAAATGCTGTACCCAAACAAAAAAAGCTTCATAAAAACAAGAAGCTTTTAACATTTATTTAATAAAAGTTAAAGTGCGGGTGGGGAGACTCGAACTCCCACACCTCGCGGCACCAGATCCTAAGTCTATTATTTTATGATTCCTAATAACTTATAATAATCTTTAATGTGCTTATAAGTATTGATTTTAAAGGATTTTTGTGTTTTTAAAAGATATTGTAAATTATTCAAAAACACAGAAAGTATGACCTATGTATGACCTTTTGATTGAATTTATTCGCTATATTTGAATCAAATAAAGTATTCATCATGGCCACAATAAAAGTAGTGTTACATCCCAAAAAAGATAATTCTGGTGATAAAACATATCGAATAGCAATACGGGTAACAAAAGATCGGAAACAAAATTATTTATACCTGGCTAACCTTAAGGATAAGGCTGAATGGAATGATGAAAAAAGAGCTGTGACTAAACTTAATCCGAAACATAGTCAATTAAACAGACTCATCAGGAAAAAGTATGATGCCATAGAAGATTTAATGTTAGAATATGAGTCATCTAATGAAACATTTACAGCAAGACAAATTATTGACGAAGTAAAAGGTGTTAAACTTGGTGAGACTTTCTTTCAACTTGCAGATGAACATGTAGAAAATTTAAGAAAAGCAAAAAAGCATAACAGAGCTATATCCGATAATAGTAAGATAAATAATTTTCTCGCCTATGTAGGGGATAAAGATTTAACATTCAATGAGATCGATGAGACTTTATTAAACCGTTTTAAGTATCATTTACAGGCGAAAGAAACTGTTAGTGAAAGGTCTATAATGAATATTTTGATATTGATTCGATTACTTTACAATAGAGCTATTAAAATGGGAGTTGTAGATAGAAAGTATTATCCATTTGGAACCGATAAAATTAGAATAAAACTTCCTGAGACTTTGAAAATAGGATTAGATGAATCTGAAATACGAAGAATTGAAAATCTTGATTTAAAAGAAGGAACAACCATAGCGCATACCAGAAATGTATTTCTTTTTTCGTTTTATCTGGCTGGAATACGAATAGCAGATGTTTTAAAAATGAAATGGAATGATATAAAACAAGATAGGCTGTATTATAAAATGGGTAAAAACAACAAGGTGGTTTCGATTAAATTGCCAGAAAGAGTTATTTCAATATTAGAAATTTATAGGAAAGATCAGAAAAAGGGTAACGATTATATTTTTCCTGAATTAAAAAATGCAAATGCCAAAGACGCAAGAGATATGTATGCAAAAATAAAAACAGCAACTAAAAAGTTTAATAATAATCTTTCTGATATAGCTGAATTGGCAGAGATTGATAAAAAAATAACGAATCATATTGCAAGGCATAGTTTTGGTAATATAGCTGGCGATAAAGTGCCTCTTCAAATGCTGCAAAAGTTATACAGGCATGGACATTTAACAACAACTATTGGGTATCAAGGAAATTTTATTCATAAAGATACAGATGATGCCTTAGAAAAGATCTTAAACTTTTAGGCATCATCTATACAGTTCTAATTTCAGAGAATAACAAGTTACTTTACTATTCCTTCGATTCTCGAAGAAGCTCTATATTCTTCTATTGCTAACACATATCCACGTTTGTCATTGTCAAGATAAAATGTATACATTTCTTTCCAGGACTTTGGATATTTAGATTTAAGAAATTTCACAATATCTCTATCTAATTCTATGTCAACAAGAAATTTATAAGTAAGCTTCTGTTTCCCTCTGGGGATAACGGGTATCCCTGTTTTCTTGCACCATTTGATAGCGGTACGAATGTCTTTAAATTTTAGTTTTTCACATACTTCTTTTAACTCGATGAGTTTATCATCTTTTTTTAAATTAAGCATTATTCATTAAGTAACCATAAATCCGATTGTAGCGTCGGTCAATACAGCGGTTTATATTATGCACGGCTTGTAGCGGCCGTCTTGCCTAAATTTTTCTAATTGCTAAGTTACTATATATTTTTAAAGTTAGTATATAAATTTTGTTGAAGGCGGAATGAATGATTAAGATTGATGTCTGTGATATTCTCCATAATATAGAAATATGCTTAATTGAGAGGGACTACCTATTGAATTTAAAAGATAACCAATAGTTTTAGAAGCATAAACCCAAGGACAAATCGGTTCTTACTTTTAGAACTTGTTTGATCATATATATCCATCAGCTAAATAAGCAACCTAAATTTTCATTCTGTTTCAAAGAAGCAGGACAGAGGTATCCAATCATTGTGAAAAATCTATAACTAATGGTTTTATATTCTTTTGTCCTGAGTTTCTAGAATATATTCGAATTTGTCATTTTTAATATAGAGCAGATACATTTTTTTCCAAGACTTTGGATATTTTGATTGCAGAAACTGTATTATATCTTTATCTAATTCGATCTCTACCAAAAACCGATACGTTAGTTTTTTATTACCTCTTGTAATGATAGGAATCCCTGTTTTTTTACACCAATTTATTGCTGTACGAATATCAGTAGATTTAATTTTTTTACATACCTCTTTTAATTCAATGAATTTGTCATCATCTTTATGATTAAGCATTTTTGTAAAGTAGCCATACTTCTGTTGTATTGACAGTCAGTACAGTGATTTGCATTGGCTCTGCTTTTATTGGCAGTTGCTTAGATTGGTATCTTTATTATGGTTTTGCCTACCTCTTTTTTGATATTGGGTATAGAATTTTGGTATACAAATACCTATGTATATCCTCATTTCTATAACAAAGTTAACATATATTATTTTACAATCACTTGTCTAGATACCAAAAACTGTACGATTGTATCCACAATATAGTTTCAATTAATTAACAATTAGAATTAATACTAACAGCTTTGGTTAGAATAGTTTGATAAGTTTGTATAAAAGTTTGTGGTTTTTCCGTATACAACTTATAAACAATACTTTATATATTTGCTATAATAATATTACGCTTTTAAAGTAAAAGCAACCAAAGACAAACTACCCCACCTTTTATACAGCTCATTTTTGTTCTGGCTTAGGCCACGTGATTTTATAATTCTTGCTATTTTAGTGTAATTATAAAGTTATCAAAATGAAAAATTTATTATTGTTACTAGGTGTGGTTTGTATTTCTTTGGTTGCCTGCGAAAAAACAGAAATCAATGAAGAAACATCAGAAATTGAAGAACTCGATACTCCTTTATACAAAACGGATAAAGGAGATATTGTTCGACCGGGAGACGACCCAGGTTAATATAATAAGAAGGCTTTTTGGCTCTTTTTTAGTTGTATTATCTGTAGCTATTTTGTTTACAGATAAGGTGACTACTTTTGGTTTAACTGAATCTTTTGGGTATAGGAATCCAGAAACTTTTATTTGGATGATCACACAAAGCATTGGTCCTATTATATTATGTATAGGAGCCATGTTGAAACCATTCAGGTTCTTTTATTTTGTGCCCATTTATATTTATTTCATTCAGGTATATTGGGCTTTTGATCATACGATGCAGGTCGATGATCCGTTGCTTCATTTATATGCCACGGGCTTTAGCGTGGGAGCTTTTATTTTCTTCTGTATTACATTGTTTATTACAAAACAGTTAACTAGAACTAATCAAATTCTAATTAAGAATATTAAAAAATCCGTACGCCACATCTCAATATACATATCCAATAAGTATATTAATAAATTACCTGAAGAAGATCAAAAAGATTATACTGTAGATACAGTCAATTATCTGGATTCATTAGACTGAATAAAAATCTAAGATTGTTTTCAAGATGAATCAGAAGGATGCTCTAAGGAAGTTAAAAGATAAAAGTAAATACATTGACTTAGACGTTTTTCAAAATATTGAGGAACGAATCAAGAAAGATATTAAGGAGGATATCAAAAAAGAGAATGATGAATTTTCGAAAAAAGCAATATTAATAATTAATCAAGGTGTCAGTATAAATGTTTTAAGAAATATGATTTTGTCGGATATTTATAGTTCTAAGTTAATGGGGAAATTACTCCCTTGTAATTTCCCATAAAAAAAATCTATTGCTTCAAATTTTTCAAAATTATTGCTAATCTTTCATCCAGTATTTTATTAATATCTTTCATAGCTGTTAGCTCTACTTTATCTTTAAAACTATCTCTTTTCATTAGAGCTTCCCAATTTGACAAACACAATGATTCTAATCGGTTAAAATCCTCCTCATTTTTAATTATGTTGTCCTTAGAAGTTACCCTTCTCAAATTCTCATTTTTGTTACTTAAATCATATGATTTACGTCCAGATATTTTTAATCCGAAATTTGTTGCTTCTTTTATTAACCCTAGTTTTATTATAATTTCCTCTAATTTTGTTAGAGACAAACTCCTAATTTTTAATGCCTTCTTTAATCCAACACCCGAATACCCGATAAGATCACCCAAATTATCCCAAGATATTCGGTCAATTTCTTTTTTCTCTTCAATTAATTTATGTAAATCTTCAATCAGGCCTTTGTCTTTGCTTTTTCCTTCCATTGTGCAAAAAAAATAAGTTTAAAAAGTTTGATTAGTTTAAAAAAGTTTGTATATTTGTTCTGTTCCGATATCAGAACAAATGTATGCAAAATTTTACTAAAGAAGAACTATTAATTCTGAGAGGTATTCATTCTGTATTAGGCAGAAAGTATGGTAAATCTGGAAGATATGTTTCTCTAATAGCTAAAGGAGATCGCAAGGTGAATACAGAAGTAGCCAAATCAATCTTAAAAGACTTAAAATCAATCTTAAAAATTTTAATCACAAAATAAAAAAAGGAAAACCCTATGAGTGTTTAAAAGACATCTTATCTAAAACCCCAAAATAACTATGAAAAATAAGAAGAATTACAAATATCAAAAAAAATTCATCTCCCATATTGTACAATATCTACATATGGATATGCTTGATTTTAAAAAATGTAGAGAAGAAGGTAAATGCTATGAAAGTATCATTTATAGATGGGCAATAAAACTATATAAAAAAGATATTACGCCGGAGCATGCTATTCAGGTCATATGTCGAGCCAGAATTTTTATACTCACAAGAAACAGTATATATCTCGCCTCACTTCGGAATACAATACATTAAAATGAATACACTAACTAAAAGTCTATCATCAATGAAAATATATTCAAGTTGAGTTTTGCGTAACCCAAAAAGATATCGGGTACTATAGCAGTCATATAAGCATGGTATTGCTTCATAATGTAATTACTAAGGGTAGTCATTTCTTTTATGAACAGCCATGCTTATTTCTCATATCTGTGCAACATCCAGATATCAAAATGAACACTGAATAACGAATTCTAAATGTAAAAGTCAGAAGCCACAAATCAAAAGCCTATGAGATAAATTGATCAACTAAAACCAGTTTAGCTTTTTATAGCTAAAAAAATATTTTAAAATATCCTTTCCCAAACTTGGGTGTACTCACACTTCTATCGTCATAATTTCAAAAAAGTACAAAAGGAATATGGGAGTATGTTCACAATTACATAGTACCCCATTTATAATATGTAGCCGTATAGAAAACTATTGCGTTGTGCTACTCCTGTATTCTTATTAAAAAAACAATAATCTAAAAAACGAACAGTAAACAACCATAGGTGTATGTGTTGCCTACTTGCATAAAAGGAAAAACAGGAGTAATCCAAATCATAATTAAAGTTGAGTTTGTGTACATACCCCATCTTTTGAGGTTGCTCTTGTATCCTTTTTTAATTAAGAAAATATGTTACCAGACGATATAAATGATATACCACCAGATACGCTCAATGGCATTTTAAAAGCATTGCATATTGATACTGGTGAGTTTATGTACCAACTTTTAAACGATAACCCAAAACAGGTGATGATCTATGCTAAAATATATGCTTTTGTACATGATATCACAAAAACCATTTGACTTATGAAAAAAGCAGTACAACAAACCGTTATACTATTAGCTCTCTCTACTATAGTTGTGACATCTATCTCTTTAATAATAAAGATGTTGCAAGATAAGCTAATACAAGGTAAGGAACCACACTATGAAACCAGACATAACTATCCTTTGGGAGTTGACCGTGTTGAATATGATAAAATTTGGCATGAGGATGAAGAGTTTGAAGAAGATGATGACCTCTATGATGTAGACTATTATGACTGACCTCATTATTGATGTTTCCCCAAACCATCAAGCCCCGCTTCCCATAATCCACCGATAGTGAACACCTGCTTATGGCTATAGCTATGATTTTTTTAATGAATGCGAAAAACTTTAGAGTTATGAATATCATGTTAAAACAAATTGAATTGATACAACGTATCGATCAACTGATCCGTCTTAATGCTACCGGATCTCCTATGGAACTGGCAGCAAAATTAAAGATCTCTAAAACCAAACTATACCGTACCCTTTTTATCATGAAACAGCTTAATGCCCCAGTAGAATTTGATACCTCTTCACAGCAGTATTATTATGCAGAATCGGTAGGATTTAAATGCGGTTTCTTCTCCAATAAACTTCCGGTTAATGAGATGTATACTATGGTAGAAGACACAAACAAAAAAACGTTCAACTTTTTTTACCCAGTCCCGAAAAATGAAACTCGTGTGCTTTATTATTGCACTTGGAGTACTTAAGTATTAACTATATAAATTATCTAACTATGAAAACAAAAAAGGATCAATATTCTATCAATATCAAGCGTGTATTCTCTCTATTACCACATTGATACACTATAGGCTTATACCAGAAAAACGGTAATACACTAATCTTTTATAAAACAAATCAATTATGATACGAAAAATGCTTCTAATAGCCTTGCTATTAGTCTGGGTTAGTTCTTATGCTCAAGAACTGCCAAAAATCACACCACCATCCCCTACGGCTTACGAGTTAGGGAAATATGGTCAGGTCCCTGTTGGGATGTTTACAGGCACTCCTCAAATCCATATTCCTATATATAATTATAAGGCAGGTAGCCTATCTATACCCATTTCATTAAGTTATAATAGTAATGGGATTAAAGTAGACCAGATGCCTTCAAATGTAGGGTTGGGTTGGAGTTTAAACGCAGGAGGAGTCATTACAAGAATAGTTAGGGACAAATCAGATGAACTCAGAGAATATATTTATCCTGAAGAAGATATTCACAATTCAAATGGTTTAGGGGCTTTAGCTTATGATTTTTTCCGTAAAGGAGGTAGTAAAGATATTGATACAGAAACGGATTTGTTTACCTATAACTTTATGGGGTACTCAGGTAAATTTGTTTTTGACAATTACGGAGAGATTGTTTTAGTTCCTCATAAGGATATCCATATTGAAAAGCATACTGTTGGAGTTCAAACAGGATTCAAAATAACGACTTCTGATGGTATTACTTATTTGTTTTTGGATAAAGAGCGTTCTGTCAACAGATCAAGTGGAAATCATACCCCTAATGTCCCTGTAACCAGCAGTTGGTTTATATCAAAGATTACTCATCCTAAAGGAGATGTAGTTGAGTTTATCTATGATGATTATACTTTAAGTTATGAGGCAAGTAAATCAGAATCTTTAACTGTAGCGACTCCAACTTATCAGAATACCTGTAGTACCAGCGGAGGAGGAGGTACTGGGGCAGGATATACTTCTAATCCGGTACAAAGCCTCGATGTTAAAACGGATAGTAAGAGACTGATTCGGATACAAAGCAATTCTTCTGTCAACGGAAAAGTTAATATCAGTAATAGTGTATTAGGTAATCCCGGTTATAGTTTTATCTCTGGACTCTCAATTACTGATGCCTCCAATACCAATATTGAAAGTTTTAATTTTGAGTATTTGACCACTGCAAAGAACAGGGTGTTTTTAAAGCAGGTAGGTTTTAAAGATCCTAACAAGAACTATGCTTTTGAATATCTTGATCCGGAGGGGTTGATTGAGAGGTTATCCACTGCACAAGATCATTGGGGATACTATAATGGTAAACTCAGTAATCAACATTATTACCCTAATCCTAAAACTTTAGGCAATTCTATTCGTTCCGAGTTCCGTGTGCATAATATAGGAGCTGATAAATCTTTTGATCCAATTTATGCACAAAAAGGATTGTTAAAAAAAGTGTATTATCCAACTAAAGGGTTTAACGAATTAAATTATGAAGCCAATACAGTATGGCAGGAAGAAACGATATATCCACAGCACATGAGCCTCTTAGCTTTAGAAGCCTCCTCCAAGATGGGAGAAACAAACGTTCCTGCTAATGACACATACAAGACTACTGTAACAATCCCTTCAGATCATAGAGCTACATTACATGTATTTGTACGTTTTAACGATACGGATTGTAGCTCGCAGGTAAAAGATCCTGAAGCTACAATTACTATTACAGATGATCAAACTGGGAACAAGCTTGATATTTTAGAAGAGAGACAATCTGGTTTTCATATTGTAGGAGACCACTTAATTTACAATAACAATAATTCTAATAATCGTTATTATGTAGATTTCAAACAAGGCCATACATATACTATAAAGTTAAGTCCTTCTGGCTGGTGTACAGAAGCAGAATTAAATGTAAAGTACTATAATCAGCCTATAACTACTCAATTTATAAATAAAGAAGTAGCCGGAATGCGAATAAAAGAGGTTAAGTCTTTTGAAAATCAAAATAGCCTTCCTATAGTCACACGATATTATTATGGAAAGAAAGAATCTCTACATCAATCTTCTGCCGCTCCACTACAAAGACCTTACTATCTTTCTAAACAAACAGTTAGAGTTCCTTGTACCGTTGGCTGTACTTATGTTGATAACTATTATGCTACTTTGCATTCTAATTCAGTACGACAATTATTTAACGCTCCGGGTATTGGTACTGTGTACTATAAATATGTTACAGTAAGTCATGGTGGTGATGCTTTTCAAAACGGAGGAGAAGAAAACGAGTTTATCATTCATGATGACCATCAGGGAAGACCATTATTAGGAGATTATATAGAATCGTCTGCCTGGGTAAATTTAGGTTGGGATAATAGTCTGTTAAAACGTAAAACTGTTTTTAAGAAAAGAAGTGCTAATAGTTTTATTGCTTTACAGCAAACGATTAATACATATAAGCTGGATAACAGATATTCTAAAAAAGTATACGGATATACGATTAATAAGAAGTTTGACTTGCTTTGTTCAGGTGATACTACTAATAATCTTCCTCCTGAAAATTTAGATGTTATGGAATATTCTACCAATTCCTATTGGTCATATCTCGATTCTACTACAGAGGAACAATACGATCAAAATGGAGAAAACCCTATAAGTACAACAACTAAGTATTTTTATGATAACCCGGATCATTTACAGGCAACACGAACTGAAACTACCACCAGTGAAAACGACAAGGTAATCGTTAAAACAACATATCCTCAAGACATAGAAATAAAAACTCCGGCAATTAATAAACTAATTACTCAGCACCGTATTGCGGAACCTATACAAACTGAAACTATTGTTGAAAATTCTCAAGGAACTATTGTGTCGAAAGAAACTCAGCTTCAGACGTTTAAGGATTGGAGTAATAACATTGTACTGCCTGAGTTTGTAAAAACTCTAAAAGGAAATCTTAATCTAGTGAACCCTTTTGAAAACAGAATACAATTTTATGAGTATGATTATAAAGGAAACCCTCTGGAGGTTGCTAAAGCGAATGGTAGTCACATAGTATATATATGGGGGTATCAGGATATGTATCCTATTGCCAGGATTGAGAACGCAACCTACGCAGATGTAATGCCTTATGTAGCAGATTTAAAAGCAAAATCAAACACAGATATAGACCATTGTACAGCAGCTACTTGTAAAGAGCAAATCCTTAGAGAAGCGTTACAAAACCTTAGAGATGCTTTACCCAATGCTATGGTGACGACCTATACATATGATCCATTAGTAGGAATAAGCAGTGAAACTGACCCTAAAGGGCAAACTACCTATTACAAGTATGATGATTTTAATCGCTTACAATATATCATAGATAATGATGATAAAATTGTAGAAAAGATCAATTATAACTATCATGGACAGCAAACGGACGCTTTAGGAGATGTGATTATCAATCTTTCGGGTTCTGGACCATTTCAACCTAATCAAACGATTACTTTTACAGCTACTACTTCGGGAAATGGAGGTGCTGATCTGTATACCTGGAGTGTTGATGGAGCACAAGCACAATGTGATGGTAGTACAAGTTTTACTAAATCTTTTAGTGCTGAAGGAACCTATGCTGTATCCATAATAGCGTACAACACTCAAACCAAACATAGGGTAAGTAAAACAATAAGTGTTGTGGTAGCCTATCCGCCTATCAATGTACCTACAGTAAGTGCAAACCATACACATGTTGTAAAAGGAACTCATGTTGATTTTAATGCCTCTAACGTAGGAGGAGGAACGGGTAACTTAAGATACGAATGGTTTGTAAACAATATTAAACAAGCTTCTACAGCAACTACATTAAGATACAATCCCAGTACAGCAGGAAAATATAACGTTATTTTTAAAGTGATTGACAATGAAAGTGGAAAGACAAAAACTAGTCCCATAAAAACAATTAACGCCTACAACCCGTTAAATGTACCTGTAATAAGTGCTTCAAGCACTCAGATTATAAAAGGAACGAATATAACTTTTACAGTTCCTAATATAGGTGGTGGTTCTGGTTCTCGTAGATACGAATGGTATGTAAATAATGTAAAACAGAATGGTGCTACAGGAACAACATATTCTTATAATTTTCCCACCACAGGAACATATACAATAGCTTTTAAAACTATTGATAATATAATTCCTTCACATGCTGCATCAAGTTTGAATACATCAGTACATGTTTATAATGCACTTGCTACCCCAGGATTATCGTCTAATTATACTTACTTCCTTAAAGGGGCTACACTTACTTTTACGACCTCTGGCATTGCAGGAGGATCTGGTAGCAGAAGGTACGAATGGTATATCAACAATAGCAAACAGTCCTATACAGGAACAAAACTGGTACATGCCTTTGCTTCAACAGGCACCTATACGGTAAAATTTCGTGTACTGGATAACAGGATTCCCGGGCATTATAAAGAAAAGAGTGTCACCGTATACTCCTATAATCCTTTAAATACTCCAAATCTTAGTGCCAGTAAGACTTATATTGTAAAAGGCACCACTATCAATTTCACCACCAGTGGCATTGGTGGAGGGTCAGGATATAAGGGATATCAATGGTTTGTCAATAATGTAGCTCAAAGCGCGGTAGGTGCTAATTTCTCTAAAAACTTCTCCAGTGCAGGTACATATACTATTAAGTTTCGTGTGTTAGATAATAGAATTTCAGGACATTATAAAGAGAGAAGTTTTACTATATACTCTTACAACCCTATGAGTATTAGTGTGAGTCCAGGTTCTGCTCATCTTAACAATTCAAATCCAAGTAAAACTTTTAGGATCACAGGAGTGAGTGGTGGTTCAGGACACTATACTAGAACACAGTGGAAACTATGGAGAATGAGTAACCCCTCATGGATACGTAATGTAGGGAGTGGATCGAGTTATACAGCAGGAATGAGTGAGAATGGAGAGTATGAGTTAAGTGTAAAATATACTGATTCTAGAACCGGACAAATCGTATTAAAAACTATGCCGATTATTGTAAATAAATCCTCTGGCGGTGGTGATGGTGGAGGGAATACAGGTGAACAGTGGTAATCCTATTAAAAACAAAAGACATGAAAAAACAATTTATATATATACTATTAGTACTGTTGGGATGGAATCTTCAGGCCCAGGTAGTACTATCTGATAAGAACTATGTACATACCACAGTTCCTCAAGTGGGGATGACCATTGCAGAACTGGAAAATGTAAACTGCTCTAATATCAATGATATAGACAGAGCCATAGAAAGTGTGACCTATTTTGATGGACTGGGTAGGCCTATTCAGGAAAGAGCAATCAAAGCCTCGCGAGATGGTAAAGATATTGTGACCCATATTAAGTATGATGCCTATGGCAGACAGGACAAACAATATTTACCTTTTGAATCTTCCGAAATTACGGGAAGTTACCAAGAAGTTGATGTAAACGTAGACATAAACCAGTATTACAGAGATAATTACCAAAGTGATTTCCCAGGCGTTTCGCTCCAAAATATTAATGCGTATTCTGAGAGTATTTTTGAACCTTCACCACTTAACCGAGTAACAGAAGTAGGTGCTCCGGGTACAGCTTGGAAAGCTAATAGGAATAGTGATGCAGATCATACTATTAAAACAGATTGGTATACTAATAAGACTAACGAGATATTATATCATAAGGTAGTCTTTGCAAATCCAAGTGATACAGAGAAACCTAGTTTGGTTCAGGATGGTTATTATGATGCTAATCAGTTATACATTACAATTACTCATGATGAGAATTGGACTACAGCAGATAGTAATAATCGTACTGTTAAAGAATATAAAGATAAGCAGGGTCGAGTTGTTTTAAAAAGAGCTTTTAATGCAGGATCAGGACACGACACTTACTACGTATATGATAGATTTGGAAATCTCACTTATGTAATCCCTCCTAAGGTAAATGTAGCTGACGGTATTGATGAAACTGAGCTAAAAGAACTTTGCTATCAGTATAGATATGATCACAGAAACCGATTAATCGAAAAGAGAGTTCCGGGTAAAGATTGGGAGTATATTGTATATAATAAGTTGGATCAACCTATCCTTACTCAAGACGCTAGTCTAAGAAAGTCAATAACTGGTAAAACTTTTGATCAGTGGTTATTTACTAAGTACGATGCTTTTGGAAGGGTATTGTATACAGGAACGGTAATTAATAGCAGCCTTAGAGGAGTAATACAAGGTAGAACTAACAACGCAACATCACAAGATGATACTACACTGCCACAGTTTGAGCACAAACTAACCTCTCCTATTGCTGTTGGTGGGACTACTTTATACTATTCTAATGAGACGTATCCAACAAGTATCTATAAGGTGTTTACCATCAACTATTACGATGATTATAACTTTGATATTGATGGGCTAACCAATCCTAATATTGTAGATGGGGAAGCCGTTTCTAATCAGACTAAGACTCTACTGACAGGTAGCAAAGTTCGTGTATTAAATACTAACTATTGGATTACTACTGTTACTTATTATGATAAGAAAGGAAGAGCTATTTATGTAGCTAGTAAGAATGAATATCTGAATACTAGTGATGTTGTAGAAAGTAAGCTAGATTTTGTAGGAAAAGTGGAGAGAATAAAATCTACTCATACCAAAGGAAACAACGCACCTATTGTTACGGTAGATACGTTTACTTATGATCATATGGGTAGACTAAAAGATCAAACCCAAACGATTAATGATCAAACTCCTGAAACTATTGTATCTAATACTTACGATGCTTTAGGTCAATTAATCACTAAAGAAGTTGGAGGAGGATTACAGGACGTAAATTATAAATACAATGTAAGGGGATGGTTAAAGAGTATTAATAACGATAGCCAGAATGATAATGATCTGTTTGATTTTACTATTAATTACAACACTCCTCAACACGGAGCTAAAGCACTATTTAATGGTAATATATCAGAGGCTAAATGGAAGACTGCTAATGACAATGTAGAGAGATATTATAAATACAGTTATGATGCTCTCGACCGACTAA